>CAIQCK010000036.1 GCA_903870275.1 uncultured bacterium | reverse complement strand
TCGCCCAAAGCGTGGGCGAAGGCGTCTGGGCACGGCTGCGCCACCGCGCCGGGCAGCGGACGCGATTCGAGGAAACGCAGGGCGTTTTGGGCGAGTCGAAGCTGAAGATGAGCACCGCCGGCCTGGATTACATGACGGAGATATTGCAGATCGCCGGCGACGATATTGAGATGAGGGGAAAATTGGCCGATGAGATGCGCAAGGAATTGATCCGGGTCTTCGGCGCGGACTCGGACGGGGTGGCCGTGGAGTTGATGACGCTGGAGAAGTGGCGCCAGGACAATCCGGACAGGCTGAAAGCGGCGGCGTTGAAGGCGACGTATGGGGAGGTGGCGGCGGGGTTTATCGCGGAGCGGCTGGAGGTTTACGGGCATCTGCGGGCGGCGATGGAGACGCGGGAGGCGAGGGAAGAGGAGGAGCGCCGCCAGGCGTCGGCGCTGCCGTCGGGGGAATCGGTGGAGCGGATTCTGCGGTATGAGAGCGCGCTGGACCGGCAATTGTTCCGGCTGCTGCGGCAACTGGAGCGGTGGCAGCGGATGCGGGTGGCGGGGAAAATGCCGCAGCCGATGGCAGAGGATGAGGCCGCGACGATGAAGTGGGATGCGTTGGAAGAACGCGGGCCGGATGACTGTGGGAGGGGTCTCAGCGCCCTGGCCGCCGGAGTGTCGGGCCGGTGGGCGGATGAAGATCGCATGGCGGATGTTGACGCGGCTTCGGGCGTTCGCGAGATGGACGCTGAGGACGCTCCCATAGTCAGGAAGCCATCCGGTCGTTCGAAGGGGCCGGGATTGGGCGGGAGGGCTGGGGTCGGGAACCGGAGCGAGCGGCGAGAACGCGGCGGGGCAGCCACCGACTTACGTCGGCGGCTACGGGCGGAGGAGCTGGACGAAGCCGCCGCGTCAGGGAATGACGCGGTTGCGATAACGAAGCCAAATGATGGCGGCAGCGCGGATGCGGAAACGGCGGTTTCCAATGGAAAAATGGATGTTTCGGGTGGTAGCCGTCCCGCGGACACAACGCAAATTTGCGAAACGAAGCCAAATGCTGAAGGACTGGCATCCGCGAAAACGGATGGCAACCCGGAGGGTTCTTTGAAAACAACATGACGATGATGGACGGCCAGACTGATTCGATTGACGCCGGTAGGGCGTGACCGCCGGGCTGATGCGTCACAAGCGAAGGAGCAGCCTTATCGCGCCGCTCTCTTGCTGCCTATCGCCCCACTTGGTTTAAGCGACCCCGCGACACCGTCGCATCAATGATGCGCGGCGGACATCCTCACGACGAGGATCAACACAAGGCCGATGATCATCAGAACAGTGACGATGATACCGAAGATGCGACCGGTATTAGTGTCCTGGCGACCGCTCGAATCCATTACCCCCGCATCCATTCGTTTGAGGTCAGCACTACCCATGATCCATGCGGCGGGGCCCAGCGGTGCGCAAAACAAGCTGAGAATGCCTAGCGCCAGGATGAGAGTTCCACGATGAGGTTTCATAGGTGTGACTCCGTTGCGCGTTTCTATCGCGCCGCCGCCCTCGCGGCAAGCCCGGAATCGCGGCGACACACCGCCCTGGTTTTGTTCAACGACCGTTCGGCTGCGCCTGCCCTACCCCATTGTTCGGCCCATCAATTCCGCGAAGGGGCGGAGCATCGCCATCATCTCGCCGAAGACGGCGGGCGTGAGCTGTTGCGCGCCGTCGCTGAGGGCGCGCTTCGGGTAGAAGCCGGCCCTGCCATAGCCGCGGACGTTTCGGTTCGTTGTCATCTCGTCGCTACCCCACGCCGTGACCGCATGCTGTCAACCGGGATTTTCGCGGCCGCGACAGACCGCGCCCAACAAAAGCTGGCGAACCCGGCCGGTTGCTGATACTATACGCTCGCGCATGAAAGCTGATCCTCGCTTTTTGAGGGAAAATGGCGTCGAAGTATTTACCGGCAACGAACTTCTGGTGAAGGGCTGTCTCGAAGTGGAGGGCGGCACCCACCTGTTGACCGGATACCCCGGCTCGCCCGTCGCCAATTTTTTCGACGCCGCCGAGTCCATCGGCGAACTGCTTGCCGAACACGGCGTGCGCGCCACCATTGCCAACAACGAGGCCCACGCCGTCGCAATGGTCAACGGCTCGCAGATGGCGGGGTTGCGCGCCATCGCCGCCTTCAAAAGCGTCGGCGCCCACGTCGGCAGCGACGCTCTCGCGCTCGGCAACATGGCCGGCGCGCATCCCGAGGGTGGCGCGGTGATCGTCATTGGCGACGATCCCTGGAGCGAGTCCACCCAGGTGCCAACGGACTCGCGGTTCATCTGCAAGCACCTGATGACGCCGGTGCTGGAGCCGGCCACCGTGCAGGAACAAAAGGACTGGATTGACCTCGCCTTCAAGCTCTCGCGCGAGGCGGAGCTTTATATCGGCTACATCGTCACCACCAACCAGATGGACGGCGGCGGCTCGGTGGAGGCGCGGCCGAACATCTTCCCCGAAGTCAACACCGGCCACCGCACGCAACTCGACACCTCCAAACTGCGCGTGCAGGACATGGTGCTGTTGCCTCCGCACACCTGGCGCAAGGAACAAGACCTCGGCTCGCGGTTTCAGCGCCTCTGGCAAAGCGCCCGCCGCCACGGCGTGAACCGCATCCTCTCGCCCGCCCCGCATCCGCGCGGCCGTTATGAGATCGGATTTGTCAGCGCCGGCCAGTCCTACACCTACCTCCAGCACGCGCTGGAAGACCTCGGCGTTGCCGACCAGATGCCGGTGCTCAAGCTCGGCCTCACCTATCCGCTCGACGCCGAATTGGTCGTCGAATTCGCCGCGCAGGTGAAAAACATCATTGTCATTGAGGAGCGGCGCGGTTTCCTCGAGGAGCAGCTCGCCGCGCTCCTGACCGGATACGCCCAGCAAGACGCTTCATTTGTCGCGCCGGCGTTGTGGGGAAAGAAATTTCCGCACGGCGACGGCATGCCGGCCATCCGCGGCATCAACCCTTCCATCGTCGTCGAAAAAATCGGCCCGCTGCTGCTCGAGATAAACGACCCGGCCGTTCGGGTGGATCGCCCGAAGGTCGAGGCCGAGCTGGCCCTCCTGCGCCGCACGGCGGCGTTTGACGGCAAAATCTGCCCGCGCACGCCGACGTTCTGCCCCGGCTGTCCCCACCGCGACTCCGCCAGCGCGCTGATCGAGGTGAAGAAACAATTTCGCGACGCCGACTATATGCGGCGCAAGCACGGCTGCGACCCGGTGGACCTGGTGTTTCATGGCGACACCGGTTGCTACACGATGCTGATGTTCGAGCCAACGCAAGACCTGATGCACAATTACAGCGGCATGGGCCTCGGCGGTGCGACCGGCGCGGGCATTGACCCGTTCATCACGAACAAGCAGGTCGTTTTCATGGGTGACAGCACGTTTTTCCACAGCGGCGTCACCGCCATTTCCAATTCGCTCAAGAACGGCCAGGACATCACCTACATCATTCTCGACAACGGGACCACCGGCATGACCGGCCACCAGACCACGCCCGGGCAGTCGCGCGGGTTGATGGGCGAGGAAACATTCCGCCAGAGCATTGATCGCATCGTCGAGGGGGTGCTCTCCGGCAAGGAGAGCCACGCGGAAGTCACCCGCGCCAACCCGGCCTACCGCACGGAGTGGAAAAGCCTGCTTGAAGAAACCATCCTCAAGCCCGGCGTCAAAGTCCTGATCGCCGACAAGGAATGCGGCATCACCTATCACCGGCGCGAGGCGCGCGAGGAACGCGCGACGATCCGTCAAAAGGGCTTCCTGCCGAGCAAGAGTTTCATCAACGTCACGTCCGAAGTCTGCGAATTCTGTCTCGAATGCACGCAGGCCACCGGCTGCCCCGGCCTGACGATCGCCGACACGGCGTGCGGCCCCAAAATACAAACCGATTTTTCCTGGTGCGTTTCCGACGGCGCATGCACCAACATCAAAGCGTGCCCCTCGTTCGAGCAGGTCACCGTTCTGCGCCATCAAAAGCCCGCCGCCCGTCTGGATCGCCTGGACCTTCGCGACCTCCCCGCGCCCGGCGTGCCGCCGCTAAGCCGGCCGTATCGCATTTACCTTGCCGGCGTCGGCGGCATGGGCATCGGCCTCGCCACCGCCTCGCTGGTCCGCGCCGCCTGCAAACAGGGCTACGACGTGCTCTTCTGCGACAAGAAAGGCCTCGCCATCCGCAACGGCGGCGTTAATTCGCAAATCACCTTCAAACCGCGCGGCTCCAATCACAGTTCCAACGTCATCCCCTACGGCAAGGCCGACGTGATCATTGGCGTGGACATTCTGGAAGCGGTGCGTTCACTCGATCCGCAAGTGCCGCAGCGCGTGGGCAGTCCCGACTACACCACCGCCATCATCAACACGCACAAACAACCGACCATCCTGACGTTGCTTGGTCGCGAGGATTTCGACCCGGCGCAACTGGAGGAAATCATCCGGCGCAGCACGAAGAGCGGCGCCTACTTCAGCTTCAACGCCAGCGAAGTCAGCGAACGGTTGTTCGGCACGCAGATCTACGCCAACGTCATCATGCTCGGCATCGCCTTCCAGCGCGGCCTGCTGCCGCTGGCGCTGGAAAACATGGACTGGGCCATCCGCACCACCGTCGGCGCCGCCGGCGATGAGAATCTCAAGGCCTTCAACGTCGGCCGCAAAATCGTCCTGGCTCCCGGCGAAGTCGCCGCGGCCGCCGGCCCGCTCGACGCGCTCGAACAGACCGCCACCTACGAGCAAGTCGTTGCCGACAAAGCCGACATCCTCAGCCGCACCAAACGCAGTGGCGCTTCGCTTGCCGCCGCTTACCGCGAGCTGGTCGCCCGCGCCGCCGAGCACATCCGTGTGGACGTGGACTCGCTGCGCGACCTGGCCTTGCGCGTGTACGACCTCATCCAGTATGACGGCGTCGCCTACGCGAAGAAATTCATCGACCACGTAAAGGCCATTCACGTGCTCGACAAAGCCGAGCACGCTTTTGCGGCCACCAAGGCCGCCATCTGGAATCTTCACCGCGCCATGGTCATCAAGGATGAAATCTACGTCGCCCACCTCCTAACCAGCGAAGAAAAACACCGCCGCGACTGCGACCGTTACGACGTGGACCCGGCGCGCGGCGACCGCATCCGCTACAGCCACATCAACCGGCCGCATTTCGATGTGCTCGGCCTCCAGATCGAATTCGACATGCGCGGCAAACAGTGGCAGATGCGCGCCATGCGCCACCTCAAGGTCCTGCGCCGCATCCTGCCCCGGTGGCATCGGCGCGAAAAGGATTTCCGCGACTGGTATTGCGATCTCTGCGCCAAGTTTTTCTACCACGACCCGGAGACCTACAAAATCTGGCTGGAACTGTTGCAGCTCCCCTCGGAAGTGACCGGCTACCGCGACGTGCGTTACCCGAAGATGGACCACGCCCGCAGCCGCGCCGCGGAACTGCTCAAACGTCTCGAAGCCGCGCAAGCCGGCGCGCCCGCGCCAAGCGCGGCAATGAGCCAGAGCCACTAGACCGGGCCGAATTGAAATTTCCGCTGCCGGCAATCGCGCGCCGCTGCCGCTTGTTGCTCGACGCCGGCCGCGCAATCCGTTAACAGTTTTCCCAGCGGAAGGAGATTATCCCGATGGATTTTTTCGATGTCATGCGAAAACGGTTTTCCGTGCGGTCGTATCGAGACAAGCCGGTGGACGACGCGGCGCTGCAAACCATTCTGGAAGCGGTGAACGGCGCGCCGTCGGCGTTTAACGCGCAGGCTTTTGAGATCGTCGTGGTGCGCGACGCGGCGCGGAAGGAGCAACTGGCGAAGATTTGTTTCAACCAAATGTTCGCCGCCACCGCGCCAGTGATGCTGGTTTTCTTCGCCAATCCCGATCGCAACCGCGCGAAGGTCGGCGACGACGGCGCGGCGGTCTACAGCCACGAGGACGCGACGATTGCCTGCGACTATGCGCATCTGGCGGCGGCGGCCTTGGGGCTGGGAAGTTGCTGGATCGCGGCGTATGGACAGAAGGCGGTGTCCGAACTGCTCGGCGCGCCCATGTCGTGGTGTCCTGTGGCGCTGCTGGCCATCGGTCATCCTGCGGAATCGGCTCCGTCGCGCGAACGCCGGGCGTTGAACGATCTCGTTCACCCCGAGACCGCGCGGAAATAAGGTGCTACTCCATCATCTGCGACAGGAACCGGCCGTAGCCGAGGCCCATTTGGAGAATCTGCCAGCCGACCCACAACACCACGCCGACGTAGATGAACTTCGGCAGCCACTCCGCCAGTGCGCGTAACCGGCGCCGGCTCTCGTCCAGAAAATGCCGTTCCAGATGATCGAGCATGTCGTCGAGTCTGCCGCTCGCCTGCCCTGTCGCCAGCATGCCGAGCGCGTCCGGCGGCAGCGCGTCCGCCATGACGGTCACCAGAGAATCGCCGCGTTTGAGCGCCGGCACCGACTCCCGCGCCGCCACCGCAAGTTTCGCGCTGCCCGACGCGGCTCCCGCCCGGGGCATCGCCTCCAGAATCCCGACACCGGCGTTCAACAACGCCTTCAGCGTCGAGAATAACCGTGCGAGCGAGAAATCGCGGTGGATTTTCCCAATCGCCGGCAGCGCCAGCACCAGCCGGTCCGCCGCCGCCAGCGTCGCGCTGTCGCGCGAAATCCGCCGCACGATCCACCAGATCATTCCGGCCGCCAGGTAAAGAAACAGCAGCGCTCCCAGAATCGAGCGCCCGTAGGCGGCAAAATCGCCCGTGAAGACCAGCGCAGGCAACGGCGTCACCAGTGTCGCCATGTGCAACAAGAGCGCCGGATAAATCAACTGGACGATCACTTCCTTCCGGATCGCCGCCTGTTGCTCCATCATCTCCGCCAACTGCTGCAAGGTGGCGTCCACCGTTCCGGTGCGCTCGCCGACGCGGAGCAGTTCCCGATGCAACGCGGGAAAAACCGCCGGATGGTCGTCGAAGGCCTCCGTCAGGTCGCCGCCGGCCCGGATGCGTTCGCGCGCCGCCGCGCATACCATCCGCAACCGCCGGCCCGGCGCCGCCTGCTGGAGCGATTGCAGCGCACGCTCCAGGGGCACACCGGCGCCCAACATGGCCGCCAGTTGCCTGTAGAACGCCGCGAGATGAAGCGGTTGCCGCATATGTCGGGCTTGATGTTTAGCCGCCGCGCCTCTGGAGCGCAACTGGGAATGCGCGGACTGCGGGCGGGAGTTGACGTTGCGGACGGACAAGGGTAATCTGCGACAGGTTGTTGAGGATCGGCAAATCATGCGTATGACTGTTTTTACTGGCGACACCGCTCACACCGCGCTCAAGCGCCAGCGTGGTGGGTTTACTCTCGTCGAACTGCTGGTGGTCATGGTGATCATCTCCATGATGATCGGCATGGTCTTTCCGGCCATCACGGGCATGACCGAGAAGGCCAACATCGTGATTTGCACCGGCAATCTCAAGCAGCTTCACACCGCCATGATGGCGTTTGCCTCGGACCACGAGGGCCGCTGTCCTTTGAATGAAAACAACACGTCCAGCACGATGTTCGGGATCGCGAAACCGAATTGGATTCAAGGCTCTGCTCTGACCAGCAGCAACGGCGTCCTCTCGATTACCATGGGCAGCCTTTGGCCCTACGTGAGCGACGTCCGCATCTTTTCCTGCCGTTCGCGCCCCGACAAGGAGTACGTTCGCAGTTATTCGATGGCTGGCTATTTCAGCGGCGCCGATGATGTCAAGTCGCGGGTGGTCCCCGCGTTCAACAAAATCACGCACCTTCGCGCCCAAAAATTCATGGAGGCCGAGCGGCCGTCGCAGACGATGATGTTGACCGAGGAAAACCCGCCCGGGTATCCGCCCGAAGACGGCCGCACGTTTCTCAATGACGGTTATTTTTCGCATGAAGATCCGCACCGCGAAATGCCTGCTTCCTACCACCGCGCCGACCCCTTCACGCTGCTAAACGGCAAGGACAATGTGGTTTTTGTGGATGGCCACATCGAGCTGCTGACGCCGCAAATGGCCAGCAAGGCTTTTGAATCGTTTTTTCACGACGTCGCCATTACGTCGGGCCAACAGTGATCCCGCCATCGCCATGAACCGTAATTTGCTCTGGGCTCTCATCGTGGTGGCCGTCGCCTTCGCCGGTTTCTGGTTGCTGCGCGGCGGCACGGCCATGTTCTCCCCGCCCAAAATTCCCACGCTGCTCAAATGCAGCGCCGCCGACTGCGGCAACGAGTTCACCGCGCAGTTGCCGGTTCGTTTCAAAGACTATCCGGTCAAGTGCCCGAAATGCGGCCAACTCAGCGCCTTCATCCTCCAGCACTGCTGGAAGTGCGACGCCACTTACGCGCTCGACAGAAAGCATCCACTCCAAGCCTGCCCCAAGTGCGGATCCACTTTGCCGCAGAATTGACTCCGGCGGTCGCGATGGCGCGCGTGACCTGTCCAAACGCCCACGCGCGTCGTTCGACCGCCTGTTGACCCAGGTCGTGCGCTGGTCTATGCTGCCGCTCCATTAATGGCCGGAGTATCTATGACACGACAGGTGGACAAGAAAAAAATCGAAAAGGCCGTCCGCGATATCCTCATAGCCATCGGCGAGGATACCGACCGCGAGGGCCTGCGGGATACGCCTGCCCGCGTGGCGCGGATGTATGCAGAAATCTTCAGTCACGGCGAACAAGACCCTCGTCACGCGTTGGGCGCCACCTTCAAGGAAGACCATCACGAGGTTGTGCTGGTGAAGGACATTCCGTTTTATTCCATGTGCGAGCATCACTTGATGCCCTTCTTCGGCAGGGCGCATGTCGCCTATATCCCCAAGGGGAAAATCGTCGGTATCTCCAAACTGGCGCGTGTCGTCGAGGCGTTCGCCCGCCGGCCGCAGGTGCAGGAACGGATGACCAGCCAGATCGCCGACCTCATCAACAAGATGCTTCGTCCCAACGGCGTCGCCGTCGTCATTGAGGCCATTCACACCTGCATGACCATGCGCGGCGTCAAGAAGTCCGGCTCCTCCGTCATCACCAGCGCCATGCGCGGCGACTTCCGCAAGCGGATTACCACGCGCACGGAAATCATGTCGCTCATTTACGGCCGGCCGATGACGCCGTGAGGTTTTGTAATTCGTGATTCGTAATCCGTGATTTGTCATTCGTTGCAAACCGTTTCGCCTCCAAGCACAAGTCCCGAAGGATGAGTCACGCATCACGCTCCGTGAAAACAGTCTTCATCAAAACCTACGGCTGCCAGATGAACGAGCGCGACAGCGACGCCGTTGCCGCCATGCTCTGCAACCGTGGCTACGCGCTCGCCGATTCCGAGCGCGACGCCGACGTCATCCTGCTCAACACCTGTTCCGTCCGCGACCTCGCCGAACAGAAAGCGCTCGGCAAGATGGGCCTCCTCACACGGATGAAACGCCGTCGTCCCGGCCTCGTGCTCGGTTTCATGGGCTGCATGGCGCAGCGGCTTGGCCCCCAACTGCTGGAGCGCGTGCCGAAAGCGGACCTCGTCGTCGGCACGCAGAAACTTCATCGCATTCCCGACCATCTCGACCGGCTTCTGGCCAACGGACGCCATCCCGTCACCGACGTCGCCGACGAAGCCGGCAGCGAGAACGCGATCTGCGGCCACGTCGCGCCGCAGGCCCGTCCCACC
This sequence comes from uncultured bacterium, assembly GCA_903870275.1. Taxonomy (GTDB): domain Bacteria; phylum Verrucomicrobiota; class Verrucomicrobiia; order CAIQCK01; family CAIQCK01; genus CAIQCK01. Next base: position 69,365 of record CAIQCK010000036.1, on the reverse strand, counting down.
GCCTTCGTCTCCATCATGCAGGGTTGCGACATGCAGTGCTCCTTCTGCATCGTCCCGGCCACGCGCGGGACCGAGCGTAGCCGTTCCATCGATGATATCCTCGCCGAGGTTCGCGCCCTCGTGGCTTGCGGCGTCAAGGAAGTTACACTGCTCGGCCAGATCGTCACCAGCTACGGGCGCGGCCAGATGCCAATAGTTCACGGTAATTCACCCTTCGTCCAACTGCTCGAAGCCGTCAACAGCGTGCCGGGACTGGAGCGCATCCGTTTCATGTCTGCGCATCCGCAGGGTTTCCGCGACGATCTCATCCATTGCTACGGCCGCTTGGACAAGCTTTGCGAGCACGTGCACCTTCCCGTTCAAAGCGGCAGCGACCGCATCCTGCGAGCGATGCGCCGGACCTACACCCTGGACCCCTACCGGCGCATCGTCGAAAAACTCCGCGCCCGTGTGCCCGACATCGCAGTCTCGACCGACATTATCGTCGGATTCCCCGGCGAGACCGACGCCGACTTCGCCGCCTCGGTGAAACTCTGCAAAGAGATGGAATACGACAACGTCTTCCTTTTCAAATACTCCAACCGCTCCGGCACACCCGCTGCGGCGCTGCCGGGCCAGCTTCCAGCGGAAGAAATCGTCCGCCGCCATCATCAACTCTGGAAACTCACGGAGACTCACGCCGCCCATCGCAGCTCGGCCCTTGTCGGCCGCGTTCTCCCGGTGCTCGCCGAGGGCGAACCTGAAACCAAAAAAGTGGAAGGCCGGCTTTTCGGCCGCACGCGCTGCAACCGGCTGGTCTATTTTCCCGGCGATGCCTCGCAACGCGGCCAAACGCTCGACATCCGCATCACCCGCGCCAAGCCGCACACGCTCTACGGCGAGCCTGATTTGCCAAGCGCCGGCCATTGATTACTGACTGCTGTTTACTATTTACTGATTACCGATTACCCAGCACTCTTTATAACCATGTATTACCTCGTCCCGCTCAAACCCGTCGCCATCGCCATCGGCGCCGCGATTGTCGCCACGCGGCTGCCCGCGGTGCTGAAGCCGCAGTCTTTCCGGGAGTGGGCGCGCAAATTCCCCCGCGCCGTCTGGCCCGGCATTGTTTTCCTGACCATCTCGCTCATCTGGTGTCTGTTCATCGTCAACAACGCCCGCGAAGATGGCATGGCTGTGCCGAAGAACGTCGTCTACGTGTTCCTCGTCGGCGTTTACGCCGGCCTTATTGCGCTCAAGTTCGACTTCCTCGCCGTCCGCGGCCTCGCCATCCTGCTGATGCTGCTGGCGAAGGTGGTCGTGGATTCAGCCAACCTGGTCGAAACACCGTGGCGGCTCGTGATGACCGTGCTCGCCTATGTCTGGGCCATCGCCGCCATGTGGTTCACCGTCTCGCCCTACAGGATGCGCGACTTGATCGAATGGGCCACCGCCACGGATGGCCGCCTGCGCGCGCTCGCCGCCGTTGGATGCGCGTTCGGCGCGTTCCTTATCGGCCTCGGCGTGTTTGTGTATTGAGATGATTGCCTCCCGCAAAACCGCCAAGCCACAAACCCCGCCTCGTCATTGTTCCGCTTGGCGCCTTTGCGTCTTTGCGTGAGCTTAAAATGCTCTCTCTCCCCGACAATCCCCGCATTCTGGTGATTCGCGGCGGCGCGATTGGCGATTTCATCCTCACGCTTCCGGCCATCGGTGCGCTCCGCCAACGCTGGCCGTCCGCGAGGCTGGAGATCCTTGGCTACCCGCGCATCGCCGCGCTCGCTGACGGACGTTACTACGCCGACGCCGTCCGCTCGATCGATGCCGCCGCCATGGCGCGCTTTTTCACGCCGGAAGCGGACCTTGACCCGTCCCTTGCCGGCTACTTTGCCAGCTTCGACCTCGTTCTCTCCTATCTTTACGACCCGGATGACATCTTCAGCACCAACCTCCGCCGCGCCGGCGTCCGCCGCCTGCTGCGCGCCTCGGCCAAGCCCGACCGCGAACACGCCGCCACGCACTTCGCCCGTCCGCTCGTCGAACTCGACCTCCGCCCCGAGCCGCAGCATCCGCGTGTCTTCCCTAACGACACCGACCGCGCCTTCGCCGAGTCCTTTTTCTCCGAACTCGCTTCACGCTTCACGCACCGCGCTTTGCGCCCCATCGCCCTCCATCCCGGCAGCGGCGGTGAACACAAAGTCTGGCCCGCCCACCGATGGGCCGCCGTCATCCAGTGGCTGCGGCAGCAAGCCGGCTGCGACATTCTGCTCATTGGCGGCGAAGCCGACGCTGAAGCCCGCCGCGTGCTTGCGCCGTTAGACCTTCCTGCCGCGTGGAACCTGCCCCTGCCCCAACTCGCCGCCGTCCTTGAACGCTGCGCTCTTTTCGCGGGTCACGACAGCGGCATCACCCATCTCGCCGCCGCCGCCGGCATCCCGACGCTCGCCCTCTTCGGCCCCACCTCGCCTGACATCTGGACGCCGCTCGGCCCACGCGTCCGCGTCGTCACCGCGGGCGACGCAATGGACGCCCTCGGCGTGGAAACGGTGATTGCCGCACTACAGGAGATGTTGAGTGGGAAATAGCTGTCAGCTCTCAGATCTCATCCATCAGTCCTGAGTTCCTGAGCTGAGGTCCGCTTATTGAAAACTGGCGCATGTTGAGGGCCATACGCCACCACTGACTAAACGTGGTGCGTTTGGACGTTGTCCCTTGCGAGCAACGCAGCGCCGAAAGCGCCGATGAACTGAGGGTCGGGCGGCACGTGCACCGGTTTGCCGAAAGACTCGCCCATCAGCCGGACCAGGCAGGGGTTGTGCGCGGCCACGCCGCCGGTCATGACAAGATCGCCGTCCATTGCACCCATCTCGGCGATGCGCTTGACGACCGACTGGAACGCGCCCTTGACGATATCCTCCACTTTGTCGCCGCCGCGTATTTTGGATAGCACCTCCGTGGCAGAGAACACGGTGCAGAAGCTGCCGAGCGTGACTTCTTTCGTTGAGCGCTCGGCGAGGTTGTTGAGGTCCGCCACGGGCAGGTCGAGTCGCAGGGCGATTTCCTCCAGAAACGAACCCGTGCCAGCCGCGCACTTGCGGTTCATCTTGAACCCCGCGCGCCGGCCAGCCGCATCGAGCACAATGACCTTGCTGTCCTGCGCGCCGATGTCTATGACCGTGATCGCACGGCGGAAATGCCACCACGCCCCGTGGGCATGGCAGGTGATCTCGGTAAGTCGGCCGTTGGACCACGGGACGTTGTCCCGGCCGTAGCCGGTGGAGACGGTGCGCGCGATGTCCTCCCGCCGCAAACCCGCCGATGCCAGGGCCTCGGCGAGATTTGTTTCCGCGACGGCGGCGTAATCCACGCCGGAGCGGCGCAACGCCTTGGCCACGATGCGGCCAGCCTCGTCAATGAGCACCAGCTTCGCCGACGACGCGCCAATGTCTATGCCGCAGTAGTAGTGCATCGTGACTTGTTACGGAGTTGTCTTCGTCCAAACATCCGCTATTTCTGCGCCAGGCCTTCCACAAACGCCTGGATGTTGGTCCGCGCCTGTTCCTCGGAGTAAAGGCGCAGGTCGTTGAGGTCGCCATTGATGACGAGGTGCGGGATGCGAAGCTTGGCGTCGAGGCGTTCCGGCATCTGGTAACGGTTGTTGGAATTGTTCGGGCAGGTCTTGGCGTCGTGGTAAAGGATGCCGTTGATTTTGAATTTCGCGACCATCCGCTCGATGTAGGCCTCCTTCTCGTCTTCGCTGCGGCAGATGAAGATGTTGCAATAGGCGCGCGCCATGCTCCGAAACGGATCGGCCGGATCAAGGTCGTCGAAAATCCAGCTATTACAGTAAGTCGAGGCGACCACGCAGGTCTGTAACTCGGCAAACTGCGTCGAGAGATCGCGCAGCTTGCCCCACACCGGCATGCCTTCCCAATAAATACGGAACCGCTCGCCGGGCACGGCGGGTACGGCCTCCGCCGCGCGCTGGCGCAACTCGGCCAGCAAGGCTTCGTAGTAATCAAGCGCGACCTGCGTGCCCCGCAGCACCACCGCCGGACCCATCTGGATTGTGCCGTCGAAAAACGTCATCGGCGCCGGAACGTTTGCGCAGGTCTCCAGCACGGCCTTCCACAAGTCCGTGCATTTCCGCGACAGGGTGATGATCTCACGAAGCTTGGCGGGATCGAGCTTCTGGCCGGCGATTTTCTCCAGCGGCGGCACCAGCGCCTCGATCTGCCGCGCGACATCCTCGATGATCGGCTCGTCCAGCGTGCCCAGCGCGCGCGGCGAGTGGACGCCAAGACACGGCACATTCCACTCGCGCGCGTAAAACTGGAACCAGTCCTTCACGTCACGGCACTGGTTGGTGTTGAACAACAACACGTCCGGTTTCGGCGGTCCGGAGAGGCCCATTTTTTGCAGCGGCGACTGGCCTTTGAGATACGAGCCGATGTCGCTGGTCAGATACGAGCAGATTTCCGGCGAGAACCCGCGCGCGTTGGCCAGCGGGATCAGGTCGCCGGCCATGCGCGACGCGCCGAGCATCGCGCCGTGGTTTTCGGGAAAATAGACATTGAAGCCGAGCGCCCGCAGCAACTCGGCCGGTCCCACGCTGGTGCACCAGGCGGTCTTCTTGCCTTGCTCACGCCCTTTGCCAAGCTCCTGAAAATAGCCGCCCATGACGGCCCGCATTTTCTTCGTCGTCTCAAGGTCTTTCCGCTCAGGCGCGGTGGTCGTTTGTGTTGTCATAATGTTATTTCTTGTGCGCGACACCTGTAGCAGCAAACCGCCTCCGCCGCAAAATCAAAATCGCAACGAGGCAGTGAAGAACCGGCCAAAAACCTACTCATATGCGATGGCCTCGACGACGAGTTCCTGCATGCCTGCGGGCGACTTGAATGACACATGTTCGCCCAGCCGGGAGTTGAGCAGCGCACGGGCGAGCGGCGAGAGCCAGTTCACCCAGCCCCGATCAATATCCGCTTCATCCACACCCACAATGCGATAGCGCGTCTGCTCGCCGCCACGGTCGCGCACGGTCACGGTCGCGCCAAATTGGACGCGCGATGTATCCGTCGGCGGCGGCACCACCACAGCGGATTCCAAACATTGCTGAAGCAGATCAATCCGCTGGTTCAATTCCTGAAGCTGGCGCTTCGCGTCGGGATCGTCCGCTGTCGCGAGACGCGGCCGCTCGGTCTGCACCAGCCGCTCCAGTTCCCCGCGAAACCGCCGCGCACCATCGGGGGTGATGTAATTCTCCGCGCCCGGCGGCAGGCGAGCGCGTCGCACGAGCGTGGGACGCTCGGGCTGGTCGTCGGATTCGCGAACGAATGCCCTGCTCATGTTTGACCCCTGTTCGCGTTGCGCCGCTACCGACCGTCACTCATCCCGCTTGGCGGCGTGAAACGTTCGCCGAAGCGGCTGGCCAGATTCTCCAACTGCCTGCGCACCCCGGCGAGGCCCAAGTCCCGCGCGTATTTCAGCACACCGCCCCGCCAGTCGGGAAAACCGGTGCCGAGCACCATCGCCGCGTCCACGTCGCTCTCGCGCTGGGCGATGCCCTCCTCCACTACGCGCAGGGCCTCGGCCACCATCCGCAGGACGAGTCGCTGCGTGATCTCATCGGCGCTAATGACGCGCGGGGATTTCCCGGCGTGTTGCTGAACTTCGGCTATGATTTTCTGAATCGCCGGATTGGGATGCCGCGTGTGCCCGCCCTTCTCGTAGAGATAAACGCCCGCGCCGCTCTTCTGGCCGAGCAAGCCGCGCGCGACCATCGTCGTCACCAGCGCCGGCGTGGCGCCGTGGTGCGAAAAGGCTTTGGTCAACACGACGTCGGCGTGAACGAAAATATCGTTGCCCGCCATATCCATCAGCGTCAGCGGCCCCATCGGGAAACCGAACTCGACCATCGCGCGGTCCACTGCCTCCGCCTCCGCACCCTCCTCCAAAAGCCAGAACGCTTCTTTCACATACGGGAGGAAAATGCGGTTGACGAGAAAACCTTCGCGGTTGCGGATGAGTACCAGCGTCTTGCGGATAGCCTTGGCAAAGCGCAGCGCCGTGGCCACCGTCTCCGGCGCGGCAGCACGGTGACGGATGATCTCCAGCAGCGGCATCGCGTGGGCGGGGTTGAAAAAATGCAGGCCAATCAGTCGATGAGGCCGGCGCATCCCTTCGGCGAGCGCGTCGAACGAAATGGTGGAGGTGTTGGAAGCGATGATGGCGTCATCGCTGACGGCGCGCTCGATGTTGGCGAGGACGGCGCGTTTGACGGCGACATCCTCAAACACCGCCTCGATCACGAGACGTGCGCCGGCGATTTTGGCCCAATCGCTCGTTGTCGAGAGCGACGCCAACATCCCCGCGAGTCGCTCGGCTGAGAGCTTGCCCTGCGCTACGCGCTTCTCCAGCGACTCGCGGATGCGCCGCTGGCCCTTCTCCAAGGCCGCGGCGTTTTCGTCCAGAGCCACGACTGGCAGACTCGCCTGTAAAACCGCCTGCGCGATGCCCGCGCCCATCGAACCCATCCCGATGACAGCGACGGGTGTAATGGGCAAGGACGGCACGCCAGCGAGATCGGGCGCCTTGGCGGTCTCGCGGGTCGCGAAGAAGACGTGGATCTTGTTGCGTGTGGCGAGCGTGGCCATGCAGCGGGCGAAACCTTCCTGCTCCGCGCGCAGGCCGGCCCCGAAGGACTGCTCGACGCCTGTGCGGACGCATTCGAGAATGACGGAAGCGGCGATGAGTTCGGGCCGAGCACGAGCAGCGAGCTTTTCCGCTTCACCGAATGATACGTTTGCAAAGGACCGCTCGCGCGTCTTTTGCGGAGTGACGGAACAAGCTGAAGCTTGTACTCCAACAGTTTGCTCGAAGCGTTCGCCCGCTTTGCCAACCGCATCCACCAAACCCAACCTCAACGCCTCGTCCGCGTTCACCGGCTGGCCCGTCAGCAGCATCTTCAGCGCGGCCTCGACTCCGATGAGCCGCGGCAGGCGTTGCGTGCCGCCTGCGCCGGGATTGATGCCAAGATTGACCTCCGGCGTGATGAACTGTGTGCCGGCTGTGCAAACGCGTGAGTGGCACGCCATCGCCAGTTCCAGCGCGCCACCCATCATCCTGCCCGCAACGACGGCCGTTACCGGCTTGGCGGAATCCTCGATTTCCTGAAACGCCTCCTGAAAGACTCGCGAAATGCGGATGGCGGCCGCGTCGCTCTGGATGTCGCGGAACATGGTTACGTCCGCGCCGGCGCTGAAGTGTTCCTGCGTGCCGGTAATGACGATGCCGCGCACGTTCGCATCGGCGTTCGCCTGCCGGATCGCCGCGCGAAGTTCGTCCAGCAACGGCAGCGTGAGCGTGTTGACCGGCGGCGCGTTGAGCCGGAGGACGCAAACACCGTCCGCCACGCTGTAGGCAATGCCGCTCATAATCCCAGCGTCAACTTCAACGAGGCTTTGGCGCAGTTGGCACACATCTCAAACGCCTCCTTTTGGATCGCTCTCATCGGTGGATCAGGCGTGTAATTCGAGATGCGCCACCACGCCGTCGGGGTGCTTGCTGGCGTGGGCGGCTTTGCGCAGCTTGTAACGCTGAATCTTCCCGCTCGCGGTCTTGGGCAGGTCTTTGACAAAAAGAATCGAGCGCGGATACTTGTGAGGCGCGGTGTTGGTCTTTACGAACGCCTGCAGCTCGCGCACGAGTTCCGCCGACGGCGGATGGCCGTCCTTGAGCACCACGTAGGCCCGCACTTTCGTCAGTCCGTCGTCATCCAGCACGCCGATGACGCCGCTCTCCAACACCGCCGGATGGCCCTGAAGCACGTGCTCCACGTCTGACGGCCAGACCGCCAGACCGCTGACCTTGAACATGTCGTCGGTCCTGCCGGCATACCAATAAAAACCGTCCTCATCCATGGAGAACTTGTCGTGGGTGTCGATCCACTCGCCCCGGAACGTCTCCTTGGTCTGCTGATGCTTGTTCCAGTAACCGGCGGCAACGCTCTCGCCCTTGATGAGCAGCGTGCCGGTGTGGCCGGGCGGCAAATCCTTGCCGTCGTCGTCCACAATCCGGGCTTCGTAGGTCGGCACGATCTGGCCGGTGCTGCCCGGGCGGATTTTGCCGGGACGGTTGGAGATATAAATGTGCAGAATCTCGGTGGAGCCGATGCCGTCGAGGATGTCCACGCCGAACCGTTTTTTCCACTTCTCAAGCAAAGGCCGCGGCAACGGTTCGCCGGCGGAGACACACATCCGGACGCGTCCGAGTTGCGTCCGATCGGTTTTCTCCGCCAGATGCAGCATGGCCGCGTAGCTCGTCGGCACGCCGAAAAACACCGTCGGCTGGTAGCGGTCCACCATTTCAAACGACTTCTCGGCCATGGGCCGGTCCGGCAGCAGCACCGTCGTCCCGCCGATCCGCATCGGGAAGTAAAGACCGTTGCCCAGTCCATACGCGAAGAACAGTTTCGCCACCGAAAACGAGACGTCGGCCTCCGTCATGCCGATGGTGTCGCGCGCATACGCGTCCGCCGAAACGATCATGTCGTGGTGCAGGTGGACGGTGCCCTTCGGATAGCCCGTCGTGCCCGAACTGTAGAGCCAGAATGCCGCGTCGTCCTTCGTGGTCTTCGCCGGCTCCAGCTTCGGCGACGCCTTGGCCATCAGTTCCCCCAGGATCAACGGCCCGCTGTTGCCCGAGCCTCCAACCACGATGTGCTCCAGAAAATTCAGGTGGCCCCGAATTTCCATGATCATGCTCAGAAATGCCGGTTCCACCACCAGCACATGGGCGCGGCTGTCGTTGAGGATATACTCGTAGTCCTTGGCGCCGAGAACTGTGTTGATCGGGATGGGCACGGCGCCGATCTTCATCGCGCCGAAGAACGCATAGACGCACTCCGGGCAGTCGCGCATGAGGATGGCCACCCGCTGCTCGATGCGCACGCCCAACGAGCACAAGGCGTTGCCGACGCGGTTGACGTTCTCGGCCAGTTGGCGGTAGCTGACCGTCTCGTCACCCGACAGGATGGCCGTCTTCGCGCCACGCCCTGCCGCGAGGTGCGCGTCCACCAACACGGTTGCTGCATTCAGTTGCTCTGGAAGTTCAAACACCGACATGTATGTCTCCATCAAATCGAGCGGCGTGAATGCTACGCGCAAACCGCGGTTACAGTCAAGAAAGAGGGGTTCATAGGCCGTTTGTCCCATCGTGACGCCGCCTGATCGCGCTTTTGCTGTCTGCAACGGTCATCCGGCGGTCGGATTGAGCCGGATTTGGTCGGATATTTTCAGGGGCCGGGTTCACCTTGGCCAATTTGGCTTCGTTTTGTTCTATCTCCTCGCCGGTGTTTTTTTGCAATATCCTGCAACCACGTATCTTGTAATTCTCTATTTGGGTTCGTTTCGCAAAAACATGTTTCCACGCCGGGGTCTCTCAAACTCGAAATGTTCGTTTTCCTACGGAAAAACAAGGGTTCTCTGTTTCGACCGCGTCCGTCATTTGGGTTCGTTTTGCAAGACGAACACAAATGATCGGGACGGAGCAATGTCCTTGGAGCCACGGATGGAACACGGATGAAACACAGATTCTCGATCCCATGACAGACACTCTTCTGTTGCCGGAAGGCGCGCCAAAGGGTCTGGGGTGCACGATTGTCATCCGACGCGCAGCCGCCGACCCGTAGCCGCCGACGTAAGTCGGCGGAGTGATTGATCTGCCCATCCGTGTTCAACCCGTGTTTCATCCGTGGCTGAATCGAATCTTCCCTCCTTTCGCCTTCCCTTCTCATCGTGGAACGCAGAATATAGAGATTTTCTCTTTATTGTCAAGTAAATTTTAGCGTCCCTAGCGTGTTTAGCGGGCCAATAAACACTTCCCCAAAGGTGCAGGCTATGTCCCCTGCCCCTGCCCCAGCTTCGCCTCGTGCAACACCTCGTAAATCGAGCCGCCCGGCGACAAGGTGCTCTTGTAGAGCCGGAGCGCATCCACCCCGCACCGGCCAAAACCCGTATCCGCCTCCGCCTCCAGTAGATGCCGCAGTCGCTCCGCACCGCGCGGACTGCGAACACGTCCAATCGTCAAGTGCGCCGCAAACTCCCGCCGCTCGCGCGCGAAACCCAAACCCTCCATCGCGCTCTCGACATCGTGCGCCAGCGCCGTTAACGCATCCCGGCCCGCGCCGACGCCGACCCACACGACCCGCGGCGCGCCCCGGTCGGGGAAGCAACCCATCCCGCGCATCTCCATCTCAAACGCACCGCGCGCCGTCGCCGTCAAATCAAGGGCGGCTTTTATGTCGCCGAGTTGGCCGTCCGGCGTTTCGCCAAGGAACTTCAACGTGAGGTGGAAGTTCTCCGGCTTCACCCAACCCACATCCGCGTTCGCCTGCCGCAGTCGTGTTGCCAACGCCGCGACCGCCGCTCCAACCTCCTCCGAAATATCCACTGCAATGAATAAGCGCATGCTCGTCTTGTGGTTCGTGATTGGTAATTGGAAATTGGTAACGGGTGATTGGTGATTCATAATCCGTCACTGGTAATTCGGCAGCTAGGCAATACAACTCAAATCACCAACCACCCGTTATCAATTACCAATTACCAATTCCTAATCTCCAATCACCTCTTTCCCAACGCCCTTCTCACCATATCCAGCGCCGTCTGCGTGACGACGAACTTGAATGTCTCGCGGTCGAACCGGTAAATCTCCCGTCGCGCTTCCGTTCCGCCCGGTCCCGACAACGCGATGAACACCAAACCAACCGGTTTTACCTCCGTGCCGCCGGTCGGTCCGGCGATGCCGGTGATGCCGACACCGAAATCCGCGCCGGTCCGCCGCCGAATGCCTTCCGCCAGTTCGCGGGCGACCTCTGCGCTCACCGCGCCGTGGGCCGTCAGCGTGGCCGCCTCCACGCCAGCGTCGCGGACTTTCGCTTCGTTGCTGTAGCAAACCACGCCTTCCAGAAACACCTCGCTGCTGCCGCTGACGTTGGTGATGCGATTGGCCAGCAAGCCGCCGGTGCAGCTCTCGGCTGTGGCTAGCTTCTGCCTTTGTCGGATCAACTCACGCACCACCACGTCTTCGAGCCGGTCGTTTTCGCCGCCGAAAATAATGCCGCCGAGTTTTCGCCGGATGCGGGCCTCCAGTTCGTCCGCAGTCGCCCGCGCCGACGGTCCGCGCGTGATCAGCCGCACGTCCACCTCGTTCGGCCGCGCGCAATAGCCGATCTCCACGCCGCGCCGGCCCCGGATGAGCGGCTCGACAATCTCCGCCACCCAGCTTTCGCCCATGCCGACCGTCCGCAGCACGCGGCACTCGACGGCCTCGGCAAAGCCGCGCTCGCGCAACAACGGCATCACCTGGTTGTCGAACATCGGTTTCAGTTCGCGCGGCGGTCCGGGCAGGAGGATGAGCAGAGGTTGAGGGTTTGAGCGGCTTGGACGCCCTCCGCCCTCCGCCTTCCGTCTTCCGCCATTCTTCTTCCCTATTCTGCCATCTGCCATCTGCCATCTGCTTTCTAGAACCAGCCCCGGCGCCGTGCCGTGACTGTTTGGCAGCACCATCGCGTCCTCCGGCACCTGCGCTTGAACCGCAATCGCTTTCGGCATCCGCCACTTGCGCAGGCGGAATCGGGCCTTGATCGCCTCCAACACCTGGCGATCCTCGTGCATCTTCCGGCCGAGCAATTCCGCGACGACATCGCGCGTCACGTCATCCGAGGTCGGCCCCAACCCACCGGTCACCATCACCAGATCGGCGCGCCGCAACGCCTGGCTCACGGCATCGGCCATCGCCTCCCGGTCATCGCCCACGGTGACGATGCGCGTGATGCGAATGCCGAGCGAACCGAGCCTCGGCGCGATGTAGTTGGGATGCGTGTTGACGACAAAGCCCATCAACAGCTCGGTGCCCGTGGTGATGATTTCACAGGTGCTCATGTAAAGTCGTAACCGCGATCACTTTTTCATTGCGCAAACCCAGTCACCAACGCATGAGAAATGCCAACAGTTTGCAACACTTCGAGCGCTCTTTGCGACACTACAAGCCTACCGTCCGGCGCGTTTCCAAAATCGTCCTGTCCTGGATTACCTTCAATTTTCAACCAAACAAACTTTGGAAGCTGACGATTTGGATAAAGCTCTCGAAACTGCTCCGACACGGTGACTTCAACTTGGTCGAATCCCGCGCCCGTGAGTCGAGCTTTCTCAATTTCACTTGCCATCCTCTCCGAAACGATAAAACAGGGCGTGCTCTCCAAAAGCTCGTCTCCAAGCCACCCTTCAAACTCATAATGAAGTTGACGAACAATTACTGGTCTTCCCTGTGTTCGCTCGACGACTGTATGCTTTCCCCAACCGCCAGCAACTTCTGGTTCTATGCAGTAAAACTTCATTGTCCACCTCCGACAGTCGGTTTAAATCTCGAGACGACATCGCGCGCCACGTCATCCGAGGTCGGCCCAAAACCGGCGGTCAGAGACCGCCGCTACAGGGCATAAACAAACCTTCAGTCACCAATTACCAATTACCAATCACCAATCACCGCTCACCTAGCAACACCGATGCGGCGTCTTCGTGTTGTATTTGTGGTCCAGCGTGGCCACATACGCCTGATCCGCCGGGAGCTTCGTGCGCGCGGCAGCCGCCTCGCCGGTCAACTCGCGCAGCAGCGCGCCCAGCAACAGCAGGGCCGTGCTGAAACGCCACCATGGCCGGCCCGCGACCGCCGCCAGCGCCGACTCCGGCAACAACACCGATTCCGATTCGCGCAGCACCGCCGCGCGCCGCCGGCTCAGTAACAAAACCCATTCCCGCACGCTCAGCGCCACGATCACCGCCATGAGCGCCAGGAAAATTCCAGCCACCGCCGCGTCGAGCCGGTTGTTGAAGCCCAGCGTGCGGTTGTCGTGTACCGCCTTCTGCGCGAGCGCGACGGCTGCGCTGTCATGAGCGGCCTCGGCTGCGGCGACAGCGGATTGCAGCGCCGGCATTTTCGCGTCGAGCACGTTCGCCTGCGCGAGGAAGCCGATGCGCGGGTCGGCGTCGAACATTTTTTCCACGCCCGCCGTCATCGTCACCGCCAGCAGCCACGCCAGCGGCAGCAGCGTGATCAATGCAAACGACGGCCGGCCATCGTACGCTTTCTTGGCCGGCGCGAGTTGCATTTTCAGAATGATCGTTGTCGCCAGGCAGAGCGCCATCGCGGCGAGCATCTGGTTGGCGATGCCGAACAGCGGCCAGAGCGAGTTGATGCCGCCGAGCGGATCGCGCACGCCCTGAATCAGGAAATAGCCCCAGCCCAGCACCATCAGCAGGCTGGCCAGGACGTTCGAACCCACGCGGTGCGTGTCGCCGAGCGGTTTCCAGAGGCCGCCCAGCACGTCCTGCAAAATATAGCGCCCGACGCGCGTGCCGGCGTCCAGCGTCGTCAGGATGAACAGCGCCTCAAACATGATCGCGAAGTGATACCAGAGGTCCAGCCATCGCCCGTGCGTCACCTTCGCGAAAATATTCGCCATGCCGACCGCCAGCGTCGCCGCGCCGCCGGTGCGGCCAAACAAAGTCTTCTCGCCCACTTCCTTCGCCAGCGCCGCCATCTGGTCAACGCTCACGGGGAACCCCGCCGCGCCCACCTTTGTCACCGTGTCCGCCATGACCGCGGCCGCGTCGGCGCCAACCCCTTTCACATTCATGCTCAGGTAAACGCCCGGCTCCAGCGTGCAGGCCGCGATCAGCGCCATGATTGCCACGAGCGATTCCAGACACATCGCGCCGTAGCCGATGGGCCGCGCGTAGCCTTCGCGGGTGATGATTTTCGGCGTCACGCCGCTGGCAATCAACGTGTGAAACCCGGAGATGGAACCGCATGCAATCGTGATGAAGCAGAATGGGAACACTTTCCCCGCCACGACCAGCCCCGAGCCGTCCACAAACCGGCTTATCGCCTGCATTTTCAGGTCCGGCAGCACAACGAACACGCCGACCACCAGCGCGAAGATCGTGCCGAGCTTCATGAACGTACTCAGGTAGTCGCGCGGCGCCAGCAACAGCCAGACCGGCAGCACACTCGCAGCCAGGCCGTAAATAATGATCCCCCACGCCAGCGGCTCCGCCTTGAGCGTGAACATCTCCGCCAGCGTTGCGTGACTGTAAACAAACTGGCCGCCCCACACGGCCAGCAACAGCAGCACCACGCCCATGACCGACGCCTCGCTGACTTTGCCCACACGCCAGAACCGCAGATAGCCGCCCATGAGCATCGCGATGGGCACCGTCGCGCCCACCGTGAACACGCCCCACGGACTTTCCGCCAGCGCCTTCACCACCACCAGCGCCAGCACCGCCAGCAGGATCACAATGATCGCCAGGATCGCCGCCAGCCCGATGGAGCCGGCGGCGGTGTTCAGTTCCTCCTTGATCATCTGCCCGAGCGATTTGCCGTTGCGGCGGATCGAGCAGAACAGAATCACAAAATCCTGCATCGCGCCGCCGAGCACGCAGCCGATGAGAATCCAAATCGTCCCCGGCAGATACCCGAACTGCGCCGCCAGCACCGGCCCGACCAGCGGCCCCGGTCCGGAAATCGCCGCGAAGTGGTGGCCGAAGACGATCCATTTGTTCGTCTTCACGAAATCCTTGCCGTCGTCGTGGACTTCGCAGGGCGTCGCCCGGCGCTCATTGAGCATCAGCACGCGCGCCGATATCCACTTCGAGTAAAACCGGTAGCCGATGGCGTAGGTGCAAATCGCGGCGACGAGGATAAAGATCGAGTTGACCGGCTCGCCGCGCCGTACCGCCAGCGTGACGTAAGCCAGCGCGCCCGCCACCGACACCGCAGCCCATCCCATCCATTTCAAAAATTGTTTCATTTCTTTCCTGTTCGCATCTCAATTCGTCGCGGTTCTGTTGCTTTCGCGTAGCCGCCGTCGTAAGACGGCGGAAAATCCACGCGTCACTGCAAAGTCCGCCTCCTCACGTCGGCGGCTACGGTCGGCTGCTGCGAAGCGTATGAACGATGCGTATTATGACGGCTTCGCCTCCGTCAGCCCGCCTTGCTTCTGAGCGCGTTTCATCTCCCGGTGCCGCCGCTTCTTCGCCAGCCACGCCGCCCGGTGCCGCGCGCTGAACCATCGCGCAAAGCCGTGCCGGAATGACATAACGCCGACCGTTTTTGTCGCTTCCCAAGGCGACAGTGGCGGCGCGTGATACTGCGTCTTGCCCGCGCGAATCGCTCGGAACACCGACAACATCTCCTTCTCCGCGTCCACCAGCGTATAGTTCCTCCCGAACATGAACAACTCATGCGCGTCGCTGTTGGCCACCAGCGGCAGGCCGTGCGCCGCCGCCGCCCGCACCGCCGCGCGATTGAAATTCAGGCCCCGGATGTGCATGTGGCAGTATTCGACGGCGTCCCACAGATCGAGGTTCGCCTCGAACTCCTCCCGCAAACATTGCTCCAGCGGATAAAACGGATGCGGCGCGATCACCAGTCCCTGCTCTCCCCTGGCCTTTTTCCATGCGCGCACGTCGGCAAACGTGTGTAGATGTTTCACCTCGTCCTGCGTGATGTTCAGGCACAACACCTCTTTGCGCCCGACGAACACCTCGCAGCCAGAGATCAGCAGCACTCCGCGCTCCCGTCCATACGCCAACAGCGCCGCGTCCGAGAAGGCGTGCCCGTGAAACGTGATCGCCAGCACGTCAAACTTCAGTGCCGCCGCCTTGTCGATCAGGTCCCGCACGCCGTAAGTGCACCAGTCCAGCGGGTCCTCGCGCGCGTGCATGTGAAAATCGCACTTCAGCATCGCCTCACATTACCCAAACGCGGCGCACACTCAAGTCTTCAGTCGCCAAGGGCGTGACAATGAACTGCGGCATGGGGATTACCCATCATTGGAGGCCACCAGCCGGCGCTTCACTCCTGAACCCACCCCAACAGTTATGGGGAATTTCTTGCCGGTCTGGCTCGCGGCGGATTTTTCCGGGGATAACGCCACACTTCGACATCGTTGTTTTGCGGCGCGCCAGGCGTGCTGCGACCGGCGACGATGAGTTTTTCAAGGAACGCCTTCATTTGTGCGACCCGCTCCGGCTGCCCGGCGGCAAGGTTTTTCGTTTCGCCGATATCGTCGGCCAGGTTGTAAAGCTGGACATCGGTTTTGGCGTCCGGATCGGCGGCGAGAATCAGTTTCCACGACCCTTGCCGCAAACCGGGCACACCGACAGCCGCGCAGTTGACGGCATGCTCGCGCACCGGCCGGTCTTCGCCCCTGAGCAGCGACAGGATGCTGAAGCTGTCTTCGCCGGCATTGGCGGGCAGCCGCACGCCGAAGATGTCGGCGAAGGTCGCCATCAGGTCCGCTTGCTGCACGAGCTGGTGGCACACGCTGCCGGGTTTCACCACGCCGGGCCAGCGCACGATGAACGGCTCGCGATGGCCGCCTTCGTAAACGGAGGTTTTATAGCCTCGCAACGGGCCGCTGGAATAGTGCCCGAGTTTCTCCAACGCCGCCGCGCCGGTGTAAGGGGCCTTGCCGTTGTCGCTGGTGAAAATGACAAGTGTGTTGTCGGCCGCGCCGCTTTGTTGCAACGCCGCGAGCACGCGACCGACGACGGCGTCGGTTTCCATCACGAAGTCGGCGTAGGTGATGAGTCCGCTCTTGCCTTTCCACGGCTCGTTCACCGCCAGCGGCTCGTGCGGCGCCGTCAGCGGCATGTAAACAAAAAACGGCTCGGACCCTTGTGCGTGGCGTTCGATGAACTGCACGACGCGCTGCCCGAGCGCCGGCAGGATCGCTTCGAGTTTCCACTCTTTCAACGCCGGCCCCGGCAATGAGGCGAGGTTGTTTCTGCGCAACGGGCCGGGCAGAAATTGCGTGGGGATGCCGACGGTGCGGTCGTTTTCGATGAAACAATACGGCGGCCAGTTCGGCACATCGGTTCCGAAATATTCGTCGAAGCCGCGCGTGGTCGGGCCGCCGGGAATCGGCTGGCCGAAGACTTCGCGCCAGGCCGCCAGGTGCGCGGCGGTCGGCGCGGCTTCGTCGTCCTGGCCCTTGGCGATTTGGAACAGCGGACGTTTATCTTTCGGAATCGGCCAGTCCCAGCCGAGATGCCACTTGCCGACGCAGGCGGTCCGATAGCCGTGCTGCTTCGCGAGGCTCGCAATCGTCATCCGGTCCGGCGCGATCATCGGCTCGCCGAAAACGCCGACGATTCCCTGCTGCAACCGTGTCCGCCAATGGTAACGCCCGGTGAGCAACGCATACCGTGACGGAGAGCATACGCCTGACGAGGAATGTCCATCGGTGAATCGCATTCCTTCCGATGCAAGCCGGTCAATATTCGGCGTCGGAATCTTTCCGCGCTGCGGGTTGTAGCATTGCACGTCGCCATAACCGAGATCGTCGGCAAGGATCACGAGTATGTTGGGTCTGCCAGCCGATGCCGCCTTGGACGAGGCGCGCGACGCAGCCGGCAAGCCCAGCCATAACGCAGCCGCGAACGCCACCGCCATGATTGGCTTCATGCCATGCATTCTCCGCTGCCACAGCCAATGCTCATCCGTTTTCATCCGACACATTGTCCCACGTCATGCCGATCTTGCGCACCGCGTAGCCGATCTCGCGCAGGTAGTCGCCATACACCATCATCCAGTGCGAATCGCGCGCCTCGGGAATCAACCGCTTCCAGTTGCCCAGAATCTCCACGTCCTGCTGGCTGCGGCAGATCGCGTAGTTGGGATTGTCGCGCACGATGCCCTTGATGCCGAGCCAGCGCGGCTTGGTGTATTCGGGACTGATCGCGCAGACATGCTGGCCAATCGGCATCTCGACTTTCGGCGACGCGCCGAAATCCGACTCATAGTGCGTTTTGATGCTCACCGGCGCGTAATGTTTGCCGTCCATGCGCCGCGGCGCGGTGCAATGCGCGCACGTCACCATCGCCTTGTGCGGGAACGTCGAATTGTGCATGAACACCGGCTTGCCGGCGATGTAGTGCAGCAGGATGCCCGGCGGCATCACCACGAAATCCGATTCGCAAAACGCGATGTAGCCCTCGTCGTTCAGCCAGCTCAACGGCATGCACGCCGCCGTGTTCGCCACGCCGAAGATCGTACCCATGCACGAGGCCACCGTAATCGAAGGCGAGGCGTGCTCGCGCATCCATTGGCGAAACACCCAGTAGATGCCGAACGCCCGCTCGACGAAGTCCCGCTGGGTTTCCAGCTTCGTGTGCGGCAGCGCCAGATAACGCCGCGTCCATTCGCCAAACAGCTTCTGGAGTTTGGCGTCAGCCTTCACCTCCTCCAACCGGGCGGCCAGTTCCTTGTATTCGACCGTCACGATGTCGAGCTTGTACCGGGAGCGCGCGACATCCGGCGCGGTCTTGTCCCACTTGCCGAGCGCGCCGCCTAACGCGATCATCCGCTGCCCGACGAAATTCTTCAGGCCGTAAAGTCCGCGCAGCCGCCAAATCACTTCGTCGTAGTCGTCCACCACCACGTCGTCGAGCGTGACGCCGCCGTGATTCTCGGCGCTGTTCCGGCTCCACAGTTCCTGCGAAGGAACCTGGAAGTAGCGCGTGCCGAGACATTCGTAGCCGTAATACGTCGGCCCCGACTTGTGCCGCACGAAGACGACCGTGTCGCGCCGTGGATCGGCCGCGCAACTCGGCAGGAACAAATCGCGGTTCGACGCAGCATATAACAACACCACGTCGAAGTCGTTCTTCTGGATATTACGCGCCTGCTCGACAGTCGTGACTTTCTCCAGCGGCAGGATTTCCAGCGGGAAGCCGGCCTTGGCAGGAAGTGTTTTCAATTCCGCCGCGATGCGCATCATCTCCTCGGTAGCGGCTTCCTCGTTGACGATCTGGCTCCAAGAGCGCCACGAGACTTTTTCGCGCCGCTTGAACACCGCGTGCGCGAGAACCGGTTGCACGCGCAACGGACGGCCTGTCACCACCGGAGGCTTATCGGGATTCCACTCAATTGCCGCCCCGGCCGTTGCTGCCATCGCAGGCAATCCAACCACCCCGCCGGCCAGACCAACGCCGGCCATTCGCGCAAACTCCCTTCGACTGATGCAATGTTCGCACATACGCAACTCCTTTCGTTCGCCGCCAGCCTCGCTCGCTTCGCACTCGGCCGCAACAGTCGTTGACGCGGCACTTGACGACTACTTCTCGGGCACAGGAGCGGGCTGAACAGCCAGCTCGGCTTCGGGCACAAGCTCGACCTTGGTGTTCGATCCCTTGAGGTGCTTGTCGAAGAAACTCTGGATCAGTGCCGTGACCACCGGTTTGCCAAACATCGGCCCGCCATGGCCCGAACCGGGCAGCGTCTGCAACAGCACCTCCACACCTTGCGCCTTCAGGGCGGCAACCAATTCCTCGCTCTGCGCGTAAGGCACCAGCTTGTCGAATGTCCCGTGCAGGATCAGGAACGGCGGATTGTCCTTGCTGACGTAGTGCACCGGACTGACCGCCTCGCCCTTCTGCTTGTCCGAGCCGAGGTCCACGCCAATCAGGCCGGAATAAGGATCGCCGGGCGTGTTGAAGTTGAAAATGTTCCTGACGTTCTTGTCGTCGGCGGCCTGTTGCATGACCGTGTTGAAATCAGCCGGGCCGTAGAAATCGCACACGGCCTGCACGCGGTCGGACTGCTCCTCGTTGCCGCCAATCGGAGCAAACGCCTTCTTGCCGCCCGCCGTGCCCACGAGCGCGCAGAGGTGTCCGCCCGCCGAGCCGCCCATGACGCCGAAGTGATCGGGATCGAAGTTGTATTTCTTGCTGTTGGCCCGCAACCAGCGGATCGCCGCCTGGCAATCCTGAATCTGCGCCGGGAAGAGCGCCTTCTGGCTGAAGCGATACTCGACGCTGGCCGCAGCGTAGCCTTTCGTGACCAAGCCCATCATCGGGTGGCCCGCTTTGGAGCCGCCGCGCCAGCCGCCGCCGTGGATATTAATCACAAGCGGCAACGGATGGTCGGCAGGTTGTTCGGGCAGATAAAGATCGAGCCGCTGTGCCTCATCGCCGCCCGGGACATACTGGATGTCTCTCTCCATGCGAACGCCCTTGGGCAACGGCTTCGGCGCCTTCGCGGCTGCGGGCTTGGCTTGGGACTTGTCCTTGTCTTTCGCATCTGTTGCCGGCTCGGCACCGACCGCCCAACCCGCCAGCACGCCAACGCTGCACGCGAGCACGATCCATGACCGCAGTCGGGTGATCCAGAGAGACTTATTTTCGTTCGAGCGAAAGAGCATCGTCATTGTTTCCTTGGTTGAGATTCCCGTCTTTCTTTTCACATCGCACGCTACCGGGTCAACGCTGAAATCAAAACGCAAAACATCATTTGCGCCGGCCCGGCTCGCGCCAACTACTTTTTCTCCATGCGCAAACTGCCGTCAGGTTCCATCACTTTGCCCACGATCAAATGAACGGCGCCCTTGTCTTCAATGGCCGATTGTCTGATGTAGCTGGCGTTCAGGTTGTCGATCATGATGTTTCTGGCGCCGGCCTCCAGGGTGATGGCGTGCGAGGCGCGGCGCGTGCCGATGGCTTCCTCCGCCTGCAATCCATCAATGGTCACGTTCCGCGCGTGCGGGCCGACGGTGATGGCCGGATAGCAATCGTTCCCGGCCAGAGACGCGGTGAAGATCTGGTTGTTGGCAAGGTGCACGTCCTGGCCGTCAATATAGAGCGCGCTCTTCTGGCAGTTCCCGATGCGGCAGTTGCTGATTTGCACGCATTCGGTCGGTGATCCGCACGGATCGGGCAGGATTTGGATCGTGTTTCCCTTGCACATGTCAAAATCCGAGGCGGACATTTTGAATTCCGTTCCGGCCTCGATGCTCAAATCCGTTTCCGCGCCCTCAATGAGCAGGGCAAAGGCATTTAGAAAAGACGGCACCCGCAGATGTTTATCGCCGCAGCTGTTCACCACCCGGAAGCCGTATTTCCCATGCAGGATGTTGGCATAGTTGATGATCAACGTGTGGCACATGCCGTCCCAGAGGACGCCCGTGCCGGGGGCGTTGTTCATTTGCACGCCGACGTTGTTAAAATAAAGCACGTCGCTGCGCGATGTCGGATCGTTGGCGTTCGGCGGCGTGTCCCAATAAACCCCGACCCAACTGCTCCAACGCACGTCGGGCTTGTCGAGCGCGCCGGGGTTGTCGGCGATGATCTGGACGTCGCGCAACACCACGTTATTGATGCGCTCGGCGTAAACGCCAACCACGCAATGATCCATGAGGACTTTTTCCATGACGAAATCGGTATGGTTGATGATCGCCACGGTTCGTCCGGCGGTCTTCTTGCCGTGCGCCATCAGCATGTCGGTGATGCGATTGCCGTGCAGTTCCGCGGCAGCGATCGGGGGTTTGTCTGGAATCCGGTTGCCGACGACAATGCCGTCCGCCCCGCCGTTGTCGAAATAAAGCACGGTGGTGCGGCGACCCATGCCGCGCAGCCAGACATTGTTGGATGACAACCTGAGCGTGCCCTTGATCGTCAGCCGGCCCTGCGGAAGTTCCACGGCGCCGCCGCCAGCCTCCTGACAGGCGTTGATGGCAGACTGCAGCGCGGCCGTGTTGTCGGCGCTCGCGGTTGAGACACCGTAGTCAGTTGCATGAAAGACTGATTCTTTATCCGCCTCGCCACCAGCCGCCGGGGCGCTAACCGCCCGTCCACAACCGGCGATGGCGATGGCAAAACAAACCGCGGCAAGTGGCAACGCAACGAAATGGATGACACGTTTGATTTGAGCCGTGGATGAGCGCATTGGACTGCTCGTTTAGCACAAGGCCTGCCAACAGAACAACGTGAAATCAACCCGCACCCCCCGCCGGATTCGCCATCGCATCTCACGGCTCGCACGCCGCCGCTACGATCATGTTCACGGAGTTGGCGCTCGTCATGATTTGCTGCGGCATGCTTTTCTTCCTGAACCACGCCGAGCCGTCGCCTTCGGCAGGGCCTGACCACGACCCGCCGTAGTAGCCGTCGGGTGTCCTGGCTTTTGTGAAGATGCTGTCCGCCGTCTTGCGCAGCACGGTCCAATGTTCGCGGCCGATTCCCGGCAGGCTCAACACTTCCCGCGCCCAATCGCTCGCGAACGTTCCGTTCGCCCACGCGTCGCGGTCGTTGAAGAACACACCTTCCGCGGTCGTCAGCCGTTTCAGCAACGCCGCCGCCGTCCGCAGCGCGCGCTGGCGGAATTTGTCGTCGCCGGTGGCGCGGAAAAGCCGCGCGTGAATCACGCCCATCGCCATATTGCCGCCGAGAAAGATGACACTGCCCGCTTCGTGAATGTCGTTCGGCCTTTCCTTGCCCTTCGGCCCGACGGCTTCGAGGTCGCACCAGTAAAGTCCGTCGTCACGCAACAAATGTTTCTCCATCCACGTGTAGCATTTGACGGCACGCTCGCGAAAGGAAGCGTCGCCGGTGATTTCGTGAAGCCGCAGCGCCGCGAGCACGATGGCGGTTTGATAAAGCGATTTGATGTCGCGTTTGTCGCGATACCACATCCCGCCGCCGAGCGCGTCGTCCATCCAACGCGTGAACGCCGCGTTGACCAGACCCCGCGCACGCGCCAGCGCATCCGGGTCCTCCGTCGCGCGGTAAGCCGCCAGATACATCAGCGCCGACCAACCCGCGTCGTCCACCGCCCAGTTGGTGCCCGAATCCTGCCCGCAGGCTTCCAGTTTTTCGGGCGGGAAAACTTTCTTCGTCCGCTGCCAGTCCGCGCGCAACCGTTGCCGCAACGTCGGGTCGCCCGTAATGCGCCAGAGGTTTTCCAGCGCGAAATACATCGTCCCCCTTTCCCACAATCCGCCGCGCGCGTCGCCCCGCTCATACTTCGGGTAACCGTGCCAGGTGTTCACGATCTGTCCGGTGGCCGCGTCGCCCGCCCAGAAATTTTTCAACAAGTCGTTCACCGCCGCCACCGCCTGCGTCCGGTAATGTTGCCTCAGGAAACCAGATGCCTCTAGTTCACCCTCCACGTCGTTGTCCGAACACGTAATCGTCGCACCCTCCACTGCACTTACATGAAAAGCCGTTTCTTTCGGGCGGTTGGCCGACGCCAGCTTGTTGCTCGTGATCTTGTTCTTCCCCGTGAGGTTCCACGCTTCGATTCCGTGGGCGTTGTTCACGAGCGTGTTTCCCGTGATCGTCACGTTGCGCGGGCCCCGGCTGGGATCGTTGCCGCCCATCACGGAAATGCCGAAGCCCCGCGCGGTGTCGCGGATGGTGTTGTTCTTAATGACGACGTCGCAGACGTTTGTCTCCGGGCCGCGGAACGTGATGCCAAAACCGCCCGCGTTCTCGACCGTGTTGTTGGAGACGGTGATGTGCGTTCCTCGATCCGCACTGATGCCGTTCGCCGCGTGAGGATGCGGCGTGAACGAACAGACGTTGTTGGCAATCAGCACGTCCTCTTCGGGAAACGTGAACAATCCGATGCCGACCCAGAACTTCCCGCGGATATTGTTCCGCAGAATCTTCACGTGCTTCATGTTCTTGCACGCTATCCCGATGTTGGAAATGGCCGTGTTGATCGTCGTGGAGAGTTGGTTGTCCGCGACCACGCCGTTGCTCGGAAAGCCCGCCAGATAGATTGCTTCTTTGGCGACCTCCTTCATCACCACATGATGAATCTCGAACCTGTCCAAAATCCCGCCGTTGGAGTAGCCGTTGTAGCTTGTCGTTGTCAGCGTGACGTGATGCAGGCGGAAGTTCCTCGTCACGTAGTTCGTCGTCGCGCCGGACATGACGATCGGCTGGCCGATGGATGCGTGGACCCACGTGTCGCCGTTGTTCATCACCTGCAAGTGGTCTATCTCGATGTTCGAGATCGGATGATTGGTTGTGCCGATGAAAACCACACGGTCGCCCGTCCAGCCGCCCTCCAGATGCTTCTCCTTGCTGTAGCCGTAGAAATTCATGTGCGAGTTGTAGATCACGCTCGCATCCCCATCGCCTCGCAGCCGGATGTTCGAGGCGGCAACCTCCACCTGCCGCATCGTCCGGTAGATTCCCGCCGGGAAATAAACCGTCCCGCCATGGACCGCCGCCGCTTCGATGGCCCGCTTGATCGCCGCCGTATCGTCCGTGCCGATGGTCAACGAAACCCCGCTGACCGTGTTCGACGCCGGATCAGCCAGTTCCACACTCTGAGCATCGCCGACCGTCTTGATCGTGCTGCTCAACGGCCCGCCCTTCGCCCCCGCGCCCGCGATGAACACCGGCTGGCCGCCATCCGCCGCAGTGAAATGCGCGTTGGTGGAAACAAGCTTCGCCGACCCGCCCTCCATGGCCGCATCGTGAACGATTCGCGCATCCCCCTTCGCGCCGTAATCCTTCACGTTAAACTCCGCCCCGCAAACCGGCGCGGCGGAACCCAACATCACCGCCAGCATCCGACAGGCTACGGCTTCAAAGGCAAACCGCTTCATGCTGGCTTTTGAGTGCTCCGCAA
The DNA here is from genome assembly GCA_903870275.1 of uncultured bacterium. Lineage (GTDB taxonomy): Bacteria > Verrucomicrobiota > Verrucomicrobiia > CAIQCK01 > CAIQCK01 > CAIQCK01. Next base: position 44,903 of record CAIQCK010000036.1, on the reverse strand, counting down.
TTTTCGTTTTGGAGTCGAACGCGGCGCGGGCGCCGGCCACCCGCTTGTGGACGCTGGCGTTTCCCTCACGACCAGAGATCCGGCCTCGCGGCGGCGCTCTTCCTCAGCCGCATATTGCCTCAGTTCCTCTGCCGAGCGGATGATCTTCCGGCCTGCAGCCAATTCCTCATTTTCCAATCGTTTCAACTTGGTGCGGTAGGCCGCGGGGTTCGCTGCCATCTCGCCCGACAGCGTATCCTTAATGCGCCAGACTTCCTCAAGAATCGGGTCCGGTTTCATCGTCTCATTCTCCCATCAATTCTTCCGGCGTGCAAACTTGCGGCAGCCTCAGTCCGCGATGGGCCAGAAACCTCTCCACGCCGCGCAAAATCATCGCGTTCGCCAGATGGCGGTAATTCCATGTCAGCAAGTAATCAACCCCCGCGCAAGTGGCGGTTGCCAGATGGCTCGCGTCTGCCCGCGCATTTGGCGGAAACAGGCCGGCCGCCAACAAGTCGTCCGCCAATGCCTCACTCTGCGGCCCTCCAGAGATCAACGGCAAGTCCCGCAAAGCTCGCTGGCGCGCTGCCGACATGCCGGCATCACCCGCGCCGGCTTCCGCCAACACTTCCTCTGAAATCACACAGGCGAACTGACCGCGTCGCTCTGTCCACCACTGGCGCGTCAACCGCTGCCGCCATGCCGTCACCGGATTGCGGCTCGGCGAAGCCACCAGATAGCTCACCACGCTCGTCTCGATGTAAACCGTCTCCATTGCCTTAGCCTCTTGCCGCTCCGTCTCAACTCAATGTCGCCGGCCAGCCGTAGGCGGCAACGACCGCCGCGTCCAGTCACCTCGCGGCCATTCTAGGTTGAAGCCGGGCCAGCGCAATTCTTTCTTTTGTCAGGACGCCACCACACCTGCGTCTGGGGCAACGAAGTTGGCATTACCGCCAGCAAGCAAAACGCTGGAGCGAGTGCGTGAGAAAAAGTGTGTTGAATGGCAACATTTTTTGATATGAATGGATCAACCGATAAAGGTGCTCGGCGGAATGCAGCGGAAACAATGTTCGGCAGAGCCAGAAGGAATGAACAAAGAACACATTATTGCTGAGATTCAGCGGACGGCCAAGGCCAACGCAGGCGTGCCTCTCGGCTGGAGACGATTTGAGGAAGAGACCGGTATCGGTAACTATGACTGGTATGGTCAGTTCTGGACCCGATGGGGTGATGCCGTTCGTGAGGCTGGGTTCGAACCAAACCGTATGAGCGAAGCCTATGATGATGAATTTCTTCTTCAACAGTTGATACTGCTCACTCGTCGGCTAAATCACGTCCCGACTCAAGGAGATATCTTGCTTGCACGAAAGAACGATTCCACGTTTCCTTGCGAGAAGGTTTTCCGGCGTTTTGGTTCAAAGCCCCAACGTGCCGCCCGTATAGTTGCCTTTTGCAAAGCCAACCCAGGACACGACGATGTTGCCGTGCTTTGGAATAACATCACCAGCCCGCAGCAATCAGTTGATTCTGACGATAACAACTCGCAACTTCGCTCTGTCGGTTATGTTTATCTTTTCAAGCATGGTTCTCGGCGAGAGTACAAAATCGGACGGACGAATAACCCATTGCGCCGAGAAGGTGAGGTCGGAATACAACTTCCAGAGAAGCTGCAGCCAGTCCACTACATAGAGACGGACGATCCCGCGGGCATCGAAAACTATTGGCACACGCGGTTTGCCAGCAAACGCAAAAAAGGTGAATGGTTTGGGCTTACGACGCACGATATTCGTGCCTTTAAGAAGTGGAAGAAAATTTACTGAAGACAAAATGAATGCGGATCAATTCGCCGCAAGCGCGACAGCGCTGAACGCAACATGACAACCAATTCTCATAATCAAAAGTCGCTCGCCACGCGCGTGTCCCGCCCCATGACCCGCCGGCTCTGGCTCAAGCACGCGGCGGCGGCCACGGCTGCGGTCGCTGGCGCTCCGCTATTCATCCCCGCCTCGGCGCTCGGCGTTGGGAGCCGGCCGGCGCCCAGCAAGCGGCTGACGCTCGCCATCGTCGGCATTGGCAGCATGGGGTTGCGCAACCTGAAAGGGTTCCTCAACGAGGACGATTGCCAGATCACGGCGGTATGCGACCTGGACGCGGCGCGGCTCAAGGCCGGCGCGGACGAGGTAAACCGGCATTACGGCGACGGCGGCTGCGCGCAGATCCACGATTTCCGCGAGGTCATCGCCCGCAAGGACATTGACCTGCTCTGCCTGTCGGTGCCGGACCATTGGCATTCCATCCCGGCCATCCTGGGCCTGACGGCGGGCAAGGACATTTACGGCGAGAAGCCGCTGGCGCTGACGGTGGCCGAGGGCCGCGCGATGGCGAATACGGTGAAACGGTTTGACCGCGTCTGGCAGACGGGCAGTTGGCAGCGGTCGGTGCCGCATTTCCGCTTTGCGTGCAATCTGGTCCGCAGCGGGCGCATCGGCCGGGTGCAACGCGCGGAGGTGGGCATCGGTTTCGGCCCGACCACCGGCGTGGAGCCGGTGATGCCGGTGCCGGAGGGGTTTGATTACGAAATGTGGCTCGGCCCCGCGCCGTGGGCGCCTTACACGGAGAAGCGATGCCATTTCAATTTCCGCTGGATCAGCGATTACGCCGGCGGGCAGATCACGGACTGGGGCGCGCATCACATTGACATCGCGCAATGGGGCCTCGGCACGGAGGAAACCGGGCCGGTGGAGGTCGAGGGCGTCGCGAAATATCCCACGGAGGGTTTGTGGGACACGCCGGTCACCTACCGCTTCGAATGCCGTTTCGCCAGCGGCCAGACGATGACGATGGCGAGCGAGGATGTTTTCAAGAACGGCGTCCGCTTCTTCGGCGAGAACGGATGGATTCACGTGGACCGCGAGCGCGTGACGGCCGAACCCATGAGCCTGCTCACGGAACATTACAGCGGCGGCATGGCCCGCAACATCGCCGACCGGCAGGGACACCGGCGCAATTTCCTCGATTGCGTGAAGAGCCGCGGCACGCCCATCTCGAACATCGAGGTGGCGCAGCGCTCCATCACGGTCGCGCACCTGGGCAACATCGCGATGCTGCTGGGCCGGAAGATTCGCTGGAACCCTCAGACCGAGAGCGTCCTCAACGACATCTCTGCGCAACAGATGCTTTCGCGCGCCATGCGTGGGCCGTGGATGATCTGAGCGGCCGGGTTTGCCAGCCGCTCACCGCCTCATCCTTACCCCTTCTCAACCCATCGGTTTTTAGATTTCCCGAAGTCGGATTACTTGGCAGGCGCCGCCGGTGCCGCTGGAGCCGCTGGAGCAGCAGGTGCTGCTGGAGCCGCCGGCGCGGCCGGGGCTTCTTTAGCAGCTTCTGGCTTCTCAGCCGGTTTCTCGCCGCACGCGGTCAGCCATGCCACCGCGAGCAACGCCGCCATCAAACGAATCACAATCTGTTTCATATCAATTCCCCCTGATTTTTCTATCTGTGAAAACATAGCACCGAAAGTCGTCCCGGCAAAATGCGGCACCATCGCCGGGCCATGTCCATCGGAGGGCTTCTAGCTTGGCCGGAGCGTTGCGTTTCCTGGCGTAGCCGCCGACGTGAGGAGGCGGATGACACCGCGCTCGTCGAACGATCGCGCCCATCCATGAACTTCTCAACGCAGACAAGCAACGCGGTGGATCGCGACCTCCGGCCGCGATAGTGTGGTTGAGATGCGAAATTGTGGCGCTTGTGTCGAGGTGCGCCATCTGCGCAAGAGAATATCAAGGCTCGTCGCGGGGTAATATCTTCTTGCGATGCCTCGCTATTTGCCTATCACCAATCCTTTTGATTCCCAGCACGAACCACTTTGGACAGCCGATTTTCAAAAAGGCGTCAGCTTCTCGTTGCAGTCTCGCCGAGTCGTTCCAGATGGCGCTGTCACAATTCATGAAGTATGTCGCTGATTCGATGATGGATTGCCCATCGGGAAGGCGCCTGGCAAACCTGATGACTGCTTTGCAGCAGGCTCGATCAACTCGTTTGCGCATTTCTTCCTCGTAACCAAATCCATGCAGAAATAGCCGCGCATGTGTGAACTCATGGATAATGGTACCCGCAACATCCGACGGCGTTGCTTCCACAGAAATCATGTAATCGAAAGCCAGCAGACACACGCCACGATATTGTTCCCAACGTCCGTTGTATACTCTCAACCCAGGCGGGCCCGACACCACAATTGCGCGAAAATGTCGGCGGATTTGCGCACAACGCACGGGGAAGATTTCGCCAATCAGTTTTAGCGCCTGATCAACCTTGACGAAGATTTTTTCCTGGACTCCTTTGTCTGATGACGGCACAACCGCCACAACGACGCCATGCAAACTTCTTTTCTTAGCCACGGCGAACTCAATGCGTTCGAGTTGCCGGATAATCCAACGTCCAAGTCTTGCTTTGCGTGATTGAGGTTTCGAAATCGCTGCTCTTTTTACACTCACAGGACCGTTGGCATTATGGTGGGTTGTCATACGCCTTTGGCGGCAAGAATCAAACCGCCACCAGTTCTCCGGTCGCCAGGAAGAACAGGAGTTTTTCCGCGACGCGTTGGCCGGTGATCGCTCGGAGCGCGTCTGCGTAGGCGGCGAGCTGGGCGGCGTAGAGGCTCGCGTCGGGCTTCGCATCGGTCTTGTAATCCACCACGACGAGCCGCCCGCCTTCCCTGAACAGCAAATCAATGTAGCCTTCAATCAACCCGTCCGGCGACTGCCAGACAATCGGCGCTTCGCGATGAAACTCATCCGCCGCGAGCACGCGCTTCATCAAATCATGCGTCAGCGCGGCCCGGATGAACTTCCCGCCGGGCGGAAACAGTTTTACCGCCGCCTCCACGTCGCGCAGGTCGCACCGCGCCAGCGCTTCGTGAACGCCCCGGCCGATCTCCATGCCGCCCTCTTTACTACCACCCACGCGTTCGCGGCTGCCAACGATCTCAACCCCTTCGAGGTCATGCTCCCGTTCGCCCAAGCCTGACGGCGTCAGTTTCTTGACGCCTGCAAACAACGCGGCCTTGCCTGCCTCGCGCTCCGTTATCCACGCAGCGCGCTCGGCGATCAGCTTTTCCACGGCGGGCCGTTGCCGCTTGTCCGGTTCGTCCAGCCCGATCTGCACCGGCTGGCCACGCGTTGCCGGCGCCGCAAGCTTCGCACGGTCCACCAGCTCGACGCCGGCAACGGTTTGCGGATCAAACGCCCCGGCCAGAATCTTCGTGTATTCGCCGCGCTTCGCGAGCCACGGCAGCACGAACCAGTCGCGCGCCCGCGTGCAGGCCACGTAGAGCAACCGCCGCTCCTCCGCGTCCTGGCGCTTGCGTTCCTCGTCGCGCGCTGTTTTGAAACCCGCGCTCGCCAGTCCAGACAGCCGCGCCTCCGGCCGCCGCGTGCCCGGCTCCGGCAGCACCATGTCCTGCCCGCCGCGTCCCTCGCGCACCATGTCCGCCAGCGTGACGATGCCCCACTCCAGCCCCTTCGCCTTGTGGATGGTAAGAATCCTCACCGCGTCGTCCGCGCCTTTGTCCAGCTCGGTCGTCGGCGACTGCCCTTCCTCCGCGCGCTCAATCGCCACATCGCGCAGGTGCCGCGCCAATCCGCGCAGGCTCATTCCTTCGACGCTTTGCACGGCGCGCGCCGTGTCCACGAGCTTGTAGAGGTTGGCGACGCGTTGTTCGCCCTGCGGACGGAGCAGAAACCGCTCGGGGATTTTCAACCGCTCGTAGCATCGCTCCAGAAACGCCGCGTAGCTATAGCGGTTCCGCTCGCCGTGCAGTTCGCGCAGCAACCGGAACGCGGTGGCGATGGTGTCCGTCTCGCCATGACCGACAGGCGAAGTGCTCGTCCCGCTTTGCAAATAATCCAGCGGCCGGTCCTGCACGCGCCGCCACAACACCAGATCGTCGTCGCTCACGCCGAAAAGCGGCGAGCGCAACACACTGACCAGCTCGACTTTGTTCGCGGGATTGTCCAGCGCCAGCAGCAACGCGCACACCGCGCGCACCTCCGGCCGCTGGAAATAATCCTTGCCGCCTTCCACAAGGAACGGGATGTCGTGCGCTTCGAAGACGCGCTCGTAAAGATCCAGCGCCGTGTAGCTCCGCAACAGCACCGCGAAGTCCGACCACAACGGCGCGCGGTTCTGAAGGCTGCCATCTTCGCCGCGAAACGTGACCGGGCGTTCGGCGTTGCCGTGCAGATGATGGAGCATCTGTGCCACCGCCCCTGCTTCCATCCGCCGCACTTCGTCCACGCTCGGACGCTCGCCAAGCTGCGCGGCTTCATCCGGCGTCGGGCCGAGCAGCAGCACGCGCGGGCTCGTCGCCTGCAAATCGGGGTGCGCGGCGAGTTCCACATAGTCGGGCTGATACGCCACGCCCGTTTCCGGCGGTGCGATCAATCGTGCAAACACCTCGTTCACCCAACCGATCAGCGGCGACACCGTGCGGAAGCTCGTCTTGATGTTCTCGACATCGCCTTGCGCGGCCAGCGCCTCTTTGGCGGCGTGGTAAACCTCGATGTCCGCGCCGCGGAACCGGTAGACGCTCTGTTTCGGGTCGCCGACGACGAAGAGCTTGCCCGGCGCTAGCTTCACCTCGCGCCAGTCCGTTGCGTCCGGCTCCTTCTCGGCCAGAAAAAAAACAATCTCCGCCTGCACCGGGTCCGTGTCCTGAAACTCATCCACCAGCAGCCGCTCGAACCGCCGCTGAAACACCCCGCGCACGTCGCGGTTCCCGCGCAACAGGTCGCGCGTCTTTAACAGCAGGTCGTCGAAGTCCAGCAGGCCGCGCCGCTGCTTCTCGCGCTCGTAAGCGTCGCCAAAGCCGCGCAACCAGCGCAACAGATCGCGCACGAACACGTCCGCCGCCTCGCTCGACAATCCGACAAGCCGCATCATCAGCTCCCGCGCATCGAGCAGGAACTTTTCGCCCGACCAGTTCTTCTTCGAGCCGACCCGGTTGAAGTTGCCGCTCCCCGGCGCGGGCTGCACCCCGCGCAGCAGCACATGCTCCTGTTCGCGCGGCGTCAACGCCGTCCAGACCGGCGCGACCGACAGCAACGGAGCGATGCGCCGCATCATGGTGTCGCTCTCCGCGTCGGTGCACGAGGGTGCCAGTTTGACCAGCGACTCGACCACCGCCCCGGCTTCGCGCAACATGTCGCCGGTGTCGCGTCGGGGCGGCAGGTTTTCCCAATTCAACCGCGCGCGTTGCGCCACCAGCGCCTGCGCCAGTTCGCGCAATGCCGTCAACTCGATGTCGAGGTAAAGCGCGCGCGTCAGCACGTCCGCGCCCGCGTCCGACTCTGCGGCCATCTGCTCCTCAATCCAATCCCGCCAGACTTCCTCCTGCAACAACTCCGTCTGTAGCGCGTCGGCCACCTGAAAAGCCGGGTCCACGCCCGCCTCAACCGGCCGCTCATGAAGGATGCCGGCGCAAAAACTGTGGATGGTGCCGCATTGCGCCAGTTCCAGTTCCGCCAGCACCTCCTGCGAAAAGCTGCCCTGTTCGAGTTTCTCGCGCAGCCGCATTTTCAATTCGCCCGCGGCTTTTTCCGTGAAGGTGATCGCGGCGATCCGGCTCAGCCGTTGCTTGAGCTTCTTGTCGCCGACCAGGTTCAGGATGCGCCTCACCATCAACGTCGTCTTGCCCGTGCCGGCGGCGGCTTCGACCAGCACGTTCCGGTTCAACGAGGTCTCGATCTTCTCGCGAGCGGCGGCGTCGGGCAGTTCTGCTGGAGGCGGTTTACTCATTGTTCGCCGCCTCCTCCGACTTTTCGGCTTCCTCGTCCGGCGCGGTGGCACCGAGGTAATCCGCAATGGATTCGTCGGCGCTCTTCATCTCCCACAGAGTTTCGACCGCCGCTTGCGTCATCGCCGTGCCCGCCGCGTCCGCGCCGTCGGGCGTAACGAAAAACTTTCCGTCGAGAATGCTCCGTACCAAACCGCCGAGGATTTCCCGCAGCCGAGGCTCGGCCGCCGCAAGCTCCTCGCGATACCAGCCGTGTTTCGCGAATCCGCCGCGTCGCGTGGCGAAGAAATAGAAGCCGCCGCCACTCGGCTTGCCGGCCAGTTGCTCGGTCGCCAGGATGTAAACCGGAATCTGCAAGGCGCGGGCGCGGCAAAAACTGTGATTGCGATACTTGTCCGGCTTGCCGGTCTTGTAATCGAGGACGATGACCTCGTCGTCCGGCCCGCGATCCACACGGTCAATGCGGCCTGCGACGAGCAACGTCGTCTTTTCATCGAGCTGGATCTGCGCGGGCGGCATGTCGGCGGCGCGACCGAACGCCCATTCCGTTGCCACGGCGCTGTAACCGCCGGCTGCGTGGGCATATTCGGTCTGCAACCAGCGCAGCAAGTCCGCGCGGATTTTCTCCTGCTTCACCCGCCAGACGAGCGGATAGCCGGTGACACCGCGTGACGCGAACCCGGCGAAGACGTTTTCCGCCTCGTCGGCCAGCACAACTTCGTTCTCCACGCCGCGCGCCGGATCGAGCGGCAGCAAGTTCCCCATCTGGAAGCGCCGCACGATGTCGCGCATCAAATCGTGAAACAGCATGCCGAAATCCACCGCGCTGATCGTCTCCGCGTCCTCCGGCGCCTCGACCTCCTCGACGCCCAGCACTTCGCGCAGGAAAAAACTGAACGGACAGCGCGCGTAGGCTTCGAGGCGCGAGATGGCCCAGCAGTGTTTTGTGGGATCAAACAGCCGCCGCACCGCCTCCAGCGATTGCGGCAGCGTCAAACAACCGTCATACGCCGTCCAGCGTCCGCCGCTCCAGCGCGTCCGCTCCAGCAGCAAACCCGGCGCGAACGTCGGCGACATCGCATCAAAAAGAGGTTTCACGCCGCCAGCACCCTCACGACGCAGCTTCTCCAGCAACCGATAATCATACTCGCCGGCGTCCGACGCCTCCCCTTTCGCCGGCACCAACGGCGTCAGCGGCACCTGGCGAACACGGTCATCCTTTTCCAGTTCGGTGAAGTTCGCGACGCCGAGCTTGTCCAGCAACAACACCGACGGCACGCGCGGCCGGCCCGTCGCCGGCTCGATGCGCGGCAGGGTGATGACCAACCGCTCGCTCGCTGCGTCGCACGCGAGCCGGAACAACATCCGTTCCTCGTCGTGACCCCGCGCCACTTTCTGTTCGAGCTGCGGCATGCCGTCATCGGATGGCAGGCGCTTGTTCAAAGCGCGCCGCTCCTCGTCGAGCAGGATCGGGTCCTCGCGCAGTTGGCGCGGCCAGCCTTTCTCGACGAGGCCTGGCACGACGACCATCGGCCAGATCACGCCGCGCGCGGCCATGATGCCGCCGACGAACGGCCCGCCTTCCTGAAATCCGCCTTCGGGCTGCCGCGCCGCCTCGAACGCCTTCCGCGCGTAACGCGCAAAATCATCCCGGCTCGACGACGCCCGGTATTCGTCGAGCACGTCGAGCGCGCGCATCTGGTCGAACGCCGCATTCCGTTCAGGCGACTCCGCCAGCAACTCCTTCGCACCCGCCACCGTCGCCGCCGTGAACTCCGACCACTTGCCCTCTTGCGGCAGCCGCGACGCCGAGCGGATGAGCGTATCCATGAACGCGCCGAGTTCGCGCGCAGCCGACAATTCATGCTGCACCACGCTGGCTCTGGATTCATCGGGCTGAGATGAGTCATTCTGGAGCTGCTGGATGCGCGCTTGGACGCGGTCGAGCCAAACGCCCTTGCCGCGCGCGATGCCGAGGTTGGCGCTGATCCGGTCCCACTCGGCGGCAAGCGAGGTTGTCGCGGGCGAGAGCGCGGCGAACTCCATGACCTTGGACCGCGCAAAATCGTTCGCGGCAATGTCGAGCAACAACAGCAACAGGCGTGGCTCAATGGCCTCCAGCGGCGCGCGCCCCATCGCCAGATGCAGCGGCCACCCGCGCGCAGTGGCGAGGTCGCGCAGCAACGGGCCGTAAGGTTCGTCGCCACGGGCAAGCACGGCGACTTCGTGCAACGGCCTCTTGCCTTCTCCGCCGAACGCCAAGGCTTCGCGGAGAATCTCGCGGCACTCGCGCGCCTCGCCAGGAGCGGAGACGACGGACACTTTCGGATTGCGGACCGCGGATTGCCGAATGGCGACGCGATCCGTTTTTAACGTCTTTTCGAGCCACTCCACGGTTGGCTTGGCGAACTCAAACATTCTCTCGTCAAGCCACGGCACGAACGCCGCGAGCGCGCAGCGTTTGGCGAGCGCGGCCACCAGCCGGCGTTGAAGGTGGTTGAAATCATAGAAGCCGTAGAAGCACAACTCCTCCGGCTCGAAACCCGGAACTCGAAACCCGGAACCCGAAACAGTCCTGACCGCCTCCGCCAGCTTGTCGGCGTCGTCGCTGACGCCGTGACCACGCAATGCTTTCTCATAGGCGTCATATAGCGCGGTGAGTTGGACGAACTTTTTCCCCGGCAAATCCGCCGCCGTCGCGGCGCGGCCGAGTTCGCTCGGGGCGACGCCGGCTTCCTTCAGGTCACGGATCGTCGCGAGCAGGCATTGACGGAAACCGGCGCTCGACTTCACCGGATGGAAGTAATCGCCTTCACCGACGTTGGCAGCGATGACGCTTTCAGCAATCAACTCGTCGGCGAACGGCGGCAGCGGTGTGCAGCCGGGCGCGGCCTCGCGGACGACATCGGCCAGCGTGAGGAAGCGGAGGTTGATGTGATTCGCCAGCCGCCGCCGCAGATGGAGCCGCAGCAGCGCGGTGGGAACAACGATGACGATGGGCGCGAGCGGGCCGCGACGGCGCTTCGCGCCGGCGATGTATTCGCCGAGGGCGCTCTCCAGAGCGGGAAATGGGCCGACGCGCAGGATATGCACCCCTTTGCAATTACCGCCGCGCCGCCACGGATGCAAACTGAAACTGTTTCAGGCGAGCACTGCACCCGCGTATCTCGTCCCATGCCAGCAAGCAAAAAGGGAGGCCGAAAGCCGGCCTCCCTTTTCCAAATCTCCGCTGTATGCGGTGTTGTTGGCTACTTCTTCTCCTCCGGTTTCTTCGGCGGACGCGGGGTGCGAACAGCGATGGCGCACTTCTTGTCACCGTCTTCCTTGAAAGCGACGGAGACCTTGTCGCCCACCTTGAAGTCAGCGCACTTCTTCGGATCGTCCTTCGAGCCGAACTTCGTGGCGTCATTCATGGCGATTGTCTGCTCGCCATTCCTGTTCTTCACGACGATGCAATCGGCGCTGATCTTGACGATCTCACCGGTGCACATGTGCGACTTGGGTTTCTCCGCACCCTTCTCCGGCGTATCAGCGGCGGACGCCGAACACACCATGGCCACGGCTGCAACCAACGACACTACAATTGCGGTCCACAATTTCTTCATTCTCTGCTCCTCGGTTTGGGTTCTTGTTTTTGACACCTGCCAATTCGCGCGCATATATCAAACCACCTGCCGTAATACAAGCGATAAAAACAGAAAACACCGGCCAGATTTCCGATTGATTTTCCAGCGCCTTCGGCTAGCGTCAAAGTGATGGTTTTACCTGTTGTCAAATACGGTCATCCGGTCTTGAGGCTGCGCGGCAAACGGATTGAGGCGGTGACGCCCGAGATTCGCGAGCTGGCGGCGGACATGCTGGAGACTATGCGCGCCGCGGGCGGCGTCGGCCTGGCGGCCCAGCAAATCGGACGTCCCTTGCTGCTGATGGTGGCCGACGTGGGCGAGTCGGACCGCCCCTCGACGCTGCACCTGGGCGGCGCGGAGGTGGATGTCGCCGCGCACATGCCGATCGTGCTGCTGAACCCGGTGATCAGCGATCCCGTTGGGAAGGAACTTGGCCTCGAAGGCTGCCTGAGTTTTCCAAGCATCACCGCCGACATTTACCGCGCGGATTCCTGCTCCGTCAGCGCAATGGGCCTGGACGGCCGTCCGCTGAAATTTCGATGCACCGGCTTGCTTGCGCGCGTGATCCAACACGAAAACGACCACCTCCACGGCGTGCTGTTCATCGACCGGATGGACTCCGCCACTAAAGTCAGCCTCGCCGGCACGCTCAAGCGAATGCAAAAAGAGACGCAAGCGGCGCTCCCACCCGTCCGCAAACGCGCCGGCCGCGGCTTGCCAACCTCGGTGCGAACGTAATGCATTTCCTGTGGACATTGCTGGGCGTTTGCTCGGGCATGAAATTTCACCGGATCGCGTTGGGCTGGACTCCGGTAAATGCGCTGACGTATCTCCTGAAACTCGCGCTGTTGCTGGCACTGCTGGGCACGCCCATCGTCATCCGGAACAGCCTACACACGGCCGACGCGGTATTCGAGCGGCTCGACAACGAAAACGTTCTACCGGCGTTTTCCATCGAACACGGGCGGGCGCGCAGCGCCGTGCCGCAACCGTATTGCCACCGTTTTCAGGATTTCGCCTTCGTCCTGGACACCACAAGCGCCACGCCGCTGGTGGCGACCGGCGCCACCGCCGGCATTACCGTCACCGCCGACAACGTCCTGTTTTGGTCGGAAATCCACCCGCATCCAGAGCCGATACCTCTCAATATCTTCCCCGACGGCCGTGTGAACGGCGCCTATTTGGGCCATTTGCTGAGAGAATCGCTGCCTTGGATGGGCATTCTGACCGCCATGGCGGTTTTCGCCGGCTTTTTCTGCGCTGCCATCTTGCAAGTGCTGGTTTTCGGCGGCGTGGCGGCGTTTGTCGAGCAAGGCATTGAGCCGGGCTACCACTTCAACCAGTTGTTTTGTTTCGGCGTGCTGGCGCTCACGCCCGCCGCCGTCGCGGCGCTTGTTTACACGGCCTGCGGCATCGGACTCGATCATCTCTCCTTGGTTTATTTCCTCGTGTTTGCCTTTTACTTCACCGGCGCCACCACGGTCTGTCGCGTGCTGCTCCTGCCGCCCGGCACGCGGATGGACGGCGACGACCTCTAGCCAGCGGCGGCAATGGGCCGCTTTTTTCTATTGCCAGCGGGCGGCGCGCGTCTCAAGTTTGGGGTTGATGAACCGCAAGGTGGCCCATTTCATGGATCGGTCGGTGATTCGTCTTGCATCGTGCATGATGCGGGACGGACATCAGGACCATCATGATCATCCCGATCAACAGGCGAACTGGCGGTCGTATCCGCGCGACCTGGGATCGTGGGACACGCTGTTCGCGCTGCCGGAGCCGATGCCGGATTTGGACCATTGTCTCGGCAAGCCGCGCTGGCTCGGACCTGTGACGCACCGGTCGTTTCATTTCGACAGCCCGCTCCAGTCGCCGTGGACCGTCAACAACCGTGTCGCGGGCAACTACTTTATCGGCCACGATGACGACGCGCGCGAGCGCCCAGCGGTGTTGTTTCTCCATGGTTGGAACGCGAGCATCGCTTATTATCTCAACTATTGCCGCACCGGCCACCGTCTGGCCCGCCGCGGCATCCATTGCGCCCTCGTGAACATGCCCTATCACGTCCAGCGCAAGCCGAACCGGTGGAACGAGTATTTCCTCACCGAGAACATCGCACACACCGCCCAGGCCGTGCAGCAGGCGGTAATCGAATCGCGCATCATCCTGCGGTGGCTGCGCGCCCACCATCGCGGGCCGGTCGGTGTCTGGGGCATCAGTCTCGGCGGTTGGATCGCGAGCATCCTCGCGTGCGTGGAGTCGGAACTGGACTTCGCGGTGCTGATGACGCCGGCGGTGCGGTTGGACAAGCAGATTTGGGAACTGCAGTTCCTCAAGGCGATGAAACAATCGTTTCTCGACCAGGGCGCGACGCGGGAGGACATCGAGCGCATCGCCATGCCCCTGCTGCCAAAGTTCCACCAACCCACGCTTGAACGCGACCGCATCCTGATCATCCAGGCGCTCTACGACCAGTTCCTCGGCACCGACACGGTAAACGAACTCTGGCAGGCGTGGGGCCAGCCGCGCATCGAGCGCTACAATCACGGCCATATCAGCATTCTGATGGACGCCGGCGTGCTACAGACCGCCTGCGATTTCATCAAGACCATGCAACGGCACCCGGCGAAATGACAAACGCTCCGGTCATCGAAGTCCACGATCTGGTCAAGACGTTCAACGGCACCACGGCGGTGGACCATCTCGGCTTCACCGCCGCGCGCGGCGAGATTCTCGGTCTGCTCGGCCCGAACGGCGCGGGCAAGACGACGGCCATCCAGATGCTGCTCGGCATCATCGAGCCAACGTCGGGAACCATCCGCATCCTCGGCAAGGACATCGCCCGGCATCGCATCGCCATCCTGAGCCGCATCAACTTTTCCAGCGCCTACGTCAGCCTGCCGCAAAACCTCCGCGTCATCGACAACCTCCGCATCTTCGCCGGCATCTACGGCGTCGCCAACTGGCGCGAGAAGGCGGTGGAACTGATGCGGCTGTTCGAGATCGAGCGCTTTGCCACTCGCAAGACCGGCCAGCTCAGCAGCGGCGAGAGCACGCGCCTGCACCTCTGCAAGGCGCTGTTGAACGACCCGGAATTGCTGTTGCTGGACGAGCCGACGGCGTCGCTCGATCCTGACATCGCCGACAAGGTGCGCAAACTGCTCCGCCGCATCCAACGCGAGCGCGGCATCACCGTCCTCTACACATCGCACAACATGCTCGAGATCGAGGAGATCTGCGACCGGGTGATTTTCCTCCACCACGGACGCAAGATGGCCGAAGGCTCGCCGCGCGAAGTCATCGCGCGTTTCAACGAGCAAACGCTGGAACAGGTTTTTATCCGCATCGCGCGCGATGGCGAACTTCAATCCGCCGAAAAGAAATCCGACGCATGAACCTCCGCCGCATCACCGCCCTGCTCCTGCGCTACCTGCTGCTCTACCGGCAGAGCTGGACGCGCATCATGGAGATTTTTTTCTGGCCGGTGATGGACCTGCTCGTGTGGGGATTCCTCACCGCGTATCTGCTGAAAGTCGGCTCCAACCGCGTGCCGGCGCTCATCACGTTTCTCATCGGCTCGATGATCTTCTGGGACCTGCTCTACCGCGCCCAGCAAAGCGTCACCATCTCCTTTCTTGAAGATGTCTGGGCGCGCAATCTCCTGAACATCTTCGTGGCGCCCGTCACCATCGCCGAGTTTCTTACGGCGACGTTCGCGCTCGGCGTCATCAAGGTCCTCGTCAACGGCCTCATCCTGGCGTTGCTGGCGTGGCTGCTCTACTCCTTCAACGTCTTCCAGCTTGGCTTCACGCTGATTCCATTCGTCTTGAGCCTCATGTTGATGGGCTGGGCCATGGGCATGGTCACGGTCGCGTTGATCATGCGCTGGGGCCACGCCGCCGAGGCGCTGGCGTGGGGCATTCCGTTCCTGATCCAACCCATCTCCGCCGTCTTCTATCCCGTGAGCGTCCTGCCTTCGTGGCTCCAGGCGGTCGCGTGGACCCTGCCATCCACCTACGTCTTCGAAGGCATGCGGCAGGTTCTCGCGACCGGCCAGGCGCCGTGGCACATGTTCTGGTGGTCGCTCGGCTTGAACGTCGTTTATCTCGTCGCGGCGGGTGTGTTCTTCGAGTACATGTTCCGCGTCGTCCGCAGGAAGGGACTGCTCGCCAAACTTGGAATGGAATGAAACACCGCATCGCTGTAACGGCGGTCTCTGACCGCCGAGATCATTGGGAAACGAAAAGCCGGCGGTCAGAGACCGCCGCTACAGGACTTGAATCATGACTCCTGCCCTGCTTGTCACTCTGGAAGCCTCGAAACAAGACCCCGCGCTGCAAGCGCGTGGCGACCGCAAGGTTCTCGTCACCGAGATCCGGCCCGACACCGAACAAGAATCGGTGGCCGTCCTATGGCACGCGCCAGCGCCGCCGGCCAAATGTCCCGTCGTGGTGATGCGCGACACCGAGCTTGCCATCTTCACCGAGCGCGCCAAGCAGACGCGGCATTGCCACAAGATCGGCACCGAGATTTACACGTTGCTGGAAGGTGAGATGACGATGGAAGTGGCTGGCGAACTCTACACGCTCTCTCCCGGCGACACGCTCATGGTCAAGACCGGCGTCTGGCACGAGGTCAAACGCGACAGCCGTTTCCTCTGCCAGGTCGTCACCGTGAACTGCGCCGGCGCAAAAGACCGGCACGAGAGCTGAGTCGGAAATCAGCTCTCAGCCATCAGCTTTCGGCCTTCAGCCGAAACTGATAACTGATAGCTGACAACTGACAGCATCTTCCTTTCCCCTACTCTTTCCCGCCCGGCTCGTCGAAGCTCAAACAATCGCGCCACCGCTTGTAGAGTTCCGTCGTCGCCCGGCAATCGCCGAGGCAATACTGCGCGATCTCCTTGTGCCGGCCTTCGGCAAAGAGCTGATTCATGTCGAGGCCGGTGATGCCGCCTTCCTTCGGGCTTTGGATGCCGAACGCCCGGCAATAGAAGTCGAGGTTGAACTTCCGCGTCACGCCGTAAAACGATAGCTGCTCCAGCAGGTCCACCATGTCCTTCGCGTAACGATTGCCCACCAGGTTGCGCGACGGCCGCACGCCAACGATGGCCGAGCGCAGCATCAGGAACGGGCAGTCGAATCCCCGCCCGTTGAACGTCACCAGCCGCTGGTATCGCTTCACCACGTCCCAGAACTCGCCCAGGATGTCCTCCTCTGTGCCGGAGCCGAACTCCACCAGCCCGTCGTCGCTCGTCCATTCCTCGAAGTCGTCGGACTGATAGACCACCTTCCCCTTCCCCGTGTCCACGTTGAGCATCCCGATGGCGATCACGCGCGACGTCGGCGCCCAGAGGTTGAGCTGCTGGATCACCTCCGCGCGTTTCGCGGCGCGGGCCTCCTCCGTCGCCTCGCGCTCTGCTGGGCGCATGAGGTATTCCTTCTGGGCTTCGTCGAGCGACTCGAAATCAACGCCGGAAGTCTCAATGTCGAAGAGCAGTGTGTTCATGGTAGGAAGTGGACCGATCTGTCTAGCACACGGTTCAGCTTCGGAGGCTGTTGATTATGTGTGAAGTTGAGAACAAAAGCCTCATTTATTACCTCTCGTATTGATAAACATTAAAATCTATCGTCATATCCAAGTGATCCCCGCCTAGCAGCTTCAGTTCTTGCGGCCATGGATCGAAGGGGGCACAATCAGTTACCGCCTTCTGGCAATATTTTCCCAAAATAGGGGAAGCGGTGTTTTGCGCAACCTTCATATTATCCACGTGCCCGTCCGGGTAGAGCGTAAAACTGAGTTTCAACCTCCCCGGCTGGCCGTCGGCGTAGAATAGTTCCAACAAATGCGTCCAGTATCGTCCGATCTCAGCAAACATTTTCTTGCTGTAAGCGCCTTGCGGCATGCCGACGACGTTCAATGCCGTCGGACCTCGCCGCGCCACGCCAGCGTCGGTTTTCGAGGCCATCGTCGGGATCTTGCGCTGGGTCTGTGACATATCATTGGAATTGGAAGTGGGACGCAAGCCAAACAAAGACTCGGCGAATTTGAATTGGGATGTTGGCGTTAGTGAATCGGGCGGTTTCGTCGGCCTTATGATGACGGGAAGGCTGTTCGTTGCCGGGCCGCTTTGAAACTCTTTCGGATCTTCCGTGACTACGCTCGTCAATTTCGATTCGACATGACATCCCATCAGGACCGGGCAAAGCCCAACCATCCCGGAACAAATTCCGCGCACGATTATTCGATCATGCCGGCAAAGCGTCGAAACACTCTCTGTTTCGGATTTTGGAAAGTAGCATTTTGCTGCGTTGCAGAAATCTAAACGACTGAACATATCATTTGAAGCAATGGAACTCACCACCAGTGCATAGATTGATCCATCCATATCCTTGCCAACTCGAACCACTGTCCCTTTGCCGCGCCAAAATTTGTTTTTGAAAAACACGTCAGCTTGAACTTCGTTGTTCATGTAGAGTTCGATGAGGATCGAGAAATCACTAACGGTTTTTGATTTGTCATCAAACTCTCGCACCTTCTTCCCGACCTTCTCATCGAGACCATCTTCCGCAAAAATGCAGACGGCACTCAGAAAAAAAACGATTGCCATCCCCACCAGTCGAACATTGATGAACGATTTGGTCACTCGTTTCATGATACCGGTCCTTGTTCTTTTCAAGCATACCGCGACCATAGTTAGCACACAATCTTTTGCTTGCGCCGCCGCATTGATGAACAGATGGTTGGCGCTTCACCTTGCGCGAGCTTGGAAGTTCACGCCACTGACCCATGCAGACCGCTCCCGCTCCTACACCGTGCGTTCGTGCGTGTGCAGCTTCTGGTAGAGCCGCAGCACGTTGCCTTCCATGTCCTCGAACTCGGCCAGCCAGAAACCGTATTCCTTGCGCGGCTCGTAGTGGAACTTCACGCCGTTCTCCTTCAACTGCGCGGCGAACTTGTGGATGTCGGTGACCTCGAAGCTGAGCATGATTGTGCCGTGCGCGTGGTCGGCGTGGCCATGACTCTCGCTCTGGTGCAGCGCGAAGTGCGTGTCGCCATCGGGCAGTTTGAACTCGACCCAGAACCTGCCGTCAATCTCAGGTTTCCCGAAGCCGAGCGTCTCGCCATAGAACCGCTTCGCCGCCGCGAGATCGCGCACGTAAACGAAGATGGTGTTGATGCGACGGATGGGATGCATGAAGCGTGAGGAAATTGGAGTATTGGAGAAATGGAGTGATGGAGTGGCGGAATAACGGACTGCCGAAAACACCTTATTTGACTAACGTCGCCGCGGCGTCAAAGGCCCACCGCGTGAACGCGCCCTGACACACGCCGATGCCGATCACCGCCGCCATCGTCACCCAGAGCAGCGCCTTCATCGGCCAGGCGACCGTGATCGCGCCGGTCTCGCGCGGCTCCTGCCAATACATCGCCTTCACGACGCCGAGGTAGTAGTAAAGCGACACGACCACGCCGATCGCGCCGATGATGACCAGGCACCACATCTTCTGGCCGACGATGGCCGTGAAAATGAGGAACTTCGCGAAGAACCCCGCCATCGGCGGCACGCCCGCCAGCGACGCCAGCGCCACGGTCATCGCCGCCGCCAGCAACGGCGAGCGTTGCGCCAGGCCCGCGTAGTTCTCGCGCTCGTCGTCAGGCAGCGTTCCCGCGAGGCAGGAAATCACCGTGAAGGCGCAGAGGTTGGTGAAGAGATACGCGACCAGGTAGAACAGCACCGCGCCGATGCCGAAGCTGTCCGCCGCCGCGACGCCGAGCAGCAGAAAGCCCGCGTGACTGATGCTGGAGTAGCCGAGCAGCCGCTTGACGTTGCGCTGCGGCATCGCGGCCAGGTTGCCGTAAAGCACGCTCAGCCCCGCCAGCGTGCCGATAACAAGAACCCACGTGGGTTTCACCGACTGCAACGCCCCAAACAACACGCGCAACAACAGCACAAAACCCGCCGCTTTCGAGCCGGTGGCAAGAAAGGCCGTCACCGGCGCCGGCGCGCCTTGATAGACGTCAGGCACCCACGCTTGGAACGGCACGCACGCCATCTTGAATCCCAGCCCGGCCAGCACCAGCAGCAAGCCGAGCTTCAGCGGCGCGCCCGCTGTGCCAATCTTCGCCGCCACGTCCGCGAAACCGGTCGCGCCGGTCGAGCCGTAGATGAACGTGATGCCAAAGACCAAAAACGCCGTCGAGAGAGCGCCAAGGATGAGATACTTCACGCCCGCCTCCAGCGATTGCTGCTGCCGCCGCAACCACGCCACGAGGATGTAACCGCTCACCGTGACCGTTTCCAGCGCCACAAAAAGCATCAGGAAGTCGTTTACTGACGCCGTGAGCATCATGCCGGTGCAACCGAACATCAGCAGCGCGAAGAACTCGCCCGCGCCGCCTTCGAGTTGTCTCGCGAAGCCGACGGACATCACGAGCACCAGCGCCGTCCCGACGAGGAAGAGGCGCTTGAAGTAGAGCGCCATCGCATCGTTCACCCACATGCCGTTGAACCCGCTACCCATCGTGAAGCCGCCAGCCGTGACGCTCGGGCAATAGCTCCAAGCGAGAATCGCCAGCAAACCCGCCGCGCCGAGGTAGCCGAGGAAGCGCTTGTCGCGCCGCGGCACGAACGCCTCCAGCATCAGCACCAGCATCGCCAGGCCGCAGGTTGCGATTTCGAGTTTGAGCAGCGATAAATTCATATCATCTCTTCAGACTCACCGCCGGCACCGCCTTCTCCACCGCGGTGATGATCTGCGCCGTGGCCGGCTTGATCGTCTCCACCAACGCCCGCGGATAAACGCCGACCCAAATCAACACGCCGAGGAGCAACAGATACGGCACGCGCGCAAACAGGTTCGCGTCCGCCAGCATCTGCCACCTCACCGGCGTCGGGCCGAAGCAGATGTTGCGCAACGCACGCAGCATATAGACCGCGCCGATCACCGACCCGCCCCAGATGGCCAGCGGCACAGGCCACGACACCGTCGCCGCGCCCATCTTCGCCTGCCACGCGGGCGCCTGCCATGCGCCAAAGAGCACCATCACCTCGCCCGGAAAATTCGCAAAGCCCGGCAGGCCGATCGATGCGAACCCGGCCATCACCAGCAGCGTGCCCACGAACGCCAGCGGTTTGCACAAGCCTCCGAGTTCCGAGATTTCGCGCGTGCCGGTCTGCGCATAGACATACCCGCTCAACGCAAATAACAGCGCCGCGAGAATGCCATGCGCAAACATCACCAGCACCGCGCCGGTCAGGCCGATGAAGGTGAAGCTGGCGATGCCGAGGAACACGAAGCCCATGTGCGCCACGCTGGAATAGCCGAGCAGGTAGTTGAAGTTCTTCTGCGTCATCGCCACCAAGCCGGCATAGACGATGTTGCCGAGCAGCAGCACCACTAGAAGGCCGTTCCAGTCGTGCGCGCCCACCGGCAGCAGCGGCAGCGCGATGCGGATCAGCGCGTAGAGGCCAAATTTCTTCAACACGCCGGCGTGCAGCATCGCCGTGGCCGTCGGCGCGCAGCCGTAGCCAACCGGCGCCCACGTGTGGAACGGCACCAGCGAGACCAGCGTGCCCAGTCCGAACAACAGCAGCGGATAAATGAAATATTGGACGTTCGCCGCCAGCGGATGACTCCGCGCGTAGTCGAGCAGCTTCACCAGGTCCAACGTCCGCACGTCCGCCGGCAGCGCGAGGTAAAGAGCGATCAACCCGATCAGCGCCACAAACGCGCCGGCGCTGAGGTAGAGCGTCATCTTCATGGCGGCGTATTCACGTTTGCCGCTGCCCCAGATGCCGATCATAAGGAACGTCGGGATCAACGCCAGCTCATGGAAGAAGTAGATGAAAAAGATGTCGAGCGACGCAAACATGCCCATCGCGCCGGCGATCATGATGAGCAGCAGGACGTAGAACTCTTTCTGCCGGCTCTGGATGTCCCACGACACCAGCGCCGCCGCGAAGCCGACGATGCCCGTGAGCAGCACCAGCACGACACTGATGCCGTCCACGCCGACGTGCCAGCTCATGTCCAGCGCCGCCACCCACGGCACCTGGTTCACAAACTGAAACCCGGTATCGCTTGCGCTGAACCACAAGAACGCCAGCACACCAAGCACAGCCGTCACAAATGAGCCAAGGATCGCCAGCCAGCGAATGGCGTGCGTCTTCGCCGCCGGCACAAAGCACAGACCCGCCGCGAACACCAGCGGTGTCAGGATCGTGCAGTTCAATATGTTCAAAAAGTCCATGCGTTACCTGACCAGGCAGTAGAGAAGGATCGTTGCGCCGGCTGCAAACCAAAGCGCGTAGGTCTGGACGTTGCCGGTCTGGAAAAGCCGCAGCGTCTGTCCCGCGCCGCGCGTCGTCGCCGTCAGCCCGCGCACGACGAGGCCGGCGATGATCCAGCGGTCCACGAAGCCGCAGAGCCACGCGAGCGTGCCCTGCCCCACTTTCACCAGCACCATGTAAATCTCGTCGAAGAAAAACTTGTTCCGCAGCACCCAGGAAATCACCGGCAGCCTGTTGAGCGGGTCGGCCACCGCGCCGCGCGCGTAGAGCGCCACCGCCGCGCCCGCGCCGATGGCAAACGCTGCCAGCGCGGCGATCATCACGATTTGCGGCGCGTGCTCGGCGCTGATGGCGTTGTTCTCCACCAGCCACTCCGGGATTCCAAACCAGCCGCCGAAAATGGACGCCGCCGCCAGCACGATCAGCGGCACGAGCACGACCCATCCGCTTTCCTTGGCCTTGCCCGCGTGTTCGCCGCGCGTCTTGCCGAGGAAGGCGACGAAGAAACAGCGGAACATGTAGAACGCCGTCAGGCCCGCCGTCGCCGTCGCGAGAACGTAGAGGCCGTGGTTGCGCTCGTGCGCGAGGCCGAGGATGGCTTCCTTGCTGTAGAAACCGCTCATGAACGGGAAGCCGCAGAGCGCCAGCGTGCCGACGGCGAAACACGCGGCGGTGATCGGCATCTTCTTCAGCAGGCCGCCCATCTTCCAGATGTCCTGTTCGCTGTGGTGAAGCGCAATGATGACGCTGCCGGCGCTCAGGAACAACAGCGCCTTGAAGAACGCGTGTGTCGAGAGATGGAACATCGCCGGCATGTAGCCGCTGCCGTGCGGATCGCTGAGGCCGACCGCCATCACCATGTAGCCAAGCTGGCTCAACGTTGAGTAAGCCAGGATGCGCTTGATGTCGTTCTGTTGGGTCGCGATGAGCGCCGCCATCAACGCCGTGATGCCGCCGGTCCACGCGATGATCTCCATCGCCACCGGGCTGCCGAAAACGAGGAACGAGACGCGGCAAAGCATATAGACGCCCGCCGCCACCATTGTCGCGGCGTGGATCAACGCGCTCACCGGCGTCGGGCCTTCCATCGCGTCCGGCAGCCAGACGTGCAGCGGAAACTGCGCGCTCTTGCCAACCGCGCCGCAGAAAATCAGCACCGTCGCGACGGCGAGCAGGTTCGGGTCCACCGCATGCGCGGCGAGTTGGTTCTTCACGCCCACGAAGTTCACCTCGCCGGTGATGCCCCAGAGCATCAGGATGCCGAGCAGGAAACCGAAATCGCCGATGCGGTTGACGAGGAACGCCTTCTTGCCCGCCTCCGCCGCGGCGGGCCGCTCATACCAGTAGCCGATGAGCAGGTAGCTCGACACGCCGACGAGTTCCCAGAAGATGAACATCATCAGGAAGTTTCCCGACAGCACGATGCCGAACATCGAGAACACGAAGAACGACAGTTTCGCGAAAAACCGGCTGATGCCCGGGTCGTCGTGCATGTAGCCGATGGAATAGACCATGATGCACAACGACACCCCGCAGACCACCATCAGCATCAGCCCGCTGAGCTTGTCGAGCGACCAGTTGATCGAAAAGTCGAGGTCGCCGACCGATAAAAACTGGTAAAGCGGTTGGTTATCAAGCGCCGCGCCGTCGCGCACCGCAGAGAACGCGCTGTAGGCAAACCACGTTGAGCCGGTCAGGAAAATGATGGCGACAATCCACGCCATTTGCCGCTCCATGACCGGGCCGAAGTCGGCGTAGAACTTCGATTTGTGGCAAAGCAGCCAGATGACCACCGCCGCCGACAGCGGCCCGGCCAGCACCCGCCACAATAATCCGCTTACGTCTTCCATGCGTCAGAGCCTCATCGAATTGATTTCGTCCACCTGCACCGTTTGCCGGCGCCGGAACAACGCGACGATGATCGCCAAACCGACCGCGACTTCGGCCGCGGCGACCGTGATGATGAAAAACACAAAGATTTGCCCGTGCAGGTTGCCGTTGAACCGGCTGAACGCCACCAGCGCGAGGTTGCTGGCGTTGAGCATCAACTCCAGCGACATGAACACCACCAGCGCGTTGCGCCGGAGCATGACGCCCGCCAGTCCCAGCGAGAACATCAGGACGCTGACGATCAGGTAATGTTCGAGAGTGACGGGGATCATGGTTTAGTTCGACCTCCGCAATTTGATGTTGCAATTTGCAACATCAAAGAAATCCCCGCTGTAGCGGCGGTCTGTGACCGCCGGTCGTTCATCATTATGATTCGGCGGTCATAGACCGCCGCTACAGTTTGGCGTCCTGCCGCAAGATGAATTGCCTGTTCGCCCCTCATTTCGTCTCCTTCCGCGACAGCGATACCACGCCGACCATCGCGATGAGCAGCAGCACCGACGTGACCTCGAAGGGCAGCAGGTATTGCGTGAACAGCAGCTTGCCCATCGCCTCCGTCGTGCCGACCACCGGCTTCGCGTCCGCCGCCGGCATCGCCATGACCACGCTCGCCAGCTTCCACGCCAGCGCGCCCGCCACCAGCAGCGCGCCGCCCGCGCCGAACCGCTTGAACTGCCGGACGTTCTCCGTCTTCAGGTCCAGCAGCATAATGACGAACAGGAACAACACGATCACCGCGCCGGCATAGACCAGAATCTGGATGATCGCCAGAAAGTAAGCCTCCAGCAGCACGAACAGTCCCGCCATGAAGAACAGCGACAGCACCAGGAACAGCGCGCTCGTGACCGGGTTGCGGCCAAGGACCACCAACACCCCGCTCAGGAGCATCGCAATGCTGAAAAACCAGAAGAGTTGGTCTTGCATGTCAGTCGGACAATTTCAATAGCCGTTCACTCATTGTTTGTCACTGGTTCAGGAAAAATAAAGAGACTCAAATAGTTGCCAATCATTCGGCAGAGGTAATAAATGCCAGCAAGACCAGCAAGAAACACCACTGGCAACCAAGGGTGAGCATGCAACTCCGCTGGAGTCTGAAAACGATTCATCACTGTGAAGTAAGGAGAAAACCCAATCAAATAACATACATGACGAACGGCAAGAGGAGAGAAGCGAAACCACACCAAATAAGCAACCCACAAGCAAAAGCCACTAACCGGCAAAGCCAGCGGGATAAGAACGAGACATGAAGCGAGTTCCTTCGGGACTAACAGAATCAGCAAGATCGGCAGTAACAACATGAACAGACCAAAGAGGCCGGCCAACGTGCCAACCACTCGACACCCGATTTTCGCAACACTGTATTTTGTAGGGCGCATGTTGCTTACTTCTTCTGCCACTTCTTGATCGGGTCCGGCAACGTGCCGCCGAGTTCGAGGAGTTTCTCCTTGTTGAACACCATGGCCTTCCGCGAAAGGCCGGTCACCGAATACGGCCCGCGCAGGAAAATCGCCTGCTCCGGGCAAACTTCTTCGCAATAACCACAGTAGATGCAGCGCAGCATGTCAATGTCGAACTCCGCCGGCGTCTTCTCCACCTTGCCGTATTTCGCGTTCTCCGGATACTCCATCGGCTTGATGGTGATGGCGCGCGGCGGGCAGACGAATTCGCAAAGCTGGCAGGCGACGCACTTGACGCGGCCTTCCTCGTCCTTCACCAGCACCGGCTGCCCACGGTAGTTCGGCGGAATCTCCGGCTTCTCCTCCGGATACCGGAGCGTCACCTTCTTGCGGAAGATGTGGCTGAACGTCAGTGCCAGCCCGGACACGATCGCCGGCAGGTAGAGCCGCTCCAGAAGCGTCAGTTTGGGGCGTTCGAGTTTCATGGCTGCGGCCCCTCACCCTGACCCTCTCCCCATCGGATGGGGAGAGGGAAACCGAACTCGCCACCGACATTGAGATCAGCGTTCATCAACCTACGCAAACCGGAGCCGAAGATCACCCTCTCCCCGCCATGCGGGGAGAGGGACGGGGTGAGGGGCCGTCCCAATTGAAAGGCTTCTCTTGGAAAACACGCGTTCATTTGACCCACCCCACCATGATCACG
The DNA here is from genome assembly GCA_903870275.1 of uncultured bacterium. Classification (GTDB taxonomy): domain Bacteria; phylum Verrucomicrobiota; class Verrucomicrobiia; order CAIQCK01; family CAIQCK01; genus CAIQCK01. The sequence goes on along the minus strand of CAIQCK010000036.1, from coordinate 19,225 downwards.
CCCGCCACGATCAACACGTTCGCCAGCGCCAGCGGTAGGAACACCTTCCAGCCGAGTTCCATCAACTGGTCATACCGGAACCTCGGCAGCGTCCAGCGCACCCAGATGAAGAAGAACAGCAGCGCGAAAAGTTTCGCCAGGAAAATGCAGATATGCGCGAGGCCGACGACAACGCCGCCCGTCACCGGCACGAACGGCAGCGACCAGCCGCCGAGGAAGAGCGTCACCATCAGCGCCGACGCGGCGATCATGTTCGTGTATTCCGCCATGAAGAACATGGCGAACTTCATCGAGCCGTATTCGACGTTGTAGCCGCCGGCCAGTTCCTGCTCCGCCTCCGGCAGATCGAACGGCAGCCGGTTCGTCTCGGCGAACGATGATGCCAGATAGATGAGCCCCGGCAGCCAGTTCCATGGATAACAGATCAGCCAGAGGTGATTTGTCTGCCAGGCGACAACCGACGTGAGCTTGAGGCTCTCGACCTGCATGAACAGCGGAATCACCGACAGGCCGAGGCAAATCTCGTAGCTGATGAGCTGCGCGCTGCTGCGGATGCCGCCGAGGAACGGATACTTCGAGTTGCTCGACCAGCCGGCGAGCACGATGCCATAGACGCCGAGCGAGGCGACCGCGAAGACGAACAGGATGCCGACGTTCACATCGGCGACGATCATCGGCACGCCGCCGAGCTGGCTGCCGAACGGAATCACCGCGAACACCACCAGTGCCGGGAACATCGCCAGCATCGGCGCGAGCCAGAAGTAGAGCTTGTTCACGTGCGCCGGCACGTAGTCCTCCTTGAGCAGCGACTTGAACGCGTCCATCAGCGGCTGGCCGAGCGCCCACTTGCCGCCGAGCGTGATGGCGCTGCCGTCCTTGCGAATCCAGAGCGGGATGCCGACGCGGTTCGGTCCCAGCCGGTCCTGGATGAACGCGCAGACGCGCCGCTCCACCAGCACGATGTAGGCGCAGATGAACAGCACCACGCCCATCACGCAGGCAATCTTGAAAAAGTCTATGAGTATCGCTTCCATCTAGCCCGTTGAAATCTGCACGCCTTCGTCGCCGACCTTCGACAGCACCCGTCCCGCCAGTGCCGGCACGTTGCCCGCCATGTCGGCGAAAAGCGCCGCGATGTCGCTGTGGTTGTCCACACCGCCCAATTCGCGCAGCAGGTCGCGGAAAATCTCCCACTCCGGCCGCGCCTCGCCGCCGAGGCTGACCGCCGGCCAGACGCGCTGGAGGCGGCCCTTGGCGTTGATGAACGTTCCGCGCTTTTCGGCGAACGTCACGCCCGGCAGCACGAAATGCGCCGCCTTCGTCGTGGCCGTCTGCTTGAAATCCATCACCACCAGCAACGACAACTTCGCCAGCAAGTCCGCGCCGATACCGTGCTTCGTCACATCCTCCTGATGCACCACCAGCGTCTTGATCCTGCTACCCTTGATGCCCTCCGCGATGGCCGCGAGTTTCGATCCCATCGGCTCCGCCGCGACGCCGAGCAGCTTCGCGCCCGCACTGTTCGGGTTGCGGTCGGCCTTGACGAGAAAATTGTCCGCCGCCCACGAGCGCGGCACGCAATCCGACACGCTTCCCTTCGCCAGCCGCGCAAACAGGTAAAGCTCCTCGTTCGTCGCGCGCGCGCTGCCGATGAACGCGGCCGAATCGCGGTTCGCCAGCGCCGCTTTCAATTTCGGGCCGAGTTGCTTCAGCGCGTCTTCATAACTCGTCGCGCCGGCATCCTTGCCGGCGTCGCTCCCCTTCCCTGCCGCCGGCACGGATGCCGGCGCGACGATGGCCTTCGTCAACCGCCCGGGGTCATTGATAAACTTGTAATTGAGCCGGCCGGCGTCGCACATCCAACACTCGTTGACCGCGTCGTTATCGCGCGGCGTCTGGCGATAGATGATGTTCCCGCGCGACCAGATGGTCGTGTTGCAGCCGGTGGCGCAGCTCGTGCAAATGCTCTTGGTTTCCTTCAGGAACCACGCCCGCATCTTAAAGCGGAAATCCTTGTCCGTCAGCGCGCCGACCGGGCAGATGTCCACAGTGTTGAGCGAGTAGTTGCTGTCCAGTTTCTTGCCGGGCCAGCAGGTCAGCGTCGAGTGACTGCCGCGCTCGACGAAGCCGAGGCAATCGTCCTTGGCAACGTCGCGCATGAACCGGATGCATCGGCTGCACAGCACGCAACGCTCGTCGTCGAGCACCACGCGCGGGCCGAGGTCCACCTTCTTCGGCTTGTGGACCTTCTCCTCGCGAAACCGCGACGCGCCCGCGCCGAACTCGACGGAATACTCCTGCAGCTTGCACTCGCCCGCCTGGTCGCAGATCGGGCAATCGAGCGGATGGTTGATCAGCAGGAACTCCAGCACGGCGTTCTGCGCGCGCGTCACCGCCGCCGAGTTGGTGACCACGATCATGCCTTCCTTCACCGGCGTGTTGCAGCCGATGGCCAGCCGCGGCTGCATGACGATCTTCTGTTTGCCGTCCGGCTCCATCACTGGCTGGCGGTCGGGCGTGAACATCGCCTCGCCGATCTCGACCATGCACATGCGGCAGTTGCCGGCGATGGGAAGCTTGGGATGATAGCAATAATGCGGGATGAACACGCCGGCGTGGCGCGCCGCTTCGATCACGTTGATGCCCTTGGGCACACGGATCGCGGTACCATTGATGGTGACGTTCACCATCTCAGGCGTTGACGCGGCGGTTGTCGGTGTCTCGGCCATTATTTCTCCAGCTTCGCAAAATCGTCCCGGAACTTCTCGATGAAACTTTGCACCGGCCACGAGCACGCCTCGCCGAACGGGCAAATGGTGCGGCCGGGAATATTGTCGGCGATGGACTTCAGGTAATCGGTGTCGCCCTTCGTGGCGCGGCCGTTGGTCATGCGGCGGAGCGCCTTGGCCATCCAGAGCGACCCTTCGCGGCACGGCGTGCACTGGCCGCAGCTCTCGTGCGCGTAGAACTCCGCGATGTTTGCCAGCGCCTTCGGTAGGTCGGCGGTTTCGTCCAGCACAATCACGCCGCCGGAGCCGGCCATCGAGCCGATCATCGCCACCGAATCGAAATCCACCGGCACATCCTGCCAGCCCCAGTCATACTCGGTGCCGTCGCGCTTCCTGCCCTTGAACCGCTCGTCGCAACGCATCACCTTCGCGCTGCTGCCGCCAGGGATGATCGCCCTCGCTTTGCGCCCGCCGGCAACACCGCCGCACAGACCGGTGATCAACTCGCCCATCGTGATCCTGCCCAGTTCGACCTCGTAGTAGCCGGGCTTGTTCACGTGGCCGCTGACGCACATGATGCGCGTGCCGGTGTTGTTCGGCGTGCCGATCTTCGCGAACTCCGCGCCGCCCATCGCGACGATGAGCGGGATGTTGCAGAGCGTCTCAACGTTGTTGACGATGGTTGGGCACATCCAGAGGCCGAACACCGCGGGGAAATACGGCGGTTTGAACCGCGGATAGGCGCGCTTGCCTTCGAGCGACTCGATCAGGCCGGTCTCCTCGCCGCAGATGTAAGCGCCCGCGCCGCGATGCACGAAGATGTCCAGCGAGTAGCCGGAACCGAGAATGTTCGTGCCGACGAAGTTCTTTGCGCGCGCTTCCTCGATGGCGGCGAGCAGAATTTTGCAGCCCTCTGCAAACTCGCCGCGGATGTAGATGTAGGCGGTCTTGACGCCGTTCGCGTAGGCGGCGCACACCATGCCCTCGATGAGCGCGTGTGGGTCCTTGTAGATGATCTGCTTGTCCTTGAACGTGCCCGGCTCGGACTCGTCGGCATTGCAAATGAGATAGACCGGCTTGCCGCTCTTGCGATCCACGAGCGACCACTTCAGCCCGCAATCGAAGCCCGCGCCGCCGCGCCCGCGCAGGCCGGAGTTCATCACCTCGGCGCGGATCTCCTCCGGCTTCATCGCCAGCGCCTTTTTCAACCCCGCATAGCCGCCCGCCGCCAGATAGCTCTCCAGCCGGTTGCTGTAACCGGGCTGGTCCATCCGGGCGGTGATGAGTTTGCGTTCGACGGCGGCCATGATTATTTGAGGTTCGCGAGCAACTGCTCGGCCTTTTCCTTCGTCACCTTCTCGTAAAAATCGTCGTTGATTGTCAGGCACGGCCCGGTGCCGCACGCGGCGAGGCATTCGACCCAACTGATCGTGAACTTGCCGTCCGGCGTCGTCTGATCCATGCCCGTGCCGACCATCTTCTTTAACTCGTCGCAAAGCTTGTGGCTGCCCGCCAGTTCGCACGACAGCGTGCGGCAAATCTTGATGTGATACTTGCCGACCGGCTTGCGGCGGAACATCGGGTAGAACGTCACGCACTCATAGACGTGGATCGGCTGGCACTCCAGCTTCGCCGCAACCCACTCGATCATCGCGTCGGACACACAGCCGCACTGCTCCTGCACGGCGTGCAGCACCATGAGCATCGCGCTCCGCTTCTGCTCCGGCGGATAATGCGTCAGCAGCGCGTTGACCTCGGCTTCGAGATGGGGAGGCGCTTGTTGCATCAGCGGTCGCACTCTCCCATCACGAAATCCAGCGAGCCGAGGATCGCCGCAATGTCGCCGATCATGTGGCCCTTCAACAAATACGGCAGCGCGCTCAGGGTGCAGAACGACGGCGAGCGGATTTTCATCCGCCACGGCACGCCGCCGCCTTTGCTGACAATGTAGAAACCCAGTTCACCCTTCGGGTTCTCCGCGCCGAAGTAAACCTCGCCCAGCGGCACGTCGGGACCTTCGGTGACGATCATGAAATGATGGATGAGCTGCTCCATCTTTGTGAGCACCTGCTCCTTCGGCGGCAACACGCTCTTCAGGTCCGGCGCGTTGACCGGCCCGTCCGGCAGTTTGTCGCACGCCTGCTTCAGGATGCGCACCGATTGGCGCATTTCCTCCATCCGCACCAAGTAGCGATCGTAGCAATCGCCCTTCGTCCCAACCGGCACGTCGAACTCGAAATCCTTGTAACAGAGATACGGATGATTCTTGCGCAGGTCGAACTCCACGCCACTGCCGCGCAGGTTCGGGCCGGTGACGCCAAAATCAATCGCCACGTCCTTCGGCAACACGCCCACACCCTGGTTGCGGTTCATGAAAATAGGGTTGCGCGTCAACAGCCGGTCCACTTCGTCAATCATCTTCGGGAACGCGTCGAGGAACTTCCTTAACTCGGCGATCCAGCCGTTGGGCAGGTCGCGCGCCACGCCGCCAACGCGCGTGTAGCTGTTGGTGAGCCGCGCGCCGGTCAGTTTCTCCATGAGCGACAGCAACCGCTCGCGCTCGGTGAACGTGTAGAGGAACACGGTCATCGCGGCAAGGTCGAGCGCCATCGCGCCAAGGCCGACGAGATGCGACGCCACACGCGCCATCTCGCAGCAGATGACGCGGATATACTGGCAGCGCGGCGGCACTTGGAGGCGCATGAGCTTCTCCACGGCGAGGACGTAGGCGACGTTGTTGGCCAGCGGCGAGAGATAATCCAGCCGGTCCGTGTAAGGCACAAACTGGTTGTAGGTGAGGTTCTCGGCGATCTTCTCGTCGCCACGGTGCAGAAAACCCACATCCGGCTTCGCGTTCACCACCACCTCGCCGTCCAGTTCCAGCACGATCCGCAACACGCCATGCGTGCACGGGTGCGACGGCCCCATGTTCAAAATCATCCGCTCGCCGGCAACGTCTTCCGTGCCCTTCGGCTCCGCTGGCCACGGTGGCGGAGGAGGAACCGGCGTCGGCTCTGCGGCGGCCGGCTCAACCGGCTCCGGCGTTGCCGTTGCGGACGGCGGCGCGGCTGGTGAAATTGCCGTCTTTGCAGCAACGACCGCCGTTGGCTTCGCCGCAGGCGTCGCGGATGCCGGCGCGACCGGCTTCGCAGCAGCCTGTGGAGCCGCCGGCTTCGCAGCAACCGTCGCCGGTTTCGCCGGAGGCGTTGCGGCTGGTTTTACGGTCGTAGGCTGAGCGGCGACTGGCGTGGCCGCCGGCTTTGCGACAACAGAGGCTGAAACCTTGGGCGCGGGTGTTGCGGTTGCTTTGACCGGCGCAGCCTGCGGCGGCACGGTCTTCACAACAACCTTCGGCGCAGGCGCGACAGGCGACGGTGGCGCGGCGGGCGGAGGCGATGCGGCCGGTTGGGCCGCCGCGTCTTTCGCCGCAGGCGTCTGTCCTTTGACAACCACTTTGGGTTTGTTCGGTTCCACTGCTTTTGAAAAATCTATGGCTGCGGTTTCTGTGCCTTGTCCCGCATGTCCGCGGGTAGCGCGTTCTCACGGATGCGCGGCTCGCGCTCGCCCGCATGTTCCGCCGGCACGGTCACAAACGGCCCGCCTTGGAGCGGCGCGGCCTCCGTAAAAGCCACCTCCGGCACGTTGCTCGGCCGGCCTTCGAGCGGGAAATCTTTCCGCATCGGATGAAACGGATAGCCTTCCCACATCAGGATGCGCCGCAAATCGGGATGACCCGCGAACCGGATGCCGAACATGTCGTAGCACTCGCGCTCGTGCCATTCCGCGCCGCGCCAGACCTTCGTGACGCTCGGCACCGTCGGGTTCTCCTCCGGCACGCCGACCTTCAGCCGCAGCAGCGCGCCGGTCTTGTACGAGTAAAGCAGGTAATCCACCTGGAACCGCGGGCTGGCCTCGTAGTCATCCACACCGCTGATGTCCACGAGGAAGTCAAACGCCAGCGCCGGATCCTCTTTCAGGAGCGCGCACGCCTCCGCAATCACCTCGCGCGCCACCGTCAGGCTCAACTCGTCGCGGCCCGTGACCTTGTCCGAAAACGCCACGGGCGTCCGGACCTTGTCGCCGAAGCGTTTCGTGAGTGCGTTGACGGCTGCGAGTGCGATGGCCATGGGAATAAATCAGGTCGCGTTGCCGGCTGGCGCCTTCTTGAGATTTTTCAGCCCTGGTTCGCGTGAAATCTTCTCCTGAAGCTTGATCAGCGCGTCGAGCAAAGCCTCGGGCCGCGGCGGGCAGCCGCTGACATACACATCCACCGGCAAAATCTTGTCCACGCCTTGCAGCACCGAGTAGCTGCGATACATCCCGCCGGTGGACGCGCACGCGCCCATGGCAATGCACCATTTCGGGTCGGGCATCTGGTCCCAAATCCGCTTCACCGCCAGCGCCATCTTGTAGGTCACCGTCCCCGCCACGATCATCAGGTCGCTCTGCCGCGGCGAGAACCGCATCACCTCCGCGCCAAACCGCGAGATATCGAACCGCGACGCCGCGGTGGACATCAGCTCGATTGCGCAGCACGCCAACCCCATGGGCATCGGCCAGAGAGAATTCTTCCGCACCCAGTCCACCGCGGCATCGAGCCGGGTGATAATGGCCTCGTCCTCCAATTTGCCTGCGTAGCCGACTGTTCTGGTCGTGTCGTCCATGAAACGCCTGCGGTTCGATCCCCGGCGCTCCTGGGACAATTCTTGCCGCGCCGAAAAATCGTGAGAAAACCGTAGAAACATTAACCGACCTTTGCAAGTGAAAGTTGTGCGTCACCCTTCGCATTCTTCACTTTCGTTCGGGATCGCCCGGGAATTTGGCCCGGCGAAAAACTGATTGACCAACCCGCTTCGGATGCGTTAGGAAAAATGTGCGCTCAACCATGGTTTCACGGGCATTCAATACAACCGAATGACACGGGGCCAAGAAAGCAACACATGAAGACGATCTCGACGATGAGGGCCAGTCGCATTATTTCTCCCGGACACCGGGGCGGTTTTGCCCGTCGCCTGTCATGGATGACGCGCGCCATTCTGGGCGTCGCTATTCTCGCCGCCGTCACCGGTTGCGAGGCACCCAAGCCCAAGGTCATCGAGCAGGTCAGCAGCTACATCGGCGCGCTCAAGCTCCGCGAGGGCGACACCATCCACATCGCCTTCCCCGGCACGCCCACACTCGACACGACCCAGCAAATCCGCCGCGACGGTAAAGTGGCCCTCGCCCTGATCGGCGAGGTCAAAGCCGCCGGGCTCACCCCGTCCGAGTTTGAGAAGAACCTCACCAAACTCTACGCCTCGGAGATCATCTCCAAGGAAGTCAACGTCACTGTCGTCACCTCCAACCTGCCGGTCTTCGTCAGCGGCGCCGTCCTGCGGCCCGGCAAAATCCTCTCCGACCATCCCATGACCGCACTCGAGGCCATCATGGAAGCGGGCGGTTTCGACTACGCCAAAGCCAATCCCGCCGCCGTGGTCGTCATCCGGTATGAGGACATGGTCGTGAAAAACTACACCCTGAACCTCAAGATGGCTCTGGAAGGAATGCAGATTGACCCGTTCTACCTGCGGGCCGGCGACATCATCTACGTGCCCGAACGGTTCGTCTGGTTCTAAGCGCAGTGGCGGATTTCAATTTGTAACGGCAGCCGGCCTCCACAGCCCTCCGGCCCGGACACGACCTTTCCTGGTCGAACCACGGATTTCCCTGCCCCAAAACCAGCTTTGTCCGGTTTGGAGGCGGTTGTCTCCGTCGTGGAGGCAACTCTGTCTGTCATGGAAACAACTCTCGCCGTCGCGGAGACAACTCTGTCCGTCGCGGAAGCAAGCCTTTCCGTCACGGAGACAAGTCTTTCCGTCGCAGAAACAACTCTCGCTGTCGTGGAAACAAGTCTGTCCGCGATGGAAAGGACTCTTTCCGTCACGGAGACAACTCTTTCCGTCACGGAAAGAGTTGCTTCCGAGCCTCCCCCAAGCCTTTTTGCGCCAAAATGACCCGCTTTTGCGTCCCAAACGCCCGCCGGGGCGGTTCCGCCGCCTTCCTTGGGCCTCGGCGTTAAAGCAGCCACCATCTCCGAACTCCCATCTGTCAACTCCCAACTTCCGTCTCCCATGCTTCGGCCTTTGCATCTCCAGCATCATGCTCGCCATCATCGTCATCGTGTGGATTATCGCCTAGCCGCTGCGCCACTGGATCATCTTCGGCAAGCGGTAGAGTGAGCGTCGGGGTTTCGCGCTTGTTCCAGCTCTCAGGTTATGCGACAAATACGAGGTTCACTCTGAATGATAGGTGAAAGGAGTCTTTGTGGGTTTTCTACGACAACTTTGGACAGGCAGAAAGTTAGTGAATTCCCTGCTGTCCGGGGAGTTTGACGAAGCGCCGGTTGGGCGGCAGTTTGCGGCATGGTTCACGGAACGCCCCGCGCGTGAGGAGCAGCGAAAGATATTTGTTCAGATTGCGGTGATGCTTCACTGCCCCAGAGGTATCGTTGCTGACCGGCTCATGCACTGCATCATGGAGGTATGGCGCGGCCACGGTGCCGAGTTTGGTAATATGCTGGCTCAGGAGATTGATCGGTTGATCACCTTTGATCCCCCCCAGAGCGCGCAGCAGGCAGAGCAGCAGCAAGTTGCCATGCAGGAATTAGCGAAGTTTCAAACTCGTTTGCGAGCACTTGACGGGGAGGCGCGGACGTGAATTACCTAGTCCATTCAGTGGTGCGAACCGCTAGCCAACCGACCGGCTCGCTTGGTGAATGCGGGCGTCAGGGGCGGCAGGCCAGTGGTTGCTCACTTTTCTCTTAGGCGGTTTCTTCCGGTAGCCAGCCCGCTCAGTATTTTCCAAACTCCAGCCCCGCTTCGATGAGGGCGCGGTAGTTGGCTTCGGTTTTGGGATTGAGCGGGAGATTGATGGGGGCGGCGGTGGGCATGAGGACGAAGCCGCCGCCGGCTTTGGCCTGATCCATGACGCGGCGGACTTCTGCGCGAATCTGGGCGGGGGTTTCTTGTTCGAGACACTTGAGGGCGAAGTTACCCCAAACGGAAACGCCGCGGGCGTGGCAGCGGCTTTTGACCTCGTCCAGCGCGATGTCGCCGTCGGGCGGGGCTTCGCAGGGGTCGAGGCCATCGCAGCCGGTGTCGAGGATCATGTCGAGGACGCGGCCGACTTTGCCGTGGCTGTGGACGCGGGCCTTGCCGCCGCGGGAATGGATGAGGCTGACCATGTCGCGGACGTGGGGCAGGACGAAGCGTTCGAAGAATGACGGCGGCAGATACGGCGGCGTGAAGTATTCCGGGCCGACGATGCGATAGAGGTCGAGCACGCAGCAATCGAGCTGGCGTCGGAGGTTTTCCATGACGCGCCCGGCGATGATGGTGACGGCGCGGGCGAAGTGGTCGGTCTCCTCGAACGCCCAGACCATGTAATCCTGAAACGACATGAGGTCGGCGGCGAGGTAGGCAGGGTCGCCGACGGAGGCCATGACGAGGCCGTGCTCGCCGAGCTCGGCGCGGACGCGCGGGAGGTCGGAGGCGTCGTAGTCGGCCGGTTGGTAAGGCACGCTCAACGCCTTGTCCACATCGGCTATGTCCTTGCACCAATGCTCCACCTGCCACGTCGTGTAAACGTCCGGCGTCACCTGCGAGGCTGAGCGCAAGTCGCCCTTCGGTGTGTGACAAACGCGCGTGGTGCGCTGATACTCACCGACGGCTTCGGTGCAAGACTCGATTTCCACCGGGAAGTCGGAGCAGAGAAAACGTTCCTCGCAGGTGTAGCGGTCCGTGGCGGTGCGCGGGTTCCAGTTGGTGATGCAATCAGTGTGGGCGCGGACGAAATCCATCAAGCTGCGGTAGCTGGGCTGTTGGTTATACCAGTCGAGGCTGTTGCGGCCCGCCAGTTCGTAGGTGTTGATGGGCACGCGGTCGGGCATCTGGCCGGAAAGCACCGCCATCAATCGGCGGCGGCTGGTCCAAGGGCCGCCCGTAGCGCCGGCATCGCTTCTTTTTTTGGTCGAATCGTTCATCCTAAACCCCGCGATTGAATTGTCGCCGGTAGGGCGCGACCGCTGGGCGCGCCGAAAGCCTCTTCTCAACGAAAAACAGCGGCGCGCCCAGCAGTCGCGCCCTACCCGTCTCAACTGCGACGCACTGGTTCATCGTGTTGAGGAGGTGTTGGCCCAAAGCTTGTTAACCACCCAGAGCAGCACCAGGGCGCTGACGATGAAGACCGCGAACAGCGCAACCGCCGCCGGCATGCGTCCGTAGAGGAAGTTGCCCACCGCGAAGAGCGAGGACCAGATGACGGTGCATCCCGCAGACCAGCCGAGCAACGCGAGCGGCATGTTCTCATGCGTGGCCGCCGCTTCCTCCTCCGAGATGCCCGCTTCCAGCCGAATGCACTTCCAGCCCGGACCGAACGGGCGGACCTTCTTGTAAAACTCGATCAGTATCCCCCGCTCCGTTTGCGGCCCGAAGAACGCCGTCAGCACCCAGCACACCGTTGTGACCGCGATGGTGATGAGCAACGCGTGGTGCGTGGTCAACGCGACGCCGTATTGCTTCTTGAGCACCAGCAAGACGATGGAGACGCCGAACGAGCTGATCATCGCCACGACCTCGCACCAAGCCGTGATGCGCCACCAAAACCACCGCAGCAGATAGAGCAGGCCCGTGCCCGCACCGACTTGGAGGATGATGTCGAAGTTGTCCTTCGCCGTGTCGAGCAGATAGACCATCCCCGCCGAACACGCGAAGATGATGAGCGTCGTGACGCGCCCGACGAACACATAGTGCTTCTCGGTCGCGTTCGTGCGGATGAATCGCTGGTAGAAATCGTGGACCAGATAGGACGAACCCCAGTTCAACTGCGTCAGGTTGGTGGAGGAGTTGGCGGCGATCAACCCGCCGACCATCAGCCCGATGAATCCGACGGGCAGAAATTTCAGCATCGCCGGATATGCGATGTCGTGGCCGAGCAAACTCGGATCGAGATTGGGAAACGCCTTCTGGATGTCCGACAACTGCGGATAGACGATCAGCGAGCACAATCCCACGAGAATCCACGGCCACGGCCGCAGCACGTAGTGAGCGACGTTGAAAAACAGCACCGCGCCGAGCGAGTCCTTCTCCGACCTCGTGGCCAGCATCCGCTGCGCAATGTAGCTGCCGCCGCCCGGCTCCGCGCCCGGATACCATGTCGCCCACCATTGGACGGCGAGCGGCATGACGAACACCGCCACGGCGATGTCCCAGTTGTTGGTAAAGTCGGGCAGGATGTTCAGGTAGTGGATCAGCGATTTCCCGTCCGGCGCGAGCATCGGCGAAGAGAGCTTCTGCACCATCACGTCGAGGCCACCGACGTGCTGGATCGCGAAATAGGCTGCTGCGATCACTGCCGTCATCTTGATGAAAAACTGGATCATGTCTATGACCAGCACGCCCCAGAGGCCGGAGTGCGCCGCGAAGACCACGTTCAACATCCCCACCATGAGCAGCGTTTGCCAGCGCGGCAGGCCGAAAAGGACGTTGGCGATCTTGCACGCGGCGAGGTTTACCGACGCCATGATGACGCAGTTGAAGAACAGCCCGAGGTAAATGGACCGAAAACCGCGCACGACGCTCGCGGCCTTGCCGGAGTAGCGGATTTCGTAAAACTCCAGATCCGTCATCACCTCCGAGCGCCGCCACATCCGCGCGTAGAAGAAGACCGTGGAGACGCCGGTGAGCGTGAACGCCCACCAGCACCAGTTGCCTGCCACGCCCTGCCGGCGAACGATGTCGGTAACGAGGTTGGGCGTGTCGCTGCTGAACGTCGTCGCCACCATTGAAAGCCCCGCCAGCCACCACGGCACCGCGCGACCGGACACGAAAAACTCCGACGTGCTCTTGCCGGCGCGCTTGCCGAAAAACAGCGCGGGAACGAAACAAACAAGCAGCGACGCCAGGACGATGAGCCAGTCAACGAGTTGGAGTTTCATGAGGTTCTTGAACGGTGGGGCGAGACTCCGTCGAGCCTCCTTTGAAGTTGCGCCCTGCCCGTCTGAAGCGGAGGCTCGACGGAGTCTCGCCCCACCTTGTTGGGTTGCGGCTCCGCCTCACTGTAATGAAGGGAGGTCAGAAGAGAGATTCTCATCCCGCTCAGTTCCCTTTTGCGGTCGGCGCCTTGAGCTTATCGATGAGGTAATCCTGCACGGCCTTGTGCTTCACGTCGGGCGCGCCGGGATAGACCAGTTCGCACTCAACGCCGACGGCGCGGCACTTCTCCTGCAACTTCACGCCGTAGTTCGACGTGTGCGTCGGGTCTTTCTGCGGCTCGCCGAGCGCGGGCGGCGCGGAGTAAAAAAGATACACGGGCGGATCGTCGGCGGTGACGTGCTCGATGGGCGAGTATTCCTTGATCCACGGCAGCACCGACTCGCGCGCGGCGAGAAACTCGGCGAAGCGCTTGTCGCGCGACTTGAGATCGTTCGGGTCCATGAAGCCAAACGCATGACCGCCGTAGCGGCTGTTCGGCGTCCATTCCTTCAACTGCTGCGGATCGAGCGACGTTTGCGCGCCCACTACCGCGGCGCACCACAGCCGCGTGGACTCGCGCGCAACCGGATCGCCGCTCTGCGGATTGGCCATGTCATTGTGAAACGCAAGCCACAGCGACGAACACGCGCCCGCCGAACCGCCCGACGCGCCGATGCGCTGCTTGTCAATGTTCCACTCCCCCGCCTTGCTGCGGACGAACTGCAGCGCGCGCGCCGCGTCATGCAACGGCCACTCCACCGGTGGCTTCACGCCCGCGAGCTGGGCCTGCCACGAGTAGCGGTAGTTGATCGAAACCACCGAGATCCCGGCGGCGAGATACGGCTTCACGCTCGGACCGGTCCTGCCGTATTTGTCGCCCGCCACCCAACCGCCGCCGTGGATGAAAAACAGCAGCGGCGTCGGCTTGCTGGAATCGGCTTTGTAGAAATCGAGCACCTGCCGCTCGTGCGCGCCGTAGGCGACGTTCGCGAGCGTCGGCTGCGGCAGCGCGGGCGCGGTCGCCGATGAGTCAGCGTTTGTCTTCGGCGGCGCGTCGGCTGCAAACGCGTGGCCGCTCAGAAGGCAAAAAACATAGAGGGATGTAAGCAATGGTTTCATTTTGGCTCCTTGCAAATCTCAACGGCCTTAACGTGCCGGTGTGGCGTCGAGGATGACAACTTCAAACGGCCGGAGTTTCAAGTTCAAAGGCTTGCCGGCCTCGGCGGCGAGCGTTGGCTTCTGCGAATCCTCGGCCCACGGGCTCTTAAGCGCATACTTCGTCGCCGCGCCGGAGGGTAGTTCAAACGCCGCGCCGACATCGAGCGTGAAGTCATGCGGCTGGTCGTCCGGGTTGCGCAGCATGACAACGCCCTTGCGCGGCGACCACGACGCGTAACCATAAACCTCCAGTTTGCCCGGATCGCCGCCGAGCCAGTGGGTGTCCACCAGCACGCCGCTGTTGGCGCGCGACCATTTTGCGGCCTCGGCGAGCACCGCCCAGTCGTCCGCGGTCAGCTTGCCCGGCCGGATGTAGAGTTCCTGCAAGCCGGTGCCGCCACCGAAAAACGCTCGCACGTCGTCCTTGAAACCCGCCGAGTTGAACGTTGGCTCGCCGGCCCTGCCGTAGCGCGAATAAGCCACGCCCTGCGTCATCAGCGAGTTGAGCGGGAAAAGCGGCCCTTTGCCAACGATGTTACGGAAGACCTCCCGGTCACGATACGTCAGCCATTGCTGCTGCTTGGGGCCTTTGCCCGTGTAGCCCATGTCGTCGCCCTGCCGCCAGATCGAGTCGGCGAAGCGCAGCCAAAACGGCGATGGCCACGAGCCGGTGGTGAGATTTATGTAGAGGTTCGGGTCTTCGCGGCGCAGCTCGAGCATCAGCCGCCGCATCGCTTCCGTGTCGAGCACGTAGTCGGCCGCGCCGTTGGAATAAGCGCCGCCGGCGATGCCGTCATACTTGAAATGGTTGACGCCGTAGTTGCGGATCATGCCGACGCACGACCGTTTGAACGCGGCGTAGTATTTCGGCCCGGCCAGCGAGAAGCCCAGCTTGTTGATCTCGTAGCGCTGCTCGCGGCCGAACTTGAGCCGTTGTTCTTTCAACTCGCCGTAACCGCCAAACGGCGACAGCCACACGCCGAGCCGCGTGTGATATTTTCTGCACAACGAGGCCAGCGGCGCGAAACCGTCCGGAAAGCCGCTGTTGAACTGCCATAATGTCTTCGGGTCGTCCCAGCCGTCGTCGAACACCATTCCGTCCATGATGACGCCGTGCGGTTGGATGAATCGCTCGCCGAAAAGCCGGATGGCTTCCATTGAAGTGGCCTCGTTGAAGAGCGCCCCGCGCCACGAGATGTCATACCACGAGTTGTAATGCAGGAACGGCCGGAATGGATGCGCGCGCTCACGTTCCAGGTAGCAGAGAAAAGCCCGCCGCATTTGTCCCTGCGGCGCAACGCCAACCACCATGCTCTGCGTGACCGTCTCGCCCTTGAGCAAAGGCGCATTGCGCTGGAGCCGGAACGATGCCGTCCCGTCTCCCGCCGCCAAGGCGTGCGGATCCTCGCAACCGAAGAAGAAGTTCCCAGCCACGACCGGCGAGCCATCCGTGCGACCGGCAACGCTCGCGCCGGGAATCGGCACATCCATGCACACGATCTCGCTGATCACGCAACCGTCGCTGAGCGCGGTCACGGTGATTTCCTGGCGGACGTAGTTGGCGCCATCATGAATGATTGCGCGCCAGGCCACTCGCAACCGGCCGTCCTGCGAGCGCAACGCCACCTCCACCTGCCGGCCGGGAATCCGCGCCGCGAGCCGCGCCGCTTTCGCATTCAAAGGGAGTTCTTTCACGCGCGGCTTGCCTTCGAGGATGAACGTCCGGGCCGGCCAGTGTTGGCCATCGGAGAGGTTGATGTCAAAAACTTCACCGATCAGCGCGAGCCTCCGCCCGGTTTGTTCGTCGCAAAGCGATGACGGCCGGATTCCTTGCTCGCCCAGAGTCCACGACATGGAGAGCGCGGCATTCTTTATGGTGATGCGCCCGCCCTGGCAGTCAATCGTCCCCTTGCCCGGCGGCGTTCCCGGATATTCCACAACCACATCCGCTGCCCACGCTCCCCATCCCGCGGCCATGATTAACACGCCAAGAAGAATTCCGCATCGGCTCGGGGCTGTCCGTTTCGAGTGCATTTGCGTGGCTCCTTTGTCATTCCAGTACGTTCAACCACCCACTTCGCTTCGCCCGATACTCTACATGTTGACGTATTTTGCCAATAGCAGTACTTTCCAAACTTGTCGCAATTCTTACCGCGGAGGATGCAGCCATGGACGCTCCCATCGAGGGCACATTGATCGATCGAATTGTTGTGGTGGATCGAATCACCCGCCAGCGCAACAACACGTTTCACGACACCAGCAGTCTGCCTGGACACACCATCCAACTCACCATTGAAGGCTCCGCTCATCACGAATCCGAGGGGCGCATTTTTGAAACGGGACCCGGTCTGATTGCCTGGTTTTGCCGGGACGAAGAGGTGCGCATCCGGATAACGAAAGTTCCCTGGTCATTCCTTACGGTGAATTTCATTGCGCCACACCTTCCGCCTCCCCCATTCGATCAGAGCATCCGGCGTGCGGCGCTTGGCACCCAGCAGCTATTCGAAAGTCTCCTACAAACCTGGCGGGACAATTCGGCAAGATCGCTGATTCGCCATATCCGGGTGAAAGCCCGGCTGCTCGATTTGATCGCAGATATTCTCCCGTCCGAATCCACACCATTCCATCTTGATCCCGTGGCCCAGATCTGGTGGGGACTGGAGGCTGAATTGCGTGATCGTTTGCAGGAACACATTGATCTGAAATTTCTTCGTCAACTTAGCGGACGCAGCATTCGAACACTCTACCTTGCCTGCCACCGTGCCGCCGGCATGGCTCCACTCAAACGAATAAAGAAGATCCGTCTAAGCATGGCCCGGGGTCTCATCTTGCACTCTGCGTTGAGCATATCGGAAGTGGCTTACCGTGTCGGCTATGAGCGCGTGCAGGAATTAAGCAGGGATTACCACCACCACCTTGGCCTGACCCCATTGCAGGATCGTTCTGCCGGCCCGGATTATCGCCGCACCAAACTGCGATACCTTCGCTCGTAGCGCTGTAAAAAGAACGAGGCCCGAATCCTTTCGGATTCGGGCCTCATAGACCCGGCAACAACCTACTCTCGCGCAAGCTATACAGGCACTACCATCGGCGAGACAGCGTTTCACGGCCGTGTTCGGAATGAGAACGGGTGGGACCGCTGCTCTATGGTCACCGGGAAAACTGGTTTATTAAAAGAACCCACAGGTTCTCTGAAAACGACATACTGGTAGAGGTACACTACTTACGCTGTTTAGAAATCACCTTTGCTTCCATTGGGGAAGATAAAAGTGATCAAGCCGCACGGCCGATTAGTATCGCTTAGCTGAACGCATTGCTGCGCTTACACTTGCGACCTATCAAACGGGTGGTCTCCCCGTGGCCTTTAGGCATCTTACGATGCGGGAGTCTATATCTTGGGATGAGCTTGGCGCTTAGATGCTTTCAGCGCTTATCTCTTCCGGACGCAGCTACTCAGCGCTGCCGCTGACGCGACAACTGAAACACCGGAGGTCCGTCTCTTCCGGTCCTCTCGTACTAAGAAGGGAACCCCTCAAGACTCCTGCGCCCACAGTGGATAAGGACCGAACTGTCTCACGACGTTCTGAACCCAACTCGCGTGCCGCTTTAACCGGCGAACAGACGGACCCTTGGGACCTTCTCCAGCCCCAGGATGCGACGAGTCGACATCGAGGTGCCAAACCGGGCCGTCGATATGAACTCTTGGGCCCGATAAGCCTGTTATCCCCAGCGTACCTTTTGTCCGTTGAGCGATGGCAATTCCACATTCAACCACCGGATCACTTGGTCCTGCTTTCGCACCTGCTCGACTTGTAGGTCTCGCAGTTAGCCTGGCTTATACCCATATGCTCTAGGCACGGTTACAAACCGTGTCGAGCCAAGCATCGAACTCCTCCGTTACCATTTGGGAGGAGACCGCCCCAGTCAAACTGACCTGCTGGCACTGTTTCCCACCTGGCTAACAGGTTGGGGTTAGACGTTTAGTTAGCGAAGAGTGGTGTTTCACATTGCGGCTCAGGGACAACCGAAGCCATCCCTTCAAAGCCTCCCACTTACTCTAAGCATCACGGACCAAACGCCAATACCAGCTTACAGTAAAGGTGCATGGGGTCTTTCCGTCCTACTGCGGGCAGGCGGCATCTTCACCGCCACTACAACTTCGCCGAGCGCCTCTTGGAGACAGCGGAGCCTTCGTTACAAGATTCGTGCAGGTCGGAACTTACCCGACAAGGAATTTCGCTACCTTAGGACCGTTATAGTTACGGCCGACATTCACGGGGACTTAGGTTCAGAGCTTCGCCTTGCGGCTAACCCCTTGCCTTAATCTTTCCGCATTGGTCACGTGTCACATCGTATACTTGGACTTTCGTCTTGGCACAATGCTGTGTTTTTGATAAACAGTCGGTTGTCCCCTTTCACTGCGACCCTCCGAGGAGGGCATCCCTTCTTCCGAAGTTACGGGACTAGATTGCAGAGTTCCTTAACGAGGTTTCACTCTTTCGCCTTGGTATATTCTACCCACCCACCTGTGTCGGTTTGCGGTACGGGCGGCCATGGAAAGGGCCACAACGCTTTTCTCGGTGGTCGGATCAAAAGACCGGATTTGGGTTGCCCCGCCTCCTTCTGCCACTTTCAGCCGGCATGCTTTCTCAATTTCCACGAACGTCCTGGTTTAACCATAGCCGGTTTGGGAATATTAACCCAATGTGCATCGCCGACGCCATACGGCCTTGACTTAGCTCCCGACTAACCCTGGGACGAATATCGTTGCCCAGGAAACCTTGGGTTTACGGCGGGGCGGGATTTCACCGCCCTTAACGTTACTTATGTCTGCATCCTCACTACTGTGAACTCCACGGTCAGTCGCCTTCACGCTTCGACGCTCACAGAACGCTCCCCTACCACTGAACTAATCGTAACTAGTTCAATCCAGAGCTTCGGTATGCCGCTTAATCGCCAATCATTTTCGGCGCGAGATCTCTCGATGAGTCAGCTATTACGCACTGTTTAAATGGTGGCTGCTTCTAAGCCAACATCCTGGCTGTCACTGCAATCCGACTTCCTTAGTCACTTAGCATGAATTAGGGACCTTAGCCGGCGGTCTGGGTTGTTTCCCTCTCGCCCATGAAGGTTAACCCCCGCGGTCTGACTCCCGAGGTAAACACAACGGTATTCGGAGTTTGGTTGAAGGAAGCAGCCTGGTGGGCCCTTCGTTTCATCCAGTGCTCTACCCCTGTCGTGAAATGGCTCGAGGCTAGCCCAAAAACTATTTCGGAGAGAACCAGATATCTCTGAGTTTGATTAGACTTTTACTCCTCCCCACAGCTC
>CAIQCK010000035.1 GCA_903870275.1 uncultured bacterium | reverse complement strand
GCCTCGATGGCTTTTGCGTCGTCGCACCCGCCCAACGGGTCATACATTGGCGGCCAACCGCTTCCCAGCCGCTGGCCGCCGCCATTCCCGCCACTGCCTCTAATCATGCGTTTGGGCAACAGGCCCGTGAGCCGTGGGGATGAATGGCTCGAAGGACACAAGCCCCGTCAGGGGCGATAGAAAACGCGCCACGTATGAATGATTTCTTTCGCCCCTGACGGGGCTTTCTTTTTTGCATCGCGAGACCCACGGCTCGCGCCGTGGGCTACGATCTGGCGCCGCTCCGCGGCAAACGGTCTGGGCAACACTCCCATGAATCAAGTAATCATCATCAATGATCGCCGCGTGGGGGCACGCGGCCTGCATCATTTCCCATCCGTGTTCAATCCGTGTTTGATCCGTGGCTGAATCGATTCTTTCCGGCTCAGAGAAACTTCGTCTGCCCGGGCCGGGCCATTGGGGAGATGGGGAGCTTCATGTCCCACTCTAGTTTCTCCGGCACGAGTTTCTCCTGCGAGTTCAGCGCCATCTCCCACGTGATCTGCTGGCCCGTGTAGGCGGCCATGCGGCCCATGATCGCGCAGAGCGTGCTGCGGGCCATCGAAGCGCCTTCGTTGATCGGCCGGCCCGCGCGCAGGCAGGAGAAGAACACGTCGTGCTCGGTCTGGTGCATGACGTTCGACTCGCCGGCATATCGCCACGTCGTCTCGCCGTGGATTTCCGGGATCGGCTGTTTCCGGTGGAATTCCCCGGTGCCCTTGGCGCCCATGACGTAGAGCGAGGTGTCGCCAAAGCAGCCGTTCTGCTGGCGCGCGCCGATGAAGCCGCGCACGCCCTCCGGCCATTCGTAGTTCACCTCGAAGTGATCGAAGATGTTGCCGCCCGGGCTGGGCACCTGCCGGCCGCCGACGGCAATGCAACGCAACGGCGGCGTCTCGCGCATCATCCACATCAGCCAGTCCACCGCGTGCACCGTCTGCTCCACATAACCGTCGCCGCCGAGCCAGACGAAATTATACCAGCGGCGCAGTTGCCATTCGAGGTCGGTCATGCCCGGCTTCGGCCCGGTCTCGCCGGCGGGAATCGGTTGCAGCACGCCGACGAAGTAGCTCGCATACACCGCGCGCAACGCCCCGACCGCGCCGCCGTGAATCTGCCCGATGAACTCCATCATCGGCCGGTACACCCGCCAGTTGAAGCCCGACTTCAGCGCGAGGCCCTTCTTCTCCGCCAGCGCGGCGGACTCCAACACCGAGCGCACGCCCGGCGCGTCGGTGGCGACGGGTTTCTCGCAAAAAATGTGCCTCCCCGCCTCGACCGCCGCGCGCAGGTGCAGCGGGCGAAATCCCGGCGGCGTCGCCAGCAGCACCAGGTCGCAGTTCTCGATGACCTTCTGGTAGGCGTCCAGGCCGATGAACTGCCGCGACTCCGGCACGTTCACCCGCTCGTGATGTATTTTGGTGATCGTGGCGAGGCTCGACGCGAGCTTGTCGGCGAACACGTCGCCCATCGCGAACAACTCGATGTTGCTGTCTGCCGTCAGCGCCTGGCTGGCCGCGCCCGTGCCGCGGTAGCCGCAGCCCACGACGCCGATCTTGAGCTTGCGCGAGTCCGAAGCGCCGCGCGCGACGGCGGGAAGCCCGGCCTGCGCCGCCCACGCGCCCGCCATGACCGCGCCCGAGGTGGATTTCAAAAAGTCGCGTCTCGTCGGGGAAAGAAGGATTGGCTCGCTCATGCGCGCAGTATTCCAACGGACCCGGCGGCGCGCAAGCCGGAATGGGCTGGGTTGCTGGGTCGGGGCGCATCCCGGTTTTTAGTCGGATTGGAAAAAACGGACTTGGAAGTCCGTTCTACGGTTCGCGCGCTCCGAAGTAGAACGGACTTCCAAGTCCGTTGCTTGGACCTGTCCAAAAAACCGGGATGCGCCCGGCAGTCAAAAACATAGCAAATTTCTCTTGACATGATAGAGAAATATCCTTAATCTTCACCTCGTCATGAAGACCGCAGTCATGCGAGCACGCGGCGTGCCGCCGGAGGCCCCAAAGGGCAACCGGAGACGATCCACGGATTGCACGGGGCGGCGCAGCCGCAACCAAAGACGGTGGGGCGAGACTCCGTCGAGCCTCCTTCTTGGGCGTGTCGAACTTTCAGACAGCGGAGGCTCGACGGAGTCTCGCCCCACCATCCATAAATCTTCGCGGGCTTCGAGGATTTTGCAGGATAGTAATACGGAAAGGCCCAAGGCAGCGTCCAGCCGCGAGGCGCTGGTGGAACTGATCGTGGCCAGCTTGGCGGACACGCCGCATGCTGGTCGCCGAATATGGCAAAATCGCCCCCGGCGTGGACGGCGGCGGCCGGTGGCGGGCCGGTCATTTTTCCCGGCGATCATGTGGAGTTGTTTTTCAAAACGAACCCAAATGATGGCCCCGGCCAAACTTGGAAAAACGCCGTTTTCCACAGGAAACCGCGTGTTTCGATGTTCAAGAGCCGGAAAAAAGAAGGTGTTTTTACGAAACGAACCCAAATGATTAAGGAGGTTTGCATCACGGAATGACACGGTTTGAAGCAGCCCTTTGCCGGCGACGGCATGGATACGGCCAAGTGAATCCGACCGAATCCGACCGAATCCGGCTTGGGAACAATCCACGGATGGCACGGATTACACGGATTGTACGAGCGGGGTTATCGGATTCCATCCGGTCCGATCCGACTCAATCCGACTCAATCCGACTCAATCCGACCTGATCTGGCTGAATTCGACCGTATGAGACCCGATACAGATTGCAAATGCACGGTGGTCAGGGCCGTGGAACGGTCTTTCCAGACCGTTTTCCCAGTCCGGCCAAAAACCGGGATGCGCCCGCAGGGTCGCAGCAAGATTGCTTCGTCCATTCCGGTGGATCGCGTTCTCCGAACGCGATTCTTCCACCTTGCATGGACGCCGCCCCGGCAATCGCGTTCGGAGAACGCGATCCACCCCGGCCGCCACCCGGCACACGCCCCTTTTGCCGTTGGCAAGCCGCAGCCGATGTGTTTTCATACGCGCATGGCCGGCGGCCCAACCCACAGCAAATTCACCGTCCAAGGACTGGTGAGCGGCAAGAAACACTGGTTCCGCGTCTACGCACTGCGCGGCGACGGTCAAAGCCCCTCGGAGCGGTGCCTCATTTGCCGGCGGCCAAAGTGGCAACGGATAGCCTGCCTTGGCCTGTTTATTAGACTGTCATTTGTTTTTAGCCAGGAGAAAATATGACTCGGAAGGTAATGCTGATTGATGACAACGCATGGGAACACGTCGCAGCAAAGTTAAAGGGGATTTTCGCCCTGAGCGACTTGGCGTTGGATGTGATCTCCACGGTGGATGCCGCACGCACAGTTTTGCATAACAATGAATCTCGCTGTCCCGCGGACATTTTTGTGGTCGATGTGATGATGCCGCCTGGTGAAAGCTACAAGAATGAAGAAACGCACGATGGATTGATCACAGGCCTTTATTTGGCGCGTGACATAAGGACATTCTACCCTCTTGTCCCGATCATTCTATGGTCCGGCACGAACTTGGATACTGTGCGTCTTCTCGCCATTCATATGGAGAAGAAACTGACCAAGTGCATCTTCATCAAAAAGCCGTTCCCTTCAGAAAAACTCGTCGAAATCATAGAGAGCTATTTCACCCATGGCAGATTCAAGATGTCACTAATGAAGAGAATATGGGACGGCATAGTGCTACAGCCAGGCATTGGCGGTTTGAAAGTAGATGTGAAGAAACTTTTGGGACCACGCACCTGAGGGATACCATGTCTAAGATCAGCGTTCTTATGGTGGATTCGGTCTTCGATGATATCACCCAGCGCCGGCATCACTTTCTATCGAGCAGTGAAAAACTCCAGCATATTGCGTTTGAATTCTGCTATGCCGCTGACTTGAATGAAGAACAACAGGCAATGGTGCGCCACTACCAGCTCCCACATGTCTCGATCACAGAAGATAGCCTTTGTAGAAAGGTCCAAGAAGCAATTAATCTCTTCAGGCCGAAATATGTGCTGCTACATACCGGTTTCGTTTACAGTCAGCATCCTGAAATTTTTGAAGGTGCATTTAGAAGACTCAAGCGCTCGAATCCAGATGTCATGTTCGGATTACAGTTACGCCCGCGAATGGTCGCAGACCCTCAGGCATTCCACACAAGCGGGCCGGTTGTGGATCTTCAGCGACTCATCTTTCATGAAGCGCTATAAAACCCATGGATCGTGCAGGCCCAAAAGGCTGTCAGCACTACGCGGCGAAGCAAAACAAAGTTCAAGGCTGCCGTTGGCAGTCTCGATGCGAAAACGTCGCCGCTACGAGGAATTAACCTGCGACCCTTAAACCGACTTTCATGAAACATCTTCGCCATCTCCTTGCATTCTCCGTGATGCTGGCGTTGTGCGGCGTCGGAAATGCGGCTGCGGCCGACGTGGCGAACTCGCCCGCCTCGCGCGAGCCGGTGCGAGTGATTTTCGACACGGACATGGGCAACGACATTGACGACGCGCTGGCGCTGGCCATGATCCATGCGCTGCAAAGCCGCCACGAGTGCCGCCTGCTCGCCGTCACGCTCTCCAAGGACAACGCCTACGCCGCGCCGTTCGTGGACCTGGTCAACACGTTCTACGGGCGGGGCAACATTCCCGTGGGCCGCGTCACGAACGGCAAGACGCCGGAGCTTGGGAAATACCTCAAGCCGGTTGTCGAAGCGAAGAACGCCGACGGCCAGCCGCTCTATCCGCACCGCATCCAGCCGGATGCCGCGACCGACAGCGGGAAGATCAAGGTCCGGTATGCGGGTCCTCAAGCCGCTGATTCCGTGGCGCTGGAGGCGGTGGCGTTGCTGCGGCGGACACTGGCCGCGCAGCCGGATGGTTCGGTGGCGATGGTGATGGTCGGGTTTTCCACCAACCTTGCGCGTTTGCTGGATTCCGCGCCCGATGAGGCCTCGCCCCTGACCGGCCACAATCTGGTGGCGAGAAAAGTGACGCTGCTCTCGATGATGGCCGGCCATTTCACCGGCAACGGCCCGCGCAACGTCGGCGAATACAACCTTGTCAAAGACATCCCCGCCGCGCAGAAGATGGTGAAGGACTGGCCCACGCCGTTGGTGATGTCGCCGTGGGAACTCGGCTACGCCATCCAGTATCCAGCCGTCAGCATCGAGCGCGATTACGGCTATGTGGCGCATCATCCGGTGGCGGAGGCTTACCGGCTCTACATGAAGTTTCCCTACAACCGGCCGACGTGGGACCTCACCAGCGCGCTCTACGCGGTGCGGCCGGACCACGGCTACTTCGGCCTCTCCGAGCTGGGCACGATCACCGTGACCGACACCGCCATGACGGAGTTTGCGCCGTCGCCGCAGGGCCGGCATCGCATCCTCACCGCCAGCCCGGAGCAGGTGACACGGACGTTGGAGGCGATGGTCTGCCTCTGCTCGCAACCGCCGGACGAACCCAAATCGAAAGAGACAAAACCATGAAGACACTTCGTTACCTCCTCGCACTGTCGCTCGCGTTCGCGTGGTGCGGCGCCCAGCGCTCGCCCGCCGCCGACGGCCCGTTCAACGGACTCGACCTCAACCTCGGCAACCTCTACCGCACGTCGAAGGCGCAGACGCGCTCGATCTCACCGGAGAATTTCACCGGCGAGAAAGGCAAGGCCGGCATGGCCACCGAAGGCACCGGCAAGAACTGCGCCCGCGAGTTGGGGCAGGGCTGGAAGGTCTCGCCGTCGGTCCGCATCAAGTCCAAGGCGACGTTCACCCTCGGCGAAATCAAAGGCCCCGGCTGCATCCAGCAAATCTGGATGACGCCCACCGGCAACTGGCGCCGCGCCATCCTCCGGTTTTATTGGGACGGCGAGACCGAGCCGTCAGTGGAGTGTCCCGTGGGCCATTTCTTTGCGTGCGGCTGGGGCAAGTATTGCCAGATCAACTCGTTGCCGGTGTGCGTCAATCCCGGCAGCGCGTTCAACTGCTACTGGCAGATGCCGTTCCACAAGAAGGCGCGCATCACGCTGGAAAACACCGACGAGAAGGACATGACGGTCTATTACCAGATCAACTACACACTCACCGACGTGCCGAAGGACGCCGGCTGTTTCCACGCGCAGTTCCGCCACGAGTCGCCGTTGAAGACCAAGGGCCTCTACACCATCCTCGATGGCGTGGTTGGGCGCGGCCAATACGTCGGCACCTACCTCGCGTGGGAAGCCCGCAGCAAAGGCTGGTGGGGCGAGGGCGAAATCAAATTCTTCATGGACGGCGACAAGGAGTTCCCGACGGTCTGCGGCACGGGCACGGAGGATTATTTCTGCGGCTCCTACAACTTCGAGAACCGAGAGACGAAGAAATACCAGGTCTTCTCGACGCCCTACACCGGGCTGGCGCAGGTGTTGCCGCCCGACACCGCCTACGTGCCGCCGCAAAAATTCGGCCTCTATCGTTGGCACATCGCCGACCCGGTCCGCTTCGCGAAGGATTTGAAGGTGACGATCCAGGCGCTCGGTTGGCAGGAAGGTGGCCGATATTTGCCGCTCGAAGATGAGATCGCTTCCGTCGCTTTCTGGTATCAGCAGGAGCCGCACCAGAAATTCCCGCCGCTGCCTGTCACCGAAGGCCCCACGCCGCGCTGATCACAGCCCATTATTAACTATTATTCCGGCGGCGAGCGGTCCGGGTCGTCTGGCCCGGATCGCCATCGCGTTTCGTCACTGCAACCGGGCTTTCACCGAATCCAGTATTTGCTGGTAGGTGTCGTGCGTCAGACTGCTCAGCTTGTGTTCCTCTTCGTAAGACGCGTCGCTGTTGCTGACCATGAACGCTTCGAGCGAGATGAGCCAGTTGTTGGTATCGCCTGTAACGGCCACCTTGACGCGCTCCTGCACGCCGGTCTCCAGCAAAGCGCTGTAGGCCCACCGGTTCATCGTGCCCGGTTTCCGCTCAAACGTCATCTTGTAAGAGTCGGTTCCCGGTGTGAAGGTGTCGAGACGTGATTTGAAAGTCCTCTCGGCGAAAACCGAACACAACGCCGAATGGACTTGTGCGTCGGAACGCCCTGGGATCCTGACCCACGCCAAGCTGCCCGGCACCGGGTTATCCACCGTCGCGCAGCCGGCGACCAGCCACAAACTCGCCGCCACCGCCTGCAAAATCATAACCGCTCCGCGCCGCCACTTTCGTTGTTGTCTCATTCCATCCTTCTTATCCGCCGATGATCCGCCGTTTCGCGCGCCAGACCGGCGAGCGCCACGATGTCAGCCGCCGCGTGAACATTCAACTGTTTTTCCAGCCTGCGGGACGAACGATTCGGCCCATGCTTCGGAGGGATTTTGAGACTTGCCCGGCAACGCGGCGCGGGGAGCCGCCTACACGCCGAGCAATTGGTCCACCAGCGGCGACAGGTGGCTGGCGACGGCCTCGCTGGTGGTGACCAGGTCGGCGCCGCCGCCGCGCGCCTCCTCCAGCAGCGGCTCGTTCGCGCGATGGGCGAAAGCCAGCACCAGCGTGTGCTTCAATCCGGCGTCTGATTTCAGTTGCGCCAGGGCCGGCACCGCGTCGTGATTTCGAAGGTCGAGATCGAGGAGGACGAACATGGGCTGCTGCTCACGCACGGCCGCCGGCAGCATGTGCGGGTCGCGCAAGTCCATGACACGGTAGTTCAACTGGCACAGATGGTTGGTGATCCGCGAGATGAGCAGAACGTTGTCGCTGACCAGAATGACCATGGGTTCCATAAGCATCCCTGATGGCGCGCGGCTCATGGCGCGGCGGCGGCCAGCGGACGCGCGCCGCCTTCGCCGTTGCCCCAATGTCCGTCCCAGTCGGGATCGAGGCCGAGGTCCCGGATCATCTGCAAATCCTTCTTCGGGTCCTGGCCCGTGGTGGTGAGATAATTGCCGATCATTGTCGCGGACGCCCCCGCAAGAAACATCAGCGGCTGCAAGTCGCGCAGGTTCACCTCTCGGCCGCCGGCGACCATGATTTCCTTGCGCGGCAGGATGAGACGATAAACGGCGATCGTTTTGAGAATCTCCATCGGCCGCAGTGGCGTCATGTGCTCGAACGGCGTGCCCTGGATCGGGTTCAGGAAATTCATCGGCACGATGTCCACGTCGAGCGCCTTCAGCGCAAACGCCATCTCGACGCGTTGCCGGCGCGTCTCGCCCATGCCGAAGATGCCCCCGCAGCAGACGCGGATGCCGGCGTTCTTCAAATACCGGATCGTTTGCACGCGCTCGTCGTAGGTGTGCGTCGTGCAGATGTTCGGAAAATGCTCCCGGGCGGTTTCGAGATTGTGATTGTAGCAGACCAAGCCCGACGCCTTGAGCCGGTCGGCGACGCGCTGGCTGGAGATGATGCCCATCGAAGCGTCCGCGCGCACCGTGCCGCTGCGGGCGATTTGCTCGATGCCCGCGCAGACTTCATCGAGGATCGGGCCTTCCTTCAGCCCGCGCCACGCGGTGACGATGCTCAGCGCCTGTGCGCGGTTGGCGCGCGCCTCGGCGGCGGCCTTGAGCACCGCCTCCGGGTCCACGAGCGAATAGCGCGGCACTTCGGTGTCGTGGGCGGCCGATTGCGCGCAAAACTTGCAGTCCTCCGAGCACGCGCCGGCTTTGGCGTTGATGATCGAGCAAAGGTGGACCTTGTTCCTTTTGAACTTCTCGCGGACGCGGTTGGCCCGCGCGAGCAGGTCGCCCGTGTCGGCACTGTCTTCGATCTCGATCAACCGCGCCGCTTCGTCCAAAGCGATGTCGCCGCCGTCGAGCACGCGGCGGCTCACGGCGTCCAGGAGCGTCTGAAAATCCGGTTTGGCTTCCATGTCGGCGCGCGAAGCGTAGCGCAAGCGTCCGGCCGGCGCAAGCAGCCTTGACGACCACGGCGCGGGGCAGATATGTTCCGGGGTTTCAGAATAACAATTGTTTGGAGACATCATGGCAGCCAAAAAAGTTGAAGACCTTTCCGAACGCGCGCAGCCCCTTTTCAAGCGCGCCAGCGAAGCCGCGCACCGTCAAAACTACGGCTACGCGACCGAACTGATGATTCAAGTGCTCGAACTGGAGCCGGCGTTTTTGGACGGACGAAAACTGCTGCGGAGCATTCAAATGCGCCAGTTCCAGGGCCAGAATGTCGTGAGCCGCAAGATGGCCAGCATGAAGGCGATGACCGAAGCGATGAAAGCGCAGGTGTCGCTGAAGAAAAGCCCGGAGCTGGCGTTGATCGAGGCGGAGAAAGCCCTCAACATTGATCCGACCAACGGCACGGCGCTGGTCGCGGCAGCGGAGGCGGCGGAAACGATGGATTTACCGGAGTCTGCGGCGTTCCTGCTGGAGTCGGTGGTGCAGCAGAAGCCCAACGACGTGAAGGCGCTGAAGCGGCTTGGCTCGCTTTACGCGCGGATCGGCGAGAACGACAAGGCTTACAAGATTTACGTGAAAGTTCTCCAGTTGGATCCCGCCGACGCCGAGGCGTTCAAGGCGATGAAGGACGCCACCGCCGAGGGCGCGCTGAAAAAGGGTGGTTGGAACGAGGAGGGCACCTATCAAGACAAGTTGAAGAACAAGGAGGAGGCCAAGGCGCTCGAACAGGAGAGCCGCGTGGTGAAGAGCGAGGAGATGACGGCCAATCTCATCAACGAAACCTATGAGAAGCTTTCCAAAGACCCGACCAATCTGGCCTTGGCGCGGCAACTCGCGCGTCTCTACGCTCAGAACAAGGAATTCGACAACTCCCTGAGTCTTTTTGAGCAGGTTCTCCAGCGCCAAGGCAACGATCCGGCGCTCGAAAAGGAAATCGCCGACACGCGTTTCAAGAAAACCGAGGCGGCGATTGCCGAAAAGGAAGCCGCCCTCCAGAAAACACCGGACGACGCCGTGTTAATAGAGGAACTGGCCAAAGCGCGCCAGGCGCGCGACGACATTCGGTTGCAGGAATGCGAGAAGCGCGTGGAGCGATATCCCAACGACCTCGGATTCCGTTACGAATTGGCCGAGCACTATTTCCGGCGCGAGAACACCAAGGCCGCGATCCAGCAGTTCCAGCTCGCGATCAAGAACCCGCAGTTGCGCGTCAACGTGCTGAACTATCTCGGCCAGTGCTTCATGAAACAGAAGTTGATGGACATCGCGATCCGGCAGTTCACGACCGCGGAGAGCGAAATCCCGACCATGGACGACATGAAGAAGGAAGTGCTCTACAACCTCGGCGTCGCATACGAAACCAAAGGCGACAAGGAAAAGGCAAGCGAGTGTTACCAGAAGGTTTACGAGGTGGACATGTCCTACCGCGATGTCGCCAAGCGGCTGGGTCTGGAATAATACCCGGTACGGGTTGTAACTGCACAATATCGTTGACGGCGGTTACTGGAACCAGTCGTCATTGGCCCGCCGCTGCGCCTGATGCCGGCCCCGATCACGGATCAATATGGGTCGCCGTCGGGAACGTGTCGCTATACCAGGCGTAATAGACGGTCACCCGCTGGCCCGGTTCCAAGTCCGTGATCGACAGCGCGTTGTCCCGCCCGCACGTCGTGCTCGCGTTCACCAGGCACACGAGCCGTTCCTGCCCGTCCCAGAGGGTGATTTTAGCGGCGCCGACGCTAAGGATCGTCCCGCTATATTGTCCGCTGGGAACGGGATTCTCCACCGGGAATGGGGGTGGGCTTTTCGGCGATTGTGCATTTGCCAGCCCTGCCGCCAGTGCCGCACTCACAACCAATGTCCAGATAACTTTCTTCATGGTCTGAACCTCTTCTCATGGACCATTTCATTTCTCGCCCCTCGGCCCCACTGGCACGGTAATATAACAGGTTCCACTAACCCGGCAACGAAGGGCGAGGGGACTCTGCCGCTGCGCCGCCGGCAAACGCCGCGACGCGAGAGGACGGAAGTTTTTGGGTGCAAAAAAGCGCAGCGGGCGAACCACTTGCGCCGCTGCGCTTTCTGCTTTTAATCCGATGTGTTTGGGCTGGCCCCGCTACGTCGCTCAGGGATTGCTCTTCGTCGGTTTCTTGTTGTCACCGGCTTTCGTCGCGGCTTTCTTGGGGGGTGTCACGCGGACCGGGCCGCTCTTCGCCGCATCTGCCCGCTTCTTCAAATCGGCCAGATACGTTTGCCAGTCCTGAATCAGCTTTTGATACTCTTGGTCGCGCTGTTTCCACTGGGCGTTATCCTGTTGCAGTTTATCGGCGACGGTCTGCAAATCCCGCATCGTCCGCTGGTCGGCCTGCGATTTGTTTTGCAGCGTGCGATTGGTCGCCTCCAGTTTGTCCTGGTTGGTCGCCCACACGCGCCAGATGCCGATGTTGAGGAACAGCGCGCCAACAACAATAATCGGAATCTCGTGTTTCCATGCTTCGCCCGTGCTCAACCGCCGCGCGAACACCACCAGCACCACAATCAAGCCGAAGACAGCCGCGACCCAGCCGAGCATGCTGCCGGTCGAACTCCCGTTGTCGGCCGCGGCCGGGTTGCCCTGCGCCCAGGCAGACAAAGCGCCCAAGCTGAGATAAAGCCCACTCGTAACCATGCGTTTCATATTTGTTCCTTATTCGCTCCAATAAAATAACCTTGTCACTGCCGCAACATCGCGCGGTCGCCAAAAGGACAACTTTTTCCAAGCTGGAAAAATACCGCTCGCGGCCCGCTTGAGCAAGACTTTTGAGGCCAGCTGGCCTTTTTGCCCGTGAGTGTCACTTTCGTGTCTTGCCCCCGAGAACTCACAACGGCGGGAGGCGGGTGGCCGCTGGCGCGATTTGAAGTCGCTTTTGCATTCACTTTGTCCGCGGCGGCGCTACAATGCAAGCCGTTCATGATTTCTGTGCGTACTTGGGCTGAGTCGTGGTTCCTCCACCTGATCCTGGTGGCGGTGGCGGCATTGTTGTGGTGGTGGCATCCGGCGGCGGGCGCGGCGGCGCTGCTGCTGCTGGTTTTTAATATCAATTTCTTCCGTGACCCGGAGCGGCAGATTCCCGCCGACCCGCGTGCCGTTGTCTCGCCCGCGGACGGCAAAGTGGTGGAAGTCCGCGCGGCGCGCGAGGAGAAGTTCATTGGCGGCGAGGCGACGATGGTGGCCATTTTTCTCAACGTTTTCGATGTTCACGTGAACCGCGCCCCGATTGACGGCGAGGTGAAAATCTCCGAGCATGTGCCGGGGAAGTTCCTCAATGCGATGCGCGCGGCGTCGGGACTTCAGAACGAGCACCAGATTCTCGGCTTGCAGGACGGCGAATTTCGCGTCACCGTCCGTCTGATCGCCGGTGCCATCGCGCGGCGGATTTGCATGTGGACACAGCCCGGCACGCGCGTCGCCCGCGGCGAGCGGATTGGGATGATCCGCTACGGTTCGCGCGCGGAGATTTATCTGCCGGCGGGTTGCGAGGTGAGCGTAAAAATTGGTGACCGAGTGAAAGGAGGATCGAGCATCCTTGGCTACCGGAAATGACAAACCGCCGGGCATGAACGTGGAAAGCCCGGATTTCGGCAAGATTTACTTCCTGCCGAACCTGTTCACGGCGGGCAACCTATTGTGCGGCTTCTTCGCCCTGACGTGGATTTTCAAATACCAGGCCCATCCCGACCTCCGCTTCCTTTACAACTCGCTCTGGCTGATCCTCGGCGCGTTTGCATGCGATTTCCTCGACGGCCGCGTCGCCAGGTTCGGCGGCAAGGAGTCGGCGTTCGGACGCGAGTTCGATTCGCTGGCGGACTTGGTGAGTTTCGGCGTGGCGCCGGCGTTCATGGTGTATCGGATCGTGCTCGACGAATTTCCGCGCACCGGCTGGATGGTGGCGGCGGTGTATCTGGCTTGCGGCGCGCTGCGGCTGGCGCGGTTCAACATCCTCTCGATGCGCGGCGCCTCCTCGAACGAGTTTGTCGGCTTCCCGATTCCGTCGGCGGCGGCGATGGTTGTGAGCGTGACGATGTTCATGATCTGGTTGCAAGAGAGGGGCATCATCGCCCCGATCGGCACGCCGGAGCATCCGCTGGGGCCGTGGCGCTACGCGTTGCCGGTGGTGATGCTGTTGCTGTCGGTGATGATGGTCAGCACGGTGAAATACCCGACCTTCAAGCACGTGGACTGGACGATGCGCAAGTCGCTGGCGACATTCGTCGCGGCGCTGGTGGTGCTGTTCCTCGCCTTGCAGTGGCCGCAGGTGACGCTGGCGGCGCTGTTCGTGTGTTACCTGATTTATGGCATGGTGCGGCCGTGGGTTTCCAAACGGCTGCGGAAAGAAATCGAAAACGAAGAGGACGAATCCGAAACGTCGTGATACCCGCCACCGATTTTATTACGCCTGGGCTGGCCGGTCTCGTCAGCGGCTATCTGGTCTCGATCCCCGTCGGACCGGTGAACGTCACCGTCATGAACGAGGCTCTCTCGCGTGGGTTCCTGCGGCCGTTTCTGATCGGGGTGGGCGCGGTGACGGCGGAGGCGATCTACTGCGGGCTGGCGCTGGCCGGTTTTCAATCGGTGCTGGCGCTGCCGACGGTGCACGCGGTGATGGTGCTGGTGAGTTTTCTGGTCGTGACCGTGCTGGGTTTCAAGTACCTGCTGATGCAGAAACAGTTTGGCGACAGCGCGGCGTTGCGGATGGAGCAACAACTGGAGGAGAAGCTGCATTTGCACCGCGGCTACTGGCTTGGCTTCGGCATGACGTTCGGCAATCCGTTCATTCTCCTGGTGTGGGGCATGCTGGCCGCGGTGTTGTTCGAGCACGGGTGGGTGGTGTCCCGCGGCCTTAGCAAACTCGCGATGGTCGGCGGCATGATCAGCGGCGGGACGCTATGGTTTTTGACGCTGTCGTGGGCCACGTCGCGCGGCCATCACCGCGTTTCGCCGCGCACGCTGCACGTGCTGACGCGCGTGTCGGGGGCGTTCCTGCTGGCCGCCGGCGTCCTGCTCGGCGCCAAGCTTGTGCAGGCGATGGCCCACTCGGATTTGTTCCAGCGATTCCACTGAAAATCGCGGTTGGCATGTTCGCCGCGTCGTGGCAGTCTGCAAGCCATGAAATCCTTCCGTCTCGCTCTTGCCTTCCTGATGTCCGCCGCGTTCTGTTTCGCCGCCGAAACGCGGTCGCCCGCCGGCCCGCCGAAATTCCAGGTCCCGTCCGGCGTCGAGGTGATTCACGATGTCGAGATCGGCAAAGGCGGCGACCGCGTGCTGCACGCGGAGATCGCGCGGCCGAAGGACCCGCCCGCGACACCAATGCCGGCCGTGTTGTGGATTCACGGCGGCGGCTGGAGCGGCGGCTCGCACAAAGGCAACGGCGCGATCTGGCTGGCCGCGAAGGGTTACTTCACCGCAAGCATCGAATACCGCCTCAGCGGCGAGGCGACGTGGCCCGCGCAAATCCAGGATTGCAAGCTCGGCGTCCGCTGGCTCCGCGCCAACGCCGCGAAATACAACGTGGACCCGAACCGCATCGGCTGCTGGGGTTCGAGCGCGGGCGGCCATCTGGTCGCGTGCCTCGGCACGATGAACAAGCCGGAGTTTGAGGGCCGCGGCGGCTGCGAGGGCGTCAGCAGCCGCGTGCAGGCGGTGGTGGATTTTTGCGGGCCGGCCGATTTCACCGCGGGCAGCGCGGGTATTCAGGGCGCGAAGGAAGGCAACGACGCGAAAGCGTCGCTCGGTTTGTTCGGCGCGCCTTTCAAGGAGAAACCGGAATTGTGGAAGAATGGCAGTCCCGTCATCTACGCCGCCGCCGGCGACCCACCGTTCCTGATCGTCCACGGCGACGCGGACACAACCGTGCCGTTCGCCCAGTCGGAGCATCTCGAAGCCGCGCTGAAAAAAGCCGGTGTGCCGGTGGAGTTCATCCGCGTCAAGGGCGGCGGCCATGGCATGAGGGCGCCGAAAGACGCCCCGCCCGCCGAGCCGGACCAACAGGCGATTCGCGACGCCGTCATTGCGTTCTTCGACAAGCAGTTGAAAAAGTAGGCGCGGCATCCGCCAAAGACGCATGTAACTTTTTGCCGGTGCGGCGGTATCCAGAGGACGAGGTCTTCAACAACCATGACGCGTATTCTCCGTCCCTTGATCGTTCTTGTTTTGCTGGGCGTCGTGTTGGGACTGGCCTTGATATTCGGCCAGCCACACGGTCTGGCTCAACTCGCGGCGCAGGTGGACATTGTTCATGACGTCGAGATGGGCAGGGGCGGCGGGCGAACGCTGCACGCGGAAATCGCGCGGCCCAAACTTCCGCCGAAGACGCCGATGCCCGCCGTCATTTGGATTCACGGCGGCGGCTGGCAGGAGGGCACGCACAAACAGAACGGCGCGGCGGCGCTCGCGCTGTTCGGTTACTTCACCGCGAGCGTCGAGTATCGGCTGAGCGGTGAGGCGAAGTGGCCCGCGCAAATCGAGGACTGCAAGCTCGCCGTGCGCTGGCTGCGCGCCAACGCCGCGAAATACCACGTGGACCCCGACCGCATTGGCGTGTGGGGCATGAGCGCCGGCGCTCATCTGGCGTCGTGCGTCGGCGTGCTCGGCGAAGCGAAGCAATTGGAGGGCAACGGTGGCTATGACGGCATCAGCAGCCGCGTGCAGGCGGTGGCAAGTTATTGTGGAGCATTCGATTTCACTGATGACCGGACGGGCAACGATCTGATCCGCAAACTCTGCACGAAACTCTGCGGCGGTACGATCATGGCCAAGGCCGATGCCTGGCGCCAGGCCAGCCCGCTTCTGCACGTCACGCCGCAATGCCCGCCGTTCCTCCTCGTGCATGGCGACAAGGACGACGTGGTTCCCATCGCACAATCCGAGCGGATGGAGGCGGCGCTGCGCAAGGCCGGAGTGTCCGTCGAGTTCGTCCGTGTGCATGGCGGCGGCCATGGCATGATCGCGCCGTTCGGCCGGCCGCGCGCCGAACCTGACGTGGAGACGTTGTATAAAAAAGTCGCGGCGTTCTTCGACCAGCATCTGAAAAAATGAAAGTACCGGTCCGCGTCCGCGCGGCTGCGCCGCCGGCCGCCGCGCGATTGGGCCGGATGCGTTCAGAGCTTTTCAACTAGGCATGGCGGCGCCGTCGCGGTAAACTGCGCACCGGAAATCTGGCCCATGCAACCGCCCACGACAGCCAACTCGAAACCGGAGACGACCCTCATGAACGATTCCAGCAAACTTTCACGCCGCGACTTCCTTGGCAAAACCGCGCAACTCGGCGCGGTCGGCCTTGTCGCGCCCAACATCCTGCCTTCGGGCGCGTTTGGCGCGGAAGGCCAGCCGGGCGCCAACAGCAAAATCCAGGTCGCCCTCATCGGCTGCAACGGCATGGGCCGCGGCAACCTCAAGAACGTCTCCAAGCATCCCGATGTTGTCGTGGTCGGCGCGTGCGACGTGGCCAAGCAGCGGCGCGACTCCGTCTGCGAAGAATACAAACCGACCTGCAAGCCCTACGCGGATTTTCGCGAGGTGCTCGCCACGAAGGAAGTGGATGCCGTCATCAACGCCACGCCGCCGCACTGGCACACGCTGATTTGCATCATGGCCTGCGAGGCCGGCAAGGACATCTACCAGCAAAAGCCGATGACGCTCCACCTCGGGGAAAGCCTCGCGGTCAAGAACGCCATCAAGAAACACAACCGCATCGTCCAGATCGGCACGCAGATTCACGCCAGCGAAAACTACCGCCGCGTCGTCGAGATGATCCAGGCCGGATACCTTGGCAAGGTCGGTGTC
The DNA here is from genome assembly GCA_903870275.1 of uncultured bacterium. GTDB lineage: Bacteria > Verrucomicrobiota > Verrucomicrobiia > CAIQCK01 > CAIQCK01 > CAIQCK01. The sequence goes on along the minus strand of CAIQCK010000035.1, from coordinate 63,338 downwards.
GCGCGCACCTTCAATGTCATGAATCAGGGCGAGCAGGGCGTCGGCCACCAGCCCCCGGACACGAAAGTGCCGGAGGGGCTCGACTGGGATTTGTGGTGCGGACCCGCGGCGTTGATTCCGTTCAACTCCATCCTCTTCACCGGCTCGTATCATCACGGCTCGTGGTTTAATTACAGCGGCGGCTGGACGCCCAACATGGCGGCGCACATCATTGACCTGCCGATCTGGGCGCTGGACCTGAAGTATCCGACCGAGGTCACCTCCGTCGGCGGGCGGTATATTATTGATGACGACGGCGACGCCTACGATCACCACGAGATCCTCTGGCGCTACCCGAAGACCACGATGACGTGGATGACGTCGTTGACCAACAGCTACGGCTTCGACCTCCACGGAGTGCCCGTGCCGCAGCGCCGGCTCGGTATTTACTTCCACGGCGTCAACGGGACGATGTGGGCCAACTACGGCGAGCATCGGATCGTGCCAGAAGGCAAGGCGATGGACGACCTCGTCAAACCGGAAGTGCTCGCGCGCAAGCGGGCCAAGGACTATTCGGCGCGGCTGTTGTTCAATTGCGGCGAACTCAAGCCGATCGAGAACAAGATTCCGCCGTCGCCCGGCCACGAGATCGAGTGGGTGGACTGCATCAAGTCGCGCCAGCAGCCGAGCTGCAACGTGGAGTATCACTCCCGCCTCGACGTGGCAGTCGTGCTGAGCCTGCTGTCGTTGAAACTCGGCCGCAGCATCAAGTTCAATCCCGACACCCTGAAGATCGTCGGCGACCCCGAAGCCGCGCGGCTGGCCGTGCCCGAATACCGCGCGCCGTGGAAATTTCCCATGCAGTATTTGCAGAGCTAAGCCGGACATTTCACACGCTACGAGAGACGCCTGCAGATTGTGGCCGCCGACGTAAGTCGGTGGACGCGTCATAGCCCGCCATGGAGTGGCGGGCTACCAGGAAAAAGCCAGTCCGCTATTTTTTCGCCAGCGATTGGAAGGCCACGTGCTGCATGTAGTGGTCGAGCAGAATGCAGGCCATGAACGCCTCCGCCACCGGCCAGACGCGCGGGGCAATCGTCGGATCGCGCCGGGTCACCGCCGACAGCTCGGCGTTCTCCAGCGACACCTTGTCAATCGTATGCTGTGGCTTGGCGATCGTGGGCGTGGGCTTGACCACGAGGCGGCAGACGATCGGCTGGCCGGTCGTGAGGCCGCCGGTGATGCCGCCGGCGTTGTTGGAGCGGAAGACGACCTTGCCGTTCACGATTTCCATCTGGTCGTTGTCCTGCGAGCCGGTCATGTCCTTCACCGCGTAGCCGGCGCCGCTTTCGACGGCCTTGATGGTGCCGATGCTCATCATGCGGCCCATCTCGCCTTCGAGTTTGCGGAACACCGGCTCGCCCATGCCGGCGGGCACGCCCGTCGCCACGATCTCCACCACGCCGCCGGTGGAGTCGCCCTGCTTGGTGACCTCGATGATGCGCTCAAACATCGCCTTGGCGGTTTCGAGGTGCGGGCAGTTGAGCTTCGGGTGAATGCCGAGTTCCTTCTCGATGGCCTCCTCATCCACGTGGCCGATCTTCATCTTCTTTGGCAGATCCGGCACTTCCTTCTCGAACTCCGCCAGCACCGCCATCTTCTCAAGGAAGCGCATCTTCGGATTGATTTTGCCGGACGTGAATAGCGCGGCATACACCGGGTCGTGGCGTCGGCGAAATTCCTTGTAAGCGGCGACCTTCGTCCGGATTTCCTCCAACGGCATGTCGGGCATGCGAATGCCGGCGGCTTCCTTCACGTAGCCGGTCACTTCGATGCCGACTTCCTTGAGGATGCGTTTGGCGACCGCGCCGGCCGCGACGATGGTGGAGGTGTAGCGCCCGCTGAAAAATCCCGCGCCGATGGAGTCGTCGCACTGGCCGTATTTCATGTAGGAGGCGTAGGAGGCGTGGCCGGGCCGCGGCGTGCGGTTGGTCACGCGATACGCCTCGATGTGCTCGAAGTGGCGGTCGAGGTTCGGGATGAGGATCACCATCGGCGTGCCGTTGGTGTAAGCCTCGTTGTGGAAACCGGGCATCGTGTCGGCGCAGTTCACGCCGCTGTAGATGATCGGCACGTCCGGCTCGCGCCGCGGCGAACTCAGCTCGCCCTGGCCCGGCTTGCGCAGCAACAGATCGCGGTAGATTTCCTCTTCCGTGATCAGATAACCCGGCGGCACTCCCTGCAAATGCGTCGTCAGCCCTTCCTGATACGAGCCGCCCGCCACCGTCACCTTGAACAATGTTCCCAAATCACATCCGAGCATATTGATGTACTCCTTTTTCTCGCTGCTGTCCGATGCGGCCGGCCAGGCCGCAAGTTGGCGGCGGTTTCTAGCCGATTGGCCGGCAAAAGCAATCTGAAAGTGCCGCAAAACGGAAAAACTTCAACCTCTAAACGCAAAAAAACGCTCACGCGCTGCGGTCGCCGCGCGATGTCAAAGACCCGCCGTATGCATTGGCGCCTCCGGACCGCGATCTACTTCTTGTCGAACTCCAGCGCCTTTCTCAATTGCGCGATCGCGTGATCACAGGCTTCGATGGCCTCGACGCGGTGGCCGCCGTAGTCGTGCGCCGCCGATTTCATTTCTTCCTTGGCTCGCTCCAGCGATCGGATGGCGGCGCGAATCATCGGGTGATGTTCGCCTTTGACTTGCGCTTGACCGGGCGCGGCGGGCGCTTGGGCGGCCTGCAGCGTCGCCAACGGGAAAGTCAGCGCGCCGGCCAGCGCCGCCATGGTGAGAACCGTCTTCAGGCTGGTTTTCATTTTTGTCCCTTCGTTGTGTTGTCCGACTCGGCTTGGCACTCGATTCAACTATGCCATTGCCGAAAAAGTTTCGCCAGCGGCAGCCATGCGCCCAGCGGATGCCCGCCGCTTCATTGCGGCCAATGGCTTTTGCAGAGATTTTCGGTTTCGGGGTTGAACCGCCGCATTTGGCTTCGTTTTGCTCCGGGCGCGGTCAACTTTCGCCATGTCGTCTTCAAATAACCTGCTCGTTTGCAGTCTTTTGCAACAGAATCGCGTTTTTCTCTATTTGGGTTCGTTTCGCAAAAATGTGTTCTCACACCCGACCCCAGGACGGATCGAGATGTTTGTATTCCCGCTGAAAAACGATGCTTTCCAGTCTTGGACGCGGCCAACATTTGGCTTCGTTTTTGCAACGTCCTTCGCGCCGGCAGAACTGTTTCCGGCAACGGGATTTGGACACGGAGTTCCGGGTGCGAAATCATGCGGACATGCCGCAAGAGATGCTGAAAGTCTGTAGCCGCCGACGCCGGCCATGTATGACGTGGTGAGGAGGCGGAATCGTTCATCCAGCGCGGCGATTCGTCTTTCCGCAAACCTCCTGAAGCAGCCGGGCAACGAGGTGGAACGCGAGGTGGATCGCGACCTCCGGGCGCGATAGCCGTTGAGAAGCGATAGCATGGTGCTTGAGGCAAGCGTCTCGTTATTCAAGCGCGCGTCTTTCTCTTGCCTGCGGCCCTCGCGCCCGGAGGTCGCGATCCACCTTGCCGCTTCAATCATCGTGCAATTGCACTCTATAATGAGACCTTTGCAAAAGCCCTGTAGCGGCGGTCTATGACCGCCGAAAGATCGCAAAATCCAAACGATTCGGCGGTCATAGACCGCCGCTACAGTTTGGCCAACGACTTTTGCAGAGGTCTCTATAATGGATTTCATACGGTCGGATTTACCCGGCTTGGGTCGGATTGGGTCGGATTGAGTCGGATGGAACCCGATAACCCCCGCTCGCACAATCCGTGTAATTCTCGCCATCCGTGGATTGTTCCCAAGTCGGATTCGGCCGGCTTGGGTCGGATCGGGTCGGATTGGGTCGGATTGGGTCGGATGGAACCCGATAACCCCGCTCGCACAATCCGTGTAATCCGTGCCATTCGTGGATTGTTCCCAAGCCGGATTCAGTCGGATCGAACCGGATTGTCTGCGCATTTCCGCGCAGCGCTTCGGCCTCTTCTGCCTTCCGCACCGCCTTCTCACATCTGCCATCTCCTATCTCCCATCAGCTTTCCGCCTTTCGCCTTCTCCTTTCTTCCTTCTGCCTTCTGACCTCTGACCACTGAGCACTGTCTTCCATCGTCGGGCACAGGGTAAGGCGTTTTCTCTATCATGTCAAGAGAAATTTGCTATTATTTTCAGCCGGGGGCGCGTTTCAGTTTGGGGTTGGATTGGGAAAACGCACTTGGAATTCCGTTCCACGGTTTCGCGCGCCAAGTCGTAGAACGGACTTTCCAGTCCGTTGCTTCGACCTGTTTACTGCGTGAAGTTCACGGCGCTGGATGCGACGGCCATGGGATTCAAGACGCATTTCATCGAGGATGCCAGCCGGGGAGTGAATTTGCGTCCCGACGATGTGAGGAAAGCCATTGAGGAAATAAAGCGCGCAGTTGTTGAGCGCCTGCGGCGGGTGATTTACCCCAACGCGCCTTAACCGAAACGTTTCGGTGAGGGCGGCAAATTGCTATGCGCCTTTCACAATCTCGATTTCTTTTTCCGTCAGGCCGTAAAGTTCATACACCAGCGCGTCAATCTGCCGATCCAGCGCCGCACACTTCGCCTCGTAGTAGTTCCGATCCTTGTCCGTCTGCGCCTTTGATAACGCAGTCTTCGCTTCCACCATTTGCTCCACCAGCTTCGCGATTGCGTCGTGTCTTGCTTTGTGCTCGGCTTGTTTCAAATCGAGCGCGGGCAGAGGGAGGCTGCTCAGTTCCTCGCATTGAACATGAATTGTCTTGAACGTGGTGCGGTAATAAAAGCGAAGAGCTTGCGAGTTCACGACGCCGGTAACGTAGCGAAGATCAAAAGCCGCTTCGCAGCCTTCGTGAGGAATCACGATCAGCACATCTTTCACATAGAAGCTGTTGCCATCATACGTTCCTGCGAAATCGGCAGTCGTATCTTTGACCAGAACTTTCGGTTGCTCAAACCGTTCGCATTCACCCGGACGAGCCGTTGAACGGTGCGCACGCATCTTTTGCGGGACATACCACACATACTCGCCTTTGTGTTCGTAGGTGTATCGCTTCACGTCATCGCCGCGAAGCAAAGGCCTGTCTTCCCGGTGAAGCCCTTTCGTGCGGTGTAAAAATTTTGCGTCGTCGCCGGTTTTCAGACCGAAGCAAACTCGGAAAAGGCTGCCAATAGTGGGGCCGACGCGCATTTTCTCTTTTATCCGTTCAGTTTCCGGCGAAATGCTGAGATCAAAAACGTTCTGAAATGTTGAGTGGAACGTCGCTTGCGGAATCCGCCGCTTCATCACGAAGGTTGGGCCAGACTCGGCAAGTTTGCCTTCGATGATTTCGATATTCGTTGACGACCGCTCGCAACTCGCTTCCTTTTGCACAACGAATATGCCTGTGGCGACCTGAGCATCAGCAAAGACTTTCTCCGGCAATTCGACTAGTTGAAGAATGCGGTGGTTTTCAAGGAACAGCTTGCGCACTTCTTGGAAGCTGTTCAGGCGAAGCCATCCGTGAGAGACAATGTAACTGAAAAAACCGCCCTGTTTCAGCAATCGCGTTGCTTGCTCTATGAAGCAGCAGTAAAGATCCGACTTGTGTGTGAAAGTCTTGTAGTGTTTCCAAAAGTATCGCTTGTTTGTCTCAGTGAGATTATGCGGCCGCACATACGGCGGATTGCCAACAACGGCATCAAAGCCGTGAGTTTCCTTTTCGATGCTTGGATAAACGCGGCGGCCGCCCTCGCGGCTGATGGTGCGTCCGACTTCGTAAGCCGCCTCGCTTTCGCGGACCATGCCGGGTTGGCGCGGGAAGATGTGCGGGAAGGCGTCCTCGAAATTCATCGGGTTGAGCCTGCGCTCCTCGGCGCTGGCGAAAAGCTGGCCTTCGGAAAAGTCCCGACCAATGAGCGAGTTGCCACAAACGATGTTCTTGCTCAGGTCGGGTAGGAGCTTCTTCATCTGCGCGACATGCTCGAAGTCCATCAGATATTGGTGGGCACTGACGGTGGTTTCGTCCTTGAGCAGCTTCAGGTACAGCGAGAGCTGGCAGACCTCGACGGCCTGCGCGTCAATGTCCACGCCGTAGATGTTGTTGACGAGGATTTCGCGTTTCTTGCGAAGGGAGGTGTAGAGACAGCCATCGTGCTCGATGCAGTCGCCGCGTTTGACGGCGCGGGTGCGCTCGGTATCTGAAAGATTGTTGTAGTAGATGCCGTGGTGTTGCAGGAGCAGGTCGAAGACGCCGAGCAGGAAACTGCCGCTGCCGCAGGCGATGTCGGCGAAGCGCATCTCGGCGATTTGCTCCGGTTTCTTGCCGGCAATGAGTTTGCCCACGGTGTTTTCAACGATGTAGCGGACGATGTACTCCGGCGTGTAATAAACCCCGCCCGCCTTGCGTACTTCGGGCTTCTCCTCTACGCGAACGCGCTTGTCGGTGGCCACGATGACCTTGCCGAGAAAGCGTTCGTAGATCGAGCCGAGGATGTGGATGGGGATGAAATTGAAGTCGTAGGGTGTCGTGGCCTCCGTCAGCCGTCCGCAGATGCCTTTGAAAATGTCCTCATCCACGCGGAAACCGGGCTTGTCCAGAATCGCGTGATCTTTGAAGACGATGCCGTTGTAGATGCCGTCGAGCCGGCGCGAAACGGCAACGAAGTCTTCCCAAGCCATGCCCTTGGCTCCGAACCTCTCCACCAGCCGCTGGGCCTCAATGCCTTTGTCTTCGAGGAAGCGAAGGAAGACGAGGCGGTCGAGTGTGCGCTGGGCGAGTTCGGTCAGCGTCTCGCTGTCGAGCCGCGGGTTCTTGCTCTTGAAGGCTCGCGCCAGATCGGTGCGGTGTTCGTCCAGAGTCTCCAGAAAATCTTCATCCACGGGTTTCGCAGCGGCGTTGCTGGACCGTTGTGCGCCTTTGCCGCGAAGCTTGGGCAGTTCGGCGGCACGCTTCTCCAGCGAACCGCCCGCAACGGCTTCGCGCGAGAACAGCCAATAGATTTGTTTGAACTTCTCCGGGTTTGCGTAATCGCTGTAGTGATAGGTGGCGACGGCGCGGTCAAGGATGGTTTCCACTTTGGGCTTGTAGCGGCAATCGAGGACGTGGAACTGCTGGAAATCCTGAATGACAGCGAGCGGCGTCTTGCTGCTCCATCCGTAGCGGACGACTTGGAAATAGTGTTCCGTGGTGGCGAGTCCCACGGAAGGCTTCTTGGCCTCGACGTAAAAGCGCACGTCGCGGAAGTTCGGCTTCAGGTAGAAGGCGTAATCCGCTCGCCTCTGACTGGCGGCGATGCTGACGCTGCGCTCGACCTTCACCTCCTGCTCGTAGGGGTTCGTCTGGAAGTCGTGGTTCACGTCCCAGCCGAGGGCTGTCCAAAACTTGTCAATGAAATCCTTGCGGACTTCCGCCTCTTGGTAATCGCTGGCGAGGTAACGCTGCTCGTTGGCTTTGAAATCTGCGGCGAGTTGTTGGATGCGCTTAAACGCCTCCTCGAACGTTTGCGGAATCTGCTCAGGCATGAAGCGAGAGTATCGCTGGGTAGCCAACGGGTCACGGAGATTTTTCGCCACGGTTGCCTCCGCTCAATGTGGCGGCTGTTTCCCTAATTCGAAAGTGGCGCCTGTCTACTTTCCATCAAGGAATCCCATGCTCTTCATCCATTCGGCGCAGCGGGCGGGCCAGTCGTTGATCGGGTGCGGGTCGTGGCGCATGCCGTAGCCATCTTCCCAGACACGGAGTTTCATTCCCTGAAAAAAACTCCGCTACCACTTGGCCATCGCCGGTGTTAGCATTCGCAGACAATGTCGCTGGTTCCTGACAGTCTGCACGCGCAAGTGGAGCGCTACAAACGCCGTGCGCAACGGTTGACGCTCGCCGAGGGCCTCGCGCAAACGGCGGGGTTGTTCCTTGGCCTGCTGGCGCTGACGTTCCTGCTCGACCGCTGGCTGTTCCTGCCGCTGGCCGCGCGCGTCGCGCTGACGGTGACGGTCTGGGCCGCGACGCTCGCCGGCTTCGTCCGCTTCATCCTGCTCTCGCTGCGCAAACGCTGGGGCGACATCGAGGTGGCGTTCAATGTCGAGGCCGCGTTCCCCCAACTCAACGAGGGGCTGGCGACGGCGGTGCAATTGGAGGCCAGCCGCGATCCCGACGCGATCAAAGGGTCGCCGCAACTCATCGCGGCGCTGGTGAACGACCTCGCCCGCCGCAGCGGCAGCCTCGATTTCGCCAGCATCATCTCGCCGACGCGCGCCACCGTGAGCGCCGTCGTCGCCGCCGCGCTGGCGTTGGGCCTGGGCGTGTATGCCATCGCGGCGACGGAGCATTTCCTGCTGCTGGCGAAACGGTTCGCCAATCCTCTCGCCGCGCTGCCGCGCGCCAGCTCGGTGAAGCTGCTGGTGAAACCCGGCGACGCCACCATCGAAACCGGCGGCAGCGTCACCGTCCGCGTCAGCGTTTTCAACCGCCGCATCGGCAAGGCCGCCGCGTTTTTCGCCGGCGACGGCCAGCCCATGATGCGGCTCGAAACGCTCGCCACCGCCGCGCCCCCGCCATCCGTGCCGCCGAAGCCGGGCGCGCCCGTCGCGCTCCAGCAGTTCGAGATTCCGCTGCCCGCCGTCAGGTCCAACGCCGTCTATTTCATCCGCGCCGGCGACGCCGAATCACAGCGGTTCCGCATCGTGGCGCAACGCGGCCCGCGGCTCGAACGGTTCACGCTCACCTATCATTTCCCCGACTACACGGCGCTGCCGCCCAAGACCGTCACCGCCGAGACCGCCGACATCGCCGCGTTGCGCGGCACGCGCGTCACGGTGGTCGCCACCGCGTCGCAGCCGCTCTCCGGCGCGTGGCTGGAGGCGAACGGCTCGCCGCTGAAACCGGTGCCGATCACCGGCGACCGCAACGTCACCGCCGAACTCACGGTGGACCACGACGCCGAGTTCAAGCTGCGCATCACGGACGCGGTCGGTTTCAAAAACGCCGACGCGGTCAGCTACCAGATCAAAGCGCTGGCCGACCAGCCGCCGACGGTGAAGCTGCTCGATCCCGACCAGGACGTCGAGATCGGCCGGCCGGAGCCGCTCGAACTGAAGTTCGCCGCGACCGACGACTACGGCATCGCCTCGGCCTATCTCGTTCACAATAACAAACGCGACCAGATGCCGGTGAACGGCGTGGCGACGTTCGACCTCGCCCACGCCGGCTACAAAGCCGGCGACGAGATCGCGTTCCACATCGAGGTCGAGGACAATTCGCCCGATCACCAGACCGCCCGCAGCGAGGAGCGGAAGGTGCGCATCAGCGAACTGGCGGATCTGTCGTTGCGGAGCAAGAATTTCGCCGAACTGCGCAAACTCCGCGAGGCGCTCGCGCGGGCCAGCCAGTCGGCTGCCGATGCGCGTCGCGGCATCGAGCAATTGCGCGGCGACTTCGGCCGCGCTCCGCAGTGGAACGCCGACCTCACCGCGCGCGCCAACGCGCTCCGCCGCGATCTCGACGCGGCGCGCGAAGCCGGCGCCGCCGCGCAGGTCATCGTCGGGGTGTGCGCCGCGCAGCCTCGCACGCCGCAGACGTTGCGCGACTGGGAAAACGTCGCCAACCTGCTCGAACAATTCGACGACCAGCTTGCCATCGCCCTGCCCGCCGCCGCTGCGCTCGACCGCGACGCTGCGCAACCTGCCGCCGTCGCTCCGGCGCTGGCCCGGCTCGCCGACGCCACCGCCGCCGCCGACAAAATCGCGGCGCAACTCGGCCAGGGTTTCACCCGGCTCTACGACGCGCGCGAAACCGGGGTTCTCTCGCAACTCGCCCGCAAGATTGACCGCGCAGAGCAGCGCGTGCTGGATAATGTGTTCGGCGCCGCGCGCCAGTGGCGGCGCAAACGCAACGCCGACGCCAGCGACCAGGCCGCCGTCGTCTCCGCGACACAACTGCTCGCCGCCGGCCTTGGCGCCGCCGGCGCGCCTCTGCCGCAGAACGCCGACTTGTTGCGCGCGGCGCGCGAGCGGCTCACGGGCATTGCCCAGCCGAAAATCGAAAGCCTTCAGCAATGGCTCAACAACGCCGGCGGCGGACACGGATGGCGCAACCGCGAATCGCTCGATCCCCTCACCGACACGCTTCGCAAGACTCGTGAAGACCTCGCGAAAGCCGAAGCGACTTCCGCGGAGGCCGCCGACGCCGCGCGTGGCCAGTTCGAGCGCGGCCGGTTGGAACTCAGCCAGCGGTTGCTCGCCGCCGCACAATCGCCCGCTGACCAGCTTCGCGAGCGCGTCGGCGATCTCATCGCCCGCGTGGACCGGCTCTCCGAGCCGCACTTGACGCTGCGCGCCGGCGATGCACGCTGGGGCCAGGACCTGCTGCTGGCGCGCGACGGCTTGCAAGCGATTGCCACTGGCACCGCCGCGCAGTCCGCCGCTTCCCAACTGCGGCAGGTCGGCGGCCAGTTGAATCTTCTCGAACGTCAGCGCGATCTGCGACTGCTGGTGCGAGGATTGCATCAACTCGAATCGCAGCAGGACGCCGTTGCCAACGGTCTCGATCAGGCGGTCGCGTGGCAGCGACTGCGGCTCGGTGAACTTGCCGACATCGAGCGCGACGTGCGCGCTGAGTTTGCGCCCGTCGGCGCGCGTCTCGGCGCGCTGGCGGATCGCGTCGCGCCGGTGGATGCCGAGGCCGCGCGGGAGATTCAGGACGCGCGCCGGCAGTTCGACACGAGCCGGACGCTTTCGCGGTTGGAGGAGGCGGCCTCCCATGCCGAATCGGGCAACCGGCCGCAGGCGACCGAGCGGGCGCGCGAGGCGCAGGCGGAGATCGCCGCGCTGCGCGCGACGCTGGAACGGATTTTGAAAACGCGCCTCCAGGCGGCCGAGATGGCGCGGGCGCAATTGCAACAACACGAGCCGTCGCCCGCCGAGCGTGTCGAGCGGCTGGCGCAACGGCAGGAGGCGCTGGCGCAACAGACGCAGCAACAGCCGGCCGCCGCGCCCGAAGAACGTCGGCAGCGCGTCGCCGAGCAGGAGCAGTTGCGCGCCGACGCGCGCGCCGTCGAGCGCAGCCTGCTGGCGCACGCGCCCGAGCAGCCGACGCCGGAGCAAATGCGCGATCTCCACGATGCCGCGCTGCGTGTCGCCGAAACCGAGCGCGAGCCGATGGCCGCTGCGACGGAGGCGCTGGCGCACGGCCAGCAGGCGAAGGCGCTCGAACAGCAGCACGTGGCTGCGGAAAAACTGCGGCAGACCGCGCAGCAACTTTCCACCGCCAAGAAGGCCGACCAACTTGCCGCGCAGGCGGCGCAGGCGGAGGCGCTGGCAAAGCAGCAGGAGAAACTGCTCGCCGCGACGAACGCCTCGCAGCCCGCGTCGCTTGCAGCCCATGCGCCGGAGCAGCGCTCGCTTGCGGCGCAGGCGCAGGCGTTGGCGCACGCGTCGCAGCAGGCCGCGCCCGCCGCCGCGCCGCCGATGGCTGCGGCGCAAAACGCGATGCAGCAGGCTGCGAACGCGTTGCAATCGGCGGACAAATCCACCGCGGCGAACCACCAGCAGGCGGCGTTGCAGCAGTTGCAACAGGCCGCGCAGGCCATGGCGTCGGCGAAACAGTCCGCCGTCGCGCAGGCGGAACAGGCGCGGTCGCAGTTGCAGCAGGCGGAGAAGGAATTGCCGAACCGGCAGCAGTTGGCGCAGGGCTACGACTGGCTCAAGAAGCTCAGCGACGTCGCTGCCAAACAAAATGACGTGGCGCAGCGTGCCGCCGCCAACCAACCGGCGTCGCCGCTCGCCGCGCAACAGGCGGACGTGCGCCAGAAGATGAAATCGGATTTGGAAAGCGAGCCCTCCATCCGCGCCGACCAGCTTCAACAGGCGCTGGATAAACTCAGAGCCGGCGCGCAGGCTGTCGGCGAACTGGCGCGCAAGGAGCAGGAAATGGCCGGCAAGCTCGACCAGTTGCGGTCCGAACGTGACTGGCGGCAGAAAGACGCGCAGCGCCACGCCGAGGAGATTGCCCGCCAGGCGCAGCGCGCCGCGCAACAAAGTCCGCCACAGGCCGGCGACTTCCAGAAGCAGGCGCAGGCGATGAGTGTCGCGGCCGAGGCGTTGAAACGCGGCGACAACGAGGCGGCGCGGAGGCAAATCGAGCAGACGGCCAAGTCGTCCAGCGACCAGGGCCAGAGTTTGGTGAAGGCGGCGCAAAAAGCGCGCGCCGAAGCCGGCAGGGACAAGCGTGCCAACGCGGAGCGGGCGCGCGAGGCGGCGCAGACGGCGAAAGCGGGGCAGGCGATGCAATCGCTGTCGCGGCTGGAGTCCGAACTGGCGCGCAAGCTGGGAGAGACGAGCGCCGGCCCGGCGCAACAGATGGACCAGTTCGCAGGCGACCAGCGCCAGATGAGCGGCGAACTTCAGCGCGTCGGCGAAGAACTCGGCCAGACGAAGTCGAAGCTGGCCGAGCTGGCCCCGGAGGTTGCGAAGGCGATGACCGACGCGCCCGAGGCGGCCAAAGAGAGGATTCCTGAAAAAATGCGCGGGTCCGCCGAGCAAATAAAATCGGGCAACACGCCGCAGGCCGCGCAGGACGCGCGCGGCGCGCAGCAGGCGCTGGACAAACTGGCCGACCAACTGGCGCGGGCTGCCGGCGACGCCAGCGAGAAGCACCCGAACGTGACGATCGTGCCGATTGGGCTGGAACCCGCCGCGCCGCCGCCGCATGCGGCCGCGACGTTGGAGAATGCCGGCGGAAAGATGGAGCAGGCGAAGGGCGAATTTGAAAAAGGCCGGACGCAGCCGGGCCAGCAGCCGGCGGCGGAAGCGGCGCAGGCGTTGCAGTCCTTGATGGAGACAAGCGCGCAGGCGCAGCAGCAGGAGTTGATCGCGGCGATGCAGCAGATGGCGGCGGAGCAAGCGGCGGCGCAGGCGGCGCAGCAAACGCCCGGCCAGGAATCGCAGAGTCTGGATTCCAAGATGGGCAGCACAGGGAACACCGCCGCCAAAGGCACGCCGGCGGAACTGCGGCCGCGCGGCGAGTTGATAAACCTCGACAAGCTACCCGCCGAATTGCAACAAGGCTTGATGCACGGCATGAGCGAGAAGTATCCGCCGGAATACGAACAGTTGATCAAAAAGTATTTCGAGAAGCTGTCGAAGGCGGCGGGCAAGTGATTGGGAAACGCGGAGCGCGAAACGCGAAGATGAAATCGGTGGTTTGGACGATGGAGAGGCGGTAGGAAATGAGAATGTCTGAAAAGAAACACAGAGACGCAGAGAGCGCGGAGGCGCGCGGAGGCTTTGCGGTCCTCAGTGTCCTTTGCGTCTCTGCGGTGATTTTGTTCGCAACGGCCGGAACTGCGGCGGAGCCGGCGGCGTCCAACGACGTGGACCGCGCCGTGGAGCGCGGGTTTGAGTTTTTGCGGAAGCAGCAAAAGGACGACGGATCGTTCCATCACAACGTGGCGGTCAGCGGGCTGTCGGCGATGGCGTTTCTGGCGCGCGGCCACGTGCCGGGATCGGGGCCGGACGGCGAGAGGGTGGAGCGCGCGCTGGCGAACATCATCAGCGAGCAGTCGGAGGACGGCTCGATCCTCGGCCGCGGCGGACGGATGTATGGCCACGGCATTTGTTCGTTGCTGCTGGCGGAGGCGGCGGGCATGAGCAAGAACGAGCGCGTGATGGCTGCGTTGCGGAAAGCGTGCGACCTGATCCTTCGGGCGCAGGCGGAGCCGAAGTCGCCGCAGCACACCGGCGGCTGGCGCTACGAGCCGCGGTCGCATGACGCGGACATCTCGGTGACGGGCTGGCAACTGCTGGCGTTGCGCGCGGCGAGGGATTGCGGCGTGAAAATTCCGGGCGAGGCGATCGAGAGCGCGGTCGGTTTTGTGAAACGCTGCGCGGCGCGCGAGGGCGGTTTTGCCTACCAGCCGGGCGGCGGCGCGGGCCACGCGCGAACGGGTTGCGGCATGGTGTCGCTCCAGATGTGCGGCCAATACGACGTGCCGGAGGTCAAGCGCGGCGCGGAATGGTTGCGCACGCACGAGATGAAATGGGGCCGCGAGCATTTTTATTACGCGATCTATTACGTGACACAGGCGATGTATCAACGCGGCGGCGACGATTGGGCCTGGTGGCAGCCGCAGCTGGAAAAGGTGCTGCTCGAACACCAGACGGGCGACGGCAGTTGGCCGACGGCCGGCGGCGAGGGCGAAGGCGGGCCGGTTTACGCGACGGCGATGTCGCTGCTCGCGCTGTGCGTCCAATATCACTACTTGCCCGCCTATCAGCGATAGCCTGACTGGTCAAGAATTGATCCGCTGAGACCATCATCCTCTCTGCTTCTTCGCCTTCTCCGATTTCCTCTTGGCCCACATCGCCGGGATTGTGAATTGTCCTTCAAATTCACCCACTAAACACATGGAATAGCCTTCCGCCGATCGTTTTTGCCTTCCCACGAAATTCCCCGGGGGTCAGGGCCGCCTCTCGGCTTAAACGCTCGACAAAGCCTCTGCACTAGCGCGAACTGCTCCGGGGTCAGTTGCTTTTCCATCTGGTCAATAATTGGTCCGCTGAGGCCATGCCTGCCCTTCACTCTGGCGAGACTCTCCCATTTATAGGCTTCGAACAGATCCTTCGGCACGCCAATGCCATTGTAATAGCATTGGCTCAGACGGGCTTGGGCATCGGCATGATTCTGCTCGGCTGCTTTGCAAAACCACTTCACCGCTTCGGCCTCATCCTTCGGAACACCTCGTCCCTCGGCGTAGCGCCAGCCCAGATTGTATTGAGCATCGGCGTGATTCTGCTCAGCGGCTTTGCGATACCATTTCACCGCTTCGGCTTCATCCTTCGTCAGGCCAAAGGTGCCCAGGAAAAATGCCTTGCCCAAATCATTCTGGGAACTTGCATCGCCTTTTTCCGCGCTGGCGCGGAGATCGTCTGACAGTTCGCAGTTCACCTTGGCTTGTTTGGAACCAATCAGTCTCTTTAACAGCTTCATGCAATATCGTATCACGAAAACCGTGCGAACGCTATGGAGTGGTGAACTCTTGCTGGCTGCCAAACGCGCAGTGTTGAGCTTGAAATTAACCGCTCGATCCTCGGTCGCTGCTGGAAAAAAGGTGTGTGATCACATCCACCGGCTCGAACAATCGCAGTCGCGTCACTTCGGATCATCGCGGGCCGTCCATGAAAGCGGGTGCGCCCCTTGATTTTTGCGGTGATCTGCCTTAACTGTTCTACTGTTGAGGATGATGACCCATGGAAGATAAAAAGAAGGCGCTTTTGGAACTGGCGGAGGCTTTTATCAAAAATGAACTTGCGCTGGATGCCTACTATGGGCTGTGTGTGGACCGGATCCCCGAATTCAAAGATCAATGGCTCTTGTTGAGCGCCCAAGAGCGAGGACATGCGGGTGTGTTCAAAAAAATCATGGGGTCCATCGAAGAGAACCCTTCGAAGTGGACGATGGGACAATACAATGCACACGTGGTGAACCTCATGAACGGGGAGATCGCCCAGCAGATTGAGGAAATCACGAAGGGCGAAGTTGTCAAGCGATACATCGTTACCTTTGCCGTCGGCATGGAGGCTTCGATGATTGAGAGGGACATTCGCCATTCCTTCCGCACCTCGCTGCAGGAATTCCAAGTCCTTTTGTCCAAAGTGGCCGACGAAACCGCCGCGCACCGACAGCTCCTCATGGACATAGATGCAAATCTCAAGGAATGAGGAGAGCCCGACGAATATGACGAACACCGTTCAAAGAGACTCCAGGGAGGAAGTTACATGACGTCTCAAATAATGCTCATTGATTCCCAGATGGCTGATTTGCAGGCGACCAAGCATGTGCTGTCCCAAGGCGGATACAACGTGGTCGAGGCCACCAGCGGAATAAGCGCCTTGAAGCAGATTGAATCCATGGTGCGCAACATTGACATGGTCATCCTGAATGCGGCATTGGACGAACTGAACGGCTTCGAGGTTTGCCGCAGTTTGCGGCGCCATCCGGAAACGGTCCATTTGCCGATTCTGGCCTTTACAGCGCCGACATCCCGGGAGCAAAAGACCGAGATGTTCGAGGCTGGGGCCGACGATTGCATGTCGAAGCCTTACGAGCCATCCGAATTGCTGGCGCGGGTGAAAGTGCAACTGCGACGCAGCAAGAAACCGACGGGTGTCCAAGCGGCGAAAAGTAAAATTTTCGCTGTCTATTCACTGCGCGGTGGCTCGGGTGTAACCACCCTGGCAACGAATCTGTCTGTCAGTCTGGCCCAATTGTGGAACGAAGATGTGGTTCTGGTGGACCTGGTTTTGGCTTCCAGCCAAGCCAGGCTGATGTTCAACTTGCTTCCGAATCGCACATGGGAGGAACTGGGCCGGGTTTCTGCGGAGGATATTGACGACCATTTATTGAACACCATGCTGCTACAGCACTCCAGTGGCGTGTCTGTCTTGCCGGCGCCGCGCGTGCAGGAGTGCCGGGAACCGCTTGACGGCGCAAGGATTCGCCACACCCTGTCCCTGCTCCGCGCGCGTTATCGTTACGTGGTACTGGATATGCCTCATGACCTTCAGGAAGGCACGGTGGCAGCCTTGGAAGAATCCGACAAGATTCTGTCGGTCATGGTGCCTGACGTCGCCTCCTTGGCGAACCAGCTTGCCGCGTTGGAAACCTTTAAGTTGATGAACTACTCCTCGCATCGCGTTCGGATAGTGATGAATCGGATTCATGAACGAAACCAGGTGGACTCGAATCATATTGAGACCACTCTCAAACGTCCCGTGGACGTTGTCATCCCCTTTGCCGGCGATGCGGCCACCGAAGCCATCAACCTGGGCCAACCGCTGACCCTCGCCGCGCCTGAAAGCGCCGTGAGCACGGCGTTGGAGGATTTCGCCTTTCACCTTAGCAAGAAGGATCATTCCGAAGGACAGCCTGCGGAGCCCAGCCAGGCATGGCAGCGGGCTTCGCGCCGTTTGAGTCACCAACAGCGCAAGGGGCTGGGCCGCTTCTTTGGGTGGGGGCCGCCACCCCTCAAGGAACCGGAGCTGGAAGATTGAAGCAACGGACGCGGTTTGGTCGGTTTGTCAGGTTCTAAACCCGCGCGGGGATAATACTCGACCTGCACCAGGATTGTGCGGCGGGTAAGGTGAGCCGTCCTTGGCGAGCCGCTATGTTTGTTGCCTGGGCGGGACACGGCTCAGCGGAACGCTTTGCCATCCTCTTGCCGTCGTCCTCTTCCAGTGAAGTCCGGCAAGCTCCATAGATTGCCGCTACAGCCATAGTGCAGTCCCGATCCGCAACCGGCATAAGCAGCCGCGGGACGTGGTAGTAACTCGACACCGCGCTTCAGAGCCGCAGAAGAAACCGGAGTCTGTAGAAAGGACCGGGACCAACGCATCAGGTAACTCGATAAAAAGAAATCAAAAAAAACGCATCAGTAATTTGACGACCATGACTGACTATGCAACGTTGACACGTGACATCGAAAGGACTTCACATTCTGGTAACCGGCGGAGCAGGTTTCATTGGCTCGCATATTGTGGAGTATCATTTGAACCGGGGTGACAAGGTTCATGCCGTTGACGATCTGAGCACCGGCTCCACAAGCAACGTGGAGCTTTTTCTGGACAATCCGAATTTCCGATTTACCAAAGCCGATATCGTTATCTGGGACGACTTGTATAAGGCAGTCAGTTGGGCGGACCGGATTTACCATATGGCGGCGGTCGTGGGCGTGCACAAGGTCCTCGATGAGCCGATCAAGTGTCTTGCCACGAACATCGCCGGTTGCGAACGAGTCTTGCGGGCCGCAAGCGCAGGAGGCTGGAAACCACAGATCATCCTTGCGTCCACCGCGGAAGTGTATGGCCAGGCGGCGCTGGGAGTGGTGACAGAGAACGGTGAAAAAGAAACGTCGCTTGCCAACGCGCCAAGGACCGCCCCGGGGCATTTGATTCCCTTTTCGGGTTTTCGCGAGGATGCGGAACTTGCGGTCGGCTCGACGACCCTCAAGCGATGGAACTATTCCGTCAGTAAGATCGTCAACGAAACGCTGGGGCAAAATTATGGCCGGTCTTTTGGCATGGAGGTCATGGTCTGCCGGTTTTTCAACGCGGCGGGTCCGCGGCAGACAGGGCGTTACGGCATGGTGGTGCCGAGGTTTGTGGAGCGGGCGGTGACGGGCAAACCCATTCGGGTTCATGGTGACGGCTCGCAGACCCGGTGTTTCTGCGATGTGCGCGACACCATTGCCCTGGTGGATTCGCTGGCGGACAACCCTGCCAGTTTTGGCCAGATCATCAACGTGGGCAACAACCGCGAGATCAGCATCCTGGAGCTGGCCAAACTGGTGCGAGAACGGGCGGGCAGTTCGTCGCCCATTGAGTTCGTTTCCTACCGCGAGGCCTACGGAGACGGGAATGTGGAGACTTACCGCCGCAAACCCGACCTTTCGAAACTCTTCGAGCTGACCGCCTACAGACACAAGTGGCGGCTTGAAGATACTGTGGACGACCTGATTCGCAGACTGCGGTCTGCAACACCTGATGCTATTTCTCCTGTTGACAATGGCTCCTTGCCGGTGAAAAATATACGCGAAAGGAAGGAGCTATGCAACGAACCAACTGGACAATAGGGATCATGAGCGTCTTCTTAATGGCTTCCATCGGCAAAGCCGACGATGTGAAGACCTACCGGGAGGTGCAAACATGGTCGCCTTATTTCTACGGCGAGCCGGGGAAGACCTACGTATCTACGAGCGAGGAATACAGCCGGATTGATTTGGGGGGCCAAGCGCGAGACTGGTATGTGACAACGTTGAATGTCGCCTTCCCGATGACCAATATGGTTCCCTATCTGGAAATGGCGGATTATGACCGCAACGGCATCAATGGCTATACTTACACCGCCGGCTCCTACTTTAAACTGGACAAGAATATTCTTCAGGTGGAGGCGGGCGGCAGATCGGGCGCTAATTACCTTTATCGAGCCGAGTCCACGGTGGAATACCAGTATTATCTCTTCGAGAACTTTTACGGTAAGGCCAAGGCGAGGTATATGAGCTATGGGTCGAACGACGTGTATGTCGAATCGCCGGCTGGCGTTGTTTATTACTTCGGCCCGCACTATGTGGTGGCCGATATCGATATGTCGCAGACCGAGCGGCGCGGCAATGCCTTTTGGGGCTCCGTCAAAGCCAATTTTGTTCTCAATCCCCGTGTTGAACTCTATGCAGGCACGGTCGTGGGACAGCGCGTTTTTGACATCGATGGCATCACCGTCGATGCAGCCCAGCAAATGGGCTTTATTACTTTCGCGGGATGCAGTTTCCGGGTGATGGAAAACATGCAGCTTCGCGTCGGATGTTCGTATTCGGAAGAGGAACCGAGTTTCAAAAAAAGGAGCGTTGACTTGGCATTGTCAATGCGATTCTGATGAACCCGAATTATTATAGTGACATCGCATGGACCCTTAACCTCATACTCATAGCGGTAGTGTTCGTTCTGGTAGCCGCCGGTCTTCTGGTGGCCTTTGCCGTGAACGCCGCCAGCCGAAGACGCCTGGAGGGGGAGGCTTCGCTGAAGAACTTGCTCCAAGATGTGAAGGGGCAAGACACCCACACCCTCGACCAACGATTCAGCGAGTTGGACAAACAAGCCACCACCGAGCAATGGATTGAGGTGGTGAATGAACATGAGACGATCATTCCCGAAGAAGTGTGGCCGCATCTGCAGCGCCATCTGAGTTCGTCTGCGAGAATGGCCGAGATAGAACGGCTGGCAGGTCAGCCGGGGAACAAATGGCGTCGGATTGAGGCGATGAAATGCATCGGCACCCTCCAGACGCCCTCGGCGTTGGGAATTCTCGAAAAGAGCCTGTCTGACAAGGACCAGGACGTTGTTTATTTTGGCATGCTCGCCTTGGCGCGCGTCCGCAGTGCGGAAGCCGCGCGCATCCTGCTGGATGTTCTCAAGCGCGGTGTGTTTAGCGGCCAGAAGATTGTTTCCCTGCTGGAGACTTTTCCGCCGGAGTGTCTGCCCGAAGTTTACCAGGCGCTGCAGGACTGCGACACGCCGGCCGCGTTTTGGTTGTTGAAATTGCTGTCCAAATTTCCAATCGAAAACGCCCATCAGATTCTCGAAAAATACTCGAGCGATCCGTCCGCAGACGTGCGAGCGGCCGCTTGTGAATGTCTCGGGCGTTCAGGCTATGGCGAATCCCGGGAAACGGCTTTGAAGTGTCTGAGAGCGTGTTTGCGGGACGATGTGTGGTATGTCCGGCTTCAAGCCGTAAGAGGCTTGTCTAGAATATGCGGCACGGCGTGTCTTCCGCAGCTCGCGGCGCTTATGGCGGTGGAGCGCTCGACCCTGGTTCAGGAAAGCATCAAGAACGTGGTGATCGGCGACAAGGAGGGTGTGCTGGCAACGATCGAAACGTGTCTGGATGCGGATAGTCAGATGATAAAGGAATGGCACGTCAATGCCTTGGTGGATTCCAACAGTGTGGTCACGGTTTTGTCGCAGTGTTTGTCCGGTGAGCCCCGGGAGCAGGAGCGGGCGTTGCGGATATTGGCCAAGCTGATCCGGTCGAAAGTTCATTTCGGCCTGAAAGAAACGCTGGACCAATTTCAATCTGAGTCCAGGAAACGAATACTGGGAATCATTGCCGATACGGACCGGGAACTGGCCGCGCGCTTGGAGCCCCAGACATCGGGAGGGTTGTAGGCCATGGAAACATTCAATCATTATTTCTTCGAAACCGCGTTCTTGTTTTTTCTGGGTTACTACCTGGTGCTCGCGGTTTACTATTTATTTCTGGGCATGGTTGGCGCCTTGGTAAATTACAAGCGGGAAAGGGAGGCGGCCGGGGAGGATTATGTGGCCCTGGCTGCATCCAGTTTCACCATTCCGGTGAGCATTATTCTCCCGGCGCGCAACGAGGAAGCCTGGATCGCCGACAGTCTCCAATGTCTTCTGAATCTGAATTATCCGGAATTTGAAATCATCGTCGTGGACGACTGTTCGACGGACAGGACGATGGACATTCTGAAGGCGAAGCTGGATTTGGAACCCGTCCACAATCCCTACGTGGATCATTTCAATGCCGGGAAGATCAAAGGACTTTACAAATCCAGGAAACATCCGCAGGTGACGGTGCTGAGTGAGGAGGGCGGCAAGAAGAAGGCCGGGGCGGTGAATGCCGGCCTGAATCTGGCCAGGTATAAATACGTGTGTGTGGTTGACGCGGATACGATCTTGCAGCCGGACGCGTTGATGAAAGTCATGGCGCATGTCCAGAAAGCCCCGGAAAAAATCATCGGTGTGGGAAGCTACTTTGGCCTGTTGAACGGGTTTGAAATCAAGGAAGGACGCGTTGTCAAAAAATCGTTCCTCCGATCGCCGCTGGTTGCGTATCAGGATCTCGAGTATCTCCGCAGTTTCATCGGAAACCGGATTGCATGGGACCGGTGGAACGCCATGCCCAACATCGCCGGCGGCTTCGGTGTCTGGCGCAGGGATATCCTGTTTGAATTGGGCGGTTATGACACCGAGGCCAGTTGCGAAGATTGTGAGCTGACCTTTCGGGCGCATGAGTATATTGCTGAACATCCGGAAAAAGATTACCGGATCATGATGCTGCCGTATGTCGTGGGCTGGACAGAAGCACCGGCCAGCATCGGCGCGTTGATCCGGCAGCGCAATCGCTGGCACCGCGTGACGATCGAGACTACTCGGAAATTCCTGCACATGTTGTTCAATCCCCGTTTCGGAAACTTCGCGTTCCTGACGATGCCCTATTTCTTTTTTTACGAGGTGCTCGGACTGTTCTTTGAAGTCGGAGCGTGGGCTGTGACTATCGCGGGATTTCTCAGCGGGATCTTCAATCTGAAGCTTTTGTTCGGCTTGCTTGTGTTCATGAACCTGGTGCAGTCGGTGGTATCTTTGCTGCCCCTCGTGGCCTTCCAGCGCGAGCAAAAGGCCTTCAGTCCGGCGGAGTTCCTCTATCTGTCGGCTCTGAGCCTGGTGGAGTTCTTTTTTTACCGGTGGATTATTCTGATTGCACGCGTTACGGGAACCATTGACTACTTTCGCGGCATTCGCGTTTACGATGCCGTGCCGCGGTACAAGTCAATTCCGTCACAGCCTCAGACATGCTGAAGTCTGGCAGCATGGGGATCTGGGCGTGCTCGTGGAGGCGAATCCTTGAGTGATTCACAATTCACTCTCCTGACCGACGTGCTCTTGCGAGCCGTGGAGCAGAGCCTGAACGTTGTTGTCATCACGGATCTGGGGGGCGCGGTTGAATACGTTAACCCGGCTTTTTGCCAGTTAACCGGTTATTCCCGCGAGGAGGTTGTGGGCTGTAATGTCCACATGCTGAAGTCCGGACAGATGCCCCCGGAGGTATATGCAGGGTTGTGGAAAGACCTGCAAGCGGGCCGGGAGTGGGAGGGTGAGTTCTGCAACCGCAAGAAGAACGGCGAAATCTATTGGGAAGCCGCCACGATTTCTCTCATTCGCAACACGCAGCAAATCCCCGAACATTATCTGAAAATCGCGGAGAACATTACCCGTCAGAAGATTATGGCGCGTGAACTGGCGGCAAGCCAGGAACGTTATGAAAGGGTCGTCCGGGCGATGCCCGGATTCATGTTCACTGTTTTTCTGGAGGATGGACGGCCGGTGCGCACACACTACTATCCGGGCATGGAGCTGGTCACCGGTTACACGGAGGCGGATTTTATGTCCGACTCGCACTTATGGTTCCAGATGATCGCTGAGGAGGATCGCGCGGCCGTGGCGGCGCAGATCCAAGGGGTTTTGAAAGAAGCCACCACCCGGAGTGTCGAACATCGCATCCGCCACAAAGGCGGCTCCATCCGCTGGGTGCGAAACGTCTCTGTGCCCACGTTCAACGAACAAGGTCGGTTTGTTTCCTATGACGGGCTGATTTCCGACATCACGGAGCGCAAAGAGGCGCAACTCCAGCGTGACAAGCTTTTGGAAGAGGTGGGCCGGATGGCCGTACGCGATCCCTTGACCGGTTTGTTGAACCGGCGCGGCTTCGACGAGGAATTCAACCGGGCATGGCAGCTCGGCGAGCGTCACAGTCTGCCAACCGGTTTGCTGCTCATGGATCTGGATTGCTTCAAGATTCTGAACGATACTTACGGCCATCCGGTCGGGGATGCGATTCTCGTCGAAATGTCCCGCCTCATCATGGCTGCTGTGCGCGGCACGGACATTGTCAGCCGGTTGGGTGGGGACGAGATCGTGGTGGTTCTTCCGCTGACGAGTGAGGAGGAGACTCGCCGGATTGCCGCGCGTGTTCTCGATGATTTTCGCCGCCACACCTTCTGCCGGGGAGATCGCGACCTTTACGCCACGGTTTCCATTGGAGCCGCCTGCGAATCCGGGGACGCGCAGTCGCCCCGGGACGGCATTCTGAAGCGGGCCGATCAGGCGTTGTATCGGGCCAAACACTCCGGAGGCAATCGGATGTGCTTTTACGAAACCAATGCGGCTGCCTCCGAGGCGCAGATCAAGAAAGACGCATCCGTTGACAAGGGGATGGTCTTGCTGGTTGACGGCGAAGCATCGGTCTGTCGGTCAACGATCTCCATCCTGCGCCGGGAGCATTACCGAGTGATGGCGGCGCTCACAGGCGAAAGAGCCGAACAGATGGTGAGAAAAATGCGCGGACGGATTGACATCGTTTTGGTGGATATCGGGTTGCATGGAAGGAAAGGGTTGGAGGTCTTGCAGATGCTTTGCCTGATGGACGACGCCGTGGTGGGCGTTGTGATGGCGGATCGTGCCACCATGAGTGATGCGCGCGATGCATTTCGGTGTGGCGCCAGCGATTTCATTGAGAAGCCGTTTTCCGCGGCGGATCTCTCAACGGTGGTTGAGCGGGCCATGCACCGTCGCCATCGCCTTCAGGAGAACCGGCGTTACCAGCGGCGCGTCCATGCCGTAATCGCTGTGAGCAAGACAGCATGAATCGAATCTTGGAACAGATCAAACAGTCGTGCCGGGAAATCCCCTCCGGGCTGATGGACATGATTGATGCCCGTGGGGACGATGTGGCCGGCCACTGCAAGCGGGTGGCGATCATGGCTCATATTCTCGCCGGTGAGATGGGCATGTCTCATGGCGAAGTCAATGCCGTTGCGCAGAGCGCACTTCTGCATGACGTTGGGAAAATTGTCATCCCCACTGTGATCCTGTTCAAACAGGGGTCTTTGACAGCGCCGGAACGGCGGGTCATGCAATCGCATTCTCAACTGGGGTATGACATTTTGAGAGCGTATCCGGATTTGGAAAAGGCTTCGGAAGCCGTGTATTCGCACCACGAGCGACTTGACGGCACGGGCTATCCTCGGGGCCTGAGAGGAGGAGAAATCTGCCCGGAAGCGAGATTGCTGGCGGTGGTGGACACGTATGACGCGATCCGGTCAAACCGGGTATACGCTTTTGGCAGGAGCGCTGAGGAGGCTGTCGAAGAGATCGTTCTGGGTCGTGGCAAACTATTCGACCCCTGTATTGTGGATGCGTTCTTGCGCTGCCAGCCTCGCATTGAAAGCTGCATCGCGTGGAAGAAGAAAGAGGGCACGGCAGAATGCCCGACCCGCCCGCCGTCCGCGAAACCCGGACCCGCTTGAGCCGGAGCGGAAGAGGTGATCGCGAGATGACGGAGTTTCAGGAACCGGCGATGCCCCGCTTCTTCGAGTCGACGGGTATGCTGGTCTGAATCCTTTCTCCAGACTCCGGACTGTCACGTCCCCTGGCTCCAAAGCGGGTCGCCTTGTCGCGGAGGGCGGCTCACGGCAGTGTCACGGTTCGCCGATGCTCGACCAGCGCGGGCGGCGCGGTGTCCGGGCCGTGCAGGTAGATCCAAAGAAGGCGGCTCAAGGCCATGGTGCGGTCGGCTTTGAGCGAACCCACACTCAGTCCGCCGGACTCCGCCTGACCGAAGGCGTTCGGCGGATTTCTTTCTCCGGTATCGTAGGATGCCGGGATGATGCGGTAAAGACGCGGGCTGGCTTGCGGCACAAACGCGTCCCACATCGGCACGGCTGCCAGATCGTAAAGGCCGGCCGGGGCGATGCCGAGAATCTGCTCGATGGTGCGGATGACAGACGGCCCGTCGTAACCGCGCGACACCACCGCGCCGCGACGCGCGAACGGGCTGATGATCAGCAACGGCGCGCGGTGCGCATCCAGATGATCGAAGTCGTAGCCGGCGTTGGCCGGCACAATCAGGATGACCGTCTGGTTCCAAAACTTGCTGCGCGTGAAGGCGCTCACGATGCGGCCGATGGCCACGTCATTTTCACAAACCAGCGCGCGCGGACTGGCGGCCCCGAGTGCCGTGCCCAGCGTTCGGTTGTTTGGAAGCGACGCCACCACGAGCCGCGGCATCGAGCCTTGCTTCAGGATCCGGTCAAGGTCGTGCAACAACACGTCGCCGCGTTTGAGGTCCGCGCCGGCGCCGATGCCGGCGGGCCAGTTGGTGCACGTCGTGCCGCTGTAGAGGGCCGTTTGTGCGAACGGGCCGTAGGCGCGGCGGGTCAAGCCGGCGTGGTCGGCGAGGCTCCACAGCGTCGCCGTCGTCGGCCACAGCAACGGCGCGACGCCGGCGTCGGCCGGTTCCAGGCGGGGCTTGGAGGGTCCATAGCCGGCGGATGATTTGCCGGTCCCGGTTTGGGCCGTGCTTTTCGTTTTCTTGGGTTCCTCCGCCGGCCAGCGCCGCTGGCGGGGAGGGGCGGCGCACATGCCGCCGAACAACACACCGTCGTCGCTGGCGAGCAGCGGCCCGTCGAGGTAGAAATTGTCGCAGAGCGTGAAGGCGTCGGCCAGCGCGTGTTGATTGACGGTGATCTCGCGGCCGAAGCAACAAAGCCATGGATCGGCCGCCGCCTTGGTCACGTCGCCGAACACGCGATCAAAACCGCTTGGGTCCTGGACAATGACCACGACGTTGCGAATAGCCGCCGGCTGGCCGAGGCGGCGCGGAACCGGCAGTTCCCGCGGTGCGGTGCTGCTCACGCGGTGGCCGGTGCGTTGGTCGAAATCATTGGCGTCGCAAACGCGCTGGCTCTGGAGTTGCAATTCGCGCTCATCGGGCAACGGCAGGATTTGGAGCAAGCCGTGAGGCGCGCGCCGGGTATACGCATTGTCGGCGGGTGCATTGCCGAGGTCGCGCGCGCTGACGACATAGAGTTTGTCGTTGGCCGGCGCGACGGCGACCGCGGTGGGGCACCAGCCAGTCGGAATCATGCCGGCCACCTTGCGCCGTGTCGTGTCCACCACGAGCAGATCGTGGAAGAGCGCGCTGGCGACGAAAAGCTGTTTCCCGTCGCGCGAGATCGCCATGGCCTGCGGCCGGCACGGCGTCGCGCTGTTGTTGCCGCCCAATTCGATATTCGCGATTCGTTTGCGCGCGGCAACGTCCACGACAACCACATCGTCGCTGCCGGCGCAGGCGGCGTAGAGCCACTTTTCATCCGGCGACAACGCCAGCGCGATGGGCCGTTCGCCTACCTTCACACTGGCAGTCAATTGCTTCGTTGCCAGGTCCACGATGCCGACCGTCGGCTCGCCCTGGTGCGCGACGTAGGCGGTCTGGCCGGCCTTGTCGAGCAGGAGCATGAACGGCCGCGAGCCGACGCGAATGGTGTTCGCCAGCTTGGGTTGGGCCGGATTTCGCACGTCGAGCAAGGCGAGCTGGTCGGCCAGCAGGTTGGCGACACAGAGCGTGTTGCCATCGGGCGTGAGCGCCATGCCCGCCGGAAAAAACGGCGCGCCCGGCGGGCCGAAGCTGAACCGCGCCAGCCGCGATTCCTGCCACCAGTTGCCCAGGTCGTGAACGTTGATCGTGTTGGCCGCGCCGCCGGAGGAAAACACGCACCGGCCGTTCGGCGACAGCGCCACGCCGACAAAGAAGGCGTCTTCGCGGCCGGCTGTGGCGACGGGAAACGCCTTGCCGGTCGTCGCGTCGAACAACCAGAGCGATTGCTGGCCCGTGCCGCCGTGCGAGATCACCGTCCACCGGCCGTCGGCCGATTGCGCCATGCCGAGCGGCAACTCACCCACCGGCACCAGTTGGCCGGGTGGCACAGGCATCCAATCCCAGCCGTCCGTCGCCGCGGCGCGATCGGCCTCGGCCGCCCAGGCGTAAAGCCCGCCCAACACCAACGCCAGCGTTGCCAAAATTGGTTTCATGGTTTGCAGAAATGGAATGGCTGCTTCCAGCCTCCGCGCCGCAGTATGGTGAAAACGGCGGCGTTTGACGAGAAAATATCTGGGTAATAACAAAAACGCGTCGCCAGCAGCCGTCAGGCTGTGGCAGAATCGGCGGCACTATATTTTGGAGAATAACGTCATGTCTTATCGAGCCTGGTTTCAGTGTATCAACCCGGAATGCGGGGCGACTTACCCGCTGCATTCCATCCTCTATCACTGCCCCCAATGTCATTCGTTGCTGGAGGTGGAGCACGACGCAAAGCCACTGGCCCGCCGCAGCGCCGCGTCGTGGAAAAAACTTTTTGAGGCGCGTTACAAGACCACCCAGTGGCCTTACGGCTCCGGCGTCTGGGGCAAGAAGGAATGGGTGTTGCCGGAGATTGACGATCGCAACATCGTCTCGCTCTACGAAGGCGGCACCAATCTGTTCTGGGCCGAGCGGTTCGGCAAACTCCTGGGGTTGGAGAATCTTTGGGTCAAACTCTGCGGCAACACCCACAGCGGGTCTTTCAAGGACCTCGGCATGACCGTGCTGGTGTCGCAGGTGAAACAGATGATTGCAGACGGCGCGCCGATCCAGGCCGTCGCGTGCGCCTCCACCGGAGACACCTCGGCGGCGCTGGCGGCGTATTGCGCCGCCGCCGGCATCCCGTCCATCGTCCTGTTGCCCAAGGGCAAGATTTCCATCGCCCAGCTCGTCCAGCCCATCGCCAACGACGCGCTGGTGCTGTCGCTCAACACCGATTTCGACGGCTGCATGAAAATCGTGCAGGAAATCACCAAGGACGAAACGATCTACCTCGCCAACTCGATGAACTCGCTCCGCGTCGAGGGCCAGAAGACCGTGGGCATTGAAATCGTCCAGCAGTTTGACTGGCAGGTTCCGGACGTGTTCATCATTCCCGGAGGCAACCTCGGCAACGTCTCCGCCCTCGGCAAAGGTCTGCTGATGATGCGCGACCTCGGGGTGATCGCCAGGCTGCCGCGCATCGTGGTCGCCCAAGCCCAGCGCGCCAACCCGCTCTATCGCTCCTACCGGAAAAAGTTCAAGTCGTTCGAGCCGATCCAGGCCGGCAGGACCCTCGCCAGCGCCATCCAGATCGGTAATCCGGTCAGCGTGGAGAAAGCCATTCGCACGCTGAAGCAGTTCGACGGCATTGTGGAGCAGGCCTCCGAGCAAGAACTGGCCGACGCCGCCGCCCTCGGCGACAGGGTGGGCATGTTCAACTGCCCGCACACCGGCGTAGCGCTCGCCGCGCTGATCAAGCTGGTCAAGCGCGGGCAGATTGACAAGTCGGAACGCGTCGTCGTCATTTCCACCGCGCACGGTTTGAAGTTCACCGACTTCAAAGTGCGCTATCACGAGCGCCAGCTTGGCTTCCCCTGCCGCCACGCCAATCGCCCCATTGAACTGCCGCCCCGCGTCGGAGCCGTCCGTGATGCGCTCCAGCAGGTGCTAAAGCGTCGCAGCCGCCTGCGTGTGTAAGCGAAGTTCAGGTTCCGGTCCTGATATTTCTTCTGGTCAACGTGGAGTTCACGCGCTACGCTAAAACCTTATGAAGGTCAGCTATATCACAATTCTCGGATTGATTGTTCTGGCCTCCGCCATCCTGGCGCTCGTGGAGAAGTGGATTGAGTATTCTGACCTCGACTACATCGCCGCCGCGCTGTTCGCCGTCCAAACGGTCATCATCATTCGTCAGCGCAGGAAAAAGAGCTAGCCCCCCCCGCCGCAGTTTCCACCTGCTTCGCTTGAAACGCGATGTGAAAGGCCGTGCCATGATCCCGCGTCACCTCCAAGGTGCCAT
Source organism: uncultured bacterium (assembly GCA_903870275.1). Lineage (GTDB taxonomy): Bacteria > Verrucomicrobiota > Verrucomicrobiia > CAIQCK01 > CAIQCK01 > CAIQCK01. The sequence goes on along the minus strand of CAIQCK010000035.1, from coordinate 34,289 downwards.
GTAGTTTTTCCACCAACAGACGCACAAGTTGATGCCCCAACGTGTCCGATTGACGGATATCCAACGCCGGCGGCATGCCCGCGCCATCATCGGCCACCGTCAACATCATCTGGTTTCCAGGAGCTGATTGCAATTGGATCATGATCCGTCCCGATCGGTCGCCGGGAAAGGCGTGCTTCAGCGCGTTGGAAACCAATTCGGTGATGATGAGTCCGCATGAGAGGGCCTGATCCATCTCCACGGAAGTTTCTTTCAGGCGCAGGTCCAGTTTGATGCGAACCGCCTTCGGCCCGTAGGAACGGAAAAGATGGTTGCAAATGTTCTCGGTGTAACTGGCAAAGCTCACGCGCGCCAGATTCTGGGAGCGGTAAAGCGTTTCGTGCAACAGGGCCATGGAGAAAATACGGTCGCCGGTCTCCCGCAGTGTGTCCAGCGCCTCGGGGTTCTTGGTGCGAACGGCCTGAAGGTGCAGAAGGCTGACCACGATTTGCAGGTTGTTCTTCACCCGATGATGCACCTCCTTGAGGAGGACGATCTTTTCTTCAAGGGAAGCCCGAATCGCTTCCTCGGCCCGCTTCAGGTCGCGGTGTTCCTTGGCCTCGTGGAGGGCGCGCCGGACGGAGGCCGCCAGCCGATGGGGCTGCTGTTTGAGCACGTAGTCCGTCGCGCCTTTTTTCACACATTCCACGGCTTCCTCGTCGCCGAGGATGCCGGAGATGACAATCACCGGTGTCTCGGGTTGTTTCTTTCGGGCCAGCGCCAGGGCGGACATCCCATCGTAGTCCGGCAGGTTGTAATCGCACAGGATGAGGTCAAACGTTTTTTGCGTCAGCGCGGACTCGAACGCATTCTTCTCCGAGACCAAAACGATGTCGCAGGCCACACCCGCGGTCTCCAGTTTCTCCCGGATCAGTTCCGCGTCGAGCGGGCTGTCCTCCAAATGCAACACACGGATGGAATTTTTCATATTCAACCCTGTTTCCGCCGTCCTGTTCTTTCATCCCCCGGCCCGCTGGGTTTTGCGTCCGCCCGCCGGAGGCGGCTCGTTCGTCATCATCCAAAACGCGACCAGATGTTTTACGGTTTCGACGAATTCGCGGAACGTGGCTGGCTTGACCACGTAGGCGTTTGCGCCCAGTTGGTAGCAGCCAATCACATCCTGCTCTTCGCGCGAGGAGGTCATAATGACCACGGGAACCAGTTTGAGTTGAGGATCGCTTTTGAGTTGGCGCAAGACTTCCATGCCGTCCACCTTGGGCATCTTCAAATCCAGCAACACAACGGCGGGTTGTCCGGCGGGCCGGTCGGCGAATGCGTTGCGCCGATACAGGTAGTCCAGCGCTTCGGCGCCGTCGCGGAGCGTAATGACTTCGTGGTCCTGACGGTCTTCCGCCATTGCCTCAAGGGTCATCTCCACGTCTTGAGGACTGTCGTCCACGAGCAAGATTCGTTTTGAGGAACTCACCGCCTCCTGTTCCTGTCGCGCGGCTATTTTGACGGCGATAGTTTCAACGTGACGAAAACTGCGGTGCCTTTATTGACCGCAGCTTCGATCCAGACACGTCCGCCGTGTCGGGCAACGATTCGGCGCACATTGGCCAAACCGATGCCGGTGCCTTCAAACTCGTCGGCCCGGTGCAACCGTTGAAACACGCCGAAAAGCCGATGCGCGTATTTCATGTCAAAGCCAACGCCATTGTCACGCACAAAAAAGGTGCCCCACCCGTCCTGCCGGTCGGAGCAGCCGATTTCGATTTCCGCCGGATTGCGCGGGCGGCTGTATTTGACGGCGTTGTCCAGCAGGTTGGCGAACACCTGTTTGAGCATGGAGCGGTCGCCGATCACGGCGGGCAGCGGGGCGATGTTCCAGGTGATGGCCCGTCCGCGCGTGGCCATTTCCAGGTCCTGAATGGTTTCCTGCACGAGCCGTTCCAAAGCGACTTTGGTTTCGTGCATCTCGGTCCGCCCCATGCGCGAGAACGACAGCAGGTCGTCTACAAGCTGGCTCATTTTTTCGCTCGCGTCCGCAATGACCTGCAAGTGGCGTTGAGCCTTGGCTGAAAGCCGGTCCTGGGTTTCCTTGGCCAACATCTCGGTGTAACCCTGAATGTGCCGGAGCGGCGCCCGCAAATCGTGAGAGACGGAGTAGGTGAACGCTTCGAGTTCCTTGTTCACGGTTTCAAACTGGAGCGTGCGTTCCTTGACTCGCTGCTCCAGTTCAACGTTCAGGCGTTGCAGCATTTCCTCCGCGCGCTTGGCGGCGGTGATGTCCAACACCATGTAGCCGTAGCGTTCCCGGCCGGACGGGCCGGCGGCGAGATACGAAACGGTCGCCAGCCACCACCGAATCTCGCTGTCTGCGGCGTGGGAGTATTCAAAGCTGACCGGAGCGCCTTGCTGTTTGCTCTCTTGATAATGTCGCGTCCAACTCTGAATCATGGCCGCAGGCATGCCCAACTGGCTGGCCAGTTGATGCCGCATGGTTTCGGGGGTGCGGCCGAAGAACGCGGCGGCGGCGGCGTTGTCGGCGACATGAAGAATGTCTCCATCCACCAGTTCGACAATGCCGCGCATCATGCCGGGACTGTCGAAAAAGGTGCGCAGGATCGCTTCGTTTTCTCTTGCCGCCTCTTCGGCCTGCTTGTGTTTGGTGATGTCGAAGTTGACGCCGACGACTTTGACGACCTGCCCTTGCCCATCGAGGACGGCGCTGGCTGCCGCCCGTATCTGGCGGGTCTCGCCGTCACTGGGCCGGATGATGCGGAATCCGAAGTAGGCTTGCTCGTTTCCCGCGGCCACGCGGTGCAGATGGCGCTCGGCCTTGGCCATGTCTTCCGGATGAACCAGTTCCGTCCATCGCCGGTAAGTCATCGGCTCCGGCTTGGAAAGTCCATACATCTCGAACATCCGGTTGTCCCAAGTGGCGGCATGGGTGCGCACGTCCCATTCCCACACGCCCATCACGGCGGCTTCGGCGGCCAGGGTCAGACGCTGGAGGTAGGCGCGATACAGTTCTTCCGCCTGCTTGCGTTCGGTGATGTTTTCGTGTGTCACGACGGTCGCTCCGCTCGCGTCGCCGAGCGGCGTCACGCGCATGGCGAACCACCGCTTCTCCGAGGGCAAGTCGCACGGATATTCCAGCTCAAAACTGGCGCGCGCGCCGCTCTGAACCGCCTTGATTCCCGCCAGCGCCTGTTGCGCCAGCGGGTCGCCCGCCCGCGCCGTTCTCGCGCACGCCTCCGTGTAACTGGCCCCGCGGCGGCACACGTCGAAGCGGCTTCCTGGGTTGTCTCGAACGAATTGTTCCCATGCCTGGTTGGTGGCGATGATCACACCTTGCGCGTCCATCACGGCAATCTGGACCGCCAGCGAATCCAGTGTCGTTTGGGTGACCAGGATGCTTTTCCGGAGCGCCTCATCCGCCTGCCGGCGCTTCGCGATCTGCTCGCGAAGTTGCGCGATGTCCACGGAGAGCTTCGCGGTTTGAGCCTGCGCCTGTTGTTCGGACTCGCGGAGCAGCTTCTCGTCGTGGGCGATCCGGGCAAACGTTTCGATGCGGCTCAAAAAATCATCCATTTGAAAAGGCCGGGTGATATACCCGTCCGCGCGGGCTCGCAGCCCCGCGTTTTGGTGGTCGGCGGAGGTCCACTTCCCGGACATGATTACCACCAGGGTGCTGGCGATTTCCGGGTCGGATTTGATTCGCCGGCAGATCTCGATGCCGTTGACATCGGGCAGCTCGACGTCTTGCAGCACCACATCGGGATGGCGCTGCCGGACAAGAGCCAAGCCTTCGAGTCCGGTGGACGCGGTCATAACCTCGTAATTGGCGGAGGCCAACATTTCAGAAGTCATGGCCCGCAGGCTCGGGTCGTCGTCCACCAACAGGATTTTTGTCGGCTTGCTCATCGGGCTCTCAAGGAGCGTTTCCGGACGACTCGCTCCGGGGCTTTGGACAAATCGAAACGACCGCGCATGGGGAGGAGAATAAGCCGCTCGATCGCCGAGAGCAAGAATCGCGAAGGCTCAAGTTGCGTTCACGGGTGTTCGTCTGCATGCGTGGCTTGAAACGCGATACGAAAGGCGGTCCCGTGATCTCGAGTGACTTCCACCACGCCGCGCAACTTCTCGGCGAGCATGAACACCAACTGGTGTCCCAGCGTCCCGGTTTGGCGGATGTCCAATTGCGGCGACAGGCCCACGCCATCATCAGCCACTCTCAACACGATCTGTTTCTGCGGTGTCGTTTGCAACTCGATCGTGATTCGCCCGGCTCGCCCTTCAGGGAAGGCGTGTTTCAGCGCGTTGGAAACCAGTTCGTTGATGATGAGACCGCACGAGACGGCTTGATCCAGGTCAACGGAAACCTCCGCCAGGCGCGGCTCCAGTTTGATGCGGCTCGTCTTGGAGCCGTAAGAGCGGAAGAGATGACTGCAGATGCTTTCGATGTAACGGGTGAAGTTCACGCGCGCCAGATTTTCCGAGCGGTAAAGCGTGTCGTGCAGCAGGGCCATGGAACGGATGCGGTTGCCGGTGTCCTGCAAGGTGTCGAGCGCCTCGGGATTTTGCGTGCGGGCGGCTTGCAGCCTGAGCAGGCTGATCACGATCTGAAGGTTGTTCTTCACGCGGTGGTGCACCTCCTTCAGGAGAACGACTTTTTCTTCGAGGGAGGCTCGAACGGTTTCCTCCGTCCGTCTGCGCTCGGTGATGTCGGAAAATATCGCCTGCAAACCAATCACTTTCCCGCGCGCGTCGCGCAGGGGGGTTTTGACCACCTCCACGACAATTTTTTCCTGGCCCGGCGCCTGATATTCTTCCACCGTTTGCAACATCTTGCCGGTTTCCAATACGCGGGCGTCGTCCTGCTGGTATTTCCGGGCCAGTTCCGGCGGGAAGAAATCCGCATCGGTTTTTCCGATGATTTCCGACAGGGGTTTGTCCAGGGTGCGGCAAAAGAGTTGGTTGGCGAACAGGAAACGGCCTTCGGTGTCCTTGCACAACACGTATTGGGGCAGGTTCTCCACCAGAGAGTGATACAGGGCTTCGGACTGTTTGCGTTTCCGCCGTTCCTGGGCTTCCTTCAACTCGCGCTCCACGACCGGCACGAGCCGCGCCAGTTTGCCTTTCATGATGTAGTCGTGAGCGCCGGCTTTCATCGCGGCCACCGCTTCTTCTTCGCGGATATGACCTGAAACAATGATGAACGGCAGGTCCAACTCTCTTCCCTGCAGGAGGCTCAACGCATCCAGGGAGTTGAACGCCGGCAGGTAATGGTCGGAGAAGACAATATCCCATGCCTGGCGTTCGAGGGCGGCGACCATCGCTTCGGCGGTCTCCACTTGCTCATAGGTGGGCTCGTAGCCGCCGGCCCGCAGTTCATGGATCAGCAATTGGGCTTGGTCCGGCGAATCCTCAACGATCAAAACTTGGAGCGGCTTGCTCATCTTGCAGATCTTCCTCTTGCTGGCGTCATTCGGTTGAAACCTCCTCTGGAAGGATGGATGGCAAGGATTGGAACGCGGGAAGGATTATTCACAAACGTTCTTCTCCGTGTTTGGCTTGAAACGTAATGCAAAAGGCGGTCCCGTGATCCCGTGTCACTTCCAGGGTGCCGCGCAACTTCTCCACCAGCATGAACACCAACTGATGCCCCAAGGTCCCGGTTTGGCGGATGTCCAATTGCGGTGGCATGCCCACACCGTCATCGGCCACTTTCAGAACAAACTGCTCCTGCGGCAGGGTATGCAACTCGACGATGATTCGCCCGGCGCGTCCTTCAGGAAAGGCGTGTTTGAGGGCGTTGGAAACCAGTTCGTTGATGATGAGGCCGCACGAGACGGCCTGGTCCAGGTCAATGGAAATCTCCTCCAGATGCGGCTCCAGCTTGATGCGGGCCGCCTTCGGCCCATAGGAGCGCAAGAGATGATCGCAAATGCTCACAATGTAGTGGGCGAAGTTCACGCGGCCCAGACTCTCCGAGCGGTACAGCGTCTCGTGCAGCAGAGCCATCGAGCGGACGCGATTGCCGGTTTCTTGCAGGGTGTCGAGCGCCATCGGGTTTTTGGTGCGGACGGCCTGAAGGTTCAAGAGGCTGATCACGATTTGCAGGTTGTTCTTCACACGGTGGTGCACTTCTTTCAGAAGAACCGTTTTCTCTTCAAGGGAAGCCCGGATGGCGTCTTCGCCCCGCTTGCGCGCGGTGACATCCTGGAAAAAGACCGCCATCCGGTTGACGCCGGTTTGGAAGGCGTGAAACGCAAACACCCCCTTGATCTCCTCTCCGTTGTATTCCACTTGATCGTTCTGGTAATCCTGGCCGCTGGCCGCGACACGCCGAAGCGCGTCGGGGATCCCGGTTTGTTTCAAGTCCGGGAAAGCCTCTTCGATGGATTTGTTCAAGAACGATTGATGCGCCACGCGCATGACCTTGTCTGCGGCGGGATTCGCTCCCGTGAGCACCAACCGTCCGTCGGACATCAGCTCATAAAAATGCGCGCCGAACGGCGCGCGGTTGATAATGGCCTGCAAGCGCCTCTCGCTTTCGCGTAACGCCTCCTCCATCCGCTGGCGCTCCGTCACTTCCTGCTTCAGTCCATCGTTGGCCCGCGCCAGATCGGCGGTGCGCTGGGTGACACGCAGTTCCAGCGACGCATGCATCATCCGTAACTGTTCAAACAGCTTGTTGAACGCGGCCTTCAACACGTCGATTTCGTCACGCCCCTCGACCTCCACGGGTGTCATGTGAGAGATCTCGGATTGAGCCGCAATTTCCCGGAAGTGCCGCGCCATGGCCGTCAACCGCCGCGTCACCACGAAGTGGAACACGATAATGATCAACCCGAACAGGAAGGCAAGCCACACGGACAGGACCAGCGATTTCCACCGTGTCTCCGACGCCATCGCGGCTTCCACCGTCTGCACGGGGATGGCAATCATATCCAATCCAACCACGTCTCCCATTTGCCGGTGGAAACCCGCCGTCCCGCCGTATTTTTCCACGAGCGCCGCCGGAGCGTCCTTTGGGTCGCCATGGCAGTGCAGGCAATCTTGTTTCATCCAACGAGGCTTGAATTGCGCCATGTATCGCCGCCCGTCCATTTGAATCTGTTCGTTCCTTTCACCGACCTGGGGATTGTGACGGAAAAAATCAAGGATTTGCTGCTCGGCCGGGGTGCTTTGGTTTGCCGGGTTGCGGGGATGGTCGGAAGCGGAACGAAGAATGTAGCCGGGGAATCTCTTCTGAACTTTTTCAAAAATGCTCCGCGAGATGAATGACCCGGACATTAGCTCAGGAACGAACGCATCTTTGCCCAGAATTTTCTCCGCGGCCGGCCGGGTCGTCTCGGACGCGTAGGCGCGGATAGCCAGGTTGAATTCCATGGCCATCGCCGCCTGCTCGCGGACCAGATCGTCAGTGTAGTGCTGGTTCATCGCGTGTGTTTCGTAGAAAACGAGCGACGAAAACGCGATGGCGACCAGTCCAAAAGGCAGGAGAAAACGCATTGCTATACTTTTCATGGTCTTTTGTTCATCCATTGCCAACCGCGAAAAAAGGCTATGCGAAACCGAGAAGGCTTGCGAGGAGAAAACCTTTCCTCTCAATCCGCCTCGGTTTTTGCGGCCGAACGCGATACGCTGAATTTGAGCCAATAAAATGCCCGACCAGCCGTTATCACCAGTGAACAACGTGGAGCCATCCGATGACGCGCTCTTTGAACGGTATCGCAAGGGTGACGCGGCAGCGTTCGAGCAGTTGCTGGCGCGGCACCAGTCGGCGCTGTTTGGATTTCTGGTTCGCATGGCGGGCAGCCGCGCGCTGGCGGAAGACTTGTTCCAGGAAACCTGGCTGCGGGTCGTCCGCGAGGCGCGGCGTTACCGGTCCGAACAGAAGTTCAGCCGCTGGCTGTTCACCATCGCGAACCGGCTGGTCATTGACGAACTGCGCCGGCGTAAACGCTGGAACACGGTTTCGGTGGACGACGACGAAGCGGCGGTGACGTTGCAGGCGCGCGGACCGAGTGCGGCGGAAGAAACGGAGCGTCGCCGGACGTTGAGCCGGATCGAGGCGGCGCTGGCAACGCTGCAACCGTCGCTGCGGCAAGTGTTCCTGCTGCGCGAGCACGGCGGCGTGAGTTTCAAAGAGATCGCCGCCATGACGGGCGCGCCGCTGGGCACGGTGCTTTGGCGGATGTCGGCGGCGTTGAAACATTTGCGGAAGGAACTGGAAGCGGACGGAGTGACGGCAAAGTGAACTGCGAACGAGCCAACGAAGCGCTGATGCTTGACCTGTACGGCGAGGCTGGCGAGACCGATGCCGCCGCGTTGAAGGAGCATCTGGCCAACTGTGCCGCGTGCCGCCGCGCTGCCGAGGCGTCGCGCGAGGCGCTCGCGGAATTCCGCCGCGAGCCGTCGCCGCGGCCGTCTCGGGAAACCGTCGAGGCGGTGCTCGCGGCTGCACAGTCACGGCCGAGTTTCGGCGGCGTCTTCGCGCTGTGGCGTCCCGCGTTGTGGCGGGCGGTGGCCGTGGTGGTGATCGCGTTGACCGCGTCTTTCGCCATCAAATTCTGGCCGCGCACGCCGGTTCCACTGGCTGGCGAGCGCGCTTCGGTGGCGACGCAATCCGCCGCGACCGAGACGTCTTGGGATGCCGAAAGCGTGGCCGTATCGGAACACATTCGGCTGGCGCAAGCGGATGTTGCCATCGGGTCGTCGCTGGACAATCGCATCGCCGGTTTGCGCGACGCGCTGAGCGAACTGCGGAATGGTTCGGACGGATTTTAGCAAAGGAGAGTCACATGAAAACTGAATGGATACTGATTGCACTGATGAGCGCGAGCTTGGCGTTGGCGCAAGATCAACCGAACCCGCCAACGCCGCCTTCACCGCCACGCGATGAGGCAAACCGGGGGCCGCAGCCACCACCGCCACCGGGCGGTGAACGCGGGGAGATGCGCCCGCCGTTGCCGCCACGCGAAGGTTTTATGCAAACGCGCTCGCCGATGGATTCGCCGCAGAACTTCGAGAGCGCGTTGCAGCGTGAGCTGGGGCCGCGTATGGAGGAACTGAAACAAATGGGCGCGATGGTCCAGGAGCAGATCGAGCAGGCGCGGCGGCTGTTTCAGGAGCGGCGGTTTGAGGAAGGCCGCGCCATGTTGCACGCGATTTCGGCGCAGGCGCGCGAGATGCGCGAGTTGAAGCAGCGCGACCCGGAACGGTTCCGACAGCAGCAGCAGATGGCCGAGATGGAGCGCCATTCGGTTGAGCTGGGACAAAAAATCCGTCGCGCGACGGATGATGAGACGAAAAAATCGGCGGCGGCGGAATTGAAGGAACTGTTGAACAAACTTTTCGACCTGCGCCAGGTAGAGCGTGAGAAAAGCCTCCAGCAACTGGAGCGCGAGGTGAAAGAGGTGCGCGAGGCGCTGGAAAAGCGCAAGGCCAAGCGCGACGAGATGATCCAACACCGGTTCGACCAACTCACCGGCCGCGCCGAGTTGATGGAGTGGTAAAGGCGAACGTCTCCGAAACGTCGGAACTCAGATTTGCGAATACGACGCGGGCTTCAGCACGCGATTCCAGATTTTTGACACGATGTTCTTGTCGGCGTATTCCGGCATCACCTTCAGCTTCAGCCACTCCGGGTCGGTGCGGAACTTGTTCCACGCCTCCTTGCGTGTGTTGTCGTCGGGGAACGTCAGCATGTAAGTGAGGTTTGGCATCCGCAGGCCGACGAGCGTCTCGCCGAAAAACACCGGCTTCAGGCCGCAGCGACGAAAGATGGCAATCTCACCGGCTTTGTTGAACAACTCGATCTTCTTCTTGGCGGCCGTTTCGCTGTGGCTCTCGTAGGTGCGGAGCTGGAAGATGCGCGCCTGTTTCGCCGGCGCGTCCAGCGCCGGCATGCCCTCGAACGCCAGCAGTAACGAGCTTTCGATTCGGTCATACACCGGGTCCGACGACGGCACGCGCAGGTAAGCCTCGCCAGCCTTCTGATATTCCGCATCCGCCGCGAGCCGCGTGGCCACCGTGGCGATCTGGTCGAGTGACGTGTAGCGGATCAGGACATAGAGCGACGGCGGCGTGGGCGGTGGCGGTGGCGGCGGCTGGCCGGGCTTCGCCGCGGGCGGCGGATTCAACTCCGGCGCGTAAAGAAAAACGCCGACCGGCCCGATCCCGAGCCGTCCCAGCGCCGGAATGAGCGCGCCGCCGAGATAATCGTCCGTGAGTTTTTGCTTGTCCGGATTGAGCGTGTAGGCGCGAAGCTCGAAAAACTCGCGCTTCGTTTGTCCGCCGTCGGCGGCGAACGTGCTGTGGATTCCCGCGAACGCCGTCGCGGCCAGTGAGGTCTTGAAGAAATCTCGTCGTTTCATAGCGTGAATGGTTGCAATTCGGATACCACGTTCACTCGCCGCACGCAATCACTCAATGGCTCCGGTGTTGTTTGAAAGCGTCGGCCAACCCTGATAGGTTCGCCCAAACAAAAGTTTCATCATGGAAATAAAAACACTCGCCCGATTCGTTTTCGCCGCGTCTCTCATGGCCGCCTGCGGCTGTGGCCGGCAGGGCGATTCGTCGGCTGCAAAGCCCGGCGGCTCGTCGTCGCCCGCGACCGCCGCCGACACCAGCGACTGGCCGATGTTCCGCGGCAATCCGCAACTAACCGGCGTCGCCACCGGCTCGCTCGCGCCCAAGTTGAAGCTGGCGTGGACGTTCAAGGCCGAGGACTCGATCGAATCGTCGGCGGCCATCGTCGGCAACACGGTGTTCATCGGCTCCGACAGCAACGCGCTGCACGCGCTCGATCTGGCCACGGGCAAGCTGCGCTGGACCCATCGCTTCGGGGGCGCGGTGAAGGCGTCGCCAACGGTGCAGGGCGGCGTTGTCTTCGTCGGCGACGACGGCGGCGAGTTTCACGCGGTGGACGCCGCGACCGGCCGCACGAACTGGACGTTCAAGACCGACGCGGAAATCATGTCGTCGGCCAACTGCGCGGGTGACCGCGTGTTGTTCGGCTCCTACGACGAGAATCTTTATTGTCTGAACGCCGCCGACGGCAAGCTGGCGTGGAAATTCCAGACCGCGGGGCGCGTTCACGCGACGCCGGCGGTGGTGGACGGCAAGGCGCTCATCTCCGGCTGCGACGGCCAGCTTCGCGTGATCGACGTGGCCACCGGCAAGGAGGCGTCGAGCTGCGAATTGGGCGCCTACGCCGCCGCGTCGCCGGCCGTTGCCGGAGCGCGAGCGTTTCTGGGGACGCTCGGCGAGCAGTTCGTCTGCGCCAACTGGCAGACCGCGAAAACGGAGTGGCAATACGCGCCGAAGGACAGCGCGATTGAATATTATTCATCGGCGGCCGTGACGGGCAACCGCGTGGTCGTCGGCGGGCGCGACAAGCGCGTGCACTGCTTTGACGCCGCGAACGGCGCGGAGGTTTGGAGCTTCCAAACAAAATCGAAAGTGGAATCGTCGCCGATGATCGTCGGTGGGCGCGTGTTCGTCGGGTCGCACGACGGCAATCTCTACGAACTCGATCTGGCCACCGGAGCCAAACACTGGCAATTCACGGCGGGCGCGGCGGTGGCCTCCTCGCCGGCGGCGGCGCGCGGGCGGCTTGTGATTGCCTCGGAGGATGGCAGCGTCTATTGTTTCGCCCCTGCCGCGCCGGAATGACGATGGATTTGGCGCGACGGTGTATCATGCCAGACGAACTCGTTTTCATGATGGGAAACTTCGCAGCGCGATTTCCCACGGACCGGCGCTACACGCTCAACCATATGTGGTTGAACGCGGAGGGCGATTCCGTCCGTTTCGGACTCTCGGCTTATGCGATCCGGCTGTTGCGCGAGGTCTATTTTTTGGAATGGTCGGTGGACGCTGGCGCCGCTGTCCGCCAGAAGGACGAGATTGGCGCGGTGGAAAGTTCCAAAGCCGTTGCCGCGCTCTACGCGCCGGCCGACGGCACGATCACGCGTTTCAATGCCGGCGCGCTCGCCGATCCGTCCGCGATCAACAAGGATGGCTACGGTGCCGGCTGGTTGTTCGAGATGACGGCGCGCGCCGCCGACGCGATGGAGCCGGCGGAATATCTCAAGTATCTTGAAACAAGCTGGACCAAGGCGCAGGAATTGCTGAAAGGACAGATGGCGCAGTGAGCACGCCAGCGGAGCACCGCATTCGAAACGATGTTGGAATGAAAAAACTTGCCGTCATTATTTTCCGGTCGCCGGGCCAGGATCCGCGGAAGCACGAGATGGAAGAAAACATCCTTGCCGCGTTGGCCAGCGATCCGGATGTCGCGGCGGCGATGGCGCCGCACCTTTACGACCTCCGCGAGGCTGACGCGGCCGTGGCGTCCTTGCGTTCTGTGACGGGACCGCTCGTGGTGCTCGCATGGCTTTATCCGCGCGCCATCCACTGGACGCTCGACCGGCTGGGCATTAAAGGCCAGCGCGGCGAAACACAACTTCGCCGCGACGACCCGGAGGACGAGAAGCGGAAGGACAGTGCAAGCGCGCCAAACGCGTCGGCAAGGACCATCTGGTCGTTGGACCTTCGCGACAACGACGACACCGCGACGCATGTCGCCGAAATCCAGCGCATCCTTCGCGACTTGCATGCCGTATCTGCCAACGCCGGCCCTGCGGCGTCCGTCACGCTGCCTTCCGTCATCCGCATGCAGCCTTCGGGAGTTTCCCTTTCTCGTTGGTATCCTGTCATTGACTTCGGTCGCTGCAACGACTGCATGGAGTGTCTCGACTTTTGTCTCTTCGGCGTTTACGGCGTGGATGATGACGGACACGTCGTTGTCGAAAGTCCGGACAACTGCAAGAAAGGTTGTCCCGCTTGCAGCCGTGTCTGTCCGCAGAACGCCATCCTCTTTCCGATGCACCGCACCCCGGCCATCGCCGGCGCGCCGGGAGCCAGCTTTGACGCGCGGAAGCTTGATCTCTCAGAACTTTTTGGTGCGCCCGCTGCCGTCCAGCTCGCGGCTGCCGAGCGCAACGCGGCGCTGGCGGGCGCAGAGAAAGAGGCCAAGCCCAGGGACAACCTCGACAAGCTGATGGATGCGCTGGACGACGCGAAACTGTGAAAAACGGATTTCTCATCGTCCTCACGGCGGACCGCACGCTGATGGCGGACTACGCGACGTTGTTCGACGGCATCATGGGTACGGTGCAGACCAACGTCGTGCCGGAATTCATCATGCGGCGGTTTCTCTCGCGACCCGTGCCCACCGCCGGTCCGCTGGCCCGCAAAGCGCCGCTGGGCCTGCGCCGCATTGAAGCCAGTTTACTGCGCGGCGGTTTTTTGCGGGATGACATCGCCATCGTGCCGCCGGAGAACCTTGCCGCTGTCGTCGGCCGCGACACGCGGATCGTCGCCGTCGCTTCCGGCGATCCATTCGGCCTCGGCATGAGCAACACCACCATGACCGACATGGCCGGCGGCCGGCTCTATACCGTGTTGTGGTTCGAGGCGCTGCTTCGGCAGGTGAGGGAACTGAAACAACGCTTCGGGTTCCGAGTCGTTGCCGGCGGCGCGGGCGCCTGGCAGTTCGCGCAACGTGAAGAACAGCGCGCCGCGCTCGGCGTGGACACGGTTGTCAGCGGTTACGCCGAGGGTGTGATACCGGAGTTGTTCCGGAAGCTCGCCGATGGCGGCGGCGCTCCGACGTTCGTTCAGGCCGACACGCCGTCGGCGGCGGATATTCCCGCCATTGCCGGCCCGACCTCGATGGGCGTCGTCGAGATTAGCCGCGGCTGCGGCAAAGGCTGCGATTTTTGCACGGTGGCGGCCGAGCCGATGGTGCATCTGCCGGAAGAAACGATTCTCGCCGATGTGAGGACCAATCTTGCCGGTGGTGTGGACAACATCGTGCTCATCAGCGAGGATTTCTTTCGTTACGGCACGCCAAGCCACGTCAATGGCGTCAATCCGCCCGCGCTCAAATCGCTCGTCCGGAAAATCCGCGATCTGCGCGGTCTGCGCCTCATCCAACTCGACCACGCCAACATCATTTCCGCCGCGCGCTACAGCGACGACGACCTGTGCGAGGTTTATTCCATCATGACCGAGGGGCAGCGGCATCGTTACCTCTGGCTCAACCTCGGCGTCGAGACCGCCAGCGGCGAGTTGCTCGAGCGCAACATGCGCGGCGGAAAAATCCGTCCGTGGAAGCCCGGCGAGTGGGCGGACCTTTGCGAGGAGACCTGCCGCAGGGTGGTGAGGGCCGGCTTCTTTCCGTTCATCAGCGTCATCCTCGGCCTGCCCGGCGAGACACCCGACGATGTGCGCAAAACCGTCCGGCTGATCGAGCGGCTGTATCACGAAAAACTCTGCGTCTTTCCGATCTTCCATGCGCCGGTGTTGCCGGAGCATGGCAAGCCGTTCACCATCGCCGACATGACGCCCGACCACTGGCGGTTGTTCCGGCTCGGCTACGAAATGAACTTCAAATGGATCCCGAAAATGTATTGGGACAACCAGGTCGGCGCGGGCTCCGGCATTGGCAAGCGGCTGTTCATCCAGGTGACCGGCCGGCTCCAGTCTCTGCAGTGGCGGGCGAAGTTTGCGTGGGGCGCGAAAAAGTTGCGGGAGCCGAAACCGAAACGCGAGGCGGCGGTGTGAACCACGAGATTGCCCATGCCGACATCGAGCGATGCCGGAGAGTTGCGCGCGAGGCATTGCTGGCCGAACGCAACGCTGAAGGCTTCTGGCCCGGCGAACTTTCCACTTCCGCGCTCTCGACGGCCACGGCGGTGTGCGCGCTGGCGTGCGTCTCTGAACGCTCCACGCTCCACGCTCCACACTCCACGCTGATCCTCAACGGCCTTCGCTATCTCGCCGCGCATCAGAACAGCGACGGCGGCTGGGGAGACACGCCAAAAAGCCGCAGCAACATTTCCACCACCATGCTCGCGCGCGCCGCGTTTCACATCGCCGGCGCCGCCAACGAGTATCAACACTGCCTGGATCGCGCCGGGGATTACGTCGCACGCGCCGGCGGCATCGCAGCGGTCCGCGCCCGCTACGGCAAGGACAAGACGTTCGCCGTGCCGATCCTAATGACGTGCGCGCTGGCCGGTCTCGCCGACTGGAGCGAGGTGGACGCGCTGCCGTTCGAGCTGGCCTGCGTGCCGGCGCGGTTCTTCGCGGCGCTGCGGTTGCCAGTGGTGAGCTACGCGCTGCCGGCGCTCATCGCCATCGGCCAGGCGCGATTTGCGAAACGCCCACCGAAAAACCCGCTGGCGCGGGGTGTGCGCGCAGCGGCGGTTGGAAAAAGTCTGCGGGTGTTGGAGTCAATCCAGCCGGCCAGCGGCGGGTTTCTGGAGGCGGTGCCGTTGACCAGCTTCGTGACGATGGCGCTGTCGGCGTGCGGACGCGCCGAACACCCGGTCGCGCGGAAGGCCGTCGAATTTCTCGTGAGCGCTGTGCGGCCCGACGGTGGTTGGCCGATTGACAGCAATCTCTCATGCTGGCTGACGACGCTGAGCGTGAATGCGCTGAATGGGAGTCTGGCCGCGCTCCCAGAGACAGTCACCCGCGACTGGATTCTTTCGTGCCAGTTCCGCGACGTTCATCCCTACACCAACGCCGCGCCGGGCGGCTGGGGTTGGACGCATCTGCCCGGAAGCGTGCCCGACGCCGACGATACGGCAGGCGCGTTGCTGGCGTTGAAGCGCCTGCCGCTCAACGACGCTTCGCGCGACGCGGCGCAACGCGGCGCGCAATGGCTGCTGGATTTGCAGAACCGCGACGGCGGCTGGCCGACGTTTTGCCGCGGCTGGACGAACCTGCCGTTCGACCGCAGCGGCGCGGACCTGACGGCGCACGTGATTCGCGCGCTGGCGGCGTGGCACAACCCTGTAGCGGCGGTCCATGACCGCCGTTTGCCGGCGAACGAAAAGCCGGCGGTTCTGGACCGCCGCTACAGCGAAGCGATAGATCGCGCCATCACAGCAGGTTTTGGCTATCTCGCGCGCGAGCAGCGGGCGGACGGCTCGTGGTTGCCGCTGTGGTTCGGCAACGAGCATGTGGCGGGCGATGAAAATCCTGTCTATGGCACCGCGCGCGTGCTGGCGGCGTATCGCGCGCTCGGCCTAGCCTCTGAACCGGCGGCGCAGCGCGGGCGGGCGTGGCTGGTGGCGGCGCAGAACGACGACGACGGCTGGGGCGGCGCGAAGAGTGCGCCGTCGAGCGTCGAGGAAACGTCACTGGCGGTTTCGGCATTGCGCGGGCGCTACGATGGCGAGATTGCGGCGGGGCGCGGCTTGCAGTGGCTGGCGGCGCGGCTCGACGCGGGCGCACTCCACGAGCCGTCGCCGATCGGGTTTTACTTCGCCAAGCTCTGGTATTTCGAAAAGCTCTATCCGCTGATTTTTGCGACCGAGGCGTTTCGCGAGGCGACGGGCCATGAACCGTGATCTCTCACGAATAAAGGGCGCGGCGACAGGGTGGCGCAAGCTTCCGGCTTGCGTTCGTCCTGGACGGCGGGATTCGCAAGCTGGAGGCTTGCGCCGCCTTCAAGCAACTGGTTAGGATGCGGCCTACAAGTCCCATGGGGATTGGAACGGAAAACATTTTATCGACGAACCGGCCGGCGCGCGCCAAGCGCGGCGAGCCGGAGGCGCATGACTTGAGCACGGCGCATCTGAAGCTGATTCCACCGGCAAAGGAATTGCGGCTGAAAATCCGGCTGGAAGCGGCGCGCGTGGCGGCGAAGTTCGACCGGTCGCATCCGCTGACGAAGGAACTTCTCCGCAGCCACGCCGAACAGTTGATGCAAGCGGCCGGGCTGCCGCCGGGCTATCTGGGCTTCACGATGGTCGCGATCAGCAACGAGTTCTGGCGCGAACAATTCATGGCGGTGGATTTCAAACGGCGGCTGCTGCTGTTGCCGCATTGCCTCAAGCACGCCGAGACGTGTCCGGCGGACTACGATGCCGTGGGCATGAACTGCACGGGCTGCGGCGGCTGCGTCATCGCGGACTTCAAACTCACCGCAGACGATCTCGGTTACAAGGTGCTAGTGGCCGAGGGAACGCCGGCGATGCTGAAGGTGCTCACCAGCGGCGAGGTGGACGCGGTGCTCGGCGTCGCCTGCCTGAACGCGCTGGAGCGGGCGTTCGACAAGGTGCTCAAGGTCGGCGTGCCGTCGCTGGCGGTGCCGCTGTTGTCGCAGGATTGCGCCTCCACGACGGTGGATGTGGACTGGGTCAGCGAGGCGGTGAAGCTTCGCGCCACGGCGCCGCCGAAACGCACACGCACCTACCTGCCCCTCTTGCGCGCAGCGAATGCCATGTTTGCCGAGACGCCGCTCAACGCGCTCGCGCCGCGCAGCCGCGTCGCGCCGCCCGGCGACGCCGATCCCATCGGGGCGACAGAATCGCTCGGCTACGACTGGATCGCATCGGGCGGCAAACGGTTCCGGCCGTTCATCACGCTGGCGGCTTACGACGCGATGAACGGCGGCAAAAACATCCGGCCCGCGGACATGAGCACGCCGGTGGAGCTTCCGGCCGCGGTCCGGCGCGTGGCGATGGCGATGGAGGTGTTCCACAAGGCGTCGCTGCTGCACGACGACATCGAGGACGATGACACGTATCGTTACGGCCGCGAGACGCTTCACCGCCGCCATGGCGTGCCGACGGCGATTAACGTCGGCGATTACCTCGTCGGCCTCGGCTACCGGCTCGTCAGCCGCGAGGCGAAGGCGCTCGGCGCGGACATGGTGAACGACATCCTGGAACGCCTCGCGCAGGCGCACGAGAAACTCGCCGAAGGGCAGGGTGCCGAGCTGTTCTGGCGCGACGGCGGCAGCAAGGAAATCAAACCCCTCGATGCGTTGAAAATTTACGCGCTCAAGACCGCGCCGGCCTTTGAAGCCGCGCTCTACGCCGGCATGAGGCTGGCCGGCCCCGTGGGCGCCCACGAATCGCTCGTCGCCGAATTTTCGCGCAACCTGGGCGTGGCCTACCAGATCATCAACGACCTGAAGGACTGGGACGGCGACAACGACAACAAACTTGTGCGCGGGCAGGACGTGTTCAGCGCGCGGCCGACGTTGCTGCTTGCGCTGGCGCTGGAGGCGGCGACTCCGACGCAAAAACACGAACTGCGCGACATTCTCGGCGACAAGGAGAAGTGCGAGTGTGCGATCCATCGCGTGCGGCAGATTTACGCCGCGCACAAGGTCTTCGAGCAGGCCGAAATGATGGTGCGCAAGTATCGCGAGCGCTGCGAGACCGTCGCCGCCAGCGCTACACCCGGCGCGTTGCGCGAACTGCTGTCGTTCTTCGTGGACACCCTGCTGGAGCACGACCTGCCGCCGTTGCCGGTCGGACGGTGAAGCGGCCCGGACCGCGAGCGCTGCTGACCGATGAAAATCGCCTACATCGCAGCCGGAGCGGCGGGAATGTATTGCGGGGCGTGCATCCACGACAACACGCTCGCCACGGCGCTCGCGCAGCTTGGCCACGATGTGCCGCTCATCCCCACCTACACGCCGACGCGCACCGATGAGGCGAACGTCAGCCTGCCGCGCGTTTTTTTCGGCGGTATCAATGTCTTTCTCCAGCAAAAGTTCGCGCTGTTCCGCCACACGCCGTGGTGGCTGGATCGCGCGTTCGATTCGCCCGCGCTGCTGCGGCTGGCGTCGCGGTTCGCGGACCGCACGAACCCAGCGGAACTGGGCGCGCTGACCGTTTCGATGCTGCGCGGCGAGGGCGGCAACCAGCGGAAGGAGTTGCGCAAGCTCATCGCGTGGCTCAAGCAGGAGGTCCGGCCGCAAATCGTCTGCCTCACCAATGCGTTGCTGGCCGGCATGGCGCGCGAAATCCGCCGCGAATTGCGCGTGCCGGTGGTCTGTGGTCTGCCGGGCGAGGATGTTTTTCTCGACGGTCTGCCGGAGCCGTCGCAGTCGCAGGCCCGCGCGTTGCTGCGCGAGCGTTGCAGCGATGCGGACGCGTTCATCGCCATGAGCCGTTACTATGCCGGTTTTATGGTGGAGTTTCTCGGCGTGCCGCGCGACCGCATCCACGTCGTCCGGCCCGGCCTCAACCTCGACGGTTTTGCCGGGAACCCTCGAACCCCGAATCCGGAATCCCGAACCCCGATTACAATCGGCTTCTTCGCGCGCCTCGCGCCGGAGAAGGGACTGCATCTGCTCTGCGAAGCCTATCGTCTCTTGCGGCAGATGCCGGACGTCGGGCCAACGCGGCTGCGCGCCGGCGGTTATCTCGGCGAGTCCGGCCGCGCGTATCTCGAAAAAATCCGGCGCGACATGACGACATGGGGATTGGCGGAGCAGTTCGATTATGCCGGCGAACTGGATCGCGCGGGCAAGATCGAATTTTTGCGGGGACTCGACGTGTTCTCGATGCCGGCGACGTATCCCGAGCCAAAGGGCCTGCCGGTGCTGGAGGCGCTGGCTTGTGGCGTGCCGTTCGTCGGACCGGCGCACGGGGTGTTTCCGGAACTGGCGGAAGCGACCGGTGGAGGTTTGCTGGCCAAGCCCGATGATCCACGCGCGCTTGCCGACGGTCTGGCGCGGCTGGTGGCGGATGCGCGGTTGCGCGAGGAATTGGGCCGGCGCGGACACGAGACGGTGCACCGCGATTTCACCGCGGCGCGGATGGCCGAAGAGACACTGGAAATCTTCCGGCGGATTTTGGCGAAGCAATAGTTGGAAGCGGCGGCGCGTTTTGCGCTACTCTGGAGGCGATGTCCGACCTGGGTTATCTGGAACGATTGCATTTGCGGCTGGCGGCCGGCGTGGCTTGTCTCCCGGATGGACGCGTCGCGGCGGCGCGAGGGTTCCTGGCATCGTGCCAGCGCAGCGACGGCGGGTTCGCGGGGCGCGAGGGGGAATCGGACCTCTACTACACCGCGTTCGCGCTGCGTGGACTGGCGATCACCGGCGCGTTGCAGCTCGATGTGTGCGAACGGGCGGCGGTATTTGTCCGGCAGCAGGCCGGCATGCCGGTGAACATCATTGATTTCGTGTCGTTGCTCTACGCGGTCCGGCTGATTCAAGCGGCAGGCGGGCCGGATATGTGGGGCGAGCAGCAGACGGACTTGGCGGACGCAGTCGCGGCGGCATTGGAGGCCCATCGCAGCCCGGACGGCGGCTATGCGAAGAAAGCCGGCGCGGCGATGGGCAGCACCTACCACACGTTTCTGGCGGCTCTGGTGTATGGGATGATCCAGCGACCGTTGCCAGAGCCAGACCGGATCGCCAGCTTCCTCAAAAACCGGTTGCGCGACGACGGCGGATTCGTGGAATTGCCGGTGATGAAACGCAGTGGTGCGAACCCGACGGCGGCGGCCGTGGCGTTGGCAGGAATGCTCGACGCCGCCGCCAGTCTGACGCGGGGCGCGGCGGACGCGCTGGCGGCGTTGCAGTCGCCGGTCGAGGGCGGCTTCCACGCTAACCGCAGCGCACCGGCGGCGGATTTGCTCTCGACGTTCACGGCGTTGTTGACCTTGGAGGAACTCGGCGCGATGGACCGCGCGAACCGCGACGCCGCGCGGCGGTTTGTGGAATCGCTCGCGACGCCGTCGGGCGGATTTCGCGCCGGCGCGTGGGACGATCAGCCGGACGTGGAATATACTTTCTACGGTCTCGGCTCGCTGGCGTTGTTGGCCGGCGCGACGGCGTGAGCCATCGCTCCGCCGCTCAGACGGCGACTTTGTGACCGGTGTCTTTGTATTCCAGTTTTGGCCAAAACGCGCCGTAGAGGGCGATGGCCACGAAGCAGACCGTCGGCACCGCAAAGCCCATCTTCATGCTCTGAACGTCGGCGATCCAACCCATGAACGGCGGGGCGATCGCGCCGCCGACGATGCTCATCACGATCAGCGATGAGGCGAACTTGGTGTGCTCACCGAGGCCGCGAATGCCGAGCGCAAAAATCGTCGGGAACATGATGGACATGAAAAAGAACGAACCGAACAGCGCGAGGACGCCGATGTTGCAGAAGGAGCCAAACACTGTGAATCCGACACTCTTAAATCCGGTCATTGCCAGCGCGCAGAGCGCGACGTTAATCGCCGCATAGGTGGCGAGCGCCTTGTGCGGCTTGGTCATACCGACCACGGCGCTGCCGCAGGCACGGCCCAGCATGAACAGGCCAAAACCGCCGACGCCCAGCCAGTTCTTCGCCGTCAGGTCGGTCATGCCCGGCACGTTCTCGACGACGTAGTTGATGAAGAAGCTGAAGATACCGGTCTGCGCCGCGACATAAAGAAACTGCGCCACCACGGCGAGCGTGAAATGCCACCGCTGCCAGAGCGGCTTATCAATGCCCGCGCCGTTGGCGGCCGCCGCCCTGCCTTCCTCTTCCGCCTGCAGGTCGGGCACGTAGGCGAAGACAAAGATGATCGCGATCACGGTCACGATGACGGCGACTCCCATGTAGGGGATGTAGAGTCCGGCGTTACTGGCGCCGGCCGCGCCCTCGCCGCCGCCGCCGAAGATGAAATGACCGCCAACAATCGGGCCGAGAATCCAACCGACGCCGTTGAAAGTCTGGGCCATGTTGATACGCGCGGCACCGGACTCCGAAGGACCGAGGACAGTGGTGTAAGGGTTGGCGATCGTCTCCAGGCAGGTCATCCCTGTGGCTAGGACGAACAATCCGGTGAGAAACGCCCAGTAGGTGCCGATGCTGGTGGCCGGAATAAACCAAAATGCGCCGATCGCGATAAGCGCCAAGCCGATGATGATGCCGCCTTTGTAGCCGAAGCGCTTGGCCAACAACCCCGCCGGAATTGCCATCAGGAAGTAGCCGATATAGTTGGCAAACTGCACGAGTCCTGACTGCGCCTTGCTGATGTGGAGAGTGTTCTGGAAGTGCTTGTTGAGCACGTCAATCAGGCCGTTGCAGAAGCCCCAGAGCAAAAACAGTGATGTCACCAGCACGAAGGTAACGAAAAGATTCCTCCCGTCCGGCGCGCGGAAGAGGTTCATGAAACCCTTGGGCTGGTTGCCCGCCGCGGCGGAAGGGCGGGACATCGGTAACGGTGGCATGGCTGGCATAGTGGCGTGTCTGGTATCAGGGGGCGCGGCGTGAAGCAAGAAAATGTTGTGGCAACAGGCGGGGCCGATGGCGGTTGGGCCGTTCAAACCTTCGCGGACCGGCGTTGAACCATTTTAATGTGAGGTTCAAGCGGTTTTAATGTGGAGGGAGTCTATTTTGTTTGGAAGTTACAGAATATGAACAGGTCTGTAACAGGATTTTAACGAAAGGACAAAGGCAGTGAATACGAACAGTGTAGCGAAAATGGTTGCCTGTCTGGCGGTGACAGTGCTGGCCAGTCCGTTGTGGGCTGGATCGGTCACCATCGCCAGTCCCGACAAGGCACAAACCCACGCCGAATGCCGCGTCAAGGAGGCCAACCTCACTTGGAGCGAGAAAAACCACGCGCTCTTTGCGGACATCACGTTCAGCAATGATTTGTATGTGGGGGGAGGCATTCCCCTCGTTGAGGATTACTTCCTGTTCGAGATCCCGGGAGTGAGCGCGGATTCGGCGACGAAGACGTTCTACGCCCAGGACGACAGCGGCCAGCGGGTGCCGGTGGCCATGTGGCAGGACGGTTTCCTGGGTCGTCACATCAAGTTGTTGCCCGGCACCTATGTTCACATCCAGAAGAAACACGGCAACGTGCGCGTGGTCCTGACGGCCACGACGACCCCGCCGATGGTCGCCCGGCGGAATCACTGGGTGGAAGACAGCACGGGATTCATGATGGAACACATCGCGGGCCGGTAAAGCGTGGTTGCAATCCGCCAGCGCCGCGCATCCGACTGAAGAAGATCGCGCCGGCGGTTGACAAGCAGAGTCTTGGAAGCCGCCGGTGTGGCCTCGGGGAAGCGGAGCGCAAGACCAGGGTGTATCCTCCACGCGCCGTTGAAGGGGTGGAAATTACAATCGTGTCGCGTGAACCTGGCCGCGCCGCCGTTGAAGAGTTTTTAATTCCTGATTCATGCGGTTTTAATGCGAAGGGTGTTTATTAGAGGTGGAAGTTAGAGAACATGAGCAGCCCGTAGCGAACAACCCAATGGTAACGAAAGGGCAAAGGCAATGAAGACGAACAGCATGACAAAAACAGTTGCCTGTCTGGCGGTGACGCTGCTGGCCAGTCCGTTGTGGGCCGGTCCGGTCACGATCGCCAGTCCCGACAAGGCACAAACCAACGCCGAGAGCCGCGTTAAGAAAGCGAATCTTGAGTGGAACGACAAAGACCAGGCGCTCTACGCGGACATCACGTTCAGCAATGATCTATATGTATCCAGGGGCGACGCGCTCAACGAGGAATACTTCCTGTTCAGGTTTCCGGGGGTGACGGCGGACCCGGCAACGAAGACGTACTACGTCCAGGACAACAATGGCCAGCGGGTGCCGGTGGCCACGTGGCAGGACGGTTTCCTGGGCCGTCACATCACGTTATCGCCCGGCACGTATATTCACATCCGGGAGGCGCACGGCGATGTGCGCGTGGTCTTGACGGCCACCTCAACGCCACCTGCGTTTGGGCGGCGCAATCACTGGTTGGAGGAAAACACGGGGTTGTTGTTCGAACGCCTTGTGGGCCGGTAAGACGTGGACGCGGTTTGGAGTCGTCGTATGTCATCGGCCAAACAGATGCGGAGACCAGAGCGCCATCTCGACGTGGAGGAGTGTCGAGCCAACCCGCGCGCGATGACGCCGAAAGACTTTCAATTTCTTGTTCACGCGGTTTTAATGCAAGTTGTGCCGGTTCTGCTAGACTGATGCGCGCCGCAGAAATCCGGAGCGCGGTTTGGGAAGCACGAAACGAAAGAACGAAGAAACCATGAAGGCGCATAGCGCAACGAAAATGGCTGCCTGTCTGGCGGTGACATTGCTGGCCAGCCCGTTGTGGGCCGGTTCGGTCACCATCGCCAGCCCTGACCAAGCGCAAACCTCCGCCGAAGGCCGCGTCACAAAGACGAAGCTGACGTGGAGCGACAAAGATCAGGCGCTCTACGCGGACATCACCTTTAGTAACGAGCTGTATGAGACCAAAGGCGATGCGCTCACCGAAGAATACTTTCTGTTCAAGTTTCCGGGGGTGATGGCGGATCCGGCGACGAAGACGTATTACGCCCAGGACCAGAGCGGCCAGCGGGTGCCGGTGGCCACGTGGCAGAACGGTTTCTTTGGCCGTCATATCAAGATGTCGCCCGGCACGTGCGTTCACATCCGGAAGGAGCACGGCAAGGTGCATGTGGTCATGACGGCCACCACGGCGGCGAAGACCGCGCTACGCAATCAATGGGTGGAAGAAAGCTCGGGCATGCTGCTGAATACCATCTTCGGCCGGTAAGCCGCCGGTGCTGCCTGCCCGCGCCGCGCGCGTGGCGAACGAGGACGGCGCCGGGGGTGGGATGGCTAGAATGTATAGCGCAGGCTGAGCATCGCGATCTGGCGCTGGAATTCGCGGCCATCGGTGTCGGGCACTTCGCTGTTGGCCACGTCGTAGGAATAGCGAAGCTCCGCGCTGAAGTGTTTGTTGAACTGATAGGTCAACCCCACGGCAGGCGTGTAGATATCATCGTTGCGAACCGTGGGGAAGTAATCCGCCAAATAGCTGGTGAAACCGGCGCTGGCCGTCAAGGCATCGGTGAACTTGTGCTTCCAGGCCGCCTCGCAAAGCAACTCACTCAACATACTGCGGCCGGTATATCCAGGCCGCGTGTAACGTTTGGCGGACAGCGTCAGCGAATCCGCCTTGTCCAACGTCATCGTCGCGGAGAAATCCACATAAAGCTGGCTCTGGTTGTGGTAGAACCCCGTCGCCACGTTCGAATCGAAGTAATGAATTTCCGGGCCGGCCAAAAGGGCGAACTTCAGCCACGGCAGCGGGCTGCCTTCGCCGCCGAAGAGGAACCGGTTGTAGTCGTTCGAATACTCCATCGGGCTGCCCGGTAGCGCATCCTGATCCTGATGGCCGCTGCGATAGCCCACCACGGCATACGTCTTCTCATACACCTTGTAGCCGATGTCCACACCGCCGTTAATGTCCGTCCGGCTGGCGTAGTTCTCGTAGCCCGGAGCGGCGCTGTAGGCGGTCTTGTAGTCGTTCATATACCAGCCGCCCACCGGCCGGACGAACCAGTCGCCAATCGGATACTGCAACTTGAAGCTTTCTTTCAGATTCAGCGCCTGACGCCGGTCGCGGATGGGAATGCCGCCGATGGCGGGCGCGCCGCCGGGGCCGGGGAACGTCACGTCCGTCCGGCTGCCGTCAATCCACGTCGCCGAGTTGAGCACCTCGTAGGTGGCGTCGCCGAACTGGCCGGCGAAGTTGATGTTGCCACGATGGTCGGTATGGTCCTCGGTGGGGTCCGACGCGTAACGGACCACATCCGGCGAATAGTTGACGGCCATCTGAAATTCCGGCTCCGGATTCCATTCGACGCCGAAGAACGGCGCCACGGAGGTGACCATGGACTGGCGATGCGCCTGGCTGGTCACGTCCTGGAGAAACACGTTGCTGTCGAACCATTCGGACACGGCGACACTGACGGTGGTGCGCCATTCGGGATTCTTGGGCGGCGCGGCCGGCTCCACGAGCGCCGGGCTGGCCTTGGGCGGCACGGTCGCCTCAATGGGCGCCGGGCTGGCCGCGGATTGCGCGCGGCTGGGGGCGGACAGGAGGAGCAGCCCAACGATTCCCGCGACGGTTCGGATAGTGCCATTCATTTTCAATGATTCTTTTCGCCTTTATAATAAAAGCGGCCATATTGCTCCGAATGAGAGGCGCGGGCAACTCGGATTTTGCCGGACTATTGCCGCTTTTTGAGCGGCGGCCCCAAACGGCAGGCCGGTAATTGACCGGCGGCACTTGCGAACTTGTATGAACGGATTTTAATTTGCCGTCAATGCAGCCTTAATGCCGGCATTGTTTACTAGGGCGGTTACTTAATCCTATGCGTTGCCTGTTGATCGAAGACGAAAACAAGGTTGCCGACTTCGTTGCGCGCGGTTTGCGCGCCGAACGGTTCGCGGTGGATGTTGCCCGCGACGGCGAGAGCGGTTGGGACATGGCCAGCGCCAACGACTACGACCTCGTGATTCTCGACCTGATGCTGCCGAAACTGTCGGGCACGGAGGTGTTGAGCCGCATCCGGCGCAAGAACACCAGCGTGCCCATTCTCATCCTCACCGCGCGCGACGCCACTGCGGAAAAGGTCCGGCACTTCGAGGCCGGCGCGGATGATTACCTGACCAAGCCGTTTGCCTTCGCCGAGCTGTTGGTGCGGATCAAATCGTTGCTGCGCCGCGGGCCGGTCGCACGAGAGAACGTGTTGCGCGTGGACGGTCTCGAACTGGACCGGCTTACGCAGCAGGTCAAGCGCGATGGCAGGCGGATCGAGCTTACCTCGAAGGAATACTCGCTGCTCGAATACCTCATGAGCCATCCGGCCCGCGTGTTCTCCCGCACCATGATCATCGAGCACGTCTGGGACCAGAGCTTCGAGGGCTTGACGAACATCGTGGACGTTTACATCCGCCACTTGCGCGCGAAGGTGGACGATCCGTTCCCGCAGAAACTGATCCGCACCGTGCGTGGCGTCGGCTACTGCATTACCGAAGAGCCGGGGACATGAACACGCGCTCCATCGGTTTCCGGGTGGTGAGCTGGTATGCCGGCTGGTTGTGCGCGGTCTTTGTGATCTTCGGCGCCTTCATCTACTGGCAGCTCGCGCACTACCTGGAAACCAGTCTCGGCGCATCGCTCAGCCGCCGCGCGAACCAGATCGCCGAGTTGTTGACGAGCGCGGGCGGCAACGTGGACGCGAAAACCCTTGCGACGGAAATCAACGAGCGTTACGCGCCGGAGCGCAGCGGCCGGTTCATCCGCGTGGCGAGCGGTGGCGCGCTGCTTTATGTGTCGGGCAAGCCGCTCGACGCGAGCTTCGATCCGGCCGGGGTGCGACTCCCGCCGGTGCCGACGCCGCACGAGATGCTGCGCAACGAAATGGAGCCGGATTGGAAACCGTTGCTCGTGGAGACGCTCGTGTGCCAGGCGGGCGACAGGAGTTTCGTCATCGAAGTCGGCGCGTCGCGCGCGCCGATCCAGACCGTGTTGCAACAGATGATGTTGCCGCTGGCGCTCGGTTTGCCGGCGATTTTGGTCATCGCCATCCTCGGCGGTTACGCGCTGGTGCGCCGTGCGCTGACGCCGGTGGGCGTCATCACTCGTACTGCCGAGCGGATCAGTTCGCACAACCTCGGCGAACGGCTGCCGGTGCCGCCGACCGACGACGAGTTGCAGCGGCTCTCGGAAGCGCTCAACCGCATGATCACGCGGTTGAATGAATCGTTCGACTACACGCGGCGGTTCCTGGCGGACGCCTCGCACGAGTTGCGGACGCCACTCACTGTGATCCGGGGCGAGTTGGAGAACGCGGTGGGCGCGCCGGGTTTGCCCGCGGCCACGCGCGACAGCATCGGCAGCGTGCTGGAAGAAGTGGACCGGCTCGCGCGAATCGTCGAGGGGCTTTTCGCGTTGTCGCGGCTCGATGCCGGCGAGGCGCAGACCGAGCGGGTTCGGTTCGATCTCGGCGAACTGGCGATGACAACCACCGAACAGATGTGCCTGCTCGCGGAAGACAAGGGCGTGTCGTTATCGCGCGCTATTTCCCGCGGCGTGACCGTCGAGGGCGACCGCGCGCGGCTGAAACAGGTGGTCGTCAACCTGCTCGACAACGCCATCAAATACACGCCCGCGGGCGGAACGGTCACCGTGGCCGTGTGCGTCACCGACGGCAGGGCCTGGATGGGAGTCACCGACAACGGCATGGGCATTCCGGCCGACGCGTTGCCGCATTTGTTCGAGCGGTTTTATCGCGTGGACAAGGCGCGCTCGCGTGAGATGGGCGGCGCCGGCCTGGGTCTTTCGATCGTGAAGGCCATCTGCGACGCGCACGACGGCAAGGTCCGCGTGGAAAGCGAGCCGGACCGCGGGAGCTGTTTCAGCGTGGAGTTGCCGCTGGCGGCGGCGCGCGCCGAAACGGCGGAAGAAACAACCAAAGCAAGCGAGGGCAATTGATTCGAATGAAACGATGGAGCTTGATCATTCTCGTGGCGGCGGCCGCCATAGCGGGCGCGGTGTTCGCCGTGCGCGGTTTTCGCAAGGAAATTAAAACTGAGGAGGGCGGGCACCTGTTCTCCGTCGCCGTCGCCAAGGCGGCACGCGAGGATCTGTCTAGCGAACTGATGTGCTACGCCGAGTTCCGGCCCTACTTGGAAGTGGACCTTCACGCGAAGGTTTCCGGCTACGTGGACAAGATGAACGTGGATTTCGGCGACAAGGTCAAGGCCGGGCAACTCATGGCCACGCTGGAAGTGCCGGAGTTGCATGACGAGTTGCGCAACGCCGAGGCCAAGCAGCAAAAGGCCGAGGCGGATTACACCAACGCGCGCCTCATCAACACACGCTTGGTGTCCGTCAGCAAAGAACATCCCGGTCTGGTCGCCCAACAAGACCTCGACACCGCCGAGGCCAATGAACGCACCGCCGCCGCCACCGTGGCCGCCACCAAGGCCGAAGTGGAAAAAGACAAGACGCTCGTTGAATATACGCAAATCACCGCGCCTTTCGATGGCATCGTCACGCATCGTTACGCGGACCCGGGATCGCTGATCCAGGCCGGCACGGCGTCGAACACCCAGACCATGCCGCTGGTGCGCGTTTCGGACAACTACCGGTTGCGGCTGGATTTCCCCGTTTCCGTAAACTACGTCTCCGGCATCCACGCCGGCGATTCGGTGGATGTCCGCGTGGAGTCACTGAAGAAAACTTTTACGGGAAAGATCACCCGCTTCACCCACAAGGTGGATCCGGTCACGCGCACGATGGAGACCGAGGTGGAAGTGCCGAACCCCGATCTGGAACTGATTCCCGGCATTTATGCCTTCGTGACCTTGAAGTTCGACCGCCGGGAAAACGCGCTGACGGTTCCGGTCGAGGCGGTCGCTCCCGGCAAACAGCCCACCGTGTATCTGGTGAACGCGCAAGATCAAATCGAGGAACGGCCCGTCACGATCGGCGTGGCCACGCCCTACAAGGTCGAAGTCGCCAGCGGGCTGAAGGAAAACGATTTGGTGATGATCGGCGCCCGCTCGTTGGTGAAACCCGGCCAAAAAGTCAGGCCGAAACTGACGAATGGCAACCATACCGAATGAAACCGGACGATGGCCCTCAGTTCTGGAGACCCCATCAATGAAGGAAACCCTAAGCACCGACCAACTGAACGCGATCCGGCAGCTCAGCACCTGCATGGTCGCCAACGCCATCGAAACCTTCGACCTGCGCCTGCGCGACGAAGGCTACGCTCTCTCAACCATCCACAGTGTTTTTCCCACCCTGCCGGCGATGATCGGTTACGCGGCAACCGTGCGAATCCGTTGCACCGGAGTGCTGGCCCGCCCGCATCTTCATCCCGACGATACGAATTGGTGGAACTGGTGGAACTACGTGCAAACGATTCCCGGGCCGCGCGTGGTGGTCGTCCAGGACTCCGACGAGAAACCCGGCACGGGCGCGTTCATCGGTGAGACGCAGACCAACATTCTGAAAGCTCTCGGCTGCGTGGGCGCGGTGACCAACGGCGCCGTGCGCGATCTGCCCGCCCTGTCCGCGATGGGCTTCCCGGTTTTCGCGGGCAGCGTGGCCGTCTCGCACGCCTACGTTCACATCCTGGAGTTTGGCAAGCCCGTCCAAGTAGGCGATTTGACCATCCGGCCCGGCGACCTGATCCACGGCGATTGCCACGGCGTGTTGTCCATTCCCAAGGGAATTGCCGCCGACATCCCCGCCGTCGCGGAGAAATTCCGGCAACGCGCGGAAAAGATCGCCGCCGTGTGCCGTGGAAGCAACTTCTCCTTGGAGAAGCTGCGCGAAGCCGTCGTCTGGAAGGAGTCGTAAAGAAGCCGCGCAAAATCTTTAGAGACCGTTATGTCACGCTTTGCTCTTCGTTTTCCATATCTGATCATCGTCATCTGCCTGATCACCTGCGTGGTGGGTGTCACCAGTCTGGTGCGGATGCCGGTGGATTTGTTTCCGCCGATTAACATTCCCGTCGTGGTGGTCGCCACGTTTTACTCCGGCATGCCGCCGGAGCAGATCGAGAACGACATCACCGGCCAGTTCGAGCGCATGTTCACGCTGGCCCCCGGCATGGACCACATGGAATCGCGCTCGCTGACCGGCGTCAGCCTCATCAAAATCTATTTTCAGCCGGGCACGAACCCGGATTCGGACGCCAACAGCGTTGCCAACCTGGCGATGGCCAGCCTGCGCTATCTGCCCCAAGGCACGCTGCCGCCGATTGTGATGAAGTTCGACGCCTCCAGCCTGCCGGTGTGTTTGGTGACGCTGAAAGGCGAGGGGCTGACCGAATCCCAGTTGCGGGATTTGGGCCAGTTCACCATCCGCAACCAGATGGCCGGCATCCCCGGCGCGTCGGTGCCGCCGGCCTTCGGCGGCAAGTATCGGCAGATCATGGTGTATGTGGACCCGCTCAAGCTGGAGGCGCATCAGTTGAGCGTGATGGACGTGGTGCGCACCGTCAACCAGGCCAATCTGATCCTGCCGGCCGGCGACGTGAAGATCGGACCGTACGATTACAACATTTATGCCAACAACCAGATCAATGCCATGAAGGACATTGACTTGGTGCCGCTGAAAACCGTCGGCGCCGCGTCAGTGCTGGTGGCGGACGTGGGCAAGGCCCAGGATGCCTCGCAAATCCAATTCAACAAGGTTCGCGTCAACAGCCAGCCGTCCGTGTATCTCCCCGTGTTAAAGCAGGGCGGCGACGCCAATACCATCGCGGTGGTGGATGGCGTCAAGAGCGTCGTCGCTCACCTCTTGGACGTGCCCAAACGGTTGGTCACGCAAGTGGTCTTCGATCAATCGGTGTTCGTGCGCACCGCCATCGAAACGTTGATTCACGAAGGAACCATCGGCCTGGTGCTCACGGGGCTGATGATTCTGATTTTTCTGGGCAACATGCGGGCCACCGTCGCGGTGTTTCTGTCCATTCCACTGTCGGCGCTGGCCGCGTTCATTGCGCTGCAGACGGGGGGCAGCACCGTGAACTCGATGATTCTCGGCGGGCTGGCGCTGGCCTTCTCGCGGCTGATTGACAATTCGGTGGTGGTGCTGGAAAACATATTCCGCCATTTGGAAATGGGCGAGCCGCCCGACGTGGCCGCCGAACGCGGTGGCGCGGAGGTGCAGTTGGCCGTGTTGGCGGCCACGCTGACCACGGCAGTCGTCTTCTTCCCGGTGACGTTCCTCTACGGCGTAAGCAAGTTTCTGTTCTCCGCGTTGGCGCTGGCGGTGGTGCTGTCGATGTTCGCCTCCTACCTCGTGGCGATGATGGTGGTGCCGCTGTTCTGCGCCCACCTGATCAAGGGCCATCAAGCGCACGACGGGCACTCGCCCGTCGAACCGAAAGGCTGGGGCCAGCGGTTCAATGCCTGGTTCAATCGCAAGTTCACCGCGATGCTCGACGGTTACGACACGGCCGTGGGTTGGACGCTGCTGCGCCCGGTGGCCGCCGTGATCGGCATCACCGGTGTTTTCGTGCTCAGCATGGGGCTTTATCCGATGATCGGCAAAGCCTACTTCCCGCGCACGGATCCAAGCCAGTTCGTCATCAGTGTCAAAGCACCCTCCGGCACGCGCCTCGAACTGACCGAGAAACTGGTCGGCGATGTGGAGCAAATTGTCCGCGAGGTCGTGCCGCCGAAAGACCTGAAAATCCTCGTGTCCAATATCGGCACCACACCGGGGTTCAACTCCATCCTCAATCCCAATTCCTGTCCGAGCACGGCGGTCGTGCAAGTCGGTCTGAACGAGGGTCACCGTCTCAGCAGCTTCGACTGTATGGACCAGGTGCGCGCCCGGCTTCGGCGCGACTTGCCGCAGCTCAGCGCCTATTTCCAGACGGGCGGTTTGGTGGACGCCATTCTCAACCAGGGCATGCCCGCGCCGCTGAACATCCAGGTCAGCAGTTCCACCGTCGCCACCGCCCACGCCATCGCCACGCAGATCGCCGGCCGGGTGCGCACACTGCCGGGAGTCAGCGATGTGTTGGTGCCGCAAGACGTGGATTATCCCGCGCTGAAAATTGACATTGACCGCGAACGCGCCAGCGAATTGGGCCTCAGCACCAAGGAAATCGCGGACAGCCTCATCACCGCGCTGAGCTCCAACGGCACGATTGCCCCGAGTTATTGGATTGACCCCAAAACGGGCAACAATTACCTGCTGACCGTGCAGTATCCGGAGAACTACGTGAAAAACCTGGCCGATCTCGGCGCCATGCCGTTGCGCGGCACGAACTTGAAGTATCCGACACGCCTGGACTCCGTGGTTCACATCTCGCGTATCTCGGCACCCACCGAGGTGGACCACTATCAGATCCGGCGGACCGTGGATGTTTACGTAGCGCCCACCGGCGAGGACTTGAGTCACGTTTATGCCGATGTGCAGCGGATCGTGGACGAAACCAAGTTGCCGGAAAACACGGTCGTCAACGTGCGCGGCTCGGTGCAGGCAATGCGCGAGTCGTTCAAGAGTTTTTGGTTGGGACTGATTCTTGCCACATTGCTCGTTTATTTGATCCTCGTCGCGCAGATGCGGTCGTTCCTGGACCCTTTGCTGATCCTGCTTGCGGTGCCGACCGGCCTGACCGGCGTGCTCCTGACCCTGGCGATGACCGGCACCACGCTCAATGTGATGTCGCTCATGGGCGTGGTGATGATGGTCGGCATCGTGGTCTCGAACAGTATCTTGATCGTGGACTTTACCAACCGGCTCCGCGCCGACGGCATACCGTTGCGGAAGGCCGTCTCGCTCGCCTGCCGCATCCGTCTGCGGCCGGTGCTGATGACTTCGCTGGCGACGATGATCGGCTTGATCCCCATGGCGCTCAAACTGGGCACGGGCAGCGAGGCTTACGCGCCGTTGGCTCGCGCCATCATTGGTGGCCTGACCGTGTCGGTGGTGTTGACAGTGTTCATCGTGCCAGCGGCGTATTTGATCGCCTACCGCAAGCGCGACGAAGGCTCCAGCCCGGCAACGCCTCCTGCGGAAACGAACGAAACCCAACCTGTATGAAAACACGACGTGCGCCGTTGGTTTGTTTGCTGGCGCTCAGCATCGCGTCCGCGCTGGCCGCCGAGCCCAAGAAGTTGACGCTGAAAGAAGCGCAGGAGATCGCCCTTCAACACCATCCGAGAATCTCCGCCGCCGAACTGCAGGCGCTGGCCGCCAGCCAGGTTGTCCTTCAGGTGCGCTCGGCGTTCCTGCCGCAGATTTCGAGTGACATCAGCGCCGTCGGCACGGGCGACCCCTCCAACACCCGCATCGCGGCGGGATCGCTCGGCGCGGCGCACGCCTTCGACCGCGCTTCCGGCGGGCTGACGCTGAGCCAGCTTGTCACCGACTTCGGACGCACCTCGAACCTGACAGAGAGTTCGCGGCTCCATGCCCGTGCCACGAAGGAAAACGCCGAGGCCGTCCGCGACTTCATCCTCGTGCAGGTCAACGCCGCGTATTTCATCGCGTTGCAAGCCCAGTCGGTGGTTGCCGTGGCCGAACAAACGGTGGCGACGCGCCAGCTCATTTACGATCAGGTGAAGGTGCTGACCGAGAACAAGTTGAAATCGGAACTCGACCTCAGTTTTGCGGGCGTCACACTGGAGGAAGGCAAACTGCTGCTGGCCAAAGCCCGCAACGACCTGAAAGCGGCGTCGGTCGCGCTGTCCAACATTCTTGGCTACCGCGAACAGCAGGATTTCCTGCTGGTGGAAGAGCCGATGCCGGGAGCGGTCCCCGCCGACGTTTCGCCGCTGGTCAACCAGGCGATGGTGACCCGGCCGGAATTGACGCAACTGCGGCTGGAACGCGATTCGGCGAAGCGGTTTGCGCGGGCGGAGCGTGCGCTGGATTACCCGACCATCAAAATCGGCGGGGCGGCGGGCGCCACGCCGGAGCGCGACAACTCGCAACTGAAAAGTCAATACGCCGCCGGCGGCCTGTTCATGAGCATCCCGCTTTATGAGGGCGGCCTCTACGCCGCGCGCCAGTCGGAAGCGGAGTTGAAGGCGCGGGCCGCCGAGGAAAATATTCGCGACATGGAGGACAACATCGCCAGCGGCGTGCGCGTGGCCTGGCTCAACGCCAACTACGCCTCCGAGAAGGTGCAACTGACCGCGAAACTGCTCCAGCACGCCAACATC
>CAIQCK010000034.1 GCA_903870275.1 uncultured bacterium | reverse complement strand
CGGTCACGCAGCTTGGCCAGCACCTGATTCTTGGTCTGTTTGTCCATGTCGGGATGCATCCGGTTTGGGTAACACCCTTTTTGAGGCAACGACCAGATTCCTCATCCAGTTCCCCCCCGCTTCGGTAACAATCTTTTTGAGTCAACGCGCCTGTGCGTTGACGGCGATTTTTCTCTTTCAAAAATCCGCCGTTGGCTTAATCTGCGCGCACCATGCCAAAAGAACATTCCTTCAAGTTTTCCTTCGGACCGTGGAACCTCAGCGAGGGCGCTGATCCCTACGGCCCGCCCACCCGTCCGATCCAGACGTTCGACTGGAAGCTCGAGCAGCTCAGGAAGCTCGGCTACGACGCGATGATGTTTCACGACGACGACGCGGTGCCGGACATTGACAACAAGTCCGCCGCGCAACTCACCGCCGAGGCGAAGACGTTGAAGAAGAAGCTCGACGACGCCGGCGTCGCGGCGGAGATGGTCGCGCCGCGGCTCTGGTTCAGCCCGATGACGATTGACGGCGCATACACGAGCAACTGCCCCAAGGCCCGCGCCTACGCCATCGAGCGGTCGAAGCGGTGCATTGACATCGCCCGGCTGCTGGACACGGATCTGATCGTGGTGTGGCTGGCACGCGATGGGACGTATCTGCGCGAGTCCAAGAGCTGCAAGCGCAGCGTGGAGTATCTGGTGGAGGCATTCGACGCGATGCTCGGGCACGACAAGAAAATCCGCATCGCCATCGAGCCGAAGCCGAACGAGCCGATGGACCACGCCTACATCCCGACGATCGGCCACGCGGTGGCGGTGGCGCATTTGACGCGCGACCCGAAGCGCATGGGCTGCGTGATGGAGTCGGCGCACTCGATCCTGGCCGGGCTGGACCCGGCGGACGAGATTGATTTCGCGATGTCGTTCGGCAAGCTCTGGTCGCTGCACCTCAACGACCAGAACGGGCTGAAGTTTGACCAGGACAAGCCGTTCGGGAGCAACAATCTGCGCGGCGCGTTCAACCAGGTCCGCGCGCTTTGGCGCAACCGCTACGGCAGCGGCGGCGAATACGTCGCGTTCGACGTGCATCCTTTCCGCAGCACCAAGCCGGAACACTGGATGGCCCACCTCGACAACAGCCGCCGCACCTTCCTGCGGCTGCTGGAGAAGGTGAAGACGTTCAACGAAGCCGCGGCGCAGAAGCTGATCGCCGACCGCGATTACCAGGCGCTGGACCAGATGGCGTTGGAACATTTAATGGGGAAGTAACCGCAGTTGTTCATCCCGCATGAGAAAAGGGACGCCGAGTTGGTGTCCCTTTTCGTTTGGCGGGGAAGGGGACGGTGGCGCTCAGCCGGAGCGATGCAATGGCCTTCGTAGCCGACGGCGTGAGGAGGCGGATGCGGGTGGCCCGCGCGTGATGAGCGATTCCGCCTCCTCACGTGGGCGGCTGCAACAAAGGCGATGCACCCTCCGGCTCAAACTTTGCGCACGACGCCGAGTTTGCCGACGAGCAGTTGCATCACCACAAACGCCAGCGGGTAGAGCACGGCGCACACCACAAAAACCGGCCCGTAGCCGTAAGTATCCGAGCCCAAGCCGATGAAACGCTGAGTGAGCGCGCCCATCAAAGAGCCGAGCGCGCCACCCAAGCCCGTGATGGTGCCGACGGCGTTCTTGGGAAATACCTCCGCCGGCAGTGTGATGTTTCCCCAACTGGCGTGGCAGAACATCATGCCCGACACCAGAGCCAGCGCCAGCCCGGCGTTGGTCACCTGTGTCGTCAGGAGGCAACAAATCGGCATCAACACCGTCATCACTCCCATCGTGGTCTTGCGCGCCTTGTTCAAATCCCAGCCACGGCCGGTGAGGTAACGCGGCATCGCTCCACCGAAAATGTTGCCGGCCGCCGCCACGGTGTAGGGAATCCAGACGAACATCCCCAACTCCTTCAGGTTGAAGCCGTGCGTGTGCTGGAAGTAGAGCGGGATCCAGAACAACAGGAAGTAGCTGATCGGGTCCGTCAACATGCGCACCAGCACGCATCCCCAGGTCTCCCGCATCCTCAGCAGACGCCCCAGCGGCGCCGCGGCTTCGCCTTGCCCGCTCTGGTCGGCGAGGATCAACTGGCGCTCCTCCTCGCTGAGGCGCGGATGATCCTTGGGCAGCCTGTAAATCAGCAACCAGCCGACGACCCAGACAAGCCCCAGCACGCCGGTCACGAGAAACGCCGAACGCCAGCCCCAACGCATGGCAATGAAGGTGACGATGGGCGCGCACGCCATCGAGCCGAACGCCACGCCGGAGTTGAAAATGCCCACGGCCAGGGCACGCTCGCGCATGGGAAACCATTCACTGACGGCGCGCATGCCGCCGGTGAAATTACCCGGCTCAAAGACGCCGAGCAGGAAGTTGCAACCGCAGAACTGAAAGACCGAGCGGGCAAACATGAACAGCATGTCGCCGATCGACCAGCCTGATACAAAAATCGCGAAACCGCGCCGCGTGCCGACAATGTCAATGACGCGCCCGCTGACGGCATACATGATGCCGTAGCTGATCAGGAACCACGTCATGATCGTGCCGTAGTTGGCGTTGGTGATATGAAGATCTTCTTTGATGGTGCCGATCAGCACGGCGAGCGTCTGGCGGTCGAGGTAGTTGAGCGCCGATGCCAGGCAGAGGAGCCCCACGATATACCAGCGCAGGTTCTTGATGGGTTTCTTATTCACCTCGCCTTCTTCCTATCCAAATCCGCTCCGCTTGACAATCAAAGAACGCATCGCCTGCGTTTGAAGCGAGGCGAAAGAAGATTGACTTCGGGTGGCGTCGAGTATAAGGGCAACACCCGAGACCGCAATAAGTGCGACTCCTGCCGTAAGCGCTGCGACACCTCCCTTGGCGCACAGGAGTATATGAAAAAGCTGCAGTTCCAACAGCGACAGGCAGAACCGAGAAGAGCATACAGGCACAGTATAATAGGCACTGAACAGGGTTCGCCCGGCCAATTGCCAGATCGGATCGAAAGAACGCCATGAACACGAATATGAACCGCCGCAGTTTTCTAAAAACCACCGCCGCCAGTTCCGCCGCTTTCACATGGCTGGCCGCCCCTCGCGGGTCGAACGTCTTCGCCGCGGAAGCCGGCAAGCCAGCCCTGCTCGGCGGCAAGCCCGCCCACAAGGGCGGCTGGCTGCCCTGGCCGCAGTGGCGTGAGGAATGGGAGCCGAAGATGCTGGAGGTCTATCGCAGCCGCAAATGGTTCCGCGGCTCCGGCGGCCACGTCGCCGACTTCGAAAAAGCCTGGGCCGAACTGCTCGGCGCGAAAAAAGCCCTCGGCGTCGCCAGCGGCACCACCTCGCTCATTGTCAGCCTGCACGTCATGGACGTGGACGCCGGCGACGAGGTGATTGTCTCGCCCTACACGTTTATCGCCAGCTACAACGCGATCCTCACTTGCAAGGCCCTGCCGGTCTTCGCCGACACCGATCCGGCCACACTCACGATGGACCCGAAGAGCATTGAGAGCCGGATCACCGAGCGCACCCGCGCCATCATGCCGGTGCACATTTACGGCATGCCGTGCGACATGGACCCGATCAACGCCATCGCCAAGAAGCACAACCTCGCCGTCGTTGAAGACGCCTGCCAGGCGTGGATGGGCGAATACAAAGGCCGCAAGTGCGGCACGCTCGGCGACCTCGGCGGCTTCAGCTTCCAGGAGTCCAAGCACATCCCCGCCGGCGAAGGCGGCGCCATCACCGGCATGAACGAGGATCTCATTGACCGCTGCAACGCCTACCACAACTGCGGCCGCGCCACCGGCAAGTTCAAGGGCACGGGCAATTTCACCCGCGGCGGCAACTTCCGCATGACGCAGGCGCAGGCCATGCTGCTCCTCCAGCAGTTCGACAAACTGAAAGAGCAGACCGCCATCCGCCGCGCCAACGCCGACTACCTCAGCGCCAACCTCGGCAAAATCACCGGCATCACGCCCATTCGCCTGCCCGAGAACAGCCGTCCGTCGTGGCATCTCTACCCGTTCATCTACGACACGGCGAAGTTCAACGGCCTGACGCGCGACAAGTTCATGAGAGCGCTCCAAGCCGAGGGCGTGACCTGCTCCAGCCCGTATCACGAACAGTATAACGACGGCTTGCTCGACGAGGCGATCAACTCGCGCGGCTACAAGCGCCTCTGGGGCGCCGAGCGGCTCAAGGCCTACCGCGATAGCTTCCAGGATCTGAAAGGCAACAAGCAGGCCTGCGAGACGATGGTCGCGATCTACCAGAACATGCTCCTGGCCGATCGCAGCGAGATTGAACAAATCCTCGAAGCGATCCAAAAAATTCAAGTTCACAGCGCGGCGCTGGCGAAAGCCTGAGCGTTGCCTGATTGCGGCGCGGTCACGGTTTGACCGCCATTTTAGAAGGAGCCAACGATGAACATGAAACGGTTCGTTATAGTGGCGGTGTCCAGTTTGATGTTGCTGGGCCTGTCCGTCGTAAACGTCGGCGCGGCCGAAGGCAAGGGCGTCGAGCAAAACAAAACCGGCACGGTGAAGAAGGTGGACCTGGATGCCAAACAGGTGGTGGTCATGGCGGCGCGCGAGTTGACGTTCACCGTCACCGACCACACCAAGATCCTGCAGGCGGGCAAGCCCAAACAGCTCGCGGACATCAAGGTGGATGCCAAGGTGAGCGTGGACTACGTGAAGGACGGCGATACCCGGACGGCGCGCAAGATCGTCATCATGGCGGGCAAAGAGTAGCGGACTTACGCAGCAACATCGGGCAAACCGTCGAAGCCCTCTGCAAGACTCAAGCTTACAGCGCTGTGCTGGCAATTGGCAGCGTGAGAAGTTTTGCCGATAATGAAGAAGTTTTTGATCATTGCTTGCTGTTTAGCCGTGTTCGCGCTGGCAGTTGTAGTCAGGTGGAAAGTGGGCAAATGCACCTCGCCGTATCCGTGGGAAGGACCGCTGCGATTGCCTGAGGGTCTTATTACGCAGGTCGAAATTAGAAACTATCCCCAATTTGGCGGTCCGCTATTCCAGCGGATTTCGACAAACGTTTTTGCCGCGCAGCATCTCGTCAGCATCGTCAACCGCGCTCCATTCCACGAGTATCATTGGTGCGGCTGCCTCGGCACGATAAAGCTCACTTACGCCAATGGGAAGCAGATCAAATTCGGGTACAACATTGGCCACGATCCTTCTGAATATGAGATTGTAAAAACTTCTGAGTCGGCTGATGGGGAATTAGATATACGCTCTTACTCAGGTGTGCCGAGAGTGGAGTTCTTCGCAACGATGCGCCAACTTGGAGTTGACGATAGTATTAGCGGCCGCGCCTTGCCAAATTCTCTTAACGAATTCCTTGAATACAACGACCGTTTGAAGTCTGCGCCATGAGCGATCCGCAGGCAGATGTCGGCCCTGGCAGCAGGACGATTTGGCCGTCATTTTCGTTTTTCTGAGGCTCCGGCTGGCTTGTTTTGACAACCGATGCACTGAAAAGCCATTTTTCGCCTCAAACGAACCTTTCTTCGTTATGGAAAAGGCCATGTCTTGTCTGGAAATAATCTTCTCCGTCACGAAGAGGCCTTTGTCCAGCTTGGACAGAACCGCATCTGTGGCAGACAAGGGATTGTCCGTGGCGGGTAGACTCTTTTCCGGGCGGCCAACGGTTTCCGTGTTCTTGCGGGAGAAGTCCAGGGGCTGTCAGCGCGACACCGGCCAGAGTAATTGGAAGCGATCCGCCGCCAGCTCCGATTTGTAGGCCGCCAGAGGTTTTTCGTAGTTGCTCCCGGGGAACAGCAGCGCGGCGCGGCGCAGCAACTCTGCCAAAGCAGCATCGGGCTGCTTCACCTCTTTGATCTGTTTGCCCGGCCACGGCTTCGCGCCATTGAAATACGGCGCCACGTAATCGAGCGCCGCGCGCAGGCTGCGGCCGTCATCGGTGCGATAGCCGGACAAATCCACGCCGACGCGCCGGCCCAACTCCACCAGCGTGAAGTGCGCTTGCAGGTTGAACAATGTGTAGCTGTAGGATTTTGTCCGTTTCAACTCCAGCGGCTGGCTGCCGTCCGGCTCGATCTGGCTCTTGATGAGGGCGCGGCCCCGTTCCGCTTGCGCCCGCGCCGTCGCGTTGTCGCCGGCCGCCAACGCGTAGGCGGCGAGCTGCGCGCAATACCACGTGCCGTGATTGTTCTTCGCCTTCGCCTCATCGAGGCCGTTCTTGCTCGTCTGCATCCAACGTGCGAATGCGCCGAACCATTCCTGCATCCCACGCTGCAGCTCCGGCGTCCACGCCCTCGAACCGTCGAGCAAACCGAGCGAGTCGGCAACGCGAATCATGGCCTGCGTGTCAATGATACCGGTGCCGCGACCGTCGGTGCGGCCGGGCACGCCTTGTCCGTAGTTGAGGTTTGGGTTCATCTTTGTCGCCGGATCGAGAAACCAGACCTTTAGCAGCGACGCGGCTTTTTCGGCGCAGGCTTCGTTGCCGGTGAGGAAGTAAGAAAGCGCCAGCGTGTAGGTGTTGGAGCACATCTTGTCGAGAGGATCGTGATCGGTGCCTTCGCGGCTGGCGGGGTTCACCTCGCCATCACGATTGATCCACGGCAACCCATCGGGCTTCTCTGGATTCGGCCACGAATACGGCGCGAGGCTGAGATAATCGTGTTTGTCGCCGCTCGGCGGCGTCTTTGGCTTGTCCATCACCGACGCGGGCTTCGCCCGCAACGCCTTGTCCGCTTCGCGCTGCAACCGCCCGAGCGCCGGCGCAAGCGCGGGATCGTTGGCCGCCACGCGCGCCTTCGCATCCGCCAGTCTCTGTGGGTCGAGCGAGAACACGCGCGGCAGCGGCGCGGCGTCCGCCATCGCCACGAGCAACGGAAACAATGTGAGAACGATCAGGATGCAACGGGTTTTCATCGCGCCGACGATAGTCAATCGTTTCCCATGACTCAAGAGCGATGCGCCGGCATGTTCCAGACCGGTTTTGATTTTGAATGAAGGCGTCGATCCGCGCGCGACGCAAAGCTGGACTGGGGAGCCAAGGTGTTCCACCGCCGGAAGAAATGCTGGAATTCCCGGAGCGGATGTTGTAGGCGAGTAGTGCCATGACACGACAACTCACTCCCCCCTGGCCGGCCGAATGCCGCGCGGCCTTTTCCTTGAGCTTCGACGACGGCGCGCTGTCGCAGCTCAAATACGCGGCGCCGATGCTCACCGAGGCGGATTTGCCGTCCACGTTCTACCTCAACCCGCGCGGCGACTATTATCTGGACAAGCTCGCGCCGTGGCGGGAAGTGGCCAAGGCCGGCCATGAGATCGGCAACCACACGATGGCTCACGTCTGCTCGCGAGGGTTCAAGGACGATCTGGACGCGCCGTGCCTCGAAAACATGACGATCGCGGACGTCGAGAAGGACATCATCGAGTCAAAGCGGCGGTTGCAACAGATCGCGCCGCAGCAGGTGGACATGTCGTTCGCCTATCCGTGCTACATGGAACACGTGGGCTGCGGGCTGACGCGCCAGAGCTACGTGCCTGCCGTGGCGCGGCATCACGTCGCCGGCCGTGGCAAGGGCGAGTTCCCGTTTCCGAACCAAGCCGCGACGATGGACCTTCACTACGCGTGGTCGTGGCCGGCGGAACGGATGCCGGGTTCGCAGATGGTCGGCTTGGTGGAGGCGTGCGTTGCCAAGAGGAGCTGGGGCATCCTGACGTTTCATGGCATTTTCGAGGGCCACCTGAGTGTGTCCGAGGGTGATCTCCGCGAACTGGTCAATTACTTGAAGGCCAACCACAGCCGCATCTGGACGGCGCCCGTGGCGAAGGTGGCGCGGCGCATCGTCGACTGGCGCAAGGAGAACGGCATTTGAAGAGCCCTCCAGCCGCCGATGCCGCGGCACACAAGTCTGCGTTTCCAAAAACGCAGTGAACCGGCGACCTCCGCCCAAGTCGGGACATCCAACGGTTCCTCCAAAGGGTTATGCCAGCGAAAGGGTCTGGAAATCAGGGAGGGGGCCTCACTGCGCCATTGTTGACTATGAATTTCGATTCTCAGTAAAACACGGCGAGTGAAATCACCAATTGGCGAAGGTGACAAAGGACATCGAATGACGCGAAATGCATTGCTGACGCTCACTGCCCTGCTGCTGGCTCCGATCACGCGATCATGAAGACGCAAACGCCAGCGGCGCTTCGCCAGTGCCGTGCCCGCCGCCATACGCAGCCCATGATGGTGGCGCTGGCGTTTCCCCCTGCCGTGTCGCACTTCGTGCGCGTGTTAAAGGGTGTTCTGAATTACGCCCGCCGACATACGCGATGGCAATGCATCATCTCGGAAAACGAACACAGTCACTTCGATGACCTCGCCGGCTGGAATGGGGATGGCATCATTGGGTTGGTGGTCAGTGCCAAAGACCTCGCGATGGCCCGTTCCTTCGCCTGCCCCGTCGTCAACATTTCCGGGGCGCTTGCCGATGCCGGCCTGCCGCGCGTGCGGCCGGATTATTTTGCCGCAGGCAAATTGGCCGCCGAGCATCTGCTCGACCGCCGTTTCCGGTGTTTCGCATTCGATGGCATCCAGGGGTTTTATTATTCGCAGCAACACAAGACTGGGTTCCTCGAACGGCTGCACGCGTTGGGTTTGCCGGTGTCAATATTTGAAACCGCGTTGAGCATCCGACAAAGGCGGCCGTGGCAGGCGCGCCGCGAGGAATTGGAAAGATGGCTCCGACGGCTTCAACCGCCCGTGGGGCTGTATTGTGTGCGCGATGAACGCGCGGTGACGGTTGTCGAAGCGTGCCGTCGGATCGGGTTGCGCGTGCCGCAGGACGTGGCCATCATCGGTTACGACAACAACGATACCATCTGTGAGTTATGCGATCCGCCGTTGACAAGCATCACGCGGCGCGA
The DNA here is from genome assembly GCA_903870275.1 of uncultured bacterium. Lineage (GTDB taxonomy): Bacteria > Verrucomicrobiota > Verrucomicrobiia > CAIQCK01 > CAIQCK01 > CAIQCK01. The sequence continues at coordinate 168,224 of CAIQCK010000034.1, read as the reverse complement.
TGAGGAGGTCGGGTTCGAGGCGGCGCGCTTGCTCGATGCGTTGATGTCCGGCCGGGCAAAGTCGACCGCGCAAGAAGTTGTGGTACCCGTCGGTGCGGTCGTGTTGCGCGGCTCGACCGATACGGTGAGCGTGGAACATCCGGCGCTACGCAAGGCGGTGGAATTCATGCACCAGCACTATGCGCGCGGCATTGATGTGAAAGAAGTGGCGGCGCATTGCGGACGGTCGCGCCGCTGGTTGGAGTTGAATGCACGTGGCGTTTTGCCGGTGACGCTGCGGAATTACCTCAACGGCCTGCGCATGCGCAAAGCAAAGTCGTTGCTGGTGGCAGGAAGCGATTTGTTGTTGAAGGACATGGCGCGCGTGTGCGGTTTCTCCAGCGCCAAACACATGGTGGCGGTGTTTCGGCGGCTGGAGCCTGCGAGTTTGAAGATGCTGCGGAAGCTGCTGTAATCCACGCGGCTTTATCGCGGCGCGGCATTTCGCAAATGGGGCGATGATTTCGCAAATGAGCCGTTGGCTTATCGGGGCGGAGCTTTACAGTTAAGCCGTCAACCATGAGCACATTCGTGACGAATCAGAAAATGGATGCAGTACTGGGCAACAACGCAGGATCATGCCGGCCGCGCACCCTCGTTTTCTCGTCACGGAGCACAACGGGATTGGCCCTGGAGGACACAATGATAACGAATGCGAATGCCGAAAACACTGGGATGATGCCAGTCATGTCGCGACGAAGCGGTCAGGACCGTTCCGTCAAATTGGAAGGTGGGCTTTGCCTGAGCGTGCCTTCATTTCTCCGATGGTCTGGAATCAAGAAGTTTTTGGTCTTTATCCTTTCATCCTTTTCATCCTCTTATCCTTGATCTGCACGTTTCGTCTTCCAGCCACCGGGCGCAACAAGGTTGCTCTTGGCAGCGCGATCATCAATCAACAATCAACCCGAAGAAAAAGCACGACATGAATACGAACATGAACCGCCGCAGTTTTCTGAAGACTACCGCCACCGCCGCCTTGGCGATGCCCGCCATCACTCGCGCCGCTGATGCCAACAAGCCCGCTTTGCTCGGCGGCGCGCCCGTCCACACGGGCGGCTGGCCCAAATGGCCGGAGTGGCGTGAGTCATGGGAGGGCGATGTCCTTAAAGTGTTGCGCAGCGGACGATGGTGCCGCTCCGGTGGCGGCGGACAGGTGCCGGAATTCGAAGAGGCTTGGGCGAAACTGCTCGGTGCCAAGCGTGCCCTCGGCACGGCCAGCGGCACGACCGCGCTGATCACCAGCCTGTATGTCATGGGCGTGGACGCCGGCGACGAAGTGATCTGCTCGCCCTACACCTTCATGGCGACGTATAACGCGATCCTGATTAATAAAGCCCTGCCGGTGTTTGCCGACACGGATCCGACCACGCTCACCATGGACCCGGCCTCCATCGAGAGCCGGATCACCGACCGGACTCGCGCCATCGTGCCAGTGCACATCTACGGCATGCCCTGCGACATGGACCCGATCAACGCCATTGCGAAGAAACACAACCTCGCCGTGGTGGAGGATTCCTGCCAGGGCTGGCTGGCCGAATACAAGGGCCGCAAGTGCGGCACGCTCGGTGATCTGGGCTGCTTCAGTTTCCAGAACTCCAAGCACATCCCCTCCGGCGAAGGCGGTGCCGTCACCGGCATGAGCGATGACCTGCTCGACCGCTGTCATGCCTTCCACAACTGCGGGCGGGCCACCGGAAACTTCAAGGGCAGCGGCTGTTTTAGCCGTGGCACCAATTACCGGATGCAGCACTTCCAAGCCGTCATCCTTCTGCAACAGTTCGAAAAACTGGTGAAGGAAACTGAGATCCGGCGCGCGAATGCCGACTACTTGAGCGCCAACCTCAAGCAAATTCCCGGCATCGCCCCGGCGCGTTTGCCGGAGAACAGCCGTGCGGTGTGGCATCTCTATCCGTTGCGATACGACGCAGCCCAATTTAATGGACTGTCGAAAGCCAAGTTCATGCAAGCGCTGTCGGCGGAAGGCGTTCCCAACAGCAGTGGCTACAGCGAGCAATACAACGAAGGCATGCTCGACGAAGCAATCAACTCATCCGGCTACAAGCGCCTCTGGGATGCCAACCGGCTGAATGCCTATCGGGAGAGTTTCAAGGAACTGAAAGGCAATAAGCAGGTTTGCGAGACCACCGTCGTGATCAGCCAGAACATGCTCCTGGCCGAGCGCAGCAATATGGATCAGATTATCGAAGCAATCCGGAAGATCCACGTCCACAGCTCGGAGCTGGCGAATGCGCAGCGGCGCGCATCTGGGAACGGCATTTGAAAGCCCTCCAGCCTCCGATGCCGCGGCACACACAGGTCTGCGTTTCCAAAAACGCTGCGAGCCGAGGTCCGGCCACGAGGGCCAGCCGTAATAATTGCGACGCTCGCCGTCATCGTCGTGACACCTCTCTTGACGCAACCGCGTATAAAGGAGCATCGAGTTACAACGACGCAACGGAAAAAGGACGACCATGAACGCCAAACTCATACGACCCACCCCGCAGTGGACGCGACGAAGTTTCCTGAAGATCGCAGCCGTCGGCGCCGGCGCGGCAGCCGGTTCGCGCTTTTTCCACGCGCCGGGCATTTTTGCGGCGGGCTCGCCGAACGCGAAGCTGGCCACGGTTGTGATCGGCTGCGGCGAGCGCGGCGGGACCTTTCACATCCCGGCCGCGGCCGATGAGCGGCTCATTGCCCTCGTGGACGTGGACGAAAAACAATTTGCGGTCGCGGCCCGGCCTCCGAAATCGCAGCGGCCGGCTGGCGACGAGAAGAGAGTGGCGGGTGTTGACTTTTCCAAGGTGAAGAAGTTCACCGATTACCGGAGGATGTTCGACCAGATCGGCAAGGAAATTGACGCGGTGTTCATCGCAACGCCGAACCACCACCATGCGGCTGTGGCGTTGATGGCAATGCAGTTCGGCAAGCACGTTTATTGCGAGAAGCCCCTCTGCCACGACATCTTCCTGGCGCGCCGCATGGCGGAGTTCGCGGCGAAATACAAGGTCGCCACACAGATGGGCAACCAGGGCCATTCGTGCGAAGGCGCGCGCCGCCTCTGCGAATACATCTGGGCCGGCGCCATCGGCAAGGTCACGACGGTCTATGCGTGGAGCAACCGCGCCAACGGTGGCGTCGGCCCGCGTCCGCCGCAGGAGCCGGCGCCGGCCGGCTTGCATTGGGACGAATGGATCGGCCCCGCGCCGTATCGCGATTATCACAAGGACCTCCATCCGCACGAGTGGCACGGCTGGCACGATTTCGGCAACGGCTCGCTCGGCAACATGGGCTGCCACATCATGGACGGCGCGTTCTGGGCGCTGAAACTTGGCCACCCGACATCCATCGAGGTTGAAGACGCGCTCGGCGGCAGCATCGAGCGTTATCCGCTCGGCACGCGCATCCGCTGGGATTTTCCCGAGCGCGACGAGATGCCGCCGTTGAAGCTCTACTGGTTTGACGGCAAGAAACGAAGCGCCAAAGGCAATGCCGCGGCCGACAACGACACCCAGGACAGCATCGGCAGCAGCATTCAGAATCTCCCGCCGCTGGTCGAAGAACTGGAGAAGAAATACAAGATCAAGCTCGGTCCCAACGGCGCTCTCTACGTTGGCGACAAGGGCATTATGTGGAGCGATCTCACTTGCGCCAGCGTCCGCATCATTCCCGAAAAACAACACAAGGCCACTCCCGTGCCCAAGGCACGCCTCCCGCGCATCAAGGGCAGCCACGTGAGCGACTTCCTTCGCGCCTGCCGCGGCGGCGAGCCGGCCTGCTCGAACTTCTCGTATTCCGCGCGCCTGACCGAAATGATCCTGCTCGGCTCGCTGGCCTGCATCGCTGGCCCCGGCCGGAAAATCGAGTGGGACGGGCCGGAGATGGAATGCGCCAACCTCCCCGAACTGAACCGCTGGGTAAAATGCCCCGTCCGCCCGGGTTGGGAAGTCTAGCCGGTCTGCCGAATGTAATGTGCGAGAAGTGGGAACTTGAAATGATGAGAACGAATCCAACAACGCCTGTCTCCAATGTGTCTGGTTTGCGCTTGCCTCGGCTTGCGTGCGTGTTAACGTGCGCCCCGACGCCAGCGGACACGAAAGCATCAACGATGACGCAGCCATTTCGCCGACAACTCTCTCCCATGAAAACAATCGCCTCTTTCGCCACCACCCTGATTGTTGCGCTTCTGTCCGTATATGCCGGAGGTTCGCCCGCCTCCGCCGCCGAGGCGCGCGATCCGTTCCAACCCGCGCGCAAGCTCGTCGCGCACCTGATCAGTTCCGATTTCCCCGAGGGCCACGACACCTACAACGGCATGGGCACGGGCAGCAACGGGTGCATCTATTACGTGCTCAGCACCGAACCGCACGACATCGGCGGCCGGATGTTCGTCTACGACCCGAAAACGAAAAAGGTCTCGCTGGCGGGCGACCTGACCGAGGCGTGCGGCGAGAAAGGAAAACACACCGTCGTGCAGGGCAAGAGCCACGTGAACTTCGTCGAGGCCGGCGGCAAGCTCTATTTCGCCACGCACATTGGCTTCTACAGCAACGTGGACGGCATGGAGAAGATGGGCATCCCGCCCGTCGGTTGGAAAGCCTATCCCGGCGGCCACCTGCTCGCCTACGACATGAAGAACGGCAAGTATGAGGACTTCGGCCTTGCGCCCGACGGCGAAGGCATCATCACCTTCAACATGGACACCAAGCGCGGACGCATCTTCGCCATCACGTGGCCCAGCGGACAGTTCTTCCGGTTCGATCTTGCGACGAAGAACATGAAGAACTTCGGCAAACAATGTCGCGAGGGTGAGAACGGCAAAGGAGCGGCCTACAGCACCGTTTGCCGATCCATTGCGGTGGACCCCGAAGACGGCTCGGCCTACTACAGTAACGGCGACGGCGAGATCTTCCGCTACCGCGCCGACACCGATGGCATTGAGAAGATCGCCGATGAGGATTTGAAGAAGGATTATTTCGGCGTCTACGATTCAACCAATCCCGGCCACATGGGTTACAACTGGCGGCAGACCTTCTACCGCCCCGCTGACAAAATGATCTACGGCGTCCACGGCAACTCCGGCTATCTCTTCCGTTTCGATCCGCGCAAGAAGCGCGTGGAGGTGCTGGACCGCATCACGTCCGATGTTTCCAAGCGCAGCGGCATGTTCGACCAGTTCAGCTATGGCTACCTCGGCTTCGCGCTCGGCCCGGACGGTGACACCCTTTATTACCTCACCGGCGGGCCGATCTACCAGGACGGCAAGCGCCTCAAGGGCAAGGATCGCATCGCGATGGGCGCGGCGAAAGGCCTCGAAGACCTTCATCTCGTCACCTATCACATCCCGACCGGCCGCTGCAAAGACCAGGGCGCGATCTATTATCCCGACGGCTCGCGCCCGCTCTACGTCAACTCCATCACCGTCGGCAAGGACGGCAGCGTCTATTCGCTCGCGCGCGTTCCCGACAAGAGCCACGTGCGCGCCGATTTGTTCTGCGTGAAAGGACCCTTCAAACCATGAAAAAAATCCTGCTCGTCACCCTGATGCTGGCCGCGCCGCTCTTCGCTGCCGAATCCCAGCCGGAGTTCCAGGCCGGCGTCGCCAAGGTCAAGATCACGCCGCCGCAGCCGTTCTGGATGTCCGGCTACGCTTCGCGCACCAACCAATCCATGGGCGTTCTCCAGGACCTTTGGGCGCGGGCGCTGGCGGTGCGCGACCCCAAGGGCCACCGCGTGGTCATCGTCACGACCGACCTGATCGGCCTGCACTGTTCCGTTTCTGACGAAGTGTTCAAGCAGGCGAAAAAGCGCTACAAGCTCGACCGCGCCGATGTGCTGCTGTGCAGTTCGCATACGCACAGCGGCCCGGTCGTTGGGATGAACCTGAATGTCATGTACGACTTCAGCCCCGAAGACAAAGAGCGCGTGCTGGCCTACGCGGCGCAGTTGACCGACAATATCGTTAACGTCATCGGCGACGCTTTGAAGGACCTCGCGCCGGCGAAACTCGCCACCGGCCACGGCTCGGCCGGATTCGGTGTCAACCGTCGCCAACGCAGGGTCGTTGATCAAAAGACTGGAATTGAGTCGGTCAAGGCGGCCAACAAGATTGTCATGGGCCCCAATCCCGAAGGAGTGGCCGACCACGACGTGCCGGTGCTGCGGGTGACTACGCCCGACGGCAAATTGCGCGCCATGTTCTTTGGCTACGCGTGTCACAACACCACCATCGGCGGCAAGGGAGAGATGCTCCCCGACTTCTACAAAATCCACGGCGACTACGCTGGACACGCCGAAGCCAACCTGGAAGGCGAGCACGCCGGTGCCGTTGCCATGTTTACCATCCTGTGCGGTGGCGACCAGAACCCGGAGCCGCGCAACACGTTGGAACTGGCCGGCATGCATGGGAAGGAATTGTCCGCGGCAGTGGACCACGTTTTGGAAGGCGACCTTCGCCCCGTTCAATCGCCGGTTCGCACCGCTTGTTTGACGACTCAGTTGGATTTCGCCCAGCATACGCGCGAAACTTTCGAGGGCGAAATCAAGAAGGCCGAGGCATCCACGAGCAAGTTCGACAGCAAGTATCGTGTGCGGCGCGCGAAGCTGATGCTGGCCGCTTACGACCAGAACCACCCGGTTCGCCAGACGCCCTATCCGGTGCAAGCGATCCGTTTCGGCAACGACTTCACCATTGTTGCGATGGGCGGCGAGGTGGTGGTGGACTACCAACTGCGCATCAAACGCGAGTTCCCCAACGAAAACCTGATGACCATCGGTTATGCCAACGACGTGATGTGCTACATCCCCTCGCTGCGTGTGCTGCGCGAAGGCGGCTACGAGCCGGATATCAGCATGGTCTATTACGGCCAACCGGGGCCGTTCGCGGAAACCGTCGAGGAGAAAGTCATCCACGCCGTCCATGAGGTGATGGAAAAAGTCGGCGCGGGCAAGTGAGCCGAAACCGCCGCCGGCGCGGGCTGATTGGACAGAAGCGACGCGCAGTTGTTTTGGCGACTGTGTGACGCGGCACCACACGGCAAGGCCTGTGCGTTGGAGCCAAAGACACAGCGCGTGGGTTTGCGATAAGGCATGACGAAGGCTTGAGGAATCGCCTATGAACACAAAGACGATGAACAAACAATCCGGGTTTGCAGTGCGACGGCGATTCACATCGTTCCGCTGCCAGAGTTTAAGTCCGTCACTGTCATCGTTGACTGCAGCCATTCTTTGCGCAGTGCTCGGTTTGGGATGCGTCTTCTCAACGATGAAGACGTATGCTCAACAACTTCCTTCGGGCGACCCCAAGGATTTTCACATCAGGCCGTGCTTGCATTCCATCGGTTACGCTGGCGTCTGGCGCGGGCAGGCGCAGTTGACGCTGGATGAGTTTCTGGTGAAAGCCAAGGAACTGGGTTTCGACTCGGTGATGATCATGGCCAAGCGCCCGCACTTGTCGCCGCTGGATTACGACGAAGCCGCGCGCAAGAAGCTGAAGGCGCGCCTGGCCGAACTCGGTCTCACGCTGGCCGGGCTGGCCGGTTACTCCGACTTCACGGCCGGCATAGACAAGCCGGGCATTCCAAACGTGGAAATTCAGGCGGCCTACGTCGGCGAGGTGGCGCGGTTGGCGCGCGACCTCGGTTGCCCCATGGTGCGCATCTTCACCGGCTACGAGCGGCCGGGCGTTCCCTACGACCGCCAATATGCCGCAGTGGTTGAGGGACTGAGACTCGCCGGCAAAGAGGCTGCCAAATACGGTGTCACGCTGGCCGTGCAGAACCACCACGACATCGCGTTGCACCACGATGTGATGAGTTGGTTGTTGAAGGAGGTCAATCACCCCAACGTGAAATCGGGATGGGACGCGTGGTCGCCGACACTGGAGAAACTCACGCCCGCCGAAATACGCCAGTCCATTCTGACGATGAAGCCGTTCATTGTTAATACAATCGCGGCGCAATACCGCCGGCATCCGCGGTTTCATTACGTCCATGAGTTGACCAACTACGAGCGGCAGGAGGACGCGTTGCGTGCGACAAGCATGCTGGATCCGAAAGGGGTCATTGACTACAAAGCGTTCATCGGCACGCTGAGGGAGATCGGCTACCGTGGCTATCTGGTGTACGAGATGTGCGAAGTGCTCAACGGCGGCGGCTCCATCGAGAATCTGGACAAAACCGCCAAAGAGTTCCTCAAGTTCGCAGAGCAGTGCAAATAGGGCATGGCAAGGAGTGAGTGAAGTTCGCCCGTCTCGCTGGAGTAATGCCGGTAACACCGCCTGGTCAGTCATCTTATGAATGCCCGATTGTGGATCGCTGCGGCCGTTGCTTTTGTTGCTTCCCTGACATCGGCGCAAGAGGCCGGCGGGCCGCCGGCGCAGGCGGATCGGACGCAGGCGTTGCGCGGTTGCTTTGGCACGTATGACGCGATGCCGCGCGGGAAGGACCGGCGCGTTGACTGCGCGCGGTTGGTGGGGGAATTGGCGGAACTGCGCGTCAACACCTACAACTGGCTCATCCACGCCCGGCCCACGGATTGGGATGACTTGAAGTTGTTCCTGCCTCTGGCGCGCGAAAAAGGGGTTCGAGTGTGGGTGACACTGGTGCCGCCTTCGGAGTCGCCGCCGAACAACAAGCTGTACGCGGAACCGTTCCGGCTCGACTACGAGCGATGGGCGGCGGAGATCGCGAAGCTTGGCGTCGCCGAGCCGAACTTGGTGGCTTGGAGCATTGACGATTTCACCCACAACCTGCGTTTCTACACACCGGAGAAAATGCGCGGTATTATTGGCGAGGCGCGCAAAATCAATCCACGGCTGGCCTTCGTCCCTTGCTGCTATTTGCCGGGGATCAAACCGAAGTTCATCAGCGACTACCGCGACAGCATGGATGGCATCCTGTTCCCGTATCGTCACGAGTCAGTCAAGATCAACCTGACAGATGCCGACCTCGTCGAGGCGGAGGTGCGGAAAATCCGCGCACTGGCCGGCGGGGCGTTTCCCGTGATCGTGGACGTGTATACGACCGCGCACAGCACGCTCGGCGATACGACGACCGATTACGTGCGGCAGGTGATGAACGACGCGCGGAAGTCTGCCGATGGCGTGCTGGTCTATTGCCATCAGGATCCGACCACTCAAGCTGAGAAGTATCGCCTGATCAAAGAACTGTTTCACAGTTGGGTGGAGTCCAAACCGTATGATGCCGCCGCGGCGCCACTGCCGGCACCGCAGGCGCTGTATCGGGAACTGCTGGCCATTTTTCCGGAGGATGGCCAGGGCTTTGGCAAGGACGCGGACAAGAACGCGGACGGGCCGGAGTTGATCACCGACCACCAGCCGATGACGTACGGGTTTGTGTTGTCGGCGGAGGCGCTTCATTTCCGGTTCGACCGCAACGCCGAAAGCGGTCGCCGCGTGCGCAAGGCTGTGCGCTGGCTCGTTGACAATCGCGATCTCGACGGCGACGGCAAACCGGGCTGGGGCTTGCCGCAAGCCTGGCCCGCGTGGGGGCACGCGCCGAATCCGCATCATCAGCCTTACACGATCACGACCGGCATTGTGCTCGACGGCCTGCTTGATGCGCTTGCAATTCGCGACTTTTGGTCTGCAGCCGAGCGCGATGAAATGCTCGCGCTGTGCGTGCAGGTGGCGCTGCGCTGGTGCAAAGAGCTTTGGTCGGAAGGCTGTGGCGGCGGTTACTTTTGGTATAGCCCGTCGCGCCTCGACGACATCTTCGGCGTCAACGCTCCGTCCATGTTCCTCGGCAGTCTTGCGCGCCTGCTGCGCGACCACGGCGACCGGTTTGCCGATGCGGATCGCCGGCTCGTGCAACAGCGTTGCGACGCGCTCGCGAAGGCCATCGTGCACACGGTGCAACTGCACGACGGCCAGCCTTTCTGGCATTACGCGCCGTTGCCGAACAAGCTCAACCACGAGCGATTCGAGGACGTGATGCATCACGTCTATACGCTCTGGGGTATCGAAGGCTACCGCGACACCGGCGGCAAGGTCGCGCTGCCGTGGACGCGCGCGCAGACGTTGGAATCGCTCGAACATTTTTGGAAGGACGGCGGCGTCACTGAGAATGATCAGGATCTTCCCGGCCAGAAACCGCCCATCGCTAGGCCTGCGCGACTGTGCGGCGCCGGAATGTTGCTTCTCGGCTACGCGCGCTGGGGCGATGCCCGTCGCGCCGCGCGAACTTTGGAATGGATTCGCAGTCAATGCGGGCCGTGGCCGCAGCTGCGACATTCGCCCGGCGCCAAGGACGACACCGTTTATCTGCGCGACTGCGCGCATGTGTTGGTTGGCCTGGCATATTTGAACTACCCGCCGGCAGAGAATCGCTAGAGGCTCTGAATTGAACCGAGACGCGCAGCAGGTTCGGGGCGCTTGAACCCACCGTTTTCTGCAAGCGACAGCGGCGCGCCCGGCGGTCGCGCCCTACCAACGGAATCCCTCAGTCCACCTTGCCGAGTCGGGAGCGGTCCACGCCGGGATCGGGCACACCGCCGGGCATGTCCGTGCGCGGCTTTTCTTTCATGGCCTGCGTGACTGGCTCGAAGGTTCTCAAAATGGCCTGGTAGTCGGCGTCACTGGTGTTTTGGAAGATCGCCTTGCCACACGCTTCGCTGCCGCCGGCGGAGCGCGCCAGCGGCGCCACGAGAAACCGGTTCCTTTGCGGATTCTCGATGCGCGTCCAGACTTCGCGCGGCACGCCCGTCGCATGGCATGACGCGCACCGGCGCCCGGCGACGCTGGCGAGGGTGGCATCGAGCGCCGTTGGATACATGCGCCGGCAGCCTTTCACATCGGGATGCGACGTCTCGGCGGTGCCGTAGTAAGGCACGTTGAGATCAATCCACGTGAAGATGCGCCGGCGTTCGTCGTTGCTGAGCTGCACGCGCGGGTTGCCGCCGGAATCGAGGTGGCCGGCCAGCAGCAAGTCGGCGAGTTTGCTGCGCGGCGAACCCCACGCCAGCGGTGTGATTTCCAGAATGTTCGCCTCCATGCCGTTATAGGTTGGAATCCAGCTCGTGTAGGGATTGTCGAACTCGCCTTCGCTGCCGTAGAGTCGCCGGCCGCGCGCCAGCGACTCATAGGAGACGTTGAAGAAGTCGGTCTTGTCGGTGCTGAGGTCCACCTTGTTCGGCGGCGTCGGGCCGCTGTGGCAACGCACGCAGTGACGGTCGAGCACGGGCTGGACGATGGTGGAGTAGTCGAAACCAACGCGGCCCCACTCGGGCAGTTCGAGTTTCGCGGGCGCAGTCTTGGCGGCGGCGGCGAATTTCGGCGGTGTGGAGGACAGCCGATGGTCATGGCAGCCGAGACAGCCTTGTGTTTCAGCCGGCATCAGGTGCGTAAACGTCCGCATCCGCTGAAGCGCCCGGCCGTGTTCGTCGAGCGCCATGAAGTAGATCGGCACGCCGGCCGGCACCTGGAAACAGGCGGAGCCGTCGGGCGCGATGGGCGCAAAGCCCCAGACGGTTTTCGCGGCATAGGTTGCGCCGCAGGAGATGACTGGGAACTGGAAACCGAATGCGCGGTTCTTCACGTCGGTCCGCACTTCCTTTTTCATTTCCTGCACGACGCAGATTTGTTTGACCTCGCCCCGGCGCACCTGCGGTTCCAGTCCGTTGTAGATGTCCTGCAAAACGACGGTGGCCCAGCCTGTGACCCCCGGCGCGAGGAGGTGGTCGTCGCCCTGAGGCAGACCCGCCCGCTTCTTTGCATCGGCGGCTGCGAACGAATTCAGCACCGGCGGACGCGCCTGCGGTCGCAACGGCTTGGCGCTGTAGAAACCGAGGCCGTCCTTGCCCGGCGCGATGATTTCCGCCATGCGCGTGCCGGCGTAGTCGCGCGCCATCAACGTGCCGCGGCGCGAGACGAGGAACAGTTGATCGTTGAGCGGGAACGGGCTTTCGTAGGGGCCGCGCACGTCGTTGCCGCTGCCCTTGTCCACCGTGCCGATCCGCAGCCACGGCGTGATGTTTTCGATGGCCGCCTGCGCGTTGACGCCGCGGCTGCGGTCAATGATGCCGAGCGCGCCGCGGCACGGGCCGTTGTGGCTGGTCAGGACGCAGAGCACATTGTCGCTGCCGGGAATGGCGCGCGCCTCCATGAACGTCGCCGGGCTGAGGACGCGGTTGCCGAAATAGCCGGCCAGCGCGGTGCCGTCGGGATGAATGGTCCAGAGGCTTTGGACCGGGATGGCGGGCTTGTCCACGTATTCCCAACGCGAGTAGATGATGCGGCCGTCGGGCAGTACGCTCGGCGTGAAATCGTTGACGATGTTGGCGCTGAGCCGTCGCACGCGCGAGCCGTCGCGCTCCATCCGGTGCAACACGCCGACGGGCGAGACCCAGCAATAGGCGAAGCGCGATTCGCGCGTCGAGAGGAACGCGATGCCGCCGTCGGGCAGCCAGCAGGCGTTGTAGTCGTGCCATGGCCCCTCGGTGATCTGGCGGAGACAGCTGCCGTCGGTGTTGATGACGAAAAGGTGGTAGCCCTCCGCCTTCTTCTTGCGCCAACTGAAAAGGATTTCCCTGCCGTCGCAGGAAAGGTCGCAGTCCAGAATCTGGCCCTCCGGCGAGGCGACCAGTTCTTTTGTCTCGCCGGTGCGCACGTCGAGGATGCACAGTCCGCCGCCCGCCGCGAAGCCTTCGACGTGATAGGTATAGACGTGGCTCGGATTCAGCTCGCGCCGCTTGATTACCAGCAGTTGTTCAAAACCGAGCCGGCCGGCTTTCAGTTCGGCGGCAAGCTCTGGCGAAGCCTTGACGCGCTCCGTTTCATCCAACGGCCGCGGCACGCCGCGCTCCAGTTTGACAAACTTCGGCAACGCGCCCGCCGGCGGGCTGACGGCGAAAACCTGAATCTCGGACGCGCCCGGATTGGGGCCGCCGTAGGAACTGAGAAACTTGAGCGTGAGGCTGCGCGCCATCACCGGCACTGCGAGCTTGATCCGCTGCGGACCGTGGCCCATTTCGAACCGGCCTTTGGCGGCCGGCGGCGTCGCATCGTCGAGACGAACCTCGTAGTCCTTCCAGCATTCCTCGGCGAACCACGCCGTGCGGCCGTAGTAAACAATCTCGGCAATCGTCACCTCGTCCGGCCATTCCAATTTCAGTGTCGCGTCGTTGCGATGGGTCGCGCCCTGCACGCACCAGGCTTTGCCAGTGTCGGCGCGACTGCCGGCGGCGGGGATTTGGCCGTCCACGGCGAACTGGGCGAGGTATTGCTTGTTGAATTCGGAATCGGCGGTGGCGCGCGCCTTCAGCGCGAGGTTTTCAGGAAGCGGTGACGGCGCGGCGATGGCAACGGCCATGGTCAGCGCAAGAGCAGCGAGCCGGATCGCACAGCCGTTCATGGGTTTGTTCACTCCAGGGATGCCTTGACGATTTCGCCGCGGCCCTGGGCCTCGATGTTTTCGTAAGCGCCGAAGAAATCGGAGTTGCAGTCGAGCCAGAGCGTGATGCGGTGCATGTCTTCCGCGGAGAGTTTCACGTCATGGTGGCCTTGATCGAGAACCTGGAATAATTTGGACGCGCGCGCGCCGAACCGGCCCGGTGTGCTCGTCGCGCCGCCGTGAATCGGGTCTTTGATCACGCCGTTGCCGACGTTGAAATAGAAACCGTATTTGGCCGCGAGGCTCGCATACGACTGCGACCAGCCGCTGGAACCGGACGGCGTACCGGCGAGCTTCGGCGTTTTGCGATTCTGGGAGTGGCAGGCGACACAGTGACGGTCCAGCACGGGTTGCACCAGCCGCGGATAGTTGAACGGATTGGAACCATCCGTGTCCGGCTGGATGCGCGACGGTTCGCGGCGCACGGCCAGCGGCGCGCTGCCGTCGGGTGGCGGCGTGCGATGGCGGGCCTCGTGACAGCCGCGGCAGGTCAACGACTCACCCGGTTGCAGGTAGGTGATCGAACGCATGGACTGAACCGCCATGCCGCGTTCATCGAGCGCCTGGAAGTAAATCGGTTTGCGCGTCGGCGCATAGAAGCGGGCGCTGCCGTCGCTCTCGACGGGCACCGTCCCGAGCACGGCGCGCGCGTTGGTCTCGGAGGCGACGCCAACGCGGGGGACGTTCGCTTTCCACGTCGTCTTTGGCAACAACTGGACGACCCGCAGCGCAGCGATCTTCGCGTCTTTCGGCCAGGATTTCTGGCTGTCGTAAACGTTGACCACCGTCACGATGCCTTCCGCGTCGGTGCCGGCGGTCGCGGTTGGCGCGGGCACCACCGGCAGCGCGGACCGCGGCCGGAGCGGAATCGGATTGAGGCAGCCGATCTCGGGGTCGCGGTAGATCAGTTCGCGGTTGCCGAAACTGTCCGCCAGATAGAGGCCGTGTGTTTTCGCCGCCGGGTCGTAGGCGCACAAATAATAATCCTCGTTGAGCGGCCAGGCGGTGGCAAAGATCCATCGACCTTTTTCGCTTTCGGGAAACGCCACTTCCGGCGTGAGCCGCTTCAGTTGCGACATGGCGTTGTCATCTTCGACGGCGGGATCGAGCAGCACCAGCGAGCCGTAAGCCTGACCGTGGTGCGGCGCGGCGGTGGCGACGTATTTGCGCGAGCCGGGGATGGCGCGAATGTTCATCTCCATCCACGGCCGCAGCGTGCGGTCCACCGGATAGTTGCCGTGGAAGGCGCGCGCGTCACGGCCATCCGGAGTTGTCAGCCACGCGTGATGCGCAATGTCGCTGTCGCGGTCCACGTAGTCCCAGCGCGTATAGACAATCATGCCGTCGTTGTTGACGCTGGGCTGCCACTCGTTGGTTTCGTGGTAACTGAGACAGGCGATGTTGCGGCCGTCCGCATCCATCCGATGCAACGTGTAGGTCGTCACCGGCCGGTCGCCGGAGCAACGGATGTAGCCGCCGCGCCGCTCGGAGATGAACGCAATGCGGCCGTCGGGCAGCCAGCAGGGATCGAAATCATTGACTTTGCCGTCGGTCAGTTGCGTCAGCCCGGTGCCGTCAGTGTTGATTTTGAAGATGTGGAACGTGCTGCGCTCATTCCACTCATGGGTTTTAGCTTTCGGGTTCGGATCCTGTTCCGCCTCGGTGTAGGCGAACACGACCGTTTTGCCATCGCTGGACAGATCGGGCGCCAGGAACGCGCCGGGCGCAAGTTGGCGGCCTTGGAGCCGGCCTCTCTCGCAAACAGCGCGGGCCAGCAGGTCGCGCAACGCCGGCTTGTTGCTGAACGGTTTCTCGATCACGAACAACCCGCCGCCCGGTACGGCGTTGAAACCGTAATACTGGTCGCACATGTGGTCGAACCGCGACGGATGCCGCTTGATGAAAACAATCTTGTCGAAATTCAGCAGCGGGTTGGTGAAGGCGATCTGCCGGCGCAACACGCAAACGTCCTCGTAAAGGCAATGGCGCGCCGCCGTGTCCGCCGTGTCTGTCTGTTCGGCGCGTTCCTTCAGTTTCGCCAGCCGCGACTCGAAGTCGCCGATCCGTCGCCCCGGGACGTTCACTTTCAAATCGGCGAGTAAAGCGCCGGTGCGCCGGATGACGATGTCGACGGGGTCGCGGTCGCTGTCGAGGATCAGCGCGTCGCGGCGGAGAGTTTGCGCGGCGCGCGATTGGATGGGCGCGCGTTCCTTCAGTTGCCGGTTCAGGTCGGCAAATTGAATTTCCTGTTCCTGCTTCAGGTCCGGCGCGATGGCCGCGGCGGCAAAGGATTGGCCGGCAACGACTGCGAGCGCGAACGCGCAAGCGACGAGCGGCGCCGGCAGTCGCAGTCGTTGCCGGTCGAAATTTGTTTGGCCAGTCACATTCGTTTCCCGGCGTCGCGCCGGGACATGTTACAGCGACAGCAGATACGCAACGAGATCGTCAATCTCCTGCGGCGACAACTGTTGCGTCTTGCCGTGCTTGTCTTGCGAATTGCGCGTCGTCACGACCTCGCGCAATGTGGCCGCCGAGCCGTCGTGCAGGTAGGGCGCGGTGCGCCAGCATTCGACCAACGTCGGCGTGTCAAAAATGTCCTGGGGCTTGTCGAACTGTCCGCGCGTGCCGACATCGTAGGATTTCAAAGTGGTGAAAAGGCCCGAGGGATGGCATTTGGCACAGCCAATGGTGTTATCGAAAAACAATTTCTTGCCGCGTTGCGCCGCCGCGGACGGTTTGCCGTTGACGAGGCTGGGGCTGGGAATCGGCTTGAGCGACTTCAGGTATTCGTCAATCGCCACCGCGTCCTCTTCCGGTCGGACGGCGAACAGAATGTTCTTGATGCCGGCGCGCACGGCGGTCTCAGCGGTGTCGCGCTCGCCCATGGACATGGCCGGCGGCGTCTTGTGCGCGAGCAGCATGCTCTTGCTGTTCTTGGGGTTGCCGATGCCGTCGTTGAGCAGGTCCCAGTTCAACGCGTCGGTGCGCGCGTCGGAGGAATGGCAACTGGAGCAGCTTTGCCAGCCTTGGAAACACATCGTGCCGTCATTCCACAGCATCTCGCCTTTGCGGGTGACGCTCATCGCGCGCTTCGGTCCGAGCGCAATCGAGACGGCGGTCGGCGCTGGCGCGGCCAGGTCAATCACATCGAGCGAGTCGGAAAAATAATTGGCGGTATAAATCTTGGAGCCGACGATGGCCAGCGCGCGCGGGCCGTTGTCGGGGAGCTTGATGCGGTTGCGCACACCGACGAGGAACGACAGGTCGTTCGGCACGTCGGCCGCCACGCGCGACGCGGCGTTGTAGTCAATCTTGGAGTTTGGATCCAGCGTCGCCGGTATTTTCGCCAGCTTGTCCAGCAGCGCCGGAGCGTCAATCACGCTGACCTCGTGCGTGCCGGCGTGCGTGACGCAGATTTGCTTGCCGTCGGCGGTCCAGACGACGGCCCACGGATTGGCGGCGCCGCTGTCCACGTTGTCGAGCAGCACGGTGTTGAACAGTTCAAGTTTGGCGAGGTCAATCAGGCTCAGGGCGTTGGTGTTCATCCAGCCGCGTTCGAGCTGTGTGGTCGGCAGATGAAAACGGGCCAGCACGTGTGTGACGCAGGCAAACTTGCCGTCCGGCGAAACGCGGATGTCGCGCAGCAGGCCGCTGCCGTTGGGCAGCGCGATCTCCTTGGCCACCTTGCCGGCGGCAACGTCGATGATGCTCACCGTCGCGGCCACTACGTCCACGTCGGAGCGGCCGGTGTGCAGGTGGTTGGCGACCAGCAAATATTTGCCGTCCGGCGTCACCGCGGCAGCGACCGGCTCGCGGGGGACGGGGATGCAGTTGACGGTCTTGCGCTGCGCCAAATCCATGACCGCCACGTTGTTGTCAAAACGGTTGCAGACGAAAAGCGTCTTGCCGTCGGGGCTGGGCACAGGCGCCATCGTGGTATGGCCTGCGGGAATGGTCGCGGCAATCTTGTTCGCGCCGATGTCCACGATGCACACGCTGCTCGATGGCGCGGCGCAGGTGACGAAGAGTTGTTTGCCGTCGGTGGAGAGCGCAAGTCCCAATGGCGAGGCGGGCATCTCAATGGTCGTGGCGACCTTGCCGGCGGCGATGTCGAAGACCGCCACCTGGTTGGCGGTCGCGTAAGCGATGAACATCGTCTTGCCGTCCGCCGTCACGGCCAGCGCCGTTGGCGAAAGCCACTCGCTCTTGGACCACGAGCCGAAAAGTCCTGCCGTGGCCGTGGGTGTGCCGATGAAGCAGGTGGATGCCAGGATGACTGCTGCGCTGAGCTTGAGGAGATGTTGTTTCATAAAGCTTTCGTCACGTCGTTTTTCTGCTGCGAGCATGGTCCAAATAGGTGGCATGGTTCCGCCTATATCGGCCACAAATGCCGCGCGAGGTCAATCCCACTTTTGGGTAACGGCTCCGACCGTCTCAGCCACGAGACCCATCAATCGGCCTTGCTGATCTGCGGCTCGCGCGGGCGCTGGTCGCGCGGGATGTAATCAGGCCAGAGCGGACAGTTCAGGTCAATCCAGCACTTCACCGCGTGCATTTCGTCGCGAGTCAGTTTCACGCCGTGGTGGTCGGAGTCAAGGACGCGCAAGAGCGTGCTCTGCGCGGTGCCGAAGCTCAGCGGCTCGGCCTTGTGGTGGCGCAGGCGGTAGGTCATGTCGAAGTAGTGGACCCAGCCGCCGCCAATCAGCGTGCGGTAGGAAGCCGGCACTTTGTCTGCGTCCAGCGTGCCGGTGAGGTCCATCCCGCGGATGGCGCGGGCATCATGGCAGTGAGCGCAACGCGCGTCCCAGACGGGCTGGACCACTTTCTCGTAGCTGAACGGCACCGCGCCCCACGGCGGCGGTTGCAGACGGCTCGGCGCGCGGTTGGCGGCCAGCGTCCGTTTCACCGGCGCGGCGGTCTGGCGGTGCTCGTGGCAGCCGACGCAGCCGCGTTGCTCGCCCGGTTGCAACTGCACCACGCTTCGCATTCGTTGCAGTTCGTTGAGGTTTTCGTCGAGCGCCTGGAAGTAGAGCACCTTGCCCGCCGGCGCGTAGAAACTCGCCGAGCCGTCCGCCTCCACCGGCGCGAGGCCGAGCGATGCCTTGGCGACGTAGCTGGGCCAGCCGAGCGGGCCGCTGACTTTATGGATGGGCGTGGCATAAAAATCCGTGAACACCGGTCCGTGATCGCGCCGATACTCACCGCTGGGCAGCCGCTCCAGGTTCGCGCGCATTTCCTGGCAGACGCGGAGGAATTTTACCTTCCCGCGCGGCACGGCCGGCTCCAGTCCCTGATAGACATCCGCCACCGTGAACTGGCCAAGCTGCGAATCGGCGAGCGCCAGCACGCTGTTGCCGATCAACGGCGGTTTCGGCTGCGGCCGCAGCAACGTTGGGCACATGCTGCCGATGGCCGGGTCGAGATACAGCAGCTCGCGGTTTCCCCAACGGTCGGCGACGTAAAGCCCGAACCGGTCCGCCGGCGCGTGGCTGGCGAGAAAATAATCGCGCGACACCGGCACGGGGTCGCGCCAGCATTCCTGCCGCGGCCAGTTCATATTGTAGCGCGGCGTCGTGTCGGGTGTGATGTTCGTGACCGCGTTGGAGTCGGACGGCGATCTTGCCTTTGCGAGGTCAATCAGGCCGAGCGGCCCGTTGTGGTCGCCGCCGTGCGAGAAGATGGTGCAGAGAATTTCGCGCGTGCCGGGCACCTCGCGGCCGTTGATGTAGCAGTTCGGTGTGTTGTTGCCGAAAACCAACTCCGGATGCGTGCCGTCGGGCCGCACGGCCCAGAGCGTGTGGCCGAAATCCGCGCCCTTGTCGAGATACTCCGAGCGTGTCCAGAGAATGCGGCCGTCGCGGGCCACCGTCGGCGTCCACTCGCTGAGGTTCGCAAACGACAGCGGACGGATTTCGCGGCCGTCCATTCTGAAAAGCACGAAGGCCTGCGGCCGCCAGCAGAGATATCGCGCCTTGCAGCGCGTTGAGATAAACGCCAGCCCACCGTCGGGCAGCGGACACGGATAATAATCATGGAACGGCCCGTCGGTGAGCTGCCGCGCCGCGCCGCCGCCTGCATCCATCGCCATCAAGTGCCAATAAGGTTGCTCCTCGCCCGCCTGGATCTTCTGCGGCCGGTAGGCGAAGTAAATCTTCCGCGCCTCGAAATCCGCCATGACGTCGCGCGCGATGCCGTCGCCGGCGTCGAAGAGCGTCGTCAGCTTCGCCGCCGCCGGCTCCAGCCGGCCATTGCATTGCGGAATCTCCAGTACGCACACCCCGCCGCCCGGTCTGAACTGCGAGTCGAGCACGTCGCTGTAGTTGTGCGACGACAGATACGGATGGCGCTTGACGAAGAGGACGCGTTGCAACGGCGCGAGGTCCGGGTCGCGAAACATCAATTGCCGTTTCGCCATCCGCGCGGCGAGATAGAGCGCCTCGTCGTCTTGTGGCGGCAGTCCATGACCGCCGCCGCTGATTGTCGCCCGCTGCCGCAACGCGGTCAGCTCTTTCCTCGCGTCTGTGGTATCCACGCCCTTCGCCGAGAGCCGCGCGATCATGTCCTCCATCTGCGTCAGCGCGCTCTCCGTCGGTTTCATTCGTGCGATGCGGCCCCAATAGGGTTTGCCGCCGGGCAGTGCCGGCCGGTCCGCGAACAGCGGCGAGAGATGGTCTGTGGTGCTGATCCGCTGCCACGTTGCGCGCTCGCACAGGAACGCGTAGCGCACCAGCCCGTCGGGCGTCACCGGCTCCGGCAATGGCGCCGGCGGCACGTAGGGCGCGACCGGCCTCGACTTTGGCTGCCCGAACACGGTCGCCGTCTTCACCTCTTTCACCGTCCGCCATTGCCTCCCATCGAGCGAGAGTCGCACCTCAAACGCCACCGGCACGCGATCATGGTATTGGCCGTCGCGATCGCGCGAAAAGACGACCTTTGCCACCCGCGCCGGCTGCGGCAGTTCGATCTGCGCCCACTCGTCGCCGGCGCCGGCGGCGATCCAACTGTGCGCGTTGCCGTAAAGCCCGTCGTTGAGATGTGCGATCTGGTGAATGGCGTAGCCGCTCAAGCATGACGACGCGCTGGCCTTCGCGCCGTCCTTGGCCAGCGCCAGATTGCGCGCGCCGTCGGGGCCGAAGACTTCCAGTTCGTCAAGGCAGGGTTGCCCGCCGCCGCTGGCGTGGATGACAAACCGCACGAACTTTGCTTCTTCCGGCGAAAAAGTGATGGCATTCGGCGCGGCAGGGTTGATGGAGACGTCGGCAGCGAGAACCTGCGCAGCAAGCACAACGATGGCGGCGGCATGGATCGTTGTCAGGCTCATTTTCGTAAAAGAAGCTGCGCGGGAGTATACAAGCCGCGCAACCCAACTCAACGAGTTTCTGCTGTTATTGCCGCCCGCTGCGCATCTGTTCGATGAAGCGCGCGGGCAGTTGCGGGCGCAGATCATCACGATAGAGGCCAATCTCGGCGAACGGGATCACCGGATCGAAACCGGCTCGCTCCATGTCGGGTGTCGGCTTGGCGGTGCTGAAGTCGCCGCGCGCGGGATCGCCGAAGCCCGGATTCCTGTCGGTCACAAAGTTGTCGAACCGCTGCGCAAAGCCGCGGTCGCGGCGGAGAAACTCGTCGCAATCGAGTGCAAGGTTGCGCGTGATGAGGTTCACGTCGTGGTTCTCCTGCAACCGCGCCAGCGCCGGATAGCGCGCGAGGTAGAGCGTCGGATCAATCTCGCGCGACGCCATCGAGCTGGCGGTGAATTCGCGCCAGCGCTGCTCGCTCCACGGTGAGAGACTGATGGCCGCCGCGCAGTCCACGAATACGTTGTTGTCCACGATGTTGTCCTTGCCGCCGTGAATCTGCACGCCGCCGAAACCGAGCTTGCCGGCGGAACTGCGGTAGAAGACGTTGCCGTAGATCAGCACGCCGCTGATGGCGTCGTCGAGGCGGATGCCGGCCTGGCCGCAAATCAAGTCCGGACCTTGGTGGCGCCAGTTGCCGATGTGATGCCAGTAGTTGAAACGAAAGATGTTCCCTCGGAACGTCGGGTCGCCGAACGAGTCCACGCCACCCTGGTCGTCGGACTCCAGCACGACGTTGTGGACCTCGTTGAACTCGACCAGATGCTCGTTGCCCTCGACGCGCATCGCGCTGCTGCCGACGTGGTGCATGAGGTTGTGCGCGATGCGGATGCCGACGCCATTGGCCAGCACGGCGGGCGTGTAGGTGTGGTCCATCCGCGAGAGATGATGAATGTGGCAGTTCTCGACGAAGTGTCCGCACGGCGTCAACGTCTTGCGGTCGCCGGCATGAATCACCACGCCGCCGCGGCCCAGCGAGCAGATGTCGCAGCCGAGCAGACCGTGGTTCTTGCCGCCCTCAACAACGACGCCGTCGCCGGCGAGATTGCGCACCGTGCAGCCCGCCAGCAGGAGATGCTCGCCGCCCTTGATTCGCAGGCCGTCGCTACGGCCCGTCTGCCACGTCAGCCCGCGAAACGCGACGTGCGAGACGCCGTCGAGTTCCACAAACGACGAGGCGAACATGGAGATTTCCACCACTGCGCGATTCGGGTTGGACGGCGGCCAGAAGTAGAGCACACCGCGCTGGCGGTCGAGATACCACTCGCCGGGCCGATCAATCTCCGACAGCAAGTTCAGCGCGTAGTAGCGCCGGTTCTTGGTGAAGCCGTAGTGATGCAGCGGCGGCGCGAGCGTGATGATGCGCTGTGCCGTGTCAATCGAGGCGATCTTCTCGTAGGAATCGGCCCAGTCGTGGAACCAATAGCCGTAGAGCCACGCGTCGTTCTCGTCCTTCCAGCGCGCGGGCCGGTCGCCATCATAGACGAACTGGCCGCCGACGAACCGAGTCTGGCCGCGCTTGTCGGTTCGTTGCGGGCCGAGCGCCTCGCCGGATATCACGAACCCATCGTTCGGCCAGCGCGCGATTTCCATCGCTTTGCCGTCGAAGAACAACTCCAGCGTTGGATGGGTGCGAAACCCGCGTCCGCTGCTGTAACCACCCGGCTCAAACTTGCCGTAATCGCTGATGCCCTGCGCATTCAGGTCGCTTTGCCAGACCTTGCCGCGCGCTTCCTCCGGCAGCCGCGCCAGCACAGCCGCGTCGGTGACTCGCGTGAAGCCGCGGACGCGCGCGCCGCCGTTGAATCGCGGGGTCTCCTTCCCGAACGCCGCATAAACCACCGGCGCTTGCTCGGTGCCGGAATCCCCGGCGGTGAGCTTGAACGTCTGCTTCACGGTATATTCGCCGCCGCGGATGAAAACGGACACGGGATTTCTGATTTTCAGAGTCCGGATTTCGTCTCTGGCGCGCTCCAGCGTCGCGAACGGTTGCTCCTTGGTTCCCGGATTCTTGTCGTCGCCTGTCGGCGAGACGAAAAGCGCGACGGCGGACGTCGGCCATTTCAGCGGCGGCGTTCGCGACGCAGCCGGGTCGCGCGCGGGCAAGCCGCGTTCCACTCGCTCGATCTCCTTAGCGCATTCCACAGCTTCCGTTTTAAAATGCGCCGGCGCGTCGCTTGTCGTGGCCACCTTCGCCAGCTCGGCTTTCGCAGTGGCGAAGTCGCGCTGGCAGGCGAAGCTACGCGCCACGCGCAGTTGGGCGATGGCGCGCAACGCCGGTGGCGCGTCAGCCTGCGCGAGCACCTTGGCGTATTCGGCGCGCGCGGCAGCGTAATCGCGCTCCGCAAAGCGCGCGTGGCCGAGCGACAGCCGCGCGCCCAACCGCTCCTCGGGCGTGATCTCCGGCAGCGACAGAATCCGCTCCTGCGCCTCACGCGTCAGGTTGCAGCCCGGCGCTTCCTTGAACAGCTTCACTGCCGCCGCTGACGCCAGTTGATTCAGTTGCGGGCAAAGGCCGGTGGCGTTGAAGACCTTCACGACCTCGGCGGCGGCCGCCGCGGTCTTGCGTTCGCCGCGCAACGCCTCCGCCAGTTGCAGCCGCGCGACGGCGAGCAGGTCGCGATGCAATCCGGCGGTCTGCGTCACCTGCGACAGCTCTTTCCCGGCAGCCGCGAAGTTCTTTTCCGACACAAACCGGCTCGCGGCGTCAAAACGCGCGGCGATGCCATTCGACACCGGCGCTTGAAAATACGCGTGCCGCACCAGTTCGCCGATGGTCAGCGCGCGGTTGAACACCGCCACCTCGTCCACGTCCAGCACCACCGAGCCGACGCCGGAGTTGGCGAAGCCGATGCGGAATGATTGTTTCTCGGTGGGCGCGGTGAACGGCCCGGCGAACGCCTCCGATGCGGCGGCCATGCCGTCCACGTAGAGGCGCATCGTCCCGCCGTCCCACGTCGCGGCGATGTGATGCCAGAGGCCGTCCGGCACCGCGCCGGTATGCGTGCCAATCGAGTGCGACGGCTTCGGCCGGCCGATCTCGAAGTTGATGTGCTTTTCCGGATAGCCCGTCGTCAACCGCAAGCCTTCCCAATAGCCGTTGCCGAGCGCCAGCAACGTGCCGTTTGTCGTGCCTTCGTTGCCGCGATGCGCGCCTGGCCCATTCCATCGCATCCACGCCTCGATGGTGAACGCCTTGCCGACGCTGAACGCCGGGCCAACAAGCCAGCCCGCGTCGAGCCGCACCGCCTTCTTCTGCGCCCAGCGCCCGGCGACAATGCGCAGCGTCTCCGCCGGCGCGCCCGCTTTTTTCTGGATCTGGAAATTCATTGGCGCATCCGCGCCTGTCGCGGCCACCGCGCCGCCGTCCACGTTCTCAAACGTGTAGAAACGCGCGAGCGAACTGTCCGCCGCCAACGCGTCACGGTGCCGTTGCCACGCCTCGAACGAACCGCCGGCGGTGGAGTCCGCCCCCGCGCAGTGACACGCGCCCGCCAGGACGCAGACGAGAAGAAGTTGGATTGGATGGTTCATGGTCATGAGACCGCCATTGTGTGCAGCGAAATGCACGTCCCGTCAGTAAAAAACTGTCGCCTTTCGGGTCCGTCTTCAGTTTTTTCCTGCGTGATTACGCATGCTGACCCACGGCATCGGGACATGCTCTCGCAGGAAATGCTTCCAGCAGCACTTTAGTTCACTTCGCCGGTTTGAGCAGCGATTCCTTGGTGTGCGAGAACACGGGTGGGATGCCTTGAAGTTGAACGTGGAAATCCTCGACGATGCCGATGGTGGGTTTGTCGAGGCGCAGGCTCCAAATCTCGCCGGCGGAGTCGGTCCTCGGCCGGGCCACGAACTGGTGGGCCTCTGCGATGCTGTCCTTCTCCTCGATAGTGCGGCCGTCGGGGTCGCGCAGGATGGCCTTGATGCGCTCGCCGGGATTATCACCCGCCACCTTCACCGCAAACTCCTTCGCGCCCGCCGGCACCCAGAAGAAGAACTCGCCGGTTGTGCCGAGGAAATGAATGGAGCCGCTCGTGGAGTAAATGCAGACACGGTGAGAGGCTGAGTTTACGGTTGCGGTCCAGTTGTGCGGCTCGCAGACGATCTTGTGCGCGCCGGTTTCGGCGGCTAGGAAACTGTAGGCGGTTTCGCCTTCGCCTTCCGCGTCTTTCAGCTTCGTGAGCTTGCCGGACGGCGCGATGAGAGTTACAGGCGCGGGCCGGGGGGTGCCTTTGCCGACGGGGCGGACGAGGACGGTGAACGCCGCCTGTTGGCCGGCCTCAGCCCAGAGCAGCCATTCAGACAGATCGCGCTGGCGCGCAGTGCAGCGCCGGCTGGCCTGGGGCGTCGCTGTTGGCAGTGCCGGCTCGAAACGGGTGTCTTTGGTGGCGAACTTGGTGATTTGTTTGAAACTGCGATGAGGCATCCACTCGGCGATCAGCTTTGGCGTGAGCGCGTGCTTCACGGTCTTATCATCGTGCTTCACAATGAGCATGCCGGTGACGTCGCGCAATCCCGCACCGCCGGACATGTCGTGATAGGACATTGGCAGCCGGTTGAGCGGGTCGGTGATTGTGCAGTCGGCGAAGCGGATATTGCCAAAGTCTTCCGTCGCGCTCGAACTGCTCGACAATGAAATGGGTGCTGTTGCCGGCTGGTTGGTGGCGGCGTTGATGACCTGGCAGTTCACGAAACTCACGCGCGCGCCGCTGGCCGACTTGTCGCCGACGGCGATGCCGCACTGTTGGGCCGACGTGAACTTGCAGTTGATGAAGTCCATTGTGCCTTTGACGCCGGCGGTGTCGCTGTCGTTGGCGGTGACGAAGCAGGCCGACCGGCGGCAACCGATCGACCGGCAATTTTCAATACGAACGGAGATCGGCTTCGACTCGGCGCGCAACGGCCGCAGGTAGAACGTGTAGGCGTCGCCGCGGTTGTTCTCGGAGACGCAGTTGCGCATGACGCAGTTGGAGAGTTCCTCCGATTCGTGGTTCGGCTCAAAATCAATGCCGGCCTCTGGCGCGGTGCCCCACGTGTCCTTGAGCACACAATTCTCGATGAGCAGGTTGCGCGCGCTGATGACGCTGATGCCCTGACGGTAATTGTTGTCGCAGACCACGTCCCGGATGACCACGTCGGAGCACGGCACGCCCTTGCGCGCCACGCCGAGGTAGATGCCGTCGCCGCCGCTGTCGGCCAGCGTCAGGCCGGTGATGCGCACGCGCGAGCAACTATGGAGATCGAGCACGTGCCGCCACTCGGCGTGTTTGTATTGCGTCTTGTCGTCGTAGTCCTGCTTCCACATCTTCAGCGTCGCGCCGTAGCCGGTTAGCGTGATGTTCGTTTTCGACGACGCCGAGAAAAGCGAATCGCCCGTTCCCTTGAACGCGCCGCGCTTGGCCTGCACGATGGCGCCTTTCTCGAAAACGATTTCCTGGTTGCCGGCGAGATGGAGCTTGTCCGTGATCCACGGTGCACCGGTGTTTTCGACGATGAGCTTGCGCGCGCCGGAGTTGATGGCGGCCTGCAACGCCGCGGTCGAGTCGGCGGGATCAAATCCCCACCACGAGGCGCGGGCTTCCTTGCGTTTGCCCGAACGGACTTCCTCGACGGCGGCGGGATTGGCGTCCGGCGGCGCGGCGGCGCGCACAGCCGCGAGGCACGAAAGTGCCAGAATGAAGACGGCGAAATGTTTCATATTCATGCGATCTCCCAACCTTTCCGATACGAGCCTTTGAAGACGACGTCGGCTGCGGGCACGCCGCGGGCCTTCATCTGCGCGGCGTCCCAGTAAAGCTTTCGGCCGGTGCGTAGCGACGCCGTGCCCAACAGCGACAGCTCGGTGAGCCGCGCGCCGTATTCGAAGTTGGCGCTGGCCGCCGTGCCGCCCTTGATGGCGTCGAGCCAGTCGCGATGATGGCCCTTGGAACGCGGCAGGCTTTCGACCGGTTTCTTGTAAGCGCGCGTTTTTTCAATCGGCAGCAACCGCGGCTGTCCGCCCGCACCTTCGCAGAGCATGAGGCCGTTGTCGCCGACAAAGAGAGCGCCGCGGCTGGGCAACGGCTGGCCTTCGCCCATCTCCTCCGGGCAGGCCGGCTTGAGTCCGCCGTCATACCACACGACCTTCACGGGCGGTTTGTCGCCGCGCGCGCCGAAGTGGTAGTAGCACACCTGGCCGTGCGGCGCGATTTCCTCGTCCATGTTGCCGGCGGGACATGCCTCCACGCTCAACGGTTCGCGCAGGTCGAGCGCCCAACACGCGGCGTCGAGATCGTGGCAGCCGAAGTCGCCGAGCGCGCCGTTGCCGAACATCCAGAAATCGCGCCACGAGACCGGCGCGTAAGCCGGATTCCACGGACGCGGCTCGCGCGGGCCAATCCAGAGGTCCCAGTTCAAGCCCGCGGGCACCGGCAGCGTCCCCGTCGGGCGGCCCGTGAGCTGTTTGTTCCAGCGGTTCGCTCCGACCCACGCGTGGACCTCGCGCACCGGGCCGATGGCGCCGTCCCAAATCCACTCGCACGTCAGGCGGATGCCGACGCGCGAATGGCCGCTGTTGCCCATCTGTGTGGCGACGCCGGTTTCCTTCGCGACCCGCGCCACCTGCCGTGCTTCCCAGATGTTGTGTGTGAGCGGCTTCTCGCAATAGACATGCTTGCCCGCGCGCATTGCCGTGATCGAAACGTAAGCGTGCAGGTGGTCGGGCGTGGCGCAGAGGATCGCGTCAATCGCCTTTTCCTTTTCCAACATTACGCGGAAGTCCTCGTACTCGGCGCAGCGGAAATTCGGCCTCTTCTCGCCGTAATGTTTCTCAATTTCGGCGCGCACCGGTTTGCGGCCACCGAGACCGCGATAATAGTACGGCTCCAGGTCCCACTGCTCAGCCGGGTCGGCCACGGCAATGAACTGCGCGTCCTCTTCGTGAAACAACGCGCGGAGGTTTGAACGCCCCTGTCCGCCCGCGCCGACGAGGGCGATGTTGATCTTCTCGCTCGGCGGAACGAACTTCGGCCCGCCGAGCACGTGGCGGGGGATGATGTTGAAAAGCGCGACCGTGGAGGCTGTTGTACGGATGAACTGGCGTCGGGTGGTTTTCATGATTTGTTTTCGTAAACGACGGTCAGGGTTTCCTGGTTGTCTGGCTGCCGACCGATTGTGCTGACGACGCGGGCGTAAACTCCAGCCCGCCGAACTGGAACGGCGTGGCGTCGAACTTCACGCGCAATACATGGTTGCCGGCGGGGAGCCGTACGGTCTTTGGAGAAACCAGTGGTTGATAGTTTCCCCACCATTGTCTGCCCGTGGTGAGGTCGCTGCCGAAGGCGAACTCCGTCAGCGGCTTGCCATCGAGTTCAAGGAAGATGCGGTCGGACTTGTCGGATGCAAAGCCCTGGCCGTTCACGCGGGCGACGAACGGCGCGACCTTGTAGCTGCCGGCCTGCTCCACGTTCACCGTGTAGCGGACCCACATGCCGCGCTGCGAGGCGCCGATGCCTTTTTCGTTCGGCGCGTTGATGCCCTCGTCCGGACGGAACTTGAGGTTCCACGGCGGTTTTCCATACGTGTTCTGCTTCGCGTAGGTGAAGTAAGCCACGCGCTGACCGCCTTCGTCGTAATGGCCGGGAATGATGCGGCCGGGGATAACCTGCGGCTTGCCAAGATAAGGCGTGCTCGTGCCTTCGGCCGGCCAGCGCACTTCCAGCGTCAACGGTTCCGATATGCCGATGAGGCCGTCCTTGTCGCGGGCCATCGCGATCAGGATGTTTTCGCCGAGGTAGAGTTGCTTCGCCGGCAGCGTGAACGTCGCCGAAGCGGCGGCTTTCTCGGCGCGGATGCGGCCGTTGGTGAAAAGCATGAGGTTGGTCACCGCACTGCTGCCGTCCGACGCGGCCACGCGGAACGCGACCTCGTCGCCTTGATCCACGGCTCTCACAGGCTTGCCCAGCCGCAGCGTGACCGACGGTTTTTTCCCGCGGCCGAGGTCTTCCTCATAGACGCGCACGTAATCCACCGTGAGTTGGTCGGGCCAATGGACGGCGTCGGCGTAGTCGCCTTGATAACCCTTCGCGCGGTTCGGATCGCGGAAGCAGCCGGAGATCAGCACGTGCATCGGCTGCGTCGTCACCGGCACTTCGTGGTAGTCGAGCCGGAACGTCTCCCTGCCGTCGCAGTAGAAGACATATTCGAGCGGCGTCCACTCAACGCCGACGACATGGAAATCGTTCCAGGAATCCACGACGACGTTGGTGCCGCGCGAGACGCGGTAAAGCGTGTCGCCGTCGAGCTTGCCGACGCGCTTGTTGTTTTCCATCGCCGACTCCAGTTGCGCGTCGAAATGGACGTTGTGGGCAAAATCGTTTTTCTTCTTCGGCTTGTTGAAATCCTCAAACATGTCAATCTCCTGGCCCATCTTGAACGGGTTCGGACCGACCTCGACGCCGTAGAGCCAGACCGCGCCCCACCAGCCCGGCTCGCGCGAGAACCGCGCCCGTGTCTCGAAATAGCCGTAGGTGCGCTGGAACTTGCCCTTGGTCTGGACGCCGTGATGGTAACGATAAACGCCGTCGGCGTCGCGCGTGACCTTGATGACGAAGTTGCCCTTGCCATCCACGTCCGCGTGGTCCTCGCAGAGCAATCCCTTCGCGCCGTTCCAGCAAAACGCCTCGCCGCTGTTGCGGCGGGTCCACTTCGACTCGTCGAGCTTGCCGCCGTCGAACTCGTCGCTGAAGACGAGCTTCCAGTGTTTATTGGCTGGCGGCTCGGCCAGGGCTGGAAGACTCGCCGCTACCAGCGCCAGTGCGAGCATTTGCAGAAAGTGAGAGGTGCTCATAATTTGGCTTCGCGCATTCTACCACGTTTGTGTCACGCAACCGATGGATTGCGGCTCCATCTCAAGTGAGAGCAGCGCGACGCCGCCTTCGATCCGCGGTTTCAGTTCGCGCGCGTTCCACTCGTCGCGATAGATCGCGCCGGGCTTGTGCGGAATGGCGAGCACCGGGCCGCGCAACGTGGCGGGCCGGGCGTTGTAAAGCGTCCAGAGCGCGCGCCGGTGGCCGGGAAAACGGTTCGCGCAAACGTCAACGCGCTCGGTGGGCACAAGCATTTCCGGCGCGTCGGAGGTGAAGCAATCGTTGAAGCGTTTCTTCAGGTCGCAGGCGCGCGCCATGAATTCGCGCCCGCGCGATTCGTCGAGGTTCCAGATCGAAGCGTAGATGGCCTCGCCGTTGAAAAACGTGAACTTCAGCTCGTGCCACGAGGCGTAGTCGGTGCCCAGCGGCAGGTCGAGATGCAGCAGTTTCGGAAACATGAACCGGTAGAGATTGAGCGCCACGCGCCCGCCGCCGGTGCCGCGCTCGGCGTCGAACACGCGGCTGAACAGCTCGCCGGCGCGGCGGTTGAAATAATAATGAATGCACCCGTCGAAATACTGCGCGACGGCGTCGAAGGCGGGATGCTCGCCATAGAGCGGCACGGCGGCGGGCACTGCTTCCCGCAGGCGGCGCATGAACGCAACATCGGTGGCGTTGACGGCGTTTGGCGTCGCGTGGCCGTGGGCCGTGCTGAAACACTGGCCACGCGATTTGCCGATGATGTCCTGCCGCGTCGGCAGTTCGTCCACGTAAAGAACGCGCGCCCCGGTTTCGCGCAGGAGCCGCTGGTAAGTGGCCGACATGTATTCGATCCACGGCTCGCATGCGTGACACATGCGGAACGTGTTGGGATACGCGATGTATGGCCGGCCGTTCGGCAGGATCACGGCGGTGCTGTCGCCGAAGCGCTGGCCCGGCGCGGTATCGCGTCCGCAAAGCGTGGCGTTGATGTAAAGCGAGACCGGGATGCCAAGGTTGTTCTGAACGTCCGCGATGGCTTTTTGAAACGCGGGCAGGCCGCCCATCGCGTCGTAGTCGGCGCCGGCGTATTCGCCCCATCGAATGAGATTGCCGGGTGTGTAAGTCCACGCCCACATGTGCAAAATATCGGGCGCGTAGCCGGTCCGCCGCCGCCATTCATCGGCGATGGCGCGGAAACGGTGGGTCTTGGTTTCGGCGTCATACCACGCGGGGAGTTTGTAAAACGGCGTGTCCACGCCATCGGCGATTTCGGCCAGCAACACCCAGCTCCCGCGAAACCACGGCTTGTCCTGCGACTTCACGGGCTGATACCACGACGCGAGCCAGTCGCGGTAACACCGCGCCGCCTCGTGCCAGTCGCCGGCGTGAAATCCGAGCGTGGTTCGCGGCAGCACGACACCGCCGCTAGGCGCCAGCCGCGTGGTCTGCGCGGGATACTCGACATGAAACTGCGCGCCGTCATCGCGTTTCGCCAAAAAGAGGCGGCGCTCGCCGTTGCCGCGGTCTTGTGTCCGCAACCACACGCCGCAGCTGAGGCGCGGATTGAATACGTCGAAAAATTGTATCGGGAACGCCGCGCCCGCGTAGCTGTAGTAGGCGGCCCGGTCCGGCCCGAGCGCGTTCCGATATTGTGGAAAGAAACATTGCAGGTCCGCGACATTCCCCAGCCGCAGCCCGCGCACCACCGGAAACCGCAGCTCCGCGTCCACCGGCTGCGCACCGGCGTTCGTGACAGCGAGTTGGAAGGCCGCCTCGGCCGAGGCGTCCACCGTCACGGTGGCGACGCAACGCAGCGCTGCGTTGGAGCCGGACAGGCTGTAGCTGACGGCGAATCCTCCGGGAACTTCGCGGATGGAGTCCAGCTTGCAATTTTCCGGCGGCACGGCGCGTCCGCCGAACTTCGCCTCCAGCAACGCGCCGCTTGCGACGCTCGTTTCCACTCCGGCCGCGCGTCGATGCCTAAAGCTCACAGGCGCGAGCGCGCGGTTCGCGTCCAGCGCCAGTTCGAAGTGGGCGTTGCCGAGCCGGAGCACGTTGCCTTCGCGGCGGGCGTAAGGCCGCAGGGTTTTGTCCAACGGCGCCGGCTTCGCGGCGATCCGTCGCGATTCCTCCGCCAGCGCCGCAAACCGCCGCGCGCCGCTGTTGACCGTGAGCGCGGCCAGACATACCTGCGCGCCTCGCGCGCGGTTGTGCAGCACCACCCGGGCGAGTTGGGTGCCGTTCGCGGGCACCACGCACGCCGACAATTCGCGCTGGAGGACGTAATCGTCGTCGGTCAGCGAAAACGGAAAAGCGAAATCGCGCGTGCCGTCCGCGTAGTCGAGTTCCACCGCGAACTGTTCGACGTTATCCAGCGCGTTTGGGCCGTCGCCCACGAAATAATTCCTCACCCGGCCCGGCAACTCCGTCGCGAGCAGCAAGAAAACCTCCGACGCCGGCCTGTTCACGGTCACCGCAATGCGGCTGTCGCGGCTCACGGGCGCGAGCGCGCCGCACGGACCCTTCACGCCGAACTGCTCGATCTGCTCTTGGTTTTGTTCCGGCTCGGGCGGCGGCGCGACGAGGTTGTCGGCGTCCAGTTGCGCGATGACGCGGAACGGAACGCCGCCAATGCCGATGTCGCCGCGCTCGAACCAAGCGCCGCCGTCCCGCAACATCGGATCGTTCGGACGGGCAAGCGAACGGCTTGTCAACCGGTCGAACCGGTCGTTGAACAGCCCTTGCAAACCGACGGGCGCGAGATCGGAGGATTCGACGTGTGACTTGTCCGTTTCCAGCGCCGCGCCGAATTCGCCGGCGCTCCGCACAAACTCCAGCCGCCGCACGCGCAGCCAGGTTTGCGAGTCCACCGAATCGAGCGCCACCAGCAACCTGGCCGGCGCCGTCGGCCACACCCGCCGCACGATCAACCGGTGCCACGCCCCGTCGTCAACAAGGTCGGTCGCCGGGACCAGCGAAGTCGTCGCCGGTTTGCCGTTCGCCTGGCGCGAGGCCAGCGCGATCACGTCCGTGGCCGGCCGTTTCCGCCACAGCCACCGCGCCTGATATTCCAGCACGAAAAACCCATCCGGCGGAATCCCGCCGCCGTTCCAAGTCCGTTCCCAACGCATACTTTTCGGCTGAGCCAGCTCGCCTTCCAGCGCGAACAAAAGTCCATCCGCCGCCGTCGCCTCGAATCTGGCCGGCCTCCGTTCAGCGGGAATCTGCGTCGCCAGCGCCTTCCACTCCTGCGGATCGAGCGGAGTGATGGTGTTGTTCGCGTTTGCGGCGGAGAATCCCGCCACCGTCAACGCCCAGAACGAAACGAGGCAACACCGTTGCTTGGTTTTCATGGTTCCAAAAATGATCTGGCGGAAAACTTCATTCCACCGGCGCCAGCCGGCCCCAAAACATGCCCTTCGGCAGATGGCGGACCTGGCCCCGCCAAACGATGAGGTGGCCGTTGTCGAGGCACCAGCGCGCAATGCGGTCGCTCTGCTCCGGCGTGGCCAAGCCGGAGTAAACGGCGAACAGCGAGCCCCACACCGACGGCTGGTGCCAATGTTCGCTCGCGGCAACAAACAAGCCGATTTTGCCATCCCAAAGCATCGCGATCGACCTCTTCACCTGCTCCGCTTCCTGCCGCCACGGCGCGGCGCGGTCGCTCTGGCCGGCGGCGTCGAACATCTCCGCGAGTTTTAGGCACGCATCCCAGAACAAGACCGAATCGAACTGCTGGTCGCCTACCAGCGGCACGGTGTCGAGAAAACTGTAAGGCCGGAACAGCGCGGCGTCGGTGATTGTGACAAGACCGTTGGCGGGATTCCGCGGCGTGAAACGCATCGCCTTCTCCAGCGCGCCGGCGGTGTGGCGGAACGGTTCGAGGTCGCCGTAAAGCTTCCAGTATTGGTGACAGAGGATGACCATGAAAGGCGACTGGTCCACCGAGCCGTTCCGGCTGAGCGGCTTCGCTTCGCCGCCGGGCGAATAGACGCCCTTGCCGTCGGCGCGCACGCGGTCGGGCATGCAGCCGTCGTCGCGCTGCGCCGCCGCGAGGAACAAGTAGCCGTCGCGGATCTCTTCGCGCGTGAACGCCTCCGGGCAGCCTTCGATCATGTAACTCCAGTCGCGCACCCAGAATGCGCCGTAGCCGCCGGTGGCATCCGGCGTAAAGATCTTCACGCCGTCCTTGCCTGCGCGCGAGCTGCCGCGCAGGACGCGCTTGGCCTGCTCGCGCAGCCATTTTTCGGAGGCGTCAAACTTCTTCGCCAGTTCCGGCGGCTGCAACTTGACTGTTGTTCCCAGGAGGGCGCGTAATCGTTTCGCGCCAGCCAACGGCATCGCGGCGCTGGCGCAGTAATCGCGCACGCCTCGCTTCTTGGCCGAATTGTCGTTGACCCATTCATTGATGTCCTTGCGCGCCTGGAAATCCTCCACCGCATCGCAGAATGCCGCCGCTGCGCGCGCCGGGTCGCGCCGCATGAGCGTTTCCATCAGCCACGGCAACGGCGTGGCCCAGTAGCCGCCGTTTTGATAGGAGCCATCGTCGCGCGGCGGCTTCCACGGCGTCGCGGGCGAGGGCGTCAACGACAGCGGCGGCGCGAGCGGCACGGGCTGGTTCCACGTCCGCTGGCCGTCATACACCCCCGTGAAAAGACAAGTGAGCTTGCCGTCCTCGATCAGGAGCCACGGGCGCTCGCGACGGGCCGGATGGAACTCCGTGCCGTCGGTCCAGCGGATCGTGTGGTCGTAGGCGACGGGATGGGGCCATGGCTGCCAGCCGCCGATGCCGTCCGCGGAGCAGAGGTGCGCGCCCCAACGCTCGTGGCCGGTGACGCTGCCGGCGTTGTCCTCGCAGACGACGTGATACGCGCCGGCGTGTTTGAAGAAAAAGAAATCCTCCAGCCGCGCCGCGGGCCAGAGGGAATCGTTGGCGACCGTGTAAGGTCCCTCGAACGTGCGCGCCACGGAGATGCAGACGCGCAGGTTGATCGTGCGCCAGAACAACCGGACGCTGCCATCCGGCTCGAAACACGCGGCGGGATTGTTCGCGTCGGTGGCCAGTCCCAGATCGAGCGGCTTGTCGCGGCGCGTCCACGGGCCGGTGACGGCGGGCGCCGTGGCGATGCCGATCTGCCGGTAACGCGAGCCGATGGCGGAGGCGATGTAATAGAGCACGAACGTGTCGCCGACCTTGTAGATGGCCGGGTTGTGAGCCATGCCGCTGTCCCATTTGTCCGGCTCACGCCTGCCGATCACGACTTCCTGGAACTTGTAAGGTCCTTCCGGCCGCGACGCGACGGCGCGCACGATCTCGGAGTGCTCGCGGTAGCCTTCGGGAAACTTTGTCTCCACGGGCCAGCGTGACGCGAACATGTGATACTGGCCATCGGCCTTGATGGCCGACCCGCACCAGACAAACCAACCGTCCATCGCGAAACCGGTGCCTTTGGCGACGGGTTGGATGCGATCGGCAATGGATAATTCCTTCGCGCCGGTCGGCGGAACAATGCCCGCGATACGGAAGAAGTTTTGCAGCAGGATTTTCCCATGCGGATGTTCGTTGTCGTAAATCTCCGGATGAAACTGCGTGCCGTAAACCGGCCGGTCGCGGTGCTTGATGACCTGGACCTTGCACTCATCGGAGCTGGCGAGCAGATCAAATTCCGGCGGCAACTGCTTGCACTCGGCGCAGTGGCGCTCCGGCACGATGATCTCGTCCGGCAGGCCGTCGAAGAGCGGGTCCCGTTTCACGATACGCACGGGCGTGAAATCCCATTCCTTGTAGTAGCCCGGGTAATACTTCGGGTTCGCATCCTTTTCGCCCGCCTTCAGCTTGCGCATCACGCCACTCTTGCCGCCGTAGGTCAGGTAGATGAAGTGATGGCCGCCGCAAAACGCGATGAACGGCCTGGTGGTCAGCTTGATCATTTCCGCCAGCTCCTGCTCGCGGGACTTGTCGTCGCGGGCCTTCCACGCCGTCATCACGACGGCCTTGATGTTCGGTTTCTCAAGGTCGTTTCGCGCAAGCTGCGTGTAATTGACCAGCAGGCACGGCAGGCCGGACAGTTCCTCGATGCGGTTGCGAAGCTGCAGAACCTTCCTCAAACCGTGCGGCAACCCGTCGGCATTGTCCTCGGGCCGCAGTGGACGGCGCAGCACGTTGTTGCCACCGGCCTGCTTGACCTGTTCGCGCAGTTCATCCGCGTTCTGGGTATTGATGAGGACGACCGTGGTTGGCGAGTTCGTGGTGAACTGCGCCCAACCGCTGAAAAGGTCGCCGGTGCCATCCAGCGGCGCCGCGGCACCGACGTTGACGAGCATCAACAACAACAGGGAAAAAGAGATTCTTGGAAGTTTCATGGCGAGACGAGTTTGTTGAGCCAGGCGCGGAGCCGGGTGCGCGCCTCGCAGGGGCGGAGAACCCACGCGTCGTTGTGGTTGCGGAACCCGGTCGGGACAAACGTGAAGTTTCCACCCGGCATGGCTTCGGCGAGATAACGGCGCGTGTCCTCGACGCCGTCGTCTTCGTGACAGATGAACTGCGGCCGCGCGCCGAGCCGTTTCAGTCGCGCCAGCGCCGAGGCGCGGTCGACGCCGGGATACGGCCACTGCGTCCGCACGCCGTCGTAGTGACTGTAGGCGACAAAGCCGCGCCAGAGCTTCGCCGTGGCGTCGTCGTGCAAGCCGAGGAAGTTGCACGCGATCGCGCCGCGCGAGAATCCGCAGAACACCACACGTTGCCCGTCACCGCCATACTCGCGGCAGATCCACGCCACCGCCTCGCGGCAGTAGCGGAGCGTCGGCTCGGCGTCGCGGGCCGGCGGGTCGCCCCACCACGTCAACGCCAGCGCATCGCCCGCGCCGTTGAGATACGGCAGACAAAGCCAGATGAATCCCTTTCCCGCCGACATGCCGTAGCCCAACTTGCTGCCTTCCGGGCGGCCGGTGCTGATGTCACCGAAGTTGTTCTTGTAACCGCCGTTGCCCGCGTACTCGACGATTACCGGATAACGCCGCGCCGGCTGCCAGTCCTGCGGCAGATACAGAACGTGATAGACCGCCGTCTGGCGCCACGCCGGCAAGGTCTGCTTGACGCGCAATCCCGGTCCCGGCGCCGCATCGCCCAGCGGCGGAACTTCCAAGTCCGCCGGGATGGTGGAAATGTCCGGCCACGTCCGCGAGTCAGCGCCGATGATCTCCGCGCAGGTGGCGAAGATGCCGAGTGTCAGCAACCATCCGATGATGTGGCGGAGCGGGTGGGGCGAGACTCTGTCGAGCCGGCTTCTTGGCGGTTTGGGCGGTCGGGTTGCGCCCGCCGTCGTCTCGTCTCGCCTCCGTGAGGGATCATGACTGCGCTGTCGTTTCATTGTCCGCGTCTTTCGACGCGCCCGGAGAGATTGCCAGTTACCGGGTGGTGATGCGAGCTTTGAGTACTCATTCCAACATGCAAAGATTATTGGACGGACCCATTCCACGCGAACGTTATGAATCAAGTGTTGTCCCCCAACACCGCGTCCCGGTCGAAGAGGATCAGCGAACAGTTCCCACGGGCGGTTCTATCGAGAAGCGTTCAACGTAAACTACCTTACAGGCATGGGGACCGGTCAACTCGGTGATGCCGGTGCGCATCTCCCAGCCGCCGGGTTTTGTGACATCAACAAGCCAGCCCTCTATGTTTACGATATCGCCGGGATGCGCCTTGCCCAACGTACTGCGCACGGTGTCGTTGCTGGGGATGAGATGCATGTTGCCCAGGCTGGAGAATGTTTCGGTCTCCGTCATGGGGGCGGGGCCTTTCCAGGAAATTTGGACCTGACGCCGCCAGAAATCGTAAATCGTAAACTTGTCCAGCATGCTTTGCTCGGACATGCGCCGCCAGCCCAGCAGATAGTCATAGGGGGAAATGTCGTGTACGACGTCGGAGTACTGATGATTCACGCACAGCACGCGCGCGCGGACCTTGTAGCTCGCCTGTCCGGTTATGGTGTAGCCGCCTTTTACCCAGACCGGGCCGTGTGTCAGCCTGCCCACAACAGGGTCGGAGTTTATCATCATTCCGGGCGGCCAACGGCGCACCGGCTCATAAACAAAAAACAGCACCAAAATCAGCCCCGCCACTATAATCAGCACGTTTTTCATGGGAAAGGAATTGTGATTCCGGTCGCGTAGCGGGGCCAACCGGGACGAAATTCCCCCACATCGCGGCGTGCTTGCTCTGTTCTGGCTGCCATCGTGTTCATCGATGTGGCTCGTTTGAACTTCGTCCGCAACGTAACAAATTCACCCCGCCCACACAACCCCCAAGCTCCGCTGGGTTGTTTCCTTGATCGTTTCTGCGACGGGTTCATGGGGTCAGTCCTGACGCTTGACGCAAGGCATTGGCAGAAAAGCCCGCGAGACTGAAACAACAACTGTCAAGAGTCGGGAGTTGACCCCATGACTGCATATATCTTTGACACTCTGGGAGGCTATGATATTTTCCCGCCACTGATTCGCAAACAGCGGGTCAGTTTTTCAAACTCGTGAACAAGGAGGTGCTCCAGATGGAAAATGTGGATTTTAGTTTCGACAGCTCATCCAGGACCATGACTTTCGTGTTTCGCGGGCGTCTCAACAGCGACACCTGCACCAAGAATGATCCGGATATCGAGAGTGCAATAGATCGCATCCTTAAGGAGAATCCTCCGCAAACCGTCTCCATCATCTTCGACATTGGTCAGGTGGACTACGTATCCTCGCTGTTTCTTCGGGTGGTCATCATGGCGGCCAGGAAAGTGGCGAAGGGAAAATTCAAGCTCACAGGCGCCACCCCGCTCGTCAGGAAAATGATCGAGATCTCCGGACTCGACAGGCTTATTTTCGAGCCACTTGAGAGTTAGTCTATAGCATGGGTTTGCGTTGTCCGGTCGGGTCATCAAAGGTCAGCCGTCATGGGGTCAACTCCCGCGGATTCACTGGGTATGTGGAAGAGCCTCAGCGCCCCGACAATCCGTGTGGTGCAAGCTTCCAGCTTGCGAATCATGACGACTCCGCAAGCTGGAAGCTTGCGCCACGTTATTCCACCGGTCCCGGTCGGACAATGCGGGGGGCGGTCTTGATCTTCGGGCGGATGGCGAGCCATTCGACGCCTTGGAACACCGGATCGTCCTCGGCGCGCACTTCCTCGTCGCCGCGATACGGGCACATCGTGTCCACCCAGCAGATGAGCCGCTGCAAATTCACGTCGTCCACGCGGACGCCGTGATGCCTGCCGCTGGAGGCCAGGTCAATCAACCGGCTGGAATACGACAGTCGCGCCATCGGCTCCGGCGTGCGATAGGCGGCGGGATCCACTTTCTCGTAGGCTTCCACCATAATCGTGTCGGCGATGCCGAAGCCGGGCGGGCAGACTTTCGGCAACTCGTAGGCTTTGCCCCACGTCGGCTTGCCGATGAGCGTGTAATACGTCTCGTCCCAATCCATGAAGCCCGGCCGGAACGTGAAGTCGAGCGTCTTGCGCGCCTCGCCATCACCCTCGTGGCAGCGCGCGCAATACCGGTCGAGCACTGGCCGCACGTAGCGCGGATAACTCACCGTGGTGTCACTCCACGGCGGCGGCGCGATGTCGCGCGGCGGTTTCGCAAACGCCAGCGAGTGCGCGTCGCCGGCGGGCGCCTTGCTGTGGCTCTCGTGGCAACCGAGGCAGCCGTGATATTCGCCGGGCATCACACTGGCGAAACTGCGCATGGTCTGCAACGCGCGCTGGCGCTCGTCGAGCAACTGAAAATGCAGCGACATGCCCGACGGCGCATGGAACGCCACCGAACCGTCCGCTTCGATGGGCACGGTGCCGAGCACGCGTTTGACGCCCTCCGACTGCACCGCCGAGACGACGGGGCCGGTCGAGAGATAGGGCCGCTTGTTCCAGTAGGTGTAGGTCTTCGGCTCGATATGGATGACCCGGAGGAACTTCGCCTTGCCCTGCAACCCGGCCGGCGCGCCTTGATAGACGTTGTTGCTGAAGATGACGCCATGCCCCGGCTCCCGGCGGTCGTTCTTGCCGGGCCACGCGACGCGGTCGGCCACGGCCGGCGGCAGCGGGCGCGCGCGCAGCGGCATCGCGTGTAAAATGTTGTTCGCGCCTTCGTAGATCAACTCGCGGTTGCCGTCAGTGTCCATCAGGTAGAGCGCGAACTTTTCGCCGCGCTTCGCCGAAACGATGAAATCGCGCTCGCTGAGCGGATACGGCGAATAGTAGGCCGTGAAACCGCCGCTGGCGTGGTAGCGCGGCGATTCGACGGGATCCACGGGACCGTTGCCGCATTCAGGCCACGTCACGTCGGCGGTGACCTTCGTGAGGCCGTGCGGGAAGTTGAAACCCTTGTCGGGGTCAATGATGCCGACCGAGCCGGCGAACCAGTTGTGATGCGCGCTGCCGGTCATCATCACGCGCCGGCTGCCGGGGATGGCGCGCGCGTCCTTGACCACGTCGGGCCAGACGCTCTGGTTGCCCCAAAACATCGTCACCTGCGTGCCGTCGGGATTGACGGTCCAGAGTTTCTGCGCGCGCCAGAGCGGCTTGTCGGTGTATTCCCAACGCGTGTAGACGATGCGCCCGTCGTTCATCACCGACGGCAGATAATCCGGCTCGTTGTTGCTGGAGATGAAATAGATGTTGCCGCCGTCGCGGTCGCAGCGGGCGAGGACGAACGCGTTGGTCGGTGGCATGCAGCGCACGTAGGTGTGGCCGCGCGTGGTCGAGAAAACGATGTGGCCGTCCGGCGTGTAAATCGGGTCGAGATCGTCGAATTCGCCGTCGGTGAGCTGGCGCAAACCGGAGCCGTCGGCGTTGATTTCGTAGAGGTGGAACGATTTCTCGTTGTGCGGCTTGAAGCAGAACACAATGCGCTTGCCGTCGAAGGACACGTCCGGCCGCCAGAACGAGCCGTGGAACGGCGGCTGCGGCATGAACTGCGTGAGCCTGCCGTCGGGCCGCAGTCCGTCGAGCGCGAGCAGCCGCGCGCCCGGCACCGCCATGTAACCGAGCCGGTGACGCGTTTCGTGCTGCCACTCTGAGCCGGCGGGGAAGGGCATGTCTACGAAAAGCACCCGCGAAAAATCCAACGCGGGGTTTTTGAACATGATGGCGCGTTTGATTTCGCGAACGCGGAAGTAAAGGTCGGAGGGTGAGATTTTGGATTTTGGATTTTGGATTTTGGATTCCAGATCGTTCAGATCTGCCATCTCCTTCGTTGAATCAATGTTGAGCCGCGCCGCCAACTCGCGCGTCCACTTGATCTCGTTGCGAATCCGCTCCGGCGTCGGCTTGCCATCGGCTTGGAAGAGCCAGTCGCGCTCCAAGGCCTCGCGCGCCTCG
The DNA here is from genome assembly GCA_903870275.1 of uncultured bacterium. Classification (GTDB taxonomy): domain Bacteria; phylum Verrucomicrobiota; class Verrucomicrobiia; order CAIQCK01; family CAIQCK01; genus CAIQCK01. Next base: position 127,234 of record CAIQCK010000034.1, on the reverse strand, counting down.
GCGGCGGTCAGGTCGCGCGTCGTGGGCGTCTGCGGTGTCATGTAGGGCGCCACTGCCTCGCGTTCCTGCGGCCGCCAGACGATCCGCGAGCCGGCAGCGAAAATCAGCTCGATCCATTCCGGCGAAAACTGCACCGCATCGCCGCGCGTTTTCAACGCCGCAAACTGTTTCTCGATGACGGCGGCCTCGTCCCATCGGCGGCGGTCCTCGGCGGACTCCTTTTTCCTTTGCGCATCGGTCAGTGGTTTGTATTCCGTCAGCATCTCCACCAGCCGCCCCGCCGCTTCGAGATGGAACTCATTGCCTTTCGAGCGGGCGTAGCTGCCCGGATTGACGCCGGTCCAAAACTGGAACAACCGGCATTCTTCCGGGAAACCCGCGCGCAGACGTTGGAGCAGCGTCGCCGCCAGCTTCGCGTCGAGGCGTACGCCTTTTTCGGCCGCGTTGCGCCGCGTGGCCGCCAGCGTTTCCGCAAACGTCTTGGCCGGCGCGTAAATCGCGTCGAGCGCCGCCTGCGCGGGGCCGCTGCTGCGCGTGATCGCTTCGATGCCGTTGCGGTAGAGCCGCGCGATTTCATCCGCGGTCAATGTGGCAGCGTAGATGCGCAGTTCGTCCATCTGGCCGCGGAAACATTCGCCGCCGTTGCTGGAACCGATGCAACCGGGCGCGCCGCCGCCGGCGGTGATGTCGCCCGGCCGCTCCAGCGAGCCGATCTGCGCGCCGTCGAGATAGACGCGCATGAATTTTCCGTCAAACGTCGCCGCGGCGTGATGCCAGAGGCCGTCGAGCACCTGCGCCGGGTCCATGCGCGCCTTGCATTCCATGTAGTTGCCGACGTGGATGCCGAAGGAAAGCACACGGCCGGATTCCTGGAATGAGAACAGCACGCGATGGTCGCCGTCCTCCTTGCGGAATATTTCGTTGTAGCGCTCGAACGCCGCCGGCTGGACCCACGCGCTGAAGGAAATCGTTGCCATGGTGCCGAACGCGGGCTTTTCGGCGCATTGCAGTAGGTGGCGTCCGGTGAAATTCAACCCGCCGTCGAACACGCCCGTGACGCGCTCAAATCCCGCCGGCGTCCGGTCGCTTTTCGCATCGCAGCCGTTGCCGCTCGCGTCTCGGCAGACGTTGCCGAGCACCTCATCGAAGGTCCAGTGGGCGAGCAGCGGTTTGTCGAGTTTGAGCGGAGCAGGAGGCGCGGCAAACACGCTGACAGCCCACATGCATGATGCCAGAATTGCTGCGTTTTGTTTCATGGTCCTATCCTCGCGATTGGCACAGGACGGAAGTCAGGCTCGTCTTTGTAGCGCAGGTTCCGCCGGCCGAAATAAGAACCGTAGTAGGGCAGGTTCATGTCCACCCATGTGACGAGCTTGACGAAATCCGCCTGCGACAACTTTACGTCGTGATGGTTCTTGCGGAGCGCGCCGATCAATTTACTGGCGTGCGAACCTTGCGAATAGGGTGGCGGCACGGCGGCATCCTTCGGATTCATCGTCCACTCGTTGAAACCCTGGGCGTAGCCTTTGCCGATCAATTCCTCATATGATCGCGAGAAGAATTGCGTCAGCTCGCCGGAGAGATTCAGTCTGGCCGCAGGCGATGCGCCGCTGTGGCAACGAGCGCAATGTTTGTCGAGGACCGGCTGCACGTCGGCGGCGTAGTGCAATGGCCTCGTTGCCGTGGCATCGCCAGGTTGGGCTTCGGGACGCGAGGGTGGTTGTTGCAACGCCAACGTCGCGACGGCGCGAGTGCCCGGTGTGTGACGGCGGTCCTCATGACAACCGATGCAAGAACGGCGCTCGCCGGGCTGGAGGTTCACGAACGTGCGCATCGTCTGCACCTGCATGAAGTTTTCATCGAGCGCCTGCAGGAAGATGTTTCGTTCTGCCGGCACGGTAAAACACGCCGAGCCATCCTCGTGCACCGGCACGATGCCGTGGAGCACCGCCACCCAGATGTGGGTGCTGCGATTCACGACCACCACCGGCGAACCGCCGCCACCATCTTCGGGTGCGGCTTTTTGCAACACTTCCCACGTGCGCGGCACCTGTTCGATGACACGTAGATATTTCACGTCGCCCAGCCGCACGCCATCGAGACCTTCATAGACGTTTTGCAGAAACAGTGTCGCCTCCGCTGTCGTTTCGCGCGTCTCGCCAGCGGGCACGACGGTCGGGGGCAGCGCGGGCGGCTTCGGCCGCGGTTGCAACGGCATTGGCTGCCAGCAGGAAATCGCGGGGTCTTTGTAAATCGGCACGCGGTTGCCGAACGTGTCGAGCAGGTAGATGCCGTAGCCGGCTTTGTCGGGGATCGGTTTGTCGGGATTGTGTGCGACGAGAAAGAACTTATCAGAGAGTGGCCATGGATCGCAGAAGACGGGACCGCCTTTACCGTCGTCTTTCACCATTTTGCCGTCGCGCAAAAACCAGCGGTGATGAGCACCACGCGCTTCGACTTCGGGCGTGAGTGAACGCATGGCGGCGGACGAACGTTTGTCGCACTTGAGGTCCACGAGCAGGATGGGTCCGACCGCTATTTGTTCGTGGCACGCGCCGGTGCATACGATCAAGTCGTCGCGGCCCGGCACGGCGCGGCCCTGGGTGAAGACGCCCGGTTCGCCGATGTTGTTGCCGTAGATCGCTCCGCTGCGGCCGCCGTCGGGATACATCGCCCAGAGTGGCTGCACCAAGAAGAGACTTTTGAAAACGTATTCCCACCGGTTGTAGAGGACGCGGCCGTCGTTGAGCACCGACGGGCAAAGTTCGCTCAGCGTGCCGTGCGAGAGCCGGTGCAGCCCACTGCCGTCCGGCTCGACACGGTGAAGGTTCGGCACGCTCAGTCCGATGTCGCCGCAGAGTACGGTGTGTTCGGCGCGCGTGGAGGTGAACGCGATGCCGCCATCGGGCAGCCAGCACGGATGAAAATCCTGCGAGAGAAACCGGCGCGAGCTGAGATTGCCTTGCGGATCCCGCGCCATATCACCGGCGGGTTTGCGCCAGTCGGGGCTGAGCGCCGCGCGAGCCTCCGCGGTTTCGCCGTCGCGCGGAAATGTGATCTGCCGCAGACCGGAGCCGTCCACGCCGATCCGCCAAAGCCGCAGCGCGTCGTCCACGGCTTTGCAGTAACCGAACACGATTTCGCGTCCATCGAACGACAAGTCGTAGCGGTCGAACAATCCGCCGGCGAGTTGCGGCGCCAGTTCGCGCACCGAGCCGTCGTCGAGCGAGAACACACAGAGATTGCCGCCCATGCCGGCGCGGACGATGCCGTTGTCGTGTTCGTCGTAATAATGGTAGGAGCCGTAGGTATTGCGTTTGACGAAGAGCAGCTTCTTGGATTTCAGCAGCGGATTGTTTGCCACCAACGCGTCGAATTTCAGCCGCTCGATTTCTTCGGCGAGCGCAGCTTTGTTTGCGTGCCTATTCAACTCTGTCCAGCGCGCGCGAAACTCATCGCCTTGGTAGCGCCCGGGGAATGTGATTGCAAGATCCTCAATTGCGGCGCGCAAGGAGTCGAGTTGCTGCCGGGCGGCGGTTCCATCTGCCGTCGCGTGGACGGACGCCACCAACAGCCAGCACAAACTTGCCGCGACCAGCTTCGGATTCATAATGTCGCTTATTGAATCTCAGGCATCGTGATGCGCTCGCCAGCCAGTTGTTTCGCCTGCGACGCGGGGTCGTAGGCGCCGTAGAAAATCGCGTTGCAATCCATCCAGGCCGCCAGGCGGCGCAGGTCGTCGTCGCCGAGCGTCGCACCGTGATGGCCACCGCGCAACAACTTCATCAACCGGCTGCCAAGCGCGCCGTGGACGCCGCCCACCGGCGTGGTCTGGATCTGGTTGCGTTGCGCGAACCGCGGCACCAGACCGGCGGCCGCGTCGCCGCAGAGGGACCAATAGGATTTGGTGAAGCCGTCCTGCGGCTGCGCGGTAAGATTGACGCCCTTTTCGGTCTTGCCGCCGCCGTGGCATTGCACACAACGGCGATCGAGCACCGGCTGCACCACCTCCACGAATGAAAACGGCCGGCCTCCCAGTTCGCCCGGCTCGATGCGCGACGCCGGCCGGCGCATCGCCAGCGGCACGCCCGCAGCCGGCTTCGGCGGCGCCGACATGCGATGCTCGTGACAACCGACGCAGGAGACGCGCTCGCCCGGCTGGACGTAGGTCGTCGAGCGCATTGTCTGCAATGCAAATCCGTTCCTGTCGAGCGCCTGGAACAGGATCGGTTTGTGCGCCGGCAAAACGAAATGCGCCGAGCCGTCCTCCGCGACCGGCACCGTGCCGAGGATGGCGCGCGCGTTTTCCTCGCCGGCCACGCCGATGCGCGGCGAGTTGGCGATCCAGGTGGACTTCGGGAAAATCTGGACAACGCGCAACTCTTTGACCGCGCCGCGCGGCACGCCGTCAAGGCCCCGGTAAATGTCCGTCACGAGCACCTCGCCGTCCGCGGACGGGTCGCCGGCCAGCGCGCTCGGCAACACCGGCGGCGCGGGCCGCGGCGCGAGCGGCATCGGGCTGACGCAGCCGAGTTTCGCGTCGCGGTAAAGCAACTCGCGGTTGCCGGCCGCGTCGAGAAGGTAAAGGCCAAGCGCGTTGTCGGGATTCGGGTTGTGCATGTGCTCGCCCTCGAACACCAGCCGCGCCGGGCTGTAGGCGACGAGGAAATATTTTTCCGACAGGGGCCACGGTGACGCGTAGTATTCCTCGATGCGGCTCGACTCCGCCTCCGGATACGGCCCCGGCGTGATGCGCGTAATCGCCGCCTGGCTGTTCGGGTCCACGGCCGGATCGAGCACGCAGACCGGCCCGCCGGTGACCGCGTGATGCGCCGAGGCGATGAACACGATCTTCTGGCTGCCGGGAATCGGTTTCGCCTGAAACGTGCAATGCGGTTTGGGCGTCGCGTTGCCCCAGACGGCGGCCGGGCTGGTGCCGTTGGGCCGCACCGCCCAGAGGTTCTGGTGCGTGACGGCGTCGCGGTCAATGTAGTCCCAACGCGCGAACAGAATCTGCCCGTCGTGCGCCACTGACGGGAACCATTCGCTGACGTCGTTGAGCGAGAGGATGCGCAGCCCGCTGCCGTCGGCGTTGACGCGGTGAAGCGTGTAGCTGTGCCAGCGGTTGCTGAAGTTTGGCCCGAAACAGCGCGAGTAACCGCGCCGTCGCGTGGAGACAAACGCGATGCCGCCGTCGGGCAGGTAGCACGGCATCATGTCGTCGTAGCAGCCGTCCGTGAGCTGGCGCAGACCGGCGCCGTCGGCGCCGATTTCGTAGAGGTGGAAGTACGCCTCGGCGGGACCGTCCTCGTTGACCGGCAGCGTTTTTGAATCCGGCGTTTTTGGCGGGCACGCGACAAACGAAAACGCGATGCGCCGGGCGTCGAAGGAGACGCACGGTTCGAGGCAACTGCCTGCGGGGAGTTGCGCGCCCGCCAGGTCGCGCACGGCCATCGAACGGCCGGGGTTTTCCAGCACGAACAGTCCGCCGCCGGGCCGTTGGCGCCAGCCGAAATACTGGCCGACCAGATGGCTGTAGCTCGGCTGTGCGCGCTTGCAGAAGAGCAGTTGGTTGAAGTTCAGGAGAGGATTGCCGAGCGCGACCTCGCGCTTGAGCAAACGAATCTGGAGGTAAAGCGAGCGCAGCTTCACCAGGTTGGAACAAGCTGAAGCTTGAACTCCAACCGCTGGCGCGTTGACAGCGGCTCGCTGGAGTTCAGGCTTTAGCCTGTCTCCGAATTCTGCGACGAGCTTCTGCGCGCGTTCGAAGTGATCCTTGATGGCGGCGGCATAGGACGGCGGCGTGTCGGTCATTTTGTCGTCGCGCCACCATTCCTCGAGCGCCAGCAAGAGCAGGTCAGGATCGGTTGCCGGCGCAAGCGAGCCGGCGAGGCGCGTCAATTCCTGTTTCAGTTCGGATGGAACCGGCGCCACGGGCCTGCGCAGCGGCGCGTCACCCTTGCCGAGCATCTCGTAAAACCAACCGCCTGCGCCCTGCGTGTTCGCGGCGAAAGATAGCGACGCCTGAAACCGTTCGCCGTCGGCGTAGGTGACGACCGGGTCCCAGCCGGTGGTGTCACAGGCGATGGTGCCGCGTTTGTGGATGATGAACCGTAGCGCGTCGCCCTTCTTCACCTTGAGCGTCAACCGCGGCTCGACGCCCTTGTCGTCCTTACCCTCGATCTCCGCCTTCCAGATTTCGCGCTCGTTGTGGCGGATGACGGCGCGGATGCCGTCACCGTTGAGATGCAGCTTGAAAACGTGCCCGCTGATGGTGACTTGTCCGTCGCGCGGCGCGGTGAAGCGGCGCACGCTCGGCGTGTTCTCGCCGGGGTGCTGCCAGTTTTTGCCAACGCGCGTCCAATCCGGTCCGCTCCAGAAAGTGGAGCCATACCATTCGGCCTCGCGATACGCGAGCAACGTGATGGGATCGCCCGGCTGCGTGGAAGGCGCCGGCGCTGCGATGGCGTGCGGGGCCAGCCACAGGGCGATCATGGGGAAGAGTGATCTGAGGAGAGGCTTCATGATCTTTCTTTTAGTGATCGAAAAGCCGGATCACGAGGGGCCAGTCGCGCACAAGCACTCCCTTGAGCAGCGACGTTTCGCCGATTTGCTCGACAGAGAGTTCCTGGCTGACGCCGTTCAGGGGATCGTAGGCGGTCGCTTTGCGACAGGGCGATTTGAGGTGCACGTCAACGGCGACGCCGTCGCAGTGGTCTTTGGCGTGGCCGCTGATCCAGAGGGCGAGGGCGGAACCGTCGGACGCCTTTAGGGCGAACGCTTCGAGGTTCGGCGGCGCGCCATCGAGCGAGTAATCCAACGCGCCCGGTTCCAGTCCGTCGAGCATCGTGGCGAGGTTGCGCGTGACGTAATAGGCCGCCTGCGGCTGGAGCGGCGAAATGGGGTCGGCGTCGAAGGACCGCCGCAGCAAGCTCAGGTCGAGCATGGCAAAATACGGAAAATACATCTCGCAGAAGAACGATTCCAGATCCAGCGCCGTGTGACGCGTGAAGACCTGGGCGACATACTTGGCCTTCTCGATCTCGGTGGCCTTGAACCCGCCGCACCACGCGCGTTGGGCCTCCTGCTCGGTGAGCGGTGGATACAGGGCGCTGTAGTTCCATTCAGTGACCATGCAGTGCCCGCCGAACCCGACGTGGCGAAGCCACTGCTGTAACGCCCGCACATCGGCCGTATAGTGCTGCAAGTGTTCAGGATCGGTCTGGTAAAAAGGGTGCCAGCCGATCTCGTCCACCTCGCGAGCCAACTCGCGCGTGGCGGCCAGGTAGAGGGTTTGTTTTTCACGCTCGGCCATCTGGGCGGGAGTCCACGTGCTGATGCCGTGAGGAAAGCCCGCCCAGGAACCCATCATGATCCGGGCTTCGGGCGCATGCTTGCGGATCACGGGAATGGCCGCGCGTGCGACGGCCAGATAGTGTTCCACGCTCGGCTGGGCGCCCCAATAACAGGAAATGTTCCACTCGTTCCAGATTTCAAAATGTTTTACCCGGCCGCGAAAGTGTTGGACCATGAACTCCACGTAGCGCGTCCAGGCGGCCAGCGCCTCGGGAGTGGTCGGCGGCGCGGGCGGGTCGTAGTTCCATTCCCAGAGCTGCGGGAGCGCACGCCCGGCAGGACCCGAATACAGGCGGTTGCCGAAATTGAGCGACATCACGATTTCGACGCCGTTGGATACCAGTTCTGTGACGGCGGCGTCGGTCTCGGGGTCAATCTTCAACACGCCTTTCTGCTTTTCCACCCAATGCCAGTTGATCGGATCGTCGTGGTAACCGATGCGCGCCCATTTGAAACCCGCGTCGTAATGCAACGGCCAATACCAACGGTGGGAAGCCAGTTCCATGCCGGGGCCGTGGTGTGTGGAACTCACTGTGATGCCCGTGCCGCAGGTGGCCAGCGCCACGTTCCGGCCGGCCGGATCATAGACTTCCACCTCGGCCAGCGAAAACGCATACAGGATGTTTTCCACCAGCGGCAACTTGCCGGCGGTGATCCAGATTTGCTTCACCGGGCGGGCGGCGAAGCGAAACTCGCAGTCGGTTTTTTCCGGTACATCATCCGTCGGTCCCTCGAACACGGTCGTCCATTCGCGGCTATCGCAGCTTGTTTTGATGGTGAGCGTGGCTGGCATGCCACGCCCCACCTCCACCGCACCGCGTGTCGGCCCCCAGCCTTGCGAGTTGCGCCGTTGGTCGGAGGGCGGGCGTTTCCGCAGCACCACGCGGTCAATGGAACGTTCCACGGGCAGGTCAATCCGGATCCACACCGGTTGCACGTCGGGTCGCGACTGGCCGTGGCTCAGCCAGCAGGTCTGGAGGTTGCCGTCAATCAGATGGATGGCCTCGACCGGCAGGTAGTCGTTCTCGGTGGTTCGCGGCATGCGTGTCGTCGTCACGCCGAGGTAGTTGCGCTTGATCTGGCTGCTGTTTTTGGGATGGACCTTCACCCGCGGCGCGGTGTTTCCCCTCTGGAGCGGCACGTCGTCGAGCAGGTTGGGTGCCTCGCCGAGCACCCAGCAGAATCCGAATCGTTTGATCGGGACGCCGTTACAGTTGGCCTGCACTTGCGGTCGTTCGGTGGCGACCGATTGCGGCGTGTCGGCGGCGTGGAGCGAGGCCAGTGGAGCCAACAGCAGGGCGGCGATGCGCGTGATGGCGTGTTTCATGACATGGTCAGAACTCGTTGAAAATCCCGTGACCCGGTCGCAGCAAACTGCCGGCTTCGATGAATGCCAGGTTGCCCGGACCGCCGACCGGGCCGAACTCCGGCCGGTGCGCGTCGCGATGAGCGAATGATACAGCAAGGAATGTCCGGCGCGTCATCCCCTTCGAGTCCGTTTTCATCGCGCGGACCTCCGTTGTTTTTTGAAATTTTCAAACCGGCCGCCTTCGTAGCCGATGTCGCGCGAAATGCGCTCGGCGCACGCAAGGACGGTCTGCTCCAGCGAAGACTGCGTCTCCGGATGAAAAAGGCTCACCAGTCCCGTGACGCCGACGCCGGCCACCGGGTCGCCGTTGACATCGAACACCGGCGCGCCGACGCAATAAATACCGAGCGTGTAGCCTTCGCGATCATAGGCCAGCCCGCTGCGACGTGTCTGCGCCAGTTCGCGAAGGAGTTTTGCCGGGTCGGTGACGGTGTGCGGCGTCAGCGCGGCCAGCTTGCGCGGCAGCCGGCGGCGCGCCTCGGCCTCCGGCAGAAATGCCAGCACGGCCTTGCTGAACGCGCTGGCATGAATCTCCATCCGGCTGCCGGGCAGCACTTGGATGAACGAACTGGCCGAGGGCGTCACACAGTCTAGCACCAGCGCGTGGTCTTTTTGCAGCGCGTAGAGCTGTGCCGTCTCGCCCGACTGCTCGCACAGCCGGTCCAGATGCGGCCGTGCGCGGCGGCGCAGGTCGAAGCGCGCGTAAAGCTGCATGCCGAGTGTGAAGAACTTGGTGCCGAGCCGGTAGCCGCCCTCCGGGTCCGCCTCGGCGTAACCGCGTTCGGTGAGGCATTTCAAAATGCGGAACACGCCGTTGGTGGAGATGTCCAGTTTGCGGGCCAGTTCGGTGATGCCGTAGCTGCGGTGGTTCTGTGCGAGGTGTTCGACGATGTCCAGCATCTGTTCCACCGCGGGCACGGCGTATTTGTTCCGGCTGGAGGGGCGTTGGGTTGTCATGGAATAACGCCGCGCATCAATTTTATTAGACAAACGTATTTTGATACGTAAAACGACCGCAGCTTACGCCGCTGGGCGGGCTTGCGTCAAGCGCCGAAAACACGGCCACGGCGGCGCAGCCGCCGCTACCGCTTCATCGGCACGATGCCCTCGAACGGCTTCGCCAGATCCAGCGGCTGCGGCAGCCAGACGCGCAGCGTGGAGTCCTCGCCCCACGTGTGGCCGGCGGAGGCGTAATCGCAAAAGCGCAGCATCGTCTTCTTGCCGCCAACGTCGAACGGCACGTCGAGTGCCATGCGCGTGCCCTTGGCTCTGACGACGGTTGCTTTGACAGCGCCACTCGCGTCGGCTACGACCACGCCGTTGCCGGCGGCTGGCTTCGCCAGCCGCTTGTCCAGCGCGAACACGACTGGCCCTCGCGTGATCGCCACGCGGCCGGAGCCGCCCGGCTCTTTTTCGCAGTGGACGGTGAAATCCAGCGTGAGACGGATTCTGTCGCCGGGCTTCCACGTCCGCGACAGCCGCGTGTAACTGCCGGGCTGCACGTCTTGCACGAGCTTGCCGTTCACTTCCAGTTTCGTCGCCCGGCTCCAGGCGGGGATGCGCAGACTCAACGTAAACTCCTTCGCCGCTGACGGACGCACGGTGATGTCCACGACGTTTGCGCGCGGGTAGTCGGATTTGATGTCGAGCCGTGTTTTGCTGCACACCGCCGTCGCCGGCTCGTAGAAATTGATGACGGGGCCGCCTTTACCGCTCATCACCGCGAGTGTTGGCAGCAGGTTCAATCCGCGCGGGCCGTTGGCGACGCAGCAGTTCTGGTGCATCTTGCAATGCTCCGGCGCCGCTTCGCGCTGGCCTTCGAGCGGGTTGTAGTGGCACCACCACGTGCCGTCGTCCTTCTGCGCCGCCAGCAGGGGGTTGTAGGCGCTGCGCTCGATCTCGTCGGCGTAGAGCGGATCGCCGGTGGCGCGCAACAGTTGCGCGGCGAACTTCAGCCACGTGACGGTCACGCAGGTTTCCATCCACTCCGGCACCGGCTCGGCCTGGCGGACGCGGCCGTTGCACCACCGCTCCCAACTGGAACCGGAACCGATGACCGTGATCTCCGTGTCGCGGATGCTGGCGAAGACCTTTTTAGCCGCTTCGAGATATTTCGGCTCGCCGGTGACGCGGTGAAGTTCCACGAGGCCCTCATAGCACGACATCATTTCGTAGGCTTTCGAGGAGCCGCCGCTCATGTAGCCTTTTTGTTTTGGGTCGGGGCCGGGGAACATTTTGAAGACCGCGATGCCGTCGAGCGACTTGCGGACGAGGTCGGGGCCTTTCGGGCCTTCCCACGAGTGGACGATGTATTCGGCGAATTGCAGGTAGCGAGGTTCGCCGGTGCGGCGGTAGAGCAACACCATCGGCTCCAGGATGCTGCTGGCGGCCATGCCGTTCCACCAGCCGTTGGTGGCGATGTCGGCCTTGCCGGGGCCAAAATAACCGAGCACGCGGTCGGCGTGGCGTTGCGCGGCGTCGAGCGTCTTTGCGTCGCCGGTCAACTCGTGATAGGCGAGCAGGCCGAGCAACGTGTATTTGCGGCCCCACGTGTCCCAGTTGGAAAATTCATTCACCGTCTTGTAGGTGGTGATGCCGCCATCCGGCGTCTGCGTCGCGATGAGGCCCTTCACGGCTTCGTCGAGTATCGCGCGCAGCTTCGGATCGCCGTCATAGCGATACGCCAGCGCTGCGGAGGTGAACCACTTCCCCCAAAACTCGCAGCGCCACATCCGGTCCTCCTCGCGCACGGCGAACGGCTGGATGAGATCGGGCAGGCTCTGGGCGAGCATCCGTCCCTTTTTGCAAGTCGCCATCGCCTCGCCGAGCCAGCCGTGGAACTTCACGCTGTCCGGCGGCGCGAACTCCAGCGCGTCGTCGGCCTTCGGTGCGATCTTGTCCTCGCTGCTCGCGGCGAACGCCAGCGCAACCGACGCGATAACAATAAGCCCAATCGTCTTCTTCATGTCGAATCTCCTGTTATCCTGAAAACCGAGGTTGATCGTAGCGCCGGAATCCTTGCCGGCACAACTTCGGTTTTCGGGGTTAAGCCTCCCGATTCTTGTCCTTGGACGGCGCGCTTTTGTCCAGCGGAATTCTGGAAGTGATCAGCGTTGCAGCAGGATGGCGAAGTCGTGATCGCTCGTTCCGAGTTCGATCGCCTCGCCGCACGCGACGCGCCGCCGCTCATGTTTGCCGGTGTCGAGGTCCCAGGTGTCGGCGTTGAACTTCCCGGCGAGGTTCACCGTCACACGCATCGCCGCCGGTTTGCGCTCGCGGAGCCACTGCTTCCATGGTTCCGGTTTCGGTGACACCCAGAGTTTGACGCCGGCGAAGTTGCGGACATAGACGAGCGCCTCCGAGCTGTCGGCGCGCACGAGCGATGCAAGTTGGCAGCCGGGTGGAATCAAAAAGTCGGCCGAGGCCGGCTCCGGCGGCGCGAAACGGTCCACGTCCGCGCGCTGCGGGTAGTCCGCCGCGTCGTCGAGCGCGAAGTCGAAATTCACGCCGCAGTCGAGGTAATGCTGCGCGTAGCGGCCCATCATCGCGTTGGCGGCGATGCCTTCGTGCGAGCGGAACCACTTGTCATCGTCGAGCGGATGGGGCACGCGGATGGCGATGGCGGGGCGCTTGCGCTGGAAGGTCGTCCAGTTCACGCGGCCGGCGATTTCGTTCGCGAGCCGGAACTCCGCCAACTCGCTGCCGCGCGCGTTCCAGAAAAAGCAGCCGGGGTTGCCGTTGCAGAGCGAGAACCAGACGAGGTCGCGCATCGTCCAGCGGCGCGTCTCGCGGTCGGGACCGTAGGAGAACTGGTCGCCCGACGACTCGCCGAGGAACGCCGGCTTGCCCATCCGCCCGTAGCGCGTCAGCACGTCGGTGGCGAGGCCGTAGTCCATCTCCGCCGACGTCGTGCCGTGCGGATAGAGATGGTAGGTGTAGAAATCGATCGTCGTCTTCGTCTTCCACCACGCGGGATCGGCCGTGTGCAGTCCGCCGCCGCCGTGGCTGACGCAAAGCGGCGTGTCCGCGTCCACCGCACGCACTGTCGCCATTGCGTGGTTGGCCCACGAGGCGGGACACTCCACCATCTCGTTCTCCAGTTCGTAGCCGAACACGAGCGGATTGTCCTTCACGAGGGAGATCAGTTCGCGCGCGTAACGGTCCTGGCAGGCGAGCACGTCGGGGTCGGTGTATTTGTCGTTAATGTCGCCGATGAGATCGCCGTCGTGGACAAAGCGCCGCTGGAATACCGGCAACGCGTCGAGGTTTTCGCCGGTGAACCACGGAAGACACCACTTCTCCAACGCATCGCGGTTGTGATAGCACGGCTTGGTGTAATCCTCATGCAGCACCAGCAGAAACTTGAAACCGAACGGTCGCGCCAGGTCGAGGTGGTGCAGGAACGCCGCGAAGAGACCGGGATTCACGCGTCCGCCGATGTCCATCGGCTCCATGCCGTTTTTACGATGCGTCCGCAGCATGAACCGTTGCGCGGTGACGCCGTTGGCCTTCAGGAATTTCAGCCACGCCACGACCTGCTCGTCACTGGCGTCGGTGAACGAAAGGCGCTTGTCCCACTCGCCGTCCTCTGTCGGCAGACCGACCCAGTTCGCGTAAAACCCGCCGAGCGGCAGCCACGCCTTGCCGTCCGCCGCAAAATAACCATTGGGCAGCAGCCGGACGCGGTTCGGGCGCGGGCCGGCGGGCAGCGCTGAGATCAGAGCCGATTCGCCGGACAAACCATCCGCGTCCTTCACCGCGACGCGCCCGACCCATTGCCGCGCCGGATTGCCGTGAAACACGGCGCTCGCGCCTTTCGCCGACGACAGCTTGCCGCCCGACGCGCTCCATGTGACCGCGCGGTTGCCGAGCGGCAGCGGATTGTCAAACTTGTCCACCAGCGTCGCCGTCACCGCCAGCGGCGGTTCGCCCGGCTGCAACACGCGCGGGCGCGCCGGCTCGACGAGATAATGATGAGGTGCCAGTGCCTTGACCGCCACGACAGCGTTCGCGGCCGACGGCGCGCTGAATTCCGCCACCGCTTGCAGCCGGTCGGCCTCCGCACCCGCCCGGCGCGAAACGCGATAGCGGAACATCACCTCGCCCGCGCCGTTGGTCAGCGCGCGCCGCGCTTGCGCGCTTACCGCCAGCGACGGCGATGAAGACTCCGCGTCGAGCGTACCGTCCGAGCCGGCTGCGAGCGCCAGCAACACCGGCTGGCCGCTCACCGGTTTGCCGTTCGCCTCGGCCACGCAGACTTTCACCGTTTGCGTCGTCCCTGCGCCCGGCTGCGAATCCGCCAGCGCGATGGTCACGCGCGCCGCCGTCTTGTCCGTCGAGCCCAGCGCCTCGACCGCGCCGCGCGCCGCCTTCTGTAGCGGCGTCAAGCGGATCCAATCAATCTCGACGTGCGCCTTTACCCGTTTGGCCGGCCCAATACGGAACGCAGACAGCGTGCCGTGCCAATTGGCCTGTTTGCGAAGGTCCACCCGCACGGTTTGCCAGTTCGTGCCATGAATCGTGAATTCGTAATGCAGCAGGCCGTCGCGGCCGACCGGCCGGCCGTAGAAGTCCCACAACGCACCGGCGACGCTCTGGCGGATGCGCATTTCCAGCGTCGAGTAGCGGTTCACGTCGAGGCGCAACGGCGTGCGCTTCGGCGACTCGGCGCCCCACATCGTTCCCCAGATGAAATACGGGTCCTGCTCCACGTCAAGTTTGAGCACGCCGTCCTCGACTTTGTGGCGGATGAATTCCGGCCGGTTGCCCCAACTGGTGATGCCGGCAAAGCCGCCGTCCCGAAAATCCCACCCCTTGCCGAAAGTGTCCGTCGCGAAATCCGGTATCCGCAGTGCCGCCGGGCTCGTCGGCAGCGCGGACTTGGCGCTGGTCGCGAAGTAAAGCCGGTAAGCCCGTTCCTCGCCCGCTGCGATGGGGCCGTCGGCCCACTCGACGCGGCTTTCACGAACCTGACAAGGCACGTCGCCGTCCCGCACGAGCCGCAACGATTGCGAGTCCACGGCGCCGCGGATGCCGAGTCGCGCCAGATCCGCCGCGAAATCCAGCGGCAACACAATGAACGCCCGCTCGCGCGGCTGCTTTTCCTTCGCCACTGTGACGGCGACACGATAAGGCCGCTGCGGGTCGTCCCAGCCGCCGGGTTGAGCCGAGACGACCGGATGAAAACTGGAAAGAACGATCAACAGACCGATGAGAATATTGCGCATGACGTTGTCTATTTTGTGTTTGTTTGAACGGCTTCGTAACAACCCGCGAGCGCGATGGAATTCGCCTCACACGCGGAGCTGCCGACGTTGAATCCGTCCGCGATTCAACCCGGAAACTGGAATGGATCGTAGCGCCGGCATCCTTGCCGGCACAACTTCGGTTTTCGGGTTCGACGACCCGCTGCGCTCAGAGCGGCCGAATCCAGATATTGCGGAAACGCACGGGGCAATTATGGCCGGCCAGTTTCAGCGGACCCTGGCTGATCTTCTGGTTGTATCGGGCCACGATGCGGTGGCCGGTCTCGCCGTGGATTTCTTGGTTCAGTTGCACGAGCACGCCGTTGTGAAACACCGTCACCCGCGCCGGCAGCACGAGCTTGTCGCAGTCGAAGTGCGGCGCAGTGAAAGCGATGTCGTAGGCCTGCCATTCGCCCGGCTTGCGGCAGGAGTTCACCAGCGGCGGTGTCTGGCCGTAAACGGCGGCGGCCTGTCCGTCGGGATAGATCTTTTCGTTGTAGGAATCGAAGACCTGGATTTCGTAAAGGCCCATCAGGAAGACGCCGTTGTTGCCGCGGTTATACCACGGGCCTTCGAAGTTGGCCGGCGCCATCCATTCGACGTGGATCTGGCAGTCGCCAAATTCCTGCTTTGTGATGAGACTGCCGCTGACCGTCTCGACGCAGCCGTCCACAAGTTTCCAATCATTGGTCCGCCACTGCGAGAGGTCCTTGCCGTCGAAGAGCACGATGGCATCCGCCGGGGCGCGCGCCGGCGCGGGAGCGGGGCCGGGATCAATCCGCTTCGGTTCGGGCCTGTCGGGATCGTGGACGCGGAAGCCGCACCACGGCAGGATGGGCGTGTCGCGGTAGCCGTAAACGCCGGAGCCGTCCCTGGCAAATTCCCGGTCTGCCGCGCGGGCCGGGCCGGAAAGCGTGAGCAGGACGAAAGCGATGGTGAACGCGATGGTCTTCATTCGGCTATGCTTCTCCTACGGTTGGAAGAACGCCATCAAAATTTTCGACAGGATTTGCTCGCCGATTTCGTTGGCGTGAACGCGGTCGCGATAGAAGATGTGCGGGTGCAGTTTCGTGGAGCGGATGTATTTGGCCCACGGCAAGGTCATGTTCAAGAAGGCGCAGCGTTCTTCGGCGGCGAGTTTCTCCAGCGCGATGCCATACTCGCCGGCGCCGGAGCGCTTGTCCTTCGCCAGTTCCACCGGCGAGCGCGGATCGGTGGTGCCGAATGTGCCGGTGGCCAGCAGGATTTCCAACTCCGGCAGCGCGGCGCGCAACTGGTGGATGACCTCGCGAAGGCTCTCGATGTCCTTCTGGCTGATGCCGCCGATGAACATGAGATCGGGCTTGAGCGGCACGACGTTTTTTTGGATGCGCCCTTCCTCCTTGTAATGCTGGCAACCGCCCCCGCCGCGGACATAAACCGTGCCGCGGATATTGACCTTCGGGTAAGCCTCTGCCAGTTTCGCCAGCCACGCCGAGCGCATCGTGTCGGCGACGATGCTGTCGCCCATCGCCAGCACGCGCAGTTCTCCGCCATCGGTGAGGATGCGGCGCGTGCGCTTCAGGTGCGTCCAGTCCGGCTTCGGCGGCGTGAACTCGCCCTTCGGCATCTCGGCTTGGATTTTGGCAATCTGCGCCTGCGACCGCTGCGGTGTGCCGAAAATGGAGTAATCCTTCTCCGGCTCTTGGTGCTTGGTGGTGACATCGGGCGGCCATTTTGCTGGCAGCGCGCCCTTTTCCGGGAACGTTACCGGCGAATCTTTCATCATGTCCGCAAAGGCAAGCGACGTGGCAAGACAGGCGGCGAAAGTGAGAGCGTGTGCAGGTTTCATGATGCCGGGCGAATCACTTTGCGAGGTGGTTCCGCATGAACGTGATGCAATGTCTGACGTCATCCAGCAGATGATCGGTGGTGTGCTCGTATTCCACCGCGACGTGGCCGCGGAAGTTCTGGCGCTTCAACTCGGCCAGGATGCCGGCGATGTTCGAGATGCCCTCACCGTAGGGCACGTCCTCGCTGTCGAATCTGGCTTCCTTGATGTCCTTCAGGTGGACGGAATGGGCGCGGCCTTTGTAGAGCTTGAGCGTTTCCACCACGTCAATGCCGGACCGTACCAGATGGCCCGTATCCACCGAGAAGCCCATCCGTGGGTCGCGTTTTTCCATCAAGGAATACAGATACTTCGGGTCCCAGTTCAGGTATTCGGGTTTCTTGGGATTGTGGGGATGGTTGTGAAAACAAAGCTGGATGTCGTATTCCTTCACCAGCTTCTCGACAAGGTCGAGTTGGTCGGGGGTCGTCTCGCCGGTGAGACCACGCAGACCGAGTTTGCGCGCGAACTCGAATAGCTTGCGCACGCCGACCTCGGCGCCGGCCTTGTCCTGGAACGGCGCGTTGTTGAAGTAGGCGTTGACGGCGCGCACGCCCGTCGCTTTCAGCTTCGCCTTCAACTTCGCGATATGCTCATCCGAGAGATTCATGTCCAGGACGACCTTGGGGTTTTCCGGACTGAGTTTTTGCCAGAGGAAAAACTCGAACACATCGCCGCCGCACTCCTTGGTCTTCTCGATGGCTTCAAACGCCGTGAGATGCCGGAACGTGTAGGCGGCGACGCCAATCTCGATGCCGGACGGCGGCTCGGAGGCGCTGGCATGGGCAAGTAGCGCGAGGCCGATGGCAATGGCAGCGCAGTGAAAAACGCGGCGATGGGTTGTAGTCATGGAGTTGTTTTCGGTTGTTGGGTTTCGGTTTTGGTGATCGTCACTTGGTTTTTGTTGCCGCGTCTCCGGCTGTGCGCTTGGCATCGTTGGTCTCGGAGGTTTTCCACGCGCGTTCGGTGACGGGGAACATCGAGATGCGGAATTTGGCGCAGCCGTAGGGAACTAACGTGATTTTCTCAGGCGGCGCTTGTTTCGTGATCAGCCCGGACGGCAGCGGGGCTTTGGGTGTAGGCGACCAGTCGCAGGGCATGGCGCTGATGCGCAGTTTCAACGGGGCTTTCAGCGGCCAGTCCCATTTTGCTGGCATCGCTTGTCGTTCCACGCGGATGCCAGCCTGCCACGTATCGAGCGCGTAGTTCCATTTGGCCGCCGGGTCGGGCGTGTTCGGTCCATCGGTGTCGGGAATCGGCAGCGCGAAAAGCAACGGGCCGTAAGAGACCGAGGCGTAGGGCGCGCCTTGCGCGTTGTTGTCGCGGCCCGTCTTCACGCTGACCGACATCGGCAACCGCAGGCGAATCGTGTCGCCGGTTTTCCAGAGCCGCTCCACGCGCACGAATCCGTTGGCGTCGGGCGCCGCCTTGATGACGGAGCCGTTCACACGGAACTCGGCTTTCCCGCACCAGCCGGGAATGCGAAACGAGAGCGGAAACGTTGCCGCCCGTGCCGGTTTTACGCTTACGGCGATGGCTTCGTTGAACGGGTAGTCGGTCCGGCAGGTGATTTCGACGGGCACACGGTCGGCAACCAGCGCGGTGACCTTGCAGGGGCCGTAGTGCGTCGCGGCCAGCCCGTTGTCGTAGGTGGCCATCCACATGTGCATGACGTAGTTGGGGACGATGCGGTTCAGCGCGGCCGTGCAACACAGCGGGTAATGCGTCGGCGCATACGAATTTCCCTCGGCTTTCGGCCCGTGAGGGTAGGGCGGGCATTGGTCCACGATGCGGTTGGGACTTTGAAAATAAACGTGGGTTTTGAAATCGCGCGCGACGGTGGCAGGACCGGCGTTAAAAAAAGCCCGCTCTGCCCGGTCGGCTATGCGTCCCTGGCCGGTGACGGTCAGCAGCGCGATCTGACTCCACAGGTAGCCGGCCACGTCGCAGGTTTCGGTTCCGCGATACGCGCCGGTCGGCCCGTAATACTCGTCGGCGACCGGCACGCCGGAGGGTTGCATCGCGTCGCGCTCGAGGAGGTCGTGCCACGCGAGCGTCGCGTCGAGGAACTCGCGGTTGCCCGTCCACAAGTAGCCCAGCGCCCACGGCGTTGTGCTTTCGAGGAAATGCACGACGTGATCGTTCCTCTCGGCTCCGGGTTTTGGGTCAGGCATCTGGCGGTAACGGGTCCACGACGCCCCGCCCGGATTTTTGCCGCCGCCGTCTTTCGAGAACAGCGTCGTCAGTGCCGCGGCGATCTCTTTGTTTCCCGTCCAGGTGTAGGTGTCGAACGCGGGCCAGGGATTTGAACTGCCCCATCCGAGCCGCAGCCAATCGCGGTCGCCGCCGTAGCCCATTTCCAGCGTCTGCAACACGCGCTTGTCCCCCGACGCAGCGTAGTAGCCAGTCAGCGCGCGCCCCAACAAGCCGCACGCCCAGATCGGCCACGCGCCGCTGACGAGACTCCCTTTCACATCGTCGGGATTGTTTTTGTTGAGCCACCACATGAACAGGATGCTATTGGGGTTCATGTGGTTGACGACGACATCGAGCCGCTTCTTGGCCTGTTGGATGAGCGCGTCGTCGTGGAGGACGTAACCCAGGCGAACCAGACCGTCGAACCAGTAGCCGCCGCCTTCATACGGCCAGCCGCCTTTGGGCCAGTTGAGCCGCTCGCCGGTCATCGTGTGATCCACAGCCCACGCCCGCCGGAATTCCTGGTGGACCTCGTCCATGTGGCCGGTGAATCCATCCCGCGCCGCCAGACACCAGTCGCGCAGCCAGCCCGCCGGCTCGACCGCGCCGGGCGGCAGCGCAATGAACGCCGGCCGTGTTGGCGGCTCGAACGGCCGCCCGTAGTTCACCGCGTCGGCGGCTTTCGGTTCGGCCGCGCTCGCGACACTGGTGGCGAACACACCCAGAACCAAAACCGCATCGAGGAACAAGAACCGTCGGTTCATGGTCATTTTCCTTTCAGTTCACAGATGGCGTTGAGTCAAGAGAAGCGCGTCATTTCTCCGGCAACGGCGAACCCGGTGGAACATAGGCCCGCACGCCGCTGATGAACGTGTCGTGCGGTTTCTTCGCCCCGTGGCTCTGGCCGGAAAGGATCAAATAAAAGTGCTGCCGGGCCGCGACAGCCGGGACGTAGGGAGTGCTCGCGCTCATCTGCTGCTTGCCGTCGAGCCACCACGTCACCTTCTGCTGCGTCGGATCGTAGCTGGCTCCGAAGGTATGTATCTGGCTGCGGTCGAGCGGCACGCGGGAGACGTTGTTGGGATTCTGGATGTGCTTCCACTTTGGCCAAACGCCTTCGGTGCTGTGGACGGTTCCTGCCAATCCCGGCCCGAAACCGCCTTCGTCAACGTCGAGCTCCATGAACCGCTCGAAGCCCTTGGGGTCACCTTCATAGTGGTCGTGTTTGCCGTCGTGCTCAGCCGGCATCAACCAGACAGCGGGCCAATGGTCCTTGTCGTTGTCGGAAAGCCGCACGTCGAACTCCACGTAGAAACCGTCCGCGCCGGCGAGTAGCGGCAGTTTGCCTTGCGAAAAATCGAGCGGCGCGTTGACGAGATTGCCGCCGAGCTTCACCGCAAGAACTCCGTTCCGGGTCTCGTAGTGATCGAGTGATGGAGTGTTCTTCGAAAACCATTGGCCGCTGAACCATTTGTAGTTGCCGTTTCGGCTGGGAGCGATGTCGGCCGCGGTGGGTGTCTCGTTGATGACGCACTTCGTATAGCCCAGCGTCGCAGCGCCGGGCGGGACGGGCCTGGAGGCCGTTTGCAGAGAAGAACATCCTGTCCCATAAAAAATCAGTCCAGCGCAGGCAAGGATAGAGGCAACAGAATGAGCTCTCATGGTTTTTGCTCAACGCTTTGGCATCTGCATCGTATGGGCCAGCTCCCAGTCCTTCTTGCCATCCAGCAGCATTACATAATCCGCGCACGCGGCAATCAAATGCGCGTAGCCGCCGGTCTCGCTGGTTTGGTCATACCAATAATTCGGCTCCGGCTTCTTGCCGCCGATGGGCCAGTCCGGCCGGAGGTAGCCGACAGTCTTCATCTGCTCCCGCCAGAAGCGCAAGCCCTCGTCGAGCTCCGCCTGCAAACGCGCGGTCACCTCCTTCAGGGGCGGCTCCGACCAACCGGAAACTAGAGGGGTATAGTTTCCCCTCCAGTAACCGGCCCATGCGTCGGGAAACGCGCGCAGCAATTGCAGGCTCAACGCGCTGGCCCAAAGCGTTTGCGGCCCCATCCGCGAGCCGACCAGCACGTCCGGCAGTTCGCCGGCAAGCGAGCTGAATTTGCCGTCCTCGATCCAGACCTTCTTGCGGCTGTCGGCGGCAATGGCGAGGCCGCGCGGCCGGCGCTCTTTGCCATACCAGAGATCGGCGAGCACGATGCAGTCATGCGTCATCTGCGCGAGGCGTTTGGCGGTGCCGGGACCGACGCGATGGGCGGTGGCGGACGAGTAATAGCGGCCGGCCGGATCGTCTATGAACGGCGGCAGTTGCAACTTGGTTTTCTGTACCATCGCCTTGTAGAGCGGCGATTCGGGCGGCCAGGGCGCGGTGTCGTAGCTGCCGGCGGCCTCGAATGCTTTCTTGTTGTCGCCGTGCGCGACGGCGTCGGCGATGGCGAGAAACGGCAGGTCCATTTTGAACTGATAGATGCGCTGCTCGTGCAGATTGCGGATGGCTTCGGCCACCTGCGGGTCGCGCGTGAGCAACCACCAGTTCGCCAGCATCGGGAAGAGGTCCAACGCCATGTGATTGCTCGTGCCATGCGAGTAGCCGCTGACCTTGCCCGAGCGGTCGTTGCGGTTGGGCAGCGTGTTGGTGAAGCCCCACTTGCCCATCAACTCGGCGGTCGTCATCTTGCGGGCGCGCGCGTCGAAATTGACGCCGTGGCCGTCGTCCCACCAGTAAGGCACGAATCCCTTGCACGCCCCGGCGCGCTCCGGCGGCAGCATCTGGCTGTCGGAATACGCGCCGTCGCGGTCGGGAAAGAGCGTGTCCGAATGGTTCAACATCTTCACGTAGAACGGCATGATCCAGTCGCGCAGGGTGGCGAGATAAAACTCATCGCCCGTGGCGCGATAGGCGAGGATGCAGGCGTTGGCGAACCACGCGCCATCGTGCATCGAGTCGAGTCCGCCGCCGTGGCCCTGCTGCTTGGCGGCCGGATCGTAAAACTCATAGACCATCCCGCGCATCGGCGAGTTGTCGCTCCGCATGTGATGCGCCACCACATAGCCGGCCAGTTCGCGCATGAACTTGGTCAACTCCTGGCGGTTCCACGCGGCAGGCTGGGTGCCGGCCGGTTGTGCGGCGGAACACACGCCGATCACCGCTGCCGTCACCACGGCGGTGACGAAACATTTCATTCCGAAAACCGAAGCGGACCGTGCCGCCGGCATCCTTGCCGGCGCAACCTCAGTCTTCAGTTTCATGGATTGTTTCATCAACCGACAGTCGGGCGTCCAGTGAGCGACGCGCGCGCGTTCAAACTTCCGTCCACTTGCCGGGGATGGGCGCGGGGTAACGCCCCTGCGCGTCGGGCCGGAAGGGCGGCTCGCTGTCGGCGGTGAGGCTGTCCACGTTCGGGCAGAACCTGAAGTTCGACGCCACCGCCTCGTCCCACGTGATGATGCGGCCGGAATGGCACGCGGCGCGGCCCATGAGGCCGGCGAGGTTGGAGTATGCCGAGCGCTTCACCTCGTTATACGGCTGGTTCTTGCGGATGGCGGTGAGAAAATCATTCCACTCGGCCTGCCAGGGACTCATCGTTTCCTTTTCCGGCTGCCACGTGATGTTGTCGCGCAGGAGGCGCTGGTCCTTGTGCATTTCCACCGTCGCCGCGTGGATGTTGCCGGAGAACTGGCCGGCGCACTTGGTGCCATGCACGAACGTGGCGAACTCGTTGTAACAGTTCGACCAAAACCGGCCGTTGACCAGCGCCTTCGTCCCGTCCGCGAAGGTGTATTCGATGGAGTAGTTGTCGAAGTTCTGGGTGCAATCGGTGCTCTGCGGCGCGCGTCCGCCGAGACCGTGCGCCGAAATGGGCCACGAGTCCTTCAGCCAGCAGCACTCGTCCACCTGATGAATCATGTTTTCCAGCCATGTGCCGGACGATCCCCACAGTAACGCGACCGGCTGGCGGATTTGCCAGAGCAGTTCGTTGTCGCTGCCTTTGCGCGGCCCCATCATCCCGCCGGGCTGCATCCGGTAGGCGCGAATCAGGAGGATGTGGCCCATCGCGCCCGCGCGGATTTTCGCGATCATCGCCTGCCGCGACTTGGAATGGCGGCATTGCAGGCCGCACGCGACCTTGAGACCTTTCGCCTGCGCCGCTTCGCCGGCTTTCAGGATGCGCTGGATGCCGCCCGGGTCGGCGGCGAACGACTTCTCCAGAAACGCGTTCAGTCCCTGGCTGACGGCGTGCTCGAAGTGCGTCGCGCGAAACGCCGCGCGCGTCGTGAGCATCGCCACGTCGCCGGTGCCGGGCCGCAGGCACTCCATTGCCTTCTTGAACGCGTCGAAGCCGAGGAACCGGCGCTCCGCCGGCACGTCCACCCGGTCGGGAAACTTTTCGGAGAGGCTCTTGTAGGCCCGGCTCAGTTTCTCCTCAAACAGGTCCGCCATCGCGACGAGCTTGCACGGGCTGTCCGGCGACCCGAACGCGTCGCCGACCGCGCCCGTGCCGCGCGGACCGCAGCCGATGAGCGCGAGCCGGACGGTGTTGTCCTCCGCCGCGTGCACGTGCGGCAACGCGACGCCGGCCAGCGCCGTGGCCGCCGCCAGCCGGCCGCCGGTTTCGAGAAACTCGCGGCGCGTGGCGTGGCGCGAGGTGGTGGAAGATGCGGATGGCGTCCTGACGGATGAAGGTTCGTGTTTCATTATTTGTCTCCTTGGAAGCTGACGCACGCGGTTTGCACGACACAGAAGCGGGTCGCTTGGGCGAACATGGCGGCATCATTATGCCGTCACCGCCGCCGGCACAATGCAAAAATCCGTTCAATGACAGTTGCGGCGTTTGCCTGACACCGTCTCCGCCTCGTTACCCCGGCCGCTACTTCGCCAGGAACCCGGTTGCTTCAAGGAACCGGTCGGCCCGCTCGATGGTTTTCTCCATCCACGGCGGACGGTTGAAGAACGCGTGCGGCTGGCCTTCGTAAACCTCGATCTCCATGCGCGCGCCAAGCTCCCGGCCTTTGGCGCAGAAGCTTTGGCACGCCGGCAGGAATTCGTCCGCTGAGCCGATGAGGACCAGCGCGGGCGGCATGCCTTTCTTGATGTCGTGTAGCGGATCGGGCATGCCGGGCGGCACGTCCACGTGAGCCTTCCGCCAGGTTTCAAAGCCGAGGGCGGGGTTGAACAAAACCATCGCGTTGGGCTTGGGCGAAACCGACAGGTCGTCGCCCGGCGAATGCAGATTCTCCGCCGTCCAGACCGACGCGGCCAGAAACCCGCCGGCCGATCCGCCCGACGCGACGATCCGGTTCGGGTCCACGCCCAGCATCGCAGCGTTCTTGCGGACCCATCGCATTGCGCTGATGGCGTCCTTCAAGCATTCGTCCACGCCGACGCCGTCCTTGATCCGGCCGCGATACTCCGCGCGGATCGCCACCATGCCGCGCTTGGCGAAATGTTCGGCCTGCGGGCGGAATTGATATGTCTCCCCGGTTGAAAAACCGCCACCCGACCAAAAGATGATCGCCGGCCGCTTGTCACCCCGGCGCCACGCTTCCGGATAGGAAACATCCGCCGTGAGTTTGCGCTCGCCGACCGACTTGAAAACGAATTGCGATGGCGGCTGCGCCGCCTCGGCGCTCGTTGAGCTTTCACACAAGCAGCCCGGCAACAAAAGCCAGCCGCACCACATCAACAAAGTTCCTTTGTTCATTCGGCTTCGTCCTCCTTGAGCCGCGACCTTCACGGTGTCGCCGCGAGCGTCTTGCGAAGCCACGCGATGAGCTTCTCCTTGTAGCTCGGATCAATCTTCTCCCAGCCGCCCATGCCGTGGATGCCGCCTTCGACGGCGATCAGGTCGCACACGTTGCCGGCGGCCTTCATCTTCTCCTGAAACTTCAGCGATTGCTCGAACGGCACCGTCGCGTCCTTCGTCCCGTGGACGAGCAGATACGGCGGCAGGCCTTTGCGGACGTAACTGATCGGCGACGCCTCGCGCAGCGTCTTCCACGCCGCGTCGTTCAACTCCGTCAGCCCGAACAGCGCCTCCATCGAAGGGCCGAGCGCATGGCGATGGTTCACCTGCAACTCCAGATCGTGCGGCGCGTAGATTGGCACCACCGCCGCCACGCGCGTGTCGTCCTTGGCCCGCACGCCGGCCAGCGATACCAGATGGCCGCCCGCCGATTCGCCGATGATCGCGATGCGCTTCGGGTCGGCCTTGTAGTCCGCCGCGTGCGCCTTCACCCAGCGAATGGCGCTCTCCACGTCCTCGATGCACGCCGGGTAGCGATGCTGCGGCGCGAGCCGGTAGTTGATCGTGAACCACGCGAACCCCGCCTTGCTCAGCGGCTCGAACAGCGGCTTGATGAACGTCGTCTTGTTGCCTTTCGTGAACCCGCCGCCGTGGACGAGGATGCACGTGGGGAACGGCCCGTTGCCCTCCGGCACAAACGCATCGAGCGTCAGGTTCGTGCCGCCCACTTGGGCGAACTCGATGTCGGTTCTCAGTTCCGCTCGCGCAGCAACCGCGAGCAACAGCAGAGGTAGAAGGTAGCGCATGGCCGGTACTTTGCCGGAACCGACGCTCGGCGTAAACCAATTTGGCGACTGGGTTGGCGGTGGCGAGTTGAAAAACAGTATCAATGATCCGCTGGGGGAATCTCCAACTTCCAAATTGTTTTCGCCAAACGCGCCATTTGCGCTTGGTGTTCGTCAACGACCGCAGGAGTCCATTCATCGTATGCAGCAATGGCTCGTGTCATGGCGTAAATGCTCTTCTGGTAAACAACTTTTTTATCAGCGAAAGCCAGATTCGCGGCATCCTTGTTGTTCAGTCCCTTTTCCAAGAGTGTATAATTGCCGAGTCTTTCGATGTATCTCTCACGATCCTTCTCGGGAAACGAGTCGTTCCACGCTGGGCAGGGGTTCTCTGGCAGGACATGTTCAACTGTAGCATTCGGGGCCGTCTCATCGTTCAGATCTTTCGGCTCCATCCGTTTCTCCAGTTCACAAAGGATATACCGCAGCCGTTTCCCACTGCGACCTGATGCTCTTATCTGCAAATTGGCGAAGTCGGATTCAAACTCGTTGTCAGGGATGTAGATAGGTTCCAGCAAGCGCCGCAAGTCTTGAAGGGTTTTTGCTTTCTTGTTGCGAAGCGCCAAAGCGGCGTTGTTATAAACTTCTTCGAGAATGTGAGTGCTTCTGCGGCTGACGCCATTGAAACGGAGGGAAACGATGGCGCAGTAGCGGAACACCTCCACAAGTTGTTGTGTGTCAAAAATGTCCTTAGAAGCAAGTGCCAGCGGAAGGTATTGCGTGACCCCGAACAGATTCAAAATGCGCACGTGCTCGCGGGCGCCCGGGTAATCCAACAGAAGCGGGTCGTTGTGGTCACCGAGTGCCTGATACCAAGCCGCGTCCTCCTCTAATTTTCGGAGCAAATCAAAAACGCCACGCATGTCCGAGACATCGCCCTTAATCGTCTTAAAAAGATCCTTCTGTCGCACATACTCACGCCGAGAATTCAAGTGATGCCGGAGAAACTCCGGCAGGCGTGCGTTACCGACCTTGCTTGCGATCCGGTTCCACTGTCGGAGCAAAGGATCCATCTGGCTCTTGCTGAGGCGGTCTGCGAGAGACAGCAGGTAGTTCTTCAACAAGTCGGGTTCACTCAGTTCAAGACCACGCGCGTTAAGCGTCTCGAAAACCGTGTAGGCACTTAACTCGTCCTGCACGCGCACACTTATGAAAAGCAGTCGCTCTGTGATCACTTCGTTGACGAATGCGGCAACAGCTTTGCCGTCCTTCTGTCGGCTGAAGCGATCCTCAATCTTTTGGCGGAAAAACTGGAAACATTCCCACAACAATCGTTCTGAATCAGCCAAATTGCGGAGGCCGCCGGCCGGTGGCATTCGCTGAGTCAGATTTAATTGGTAGAAATTGTCGTCGTGCGCGTTAAGTTGAAGTTTACTCACAACGCGTAGAGACACGGGATCACGACCCCCGATGTAGGCTGCCTCCAAGAGTCCCGCACGATCCTCGTTCTCCTTGGCATCCACGCCTTGTTCCTTTAACGCATGCAGGAAGTCGATGCAGGACAGAACGAGAATGCTCAAGGTGGCAATGCGTTGCTGCCCGTCAATGATGCGGAATTGTTTCCGATCACCAGATTGCAATACGATAGACCCCATGTAGTGGTCACCTCGATTTCGCTCCAGTGCGCGAATGTCATCCCACAGGTCTTCCCAGTGCTCAGCCTTCCATGAGTAATCCCGCTGATAAGGCGGCACTTGATAGGTCTTCCCATTGGCGAGAAGCTCTTTCAGATCTTCGGTGTCTGTGTTGAGCAAGCTGGATCGTGCCATACGCTAAGAATGCTCTTTTCGCTTGCAACTTGCAATCCCGATGAGGTTTTTTTGCGCCCCGCTTAGACACTCCAAACCAATCGCCGCACAACCAAGCGCCTGTTCGCACCGCACCCGCCTCATTAATGCGACCGGGCGTAGTGGGTCAGGGCGAGGACGTTGGCTTCGGGCGTGTCGCGGGGGACTTCGCAGCCGGCGCCGACGATGTAGCGCGGGCTGGCCTGGCAGTGACACTCGGCGATGGCCGCCGTCACCGATTCCGGCGTGCCGTCGCGCAGCACGGTGACGGGATTGATGTTGCCGAGCAACACCTGCTGCGGCCCCATCTTTCGACGCGCGTCGGCGAGCGGCACCATGGAGTCGAGGTCCACGATCTCGCAGCCGAGCTTGCCCATGCCTTCGAGGATGGCGGCGGTGTTGCCGCAGATGTGCAGGCGCACGCGCGTGCCCATCGCGTGCAGGCCGTCCACGAGCTTTTTCTCGTAGGGCCAGACGAACTCGTTGTAAATTTCCGGCCCGACCAGCGACGCCGCCGCATCGCCGACGCCGATGATGTCCGCGCCGGCATCGATTTGCACGCGGGCAAAGCCCAGCGCCATCCCGACGATGAACTCGAACAGGTCGCGGATGAATTTCTCGTCGTCGTAGAAGTCGAGCATGAGCGTGTTGATGCCGCGCAGGTCGGAGCCTTCGGCGCACGGGCCTTCGACCCAGCCTTCGATGAGCCTCTCGCCGCGGACGCGCTCGCGGAACAGCGCCATCGCCTTGACGCGGTCGTGCATGCGGCCGCCGCCGAGCGGGTCGGGCGTCTTCAGCCGCGCCAGCTCGGTCTTGTCGGCGAGCCGCGCGTCGCCCTCGTTGATCGCGGGCGGCTGGTTGTCGAAATACTCGATGTGCGCGCCGCAGTCAGCCGCCTCGCGCGCGGGATCGGAGATGCCGGAGACGTAATCGAAGTCGAACTTCTCGGCGGTGCGGAGCTGCGCCTCGACCATGACGCGATAGTCGCGCGCGTAATTGCCGTAACGCGCGGCGATCTGGTCGCCGGCAAACATCATGGTGATGGGCATCAGCGGCAGCCGGTCTGTGGGCCGGCCTTCCATCATGGCGAGGACTCGTTCGCGACCATTCATGATGACACCTTAACCCAAGAACCGGGGTTGATTCCAAGAAAGAATCGCGCCATCGCCGCAAAATTCCCAAACGGTTGGGCGGTTTGCATTCGCCCCCAAGGCAACTCGATGGCGGAAGGGCGCGATTTCTTGGATGGTGGGGCGAGACTCCGTCGAGCCTCCTTCCAAGCTGCGTCTTCCAAAAGCGAAGGCTCGACGGAGTCTCGCCCCACCTCATTGGGTCGCGGCTCTGCCGCGCGGCAAAGTTTTTTCGGCGCATTTGCTGGCGACGGCGGGCGGTTCTTGGTAGTGCTGTGAACCGGCAATGAAACCAGCTCTGCACATCCTTGCCGTGCCGAACGAGGATGGATTCGGTCCCTCCGCGCTGCTCTCCTATGTCGTGAAGGAGCTGCTCGCGCAGCGGCCCGGAAGCCGCGCGACGATTTGGAACCGTTCGCGCGCCGATTACAACCGCAGCCTCTACCGCGATCTCGTCGCCGCCGGCCGCGTGAACGTCGAGCCGGTCAACAATCTCATCGAACTCGCCAAGGACGCGGCCACCGGCGAAGTCTCCATCGCTGGCACGCTCTCGTTGATCGGCGACTACCGCGCCGCCAGCGACCGCTACGCTGCCGGCGCGGAGTTCAGCGAGTTCGATCTGGTTGTCGAGTTCGGCGTTCCCGCCGCCGCGCGCTGGGCCGCCAAGCGCGGCATCCCGTGCGTCAGCATCTTCGACCACGTCTGGGCGCGGACGCTGGCGATGCTTCTCGATGACGCCGCCGCGCCGGTGACGGCCCGCCAACGCGCGCAATGGCGCGCCCTCGTCGCCGCCGTCCGCAGGGATGAGTCGTTCACGCGGAAACTTTTTCTCTTTCCGAATTTCATTTCACCGCCGTTGTTCCACGCACACTGGCGCACCGTCGCGCCGCGCGCGGCGGTGCGGCGGCTTTCCGGCGTGCTCGGCGGCACGGCTTCGTGGAGCGAGCGGCAGGCGCGGGCGCATCTCGGCCTGACCGCGCCGGGTCGGCTCGTGATGATTCAAGGCGGCGACACGCCGGCGTGGGACGCGCTGCTGCAACGGCTCGTGCCGGCTTTCCTCGACGCCCGCGCCGAACTCGACGCGCGGCGGTTGAACGTGGCGTTCTATATTCCGCGGCGCATCGCCGGTCGCGGCGCGATTGCACGCCTCAACGATCCCGCTGTCGCCCGCCGGTGTCCACGCGTCCGCGCCTTCGCGCCGGTGCCCGGCGGAACGACACAGGAGATTTTTCCGTTCGTGGACCTGCTGGTCACACGCTCCGGCGGCGGCACGGTCAACGATGCCGTCGCGTGCCGCACGCCGTTCGTCTGCGTGCGCGAACGGAGCCAGTCGCAGGTGGAGGCCATACTCGCAGCGTGTTTGAGACGCGGCCTGACGCGTGAAGTGAATGACGCGGCGTTGAAGGCGGACCCGTTGGACACGATTCTCGCCGAATTCGACCGGGCGCGCGACAACCGGAAGATGGCCGCCGTCATGGGGGAAATCCCCAACCACGCGGAGAAAAAGCTGGCGCGCGAAATCCTGCGCGAGTTGGCGGATACTGCATAAGTGGGACGAGCTTCCAAGCTCGTCCAGTGTCCCAATGCTAGTCAATCACGCCGCGCCGTCGCGGTAACGCCGGCGGCAACGCGTTCCATAGGCATGCAGCGCGCGGCCACCAGATGCACTGGTAAATAAAGTATGAGCGGATACGCCACCATGCAGAAGAGCAGGTAAGCCGGTGCCGGGACCGTTTGCTGAAGCGCTCCCAAGCCAAAAACCCAGTTGACGTTCGACAGCGGCGTGGTTGCCAGATACGAGACCGTCAGCACTACCGTGGTGATAGCCGTCTGCAACAGGAAACCTCGGCGATCATAGCCCAAGCGGGCCACCGCAAAGAGCAGTGCCGCGGGAACAGCGAGGTGGAACAGTGATCCCAACCGAACCGGCAGGGGAATGGACGGATCAAACATGTTGGCGGTAGCGCCGAACGGATGCAGGTTGCTCGCCAGCGCCACCAAGAGGTCCGCGCCCCAAGCCAGATCCACCAGCAGCAGGCCATCCAACAAGGCGGAGAGCAGCAGCCGGTTTTCCAGCCAGAGGGCCAGCACGAGGAACAGGTTGCCCACCTCGCAGAGCCAGAGGACATTCTGCGCGCCGTAGGTGTTGAACATGGCGGGCAACCACAAGGCAAGGAAGACAGTCAACGACCACTTGAGCCAAGCGGGCAGTTTACGCACCCCGCCGGCACCCGTGTCGCGCTGCGGTTCGGACGCCCGCCTTGGCGGACAGGCTTGAAAAACCGCTTTCATGCGGCGGAGGTTATCGGAATCACGCCGGGCGCGCAACAAGCGGAAGATGGTTACCGCCATGCGAGAGATTCTCAACCACGCGGAGAAAAAGCTGGCGCGCCAAATCCTGCGCGAGTTTACGGCGCGACGGATTTCTTCAGGTGCTTGTCGAAGAATGCCTCGACCATCCTGAAGATTTCCGGCCCGCCGAAACCGTGGCCCGCACCCTCGACGGTGCGGAACGTGACCTCGACGCCGGCTTTTTTTAGCGCCGCTTCGAGCAGTTCGCTCTGGTGATGCGGCACCAGCGGATCTTGGTCGCCGTGCATGATGAGGAACGGCGGGGCGCCGAGCGTGACGTAGGTGATCGGGTTGGCGGCGCGCGCCTTGTCCTTGTTGTCCTGGATCGCGCCGCCGATGAACAGCGACTCGGGCGAATCGGCCGCGTCATGGTCGAACGGCCTGCCCGGCGTGAGCGCGTGCGCCTCCATTTGAACGAAATCGGTCGGGCCGAACCAATCGCACACCGCCTGTACACGGCTGCTGAACTCAAGATTGCCGCCGTTACCTTCGAGTTGCTTTACGTCGCCGCTGGCGCCGAGCAACGCGACGAGATGGCCTCCCGCCGAGGAACCCCACGCGCCGAAGTGGTCGGCGT
Source organism: uncultured bacterium (assembly GCA_903870275.1). Classification (GTDB taxonomy): domain Bacteria; phylum Verrucomicrobiota; class Verrucomicrobiia; order CAIQCK01; family CAIQCK01; genus CAIQCK01. Next base: position 95,757 of record CAIQCK010000034.1, on the reverse strand, counting down.
CGAGGTTGTATTCCCTGGCGTGCGCGCGCAGCCAGCGGACGGCGGCCTTGCAGTCCTCGATGGCCGCTGGAAAGATCGCCTGCCCGCTGAGCCGGTAGTTGAGGCTCGCCGCAGCGTAACCGCGCCGGGTGAAAGCCATCGCGGGACATTGCGCCTTGTCGCCCGCGCGAAACGCACCGCTGTGAATCCAGATGATCAACGGCACCGGCCGGTCGCTCTTCGGCAGGTAGAGATCAAGCGACTGCGCATTGCCGCCGCCCGGCACATACTCGATGTCGCGCAGGGCGCGCACGCCTTCGGGCAGCGGCGGCGGTCCTTGAGGCCGGCGCGGCGGAGGTTGCTGGGCATGGGTTGTCATGGCAGTCAGAAAGAGTAGCGCAGTCAGGCGGATGAGCAAGCGGCGGGTTGTCTTCATGGTTGGTCGCACGATGGGTTTGTCGGCGCGCTTCGCGCGTCATCGCTATAACGCATCAGCCGCCGCTCTTATTGGTGGCCGGGCGCTGTGAGTTCAGCGCAACGCGTTTTGCACGGCAAGAATCTGCCGCGCCACGAGCCAGCGATAAACGTCGAACTCGGCGGGCGACCAGAGATCGTCGTCTTTGTATTTCGTCTGCACGCGGATGGAATCCCAGACGAACTTCAGCTCGCGTTCCGCTTTCGCCGCGGCATCCTGTGCCGCGGGCTTGCCGCTCTTCTTCGCCTCAGCAATGAGTTGCTCCAGCGTATAGATGTAGCGGTAATCGTCGTAGCCTTCACGATACGCCTCCCACATCGCGACGGGAACCGGCGTGCCGTCCGGCTCGCTGCGGTTGAAGAAATCCATCGAGGAACCGTCGAGGTAGTTCCAAGGATCGCCGACGTTCGCCTGGTAAATCCACGGGATCAGCGTCAGGAATCCGCTGCGCCAGAAGCCGAAGCCGTAGGTCATCCGCGCGCCGGTCACCGGCGTGTGGTCGTTCTCGCCGTTGACATGGTTCGGATAGCACCAATACTCCACCTTCCGCGCCTTCATGTCGGCGAGAATCGTCTCACGGTCCGGCGCGAACGGTTGCGTGCACCACACGTCCACCCAAGGCCGCAGCGGCTCGAACGCCTCGTGCGTCGGGTCGGCCGTCACGTAGGTCCGCACGCCGGCGGCCTTGCACGCCTTCAGCGCCTTCACCATGAAATTCACCGACGCCGGATCGGTGCCCGGTTCGTCAATCGGGTAGTAGAGAAACTCCGGCCAGCCGCGCTCCTTTCGCCCCGCCTCGATGGCGCGCACCATCGCCGTCAACTCGCGGCCGAACTCCTCCGGCGGGTCCTTCACGCCGCGCATATGCGAGCCGAAATGCTCATGAGTGTATTTTTCGTAAACGCCGGCGGCGTTGAACTCCAGCGCGATTGGCCCGACGAAACCGTGCTTTTTCCACAGCTCCATTTCCTCGGCAAGCGTTTCCCACTTGATGTCGAACTTGCCGTCCTTGTCGGCCGGCGGGCACCAGAGCGAGAGCACGACGTTGCGCGTGCCGTGCGCCACCATGTCGGCGTGCTCCAGCTCCGCCTTGTGGCGGAAATACTCGCTCGAAACGTCGTCCTTCGCTCTCGCCATCTCTCCGAGCGGATGATGATAATAAATGCCGAAAATCTTCGTCGGGTCCTCGCGGAGTTTGAACGGCAGGATGCGCAGCTTGACCGGCACGACGGCCGTGCCGCCGTCGCAAGCGAATGTGACCTTTCCTCGATACTCGCCTGCGGGGGCGTTGTCGGGGACGCGGATCGTCAGCCAGAACCGCGCGTTCTCGTCGGCCTTCAGATCGCCGCCCTCGAACCGCTCCAGCACGTCGGGCACGACACGGTAGCGATGGAGCACGGTGTAGTTTGGCCGCGCGAGCATGTAGCGGACGCGGCGCACCTCGATGTTCTTCGCCGGCACTGGACCGATGGCGCTGACGTTCACCTTGGCGTTGGCGATGTCGCGTAACGGCCGCACAATAAAGTTCACTGGCTCAAACTCGCCCGGTGTTGCGAACGCGCGCAGTTCGGGGTTGAGGTCTTCGGCGCGCGGGTTGGTGTGCGGATAGATGCATTCGAGGTAGTGGCGCGACCAGACGGCAAAGCCGCGTTTTTCGTCCGCGGCGCCCAGCTTTGGCATCGGGCCGGTCGGCGGCTCCGGGTCCTGTTTCCATTTCGCCCATTGCTCCGGCGACATGCGAAACGTCCACTCCTCGAACGGCGCGATGATCTCTTTTTGGACGCGCGGCGCGTCGGCATCGGGCCACGCCATGACGGCGTTGACGACCCACTTGCTGCGCGGCGAAAGTTTGACGGCGAGCGGCTCCTTGCCGGCGGTGGCGCGGAACCGCAGCGTGCGGAATTGGTAAGGCCCTTCGATCTGCACGCGTTGTTTCTGGCTGCCGACCTGCACGATGAAGTCGAAGAACTGCGCGCGATATCGGGAGTCGCTTGTGCCGCAGACGATGTAGATGTTGTAATCGCCGGGCGGCGCCGCGATGAGAAACGCGTTGGCGTTGGTGCCGAGCACGGCGGCCTCCGTGATCGGATTGGTCCAGATGGGTGGCTGCTCCGCGCGGTCGCCGCGTCTGCTTTCGACCATCTCGCGGTAGGCGTGCGCGGACGAGGTGAGGCCGCCCTTGCTCTGCCAGCCGAAGCTGGCCTTCGCATCGAAGACGTTGGTGGCGGTGACCTTCGTGAAGCCGGCCCAGACATCCGACTTCGCCGTGCCCATGTCGTAGAGGAGCGGCTCGGCGTGAGCGGTGAGGGCAAAGGCGAGAGCAGGGACGCAGCGTGAAGCGTGGAGCGTGAAGCGTAGAGCGTAACGAATAAAGCGCATGGTTATTTCCTCCACGGCGATTCGACGACACGCAACGCCACCGGCGGCGCGGGCTGGCCGTCACCGGCGCGGGCGGTCAACTCATACACGCCGGGCGCGAGACCGCCGCGAGCCGGTTCGATGATGATGCGTTGCGGGCCGCGCGCAGCCTGCGCCGTCGCGCTCGCCATGACTTTGCCGTCGCGCCGCAGTTCGCACGCGACGGGCACGGTGTCGCCCGGCTTGACGCCGGCAAGTTGGAAACGCACGGCCACCGTCTTCGCATCGGCGAACATCACCGCCGTCTCGGCCGCAAAATTCAGGACCGTCGGCTGCGCGTAGCGAAGCAGCGCGAGGTCGTCAATGAAGAAGTCGAGTTGATCCTGATGCCTGTAGTTGGCCTCGGCGATGTGAAACTGGATGTTCCGAACGTCGCCGGGCCGCGCAATCTTCGAGATCGGAATCTTGATCTCGACCCATTCGCCCAGTTTCAGTTCCGTCAGAATCATCTGGATTCCGCTTCCCTTGTCCGGCGCCTGGATGCCCAGGCCGGCCGGGTCCTTCGGCAGCGTCGGGCGCGAGGCGGTCATGTAAATCCACATGTGCAGATAATCCCACGCCGACCAGTCGCGCTGCGGGCCTTCGGGGATCATGCGGCCGAATCGCGGCCAGCCGATCGGATATTTCGGCTCGCCGCCGTAGTAATCCACCGTGACGTGCCAGTGCAGCGCGGTCTCGTTGACCTTTACGTGCGCCGTGGAAACCTCGACGGTGGATTCCGCCGGCGACCAGCCTTTCGCTGACGCGCCGCCGAACAGAAGTTGTTTCTCCATCGCCGGCGATTGCGCGAGCACTGTCGCGGTCGCCGCCAAAATGACTGCCAGGATGATCGGCCTCACGCGCGCATTCTGTGCGAAGCCATGCCCGTTAGGCAAAGATTATTTACACGTCGCGGGGGTCGCAGCGGCGACGCTCAAAGGAACCGCTCGATCCAACCGAGCAACTGTTGCGGAGCGATGCCGGTCCAGAGCACGACGGCGAGGGAAAACAAAAGGGCGAAATTCAGGAATGGCGGCGCGGCGATCCGGTCAGTGGCTGCGGAGGTTTCAGCCACTGGATCGGAGACATACATCGTCTTCAGCAGGACCAGATAGTAGTAAAGGCTGACGGCGCTCATCGCGATGCCGAGGGCGACGAGCCAGAACAAACCGAGGTTGTGCGGGTCGGCGCTCAGCGCGGCGGTGAAGAGATAGAACTTGCCGAAGAAGCCGCCGAGCGGAGGAACGCCTGCGAGCGACAGGATGAAGAGCAGCATCAGGAACGTCAGGCCCGGCGCGCGTTTGTAAATGCCGGTGAAATCCTTGAAATCATCGCCGCCGACACGGGCACTGATCGCGGCGACGACACCGAACGCGCCGAGGTTGGTGAACGCATAGACGATGATGTAGAAAAACACGCTTGCCGCGCCGAGGGCGTTGGCGGCGACGAGGCCGGTCAGGATGTAGCCCGCGTGGGCGATCGCGGAATAGGCCAGCAGTCGCTTGACGTTGCGCTGGACGATGGCGGCGGTGTTGCCGACGACCAGAGTAATAGCCGCCAGCGTCGCCGCGACGGCGATCCAGCCGCTGTTGAACCCACCCCACGCCGCCGAGCCGTGCGCGCCGGCGAACCCGATGAACAACACTTTCACGAGGATGAAGAACGACGCGATCTTCGAGCCAGTGGCGATAAACGCGGTCGCGGGCGTCGGCGACCCTTCGTAGGCGTCGGGTGCCCATTGGTGGAATGGCGCGGCGGCGATCTTGAATCCAAAGCCGACGAGCGTGAACAGCAGCGCCACGCCGAGCATCGCGCCGTTGCCGTGGAGACCGTGCTTCGCCAGTTCCGTCGCGGCCTGGCCGATGCCGGCCAGCGTCGTGTCGCCGGTCAGCCCGTAGGTCCACGCGAGGCCGAACAACATGAACGCCGAGCTGAGCGCGCCGAAGACGAAGTATTTCAGCCCACCCTCCGCCGAGCGCAGCATGCCCTTGTGGAACGCGGTGAGGATGTAGAGGCAGACGCTGAGCAGTTCCAGCGAGACGAAGATGGCGATGAGTTCCTCGCTCGCGATGAGGAAGTTCATGCCGAGCGCGCCGAAGATCAGCACGGCGTAGTATTCGCTTACGTGCGTCGTGAACGGATACGCCATCGAGATGAAGACCGTGATGATCGTCACCACGACGATGACGATCTGGAAGAACACCGTCAGCGGATCGAGCACGACGGTCCGCAGCGGGCCGACAAAGGCGCCTCCGGCCTGAACCTGGCCGAGTTGGAAAAACAGCATGGCGCCGGCGACCGCCAGGCCGAACACGGTGATCCGGCCGAGCGTCCGGAACCGCGGTGTCGGATCGCGCTGTCGCAACAAGGCAAAGTCCACCGCCAACAGCGCAAACGCCGTGACGACCAGGGCGATTTGCGGCAGCAACTCCAGCAATAGTTGGATGTAGGACGGGTTCATCACTTGGCCAGCAGCGATACCAGCGGTTGGACGCTTAGATTGATCATGTTCAACAGGCAGTTCGGACAGACGCCGACAATGATGGTCACCGAAATCAGGATGATTGCGCCGATCTTCTCCGGCGCGGAGATCGGTGGCATTGCGCGCAGATGTTGTTCGTTCGCGGTGCGCCGCTCGCCGAAAAACGCGCGCAGGATCGTCAACAACGTGTAAGCAAACGTCACCAGGATGCCGAAGCCGGCCGCGACCGCCAGCCACGGGTATTGCTGCCACGCGCCGAGCAGCACCTGCAGTTCGGCGACGAACCCGCTGAAGCCGGGCACGCCCATCGAGGCCGCGCCGGCCAGCACGAACGTAATCGCGGCGAAGGGCATGATCTCATAGAGCCGCATGGACTGGAGTTCCGCCAGCACGCGCGTATGGGTGCGGTCATACACCATGCGGCCGACGACGGCGAACAGCAGGCCGGCGATGATGCCGTGGCTGAACATCTGGAGCACCGCGCCATTGAGACCGATGGTGGTGAGCGTCACCAAACCGAGTAGCACGAAACCCATGTGGCTGACCGAGCTGTAGCCGATGACGAATTTGAAATCGCGCTGCACCAGCGCCACCATCGCGCCGTAGATGATGTTGATGACCGCGATGACCGCGATGACGCCGGCCCACGCCTTCGCGCCCGAGGGCATCAGCATGATGCCGGCGCGTAGACAGCCGTAAGCGCCGAGTTTCATCACGACGCCCGCCAGCAGCATGGATGCGGCCGTCGGCGCGGCGACGTGGCCCGTCGGCACCCACGTATGGAACGGCCACATGCCCGCCAGCACCGCGAATCCGAGGAACACGAGCGGGAAACACCAGTATTGGAACTCCGGCGTGAAGGCCACGTCCTTGAGCGCGAGCAGGTTGAAGCCTGCGACGCCGGACGGCCCGCCGGCCTTGACGTAGAGCGCGAGGATGCCGACGAGCGCCGCGGCGCTTCCGACGAAGCTGTAGAGCACGAGTTTCATCGCGCCGTATTCCTTCCGCGTGCCGCCCCAGATGGCGATGAGGAAGTATTTCGGGATAATGGCCAGTTCGTAGAACACGAACAGCAGAAACAGGTCCATTGACAGGAACACGCCATAGACGCCGCCGATGAGCGCGAGGAAGAACGCGAAAAACTCCTTCGTGCGGTGCTCGACGTTCCAGCTGAACAGGATGCCGGTGACGCAGATGAAGCCGTTGAGGACCACGAGCGGCAGGTTGATGCCGTCGTAGGCGAGGAAGTAGTTGATCTTCAACGACGGAATCCACGGCGCGTCGCAGACCACGCGGAACGCGGCGCGGATCGGGTCGGACGCCGACGCCACTTGCTTCGTCAGTTCGGGCACGGCGGCGTTGTAGGACCACCACGCGCCCAGCGCGATGGCCAGTCCCGCCACGCCGAACGCGAGCGCGATCCAGCGGATGCGGTCGCGCTGTTCGCGCGGCTGGCACAGGATCAGGCCCGAGCCGATAAACGACAGATAGATGGTCCAGTCGAGACTCATGCGTTCACATTCCGGTCACACGCGACACGGCCTGCACGGCCGGCTGAAACAACATGACCAGCTTCATCGCCGCCGTGTTGGTCAGGTTAATGAATGGGGCAGGGCACACGCCCGCAAAGAACATCAGCGCCACCAGTGGCACGGTCGCCAGCAGTTCGCGGCGGCTCAAATCGGGGAACTTCGCCCAGCGTTCGTTCAGCGGCCCGGCGAACACGCGTTGAATAAAATTCAGCAGATAGATCGCCGTCGCCACCAACCCGATGAGCGACACCGCCGCGAAGGGCGTGATCACCGGCCACGCGCCCTTGAAAATCATGAACTCGCCGATGAAGCCGTTCAGTCCCGGCAGACCGATCGAGGCCATCGCGCTGATGCCGAACAGCGCCGCGAACACCGGCGCGACGGCGCGCAGGCCGCCGAAGTCCTCGAGGCCGCGCCGGCCCGTGCGCTCTTCGAGGAAGCCGAGCATCATGAACAGCGCCGCGACGGTAATGCCGTGGTTGAACATCTGGAAAATTGCGCCGTTGAGCGCGCAGGCTTTTTCGTTCACCCAGTCAGCATGGGCCGATGCGCCGCCTGCCGCGTGCGCCACGGCCACGATGCCGAGCAGGCAGTAGCCGACGTGGTTCATAGACGCGTAGGCGATCATCCGCTTGAGGTCGAGCTGCGCGATGGCCGCGAACGCGCCGAGCACGATGGTCAGCATCGCCAGCCATGACAGCGGCGTCGCGCAGGCCGCAATCTCGTGCGGGAAGATCGGCAGCAGAATCCGCAGGAAACCATAGACGCCCATCTTCGACAGCACGCCGGCGAGCATTATGGTGCCTGCGGTCGGCGCCTGGGTGTAGGCGTCGGGCAGCCACGTGTGGAACGGCCAGACCGGCGCCTTGATCGCGAAGCCGAGGAACGCGCCGAAGAAAAGCAGCATGCCGGCGCGCTCCGGTGTGATGGCGATGCCGGCTTGTTGCAGCATTGCCGCGAGTTTTGGCGCAAGCCCACCGCCGGCGGCGAGGTCGCGAAGCATGATGAAATCCCATGTGCCCGTCGCCAGGTAAATCGCCTGGAACACCAGCAGCAGCGCGACGCTGCCCACCAGCGTGTAGAGGAAAAACTTGAGCGCCGCGCGCTCCGTGCCGTCGCCACCCCAGAGCTTGATGATGAAGAACATCGGGATGAGGCCGGCTTCCCAGAAGATGAACCAGTGGAAAAAGTTCAGCGCGGTGAACACGCCGAACAAGCCGGTTTGCAGCGCCAGCATCAGCGCGTAGTAGGCGCGCAGATGTTTCCGTATCGGCGACGACGCCAGCAGCGCCACCGGCGTCAGCAGCGCCGTCAGGAGCACCATCAGGATGCTCAGGCCGTCCACGCCTACGAAGTAGTCCACGCGGATCGCCGCAATCCACGGCGTCTGCTCGACGAACTGCAGACCGGCATACGCGCCGTCAAACCGCCACCACAGCGAAAGCGCCTCCAGCAGCGCCAGCACACTGGCGAAGAGCGCGACGCCGCGCGCGGCGGATTCGTTCCGCTTCGGCAGTAACGCGATGACGATCGCACCGATCAACGGCGTGAACGTCAGCCAGCTCAGGATGTGAGAGTTCTCGTCCATCGGGTCACTTCAGGAAAAACCAAAACGCCAGAATCGCGGCGGTGACGGCCACCAGCCGCAGATACGATTGCACGCGGCCGTCCTGCAACGCGGCAAAACAGCGGCCGATCACGCGGACCGAGCCGCAACCGCCGTCGAAGCCGCAGTTGATGGCCTGTTCGTCGAACTTGAAATTGAAGAACGACACGCCGCGCGCCAGCAGGCCCAAGCCGACGGTGACGCCGTCGAGCAGCCGGTCGCCGAGGTCCACGACGACGGCGGCAATGCGGACGAACCGCACGACCGTCGCTTCGTAAAGCTCGTCACAATACCATTTGTCGCGTAGGAAATCGCGCAGCTTGCCGAGCTTCGCTTTCAGTGGGTCCGGCTCGTCGGGAGCCAGCGGTTTGACGCCGTAGAGGAGATGACCTGCGCCGAGGCCCGCGAACGCCAGCGCCGACGCCGTGCCGATCACGAACCAGTTGACGACGTGGGGCGCATGCTCCGGGTTGAGGAAGTGGTGAATGAAGTTGGCGTGTTCCGGCAGGCCGCTGAAACCCATGAACGCGCTGAACACCGCCAGGATGATCAGCGGCACAGTCATGACGGCGGGGCTTTCATGCGGCACGCCGGGCGCGGTTTCGTGGTGGGTTTCCGCTTCCTCCTGGCCGACATGTTTGTGTCCGGCTCTGGCCTTGCCGCCGCGGTATTCGCCGAGGAAGACGAGACAGACCTGCCGCCACATATAGAACGCGGTCAGGAACACGCCGAGGCAGCCGAGCACGAACGGCCCCTTGTGCAGGCCGCCGCCCCAGCGAAACGCCGCCGTCAGCACCTCGTCCTTCGACCAAAAACCGGCGAGCGGGAAAATGCCCGCCAGCGCCAGCGTGCCGACGAAGTAGGTCCAGAACGTGATTGGCATGTGTTTCTTCACGCCGCCCATTTTGAAAATGTCCTGCTCGTTGTGGCAGCCGTGGATGACCGAGCCCGCGCCGAGGAACAGCAGCGCCTTGAAAAAGCCGTGCATCAGCAGATGGAACATCGCCGCCGCCATGCCGCCGACGCCGAGGCCCATCACCATGTAACCCAGCTGGCTCACCGTCGAGTAGGCGAGGATGCGCTTGATGTCGTTCTGCGCGACGGCGATGGTCGCCGCCATGATCGCTGTGAACGCGCCGATCCACGCTACCAGCGTCAGCACCTGCGGGCTGGCCTGGAACAGCGGGTAGGTGCGCGCGACGAGGAAGACGCCCGCCGCCACCATCGTCGCGGCATGAATGAGCGCGCTGACCGGCGTCGGGCCTTCCATCGCGTCGGGCAGCCAGACGTGCAGCGGCCATTGGCCCGACTTGCCGACCGCGCCGCAGAAGATGAGAAGCGCGATGGTGCCGGCGAGCGACAGTCCCATGATGCCGGGCAGGCCCGCCAGCGCCGTCACCTGCTCCAGCGCGCCGGTGTGGTCCGGCGTGTAGAACTGCAACGTGCCGGTCGCGTGATAGAGCCAGAGCAAACCGGCGAAAAAGCCGGTATCGCCGATCTTCGTCACGATGAACGCCTTCTTGGCCGCCGCCGCGGCGCTGGGGCGGTGATACCAGAAACCGATGAGCAGATACGACGCGAGGCCGACCAGTTCCCAGCAGATGAAGAAGAGCAGCAGGTTGTTGGTGACGACGAGGCCGAGCATTGCGCCGGCAAACAGCGACAGGAACGTGAAGAACCGCGTGAAGTTCTTGTCGCGCGACATGTAGCCGAGCGAGTAGATGAAAATGAGCGCCGAGACTAGGCTCACCATGGTCGCCATCGCCGCCGTCAGCGGGTCCAGCACGAAGCCGAGTTTCAGCGACGTGGTGCCGTAGTTGAACCACGTGAACTCGATGAGGGAATGCCAGACCTCGTGCGTCTGCATTGCCGACCATGTGCGGCCGGCGTGGGGTTCGAGGCCGTGGAGAATGGACTCGGCCAACGCGCAGAACGACAGCAGCGTCGAGACGACGATGACGCCGATGGCGAGGCCGGCCGAGGTTTTCCGGCAGCGTTGCGGCAGCAACGCGCTGACGCCGGCCGCCGCAAACGGCAGCAGCGGAATCAGCCAGAGATAGCTCGCAATCCAGGGGATGTGGGTCGCCGGGTTCATCAACCTTTCAAGCTCCGCATCTTATCCACCTCGATGGACTTGTAGTAGCGGTAGATCACGATGACCAGAGCCAGGCCGACGGCGGCCTCGGCGGCGGCGATGGTGATGCCAAAGATGGCAAACACGACGCCGCTGAGCTGCTCTGGGTGCGGTCCGTAGCGCCAGAATGCCACGAGGCTCAGGTTGGCGGCGTTGAACATGATCTCAATGGACAGCAACACCACGATCGCGTTGCGCCGCGTCACCGCGCCGAACAGGCCGACGGCGAACAGCATGCTCGCCAGGAGCTGGAAATGGGCCAGTGTTGTCATTTGCGGTGGGAGATTTGTTCCATGGCGATGACGATGGCGCCGATCATTGCCGCCGTCAGTAGCAGCGAGACGACCTCGAACGGCACGACCCAGTCCGTCATCATTTTGCGGCCGATGTCGGCGACGCTGCTCGTGACGCCTGCCGGCGCGGTCTGCAACATCGCGGCATTGTTCTTGATCGCGAACCAGAGCACCGCGCCCACGGCGGCGGCGATGGCCATGCCGGTGAGCCAGCGCAGGCTGAAGAATCCCGGCTCGTCCTTGGCAGTGAGGTTGTGCGTCAGCATGATGGCGAAGATGGCGAGAATGGCGACCGCGCCGACGTAAACGAGAATCTGCACCCAGCCGACGAAATCCGCGTTCAGGTAGAAGAAGAAACCGGCGACGCCGAAGAAGAACAGGACCAGCGACAGCACGCCATGAATCAGGTTCCGCAGCGTCACGGCCCAGATGGCGCCGACGACGGTGATGAGGCTGAGAATGATGAAGGTGACGTCCATGATTCAGGAAGCGTAATGGTAAACGCGCAGCGCGCCGGCACGGCGGCAGACGAATCGCGAGACGACCCAATAGGCGGCGGCGACCAGCGCCGCGGTGACCAGCCATGCCACCGCGCTCTGGAGGAGCGTGGCTTTGGGCAGATGGAACCACACCGCCGTGGTGAAGATGTTGAAGAGCGCGAACGGCAGCATCGCTTTCCACGCGAAGGCCATCAGTTGGTCCACGCGCAAGCGCGGTAGCGTGCCGCGCAGCCAGATCAGCCAGCAGACGATGAGGAAGCCCTTGCCCATGAACCACATCCATGACGGCAGCAGTTTCGGCCCGTGCCAGCCGCCGAGGAAGAGCGTCACGCCGAGGCCGGCCATCGCCATCATGCCGATGTATTCCGCCATGAAGAAGAGGGCGAACTTGAAGCCGCTGTATTCGACGTGGAAGCCCGCGACGAGTTCCGATTCGCCCTCGGGGAGATCGAACGGGCAGCGGTTGCTCTCTGCCGTTGCCGCGACAAGGAAGAGGATGAAACCGGCGAAGCCCCACGGCGTCCAGACGAACCACCGCGACATGTCGAGGAACCCGTCCGCGCCCTGCGCTGCGACGATTTGTGACGTGCTCAGCGAGCCAACGACCATGACCACCGGCACGGCGGCGAGCACGAGCGGAATTTCGTAGCTGATCATCTGGGCGACAGCGCGCATCGCGCCGAGAATGGAGTATTTGTTGCGGCTGCCCCAACCGGCCATGAAGAGCGCCATCTCGCTGCCCGCGCCGACGGCGAAGAACGCGATGACCGCCGTGTCGAGATTTGTCGGGGCCATGTTCCGCCCAAACGGCAGGAACGCGAACATCAGCAGCGCCGGCGCAAGGACGACGGCCGGCGCCAGGAAATGCACGAGCTTGTCGGCGCGCGCCGGCACGATGTCTTCCTTGGTGAGCATCTTCACGCCGTCCGCGACGAACTGGAACAGCCCGAACGGCCCGACGCGGTTCGGCCCGTAGCGGTTCTGGATGCGCGCGAGCATCTTCCGCTCCAGCCACGTGGCCAGACCGAAACAGAGCGCGAAGACGCCATAGATCGTCACGCAGATCAGCACAATCTCCGTGCCGGCCGCGACGTTGTGCGCGGCGGCCTCGCTCAACGGCTGGCCGCAGCAAAACTTCGACACGCCATTGCCGCAGGCAACGACCAGGCCGACGACCCATGCGCCAAGCGTAAGGATGAGTTGGTCGAAAAAGTTATACATCAGACTTGGGTGGAACGGGCGGCGTTGGCGGTACGGATGGCGACGGTGGCGCAGACGGAGTGGGCCGCGGCGGCGGAGCGGATTGCAGCGTGATGGGCGCGGCGGCGGGCTTTGCAGCCGGCGGCGACGCTTTCTTTTTGCTCTGACTCAACCGCGCGTCCACCTCGTTGGCCTCGGTTGGATGCATCTGGTGATAATATTCGTTGGACTTCAGCAGCGCGCCTTTGTTCATCAACATGCCGCCGAAACGGTCGGTGCCGGAGAGTTCGTAAATCTGGTCCATCTTGATCGCGTCAAACGGGCAGACCTCGGCGCAAATCTGGCACTGCATGCAGACCGAGTAGTCAATGTCGAACACGCGCGGCCGGCGGACGGGCTTGCCGGTTTTCGCGTCGCGTTCCACCTCGATGTAGATGCACTGCGGCGGGCACTCCTGCTCGCAAATCTTGCACGCCACGCAGCGAAGGTTGTCTGGCGTGCCGTCGTAAACGAGAAACGGAAAACAGCGCGAGTTTTCCGGCAGCGTCCGCCGCTCTTCGGGATACTGGATGGTGGTCAGGCACTCCGGGTCGAAGTAGCTGCGGAGGAGATTCCGCGCCGTGACCAGCAGCCCTTGAATCATACCGTTGCCGAGCATCAGCGGTCCACCTCCCCCAGCACGATGTCCACGCTGCCGAGAATTACCATCGCATCGGCCAGTTTGTGACCGACGCACATGTCCTCGAGAATCGTCAGGTTGATGAAGCTCGGCGCGCGCACGTGGTAGCGATACGGTCGTGTGCTGCCGTCGCTGACGAGATAGAAACCGAGTTCGCCCTTCGGCCCCTCGATGCGGCCGTAGCCATCGCCGACGGGAACCTTGAAGTTGCGCATTTTGACGCCGGCGTCGGACGGTCCCTCGGGAATGTCGCGCAGCGCCTGCTGTAGAATCTTCACGCTTTCGCGCATTTCCAGAATCCGCACGTAGTAACGGTCATAGACGTCGCCGACCTCGCCGAGCGGCACGCGGAAATCGAGCCGGCCGTAAATGCCGTAGCGGTCCACTTTGCGGATGTCGTAGTCCACGCCGCTGGCGCGGAGCATCGGGCCGGTGATGCTGGCGTTGATGGCCAGTTCGCGTGGCAGGATGCCGATCTTCTGTGTGCGGGCGAGGAGGATTTCATTGCCGGTGATCAGCGCCTCCAATTCGTCGATGAAGCACGGGTAGTTCTCCACGACCTTGCGCGCGGCCGCCAGCCAGTCGTCGTCCACGTCGGCGCGCACGCCGCCGAAGCGCATGTAATTGCACATCATCCGCGCGCCGCTGGCCGCCTCGAAGAGGTCGAGGATTTTCTCGCGCTCGCGGAACGCGTAGAGCAGCGGCGTGCCCCAAGCCCCGGTGTCGCTGAGCAGAAAGCCGGCCTGGCAGGAGTGATTCTGCAGGCGCGTCAGTTCCGCCATGATGACACGGATGTATTCGGCGCGCTCCGGCACTTTGATGCCCGCGAGCTGCTCGACGGCGAGGCAGTAAGCCCAGTTGTTCGTCATCGAGCAGAAATAATCGAGCCGGTCGGTGAACGGGATCGAGCCGAGCCAGTTCATTTTCTCGGCGAGCTGCTCGTGATTGCGGTGCAGGTAGCCGAGCACCGGTTTGAGCCGCCGGACCTCCTCGCCGTCAAGCACCACGTCCATGCGGAACACGCCGTGCGTGGACGGATGATGCGGACCCATCGAAACCTCGAGCATCTGCGTCTCGATGGCGTCTTCCTTCGGAGTCAGCGTGTAACCCTGCTCCGGCATTGTGAGCGGTTGAATCATGCGGGTTTCACCGGCGCGGGCGGCGGCGCGGGCCAGTGTTTCTTTGTCTGTTGCAACACCTCGTCGTGCGGCGTCGGCTCCCATTCGTAATCGTCCGGCGGCCGATAGTCCTTCCGCATTGGAAAATCCTTGAACCCGTCCCACATCAGAATCCGCCGCAGATCGGGATGGCCCTCGAACCGGATGCCGTAGAGGTCGAACGCCTCGCGCTCCTGAAACTCCGCGCCGCGAAACAGCGGTGTGATGCTCGGCAGTGACGGCGTGCCTTCGCGACCCTCGGTGCGGCAGCGGAGTTGAACAGGGCCGTGCTTTTTCGCCGTCGAGTAAAAATCGTAAACCACTTCCAGATGACCCGGCAGATTGCGCACCACTTCGCGGTCGCACTCGCGCGTCTTGATCTGGCTCGGCAGCCAGTCCATGGCGCAGAGGTTGGAGACGTAGTCCATCGCCAACTCGGAGTCGGTTTTCAGGAAACGCGCCACGTCGAGCAGATGCTGCCGGTCCACGACCAGCGACTTGCCTTCGATGGCGAGTCGCACGCCGGGCAGGGCGGCCTCGATGCGGTCTTTGATTTGGTCCACAGTTTCCATGATGCTCGACGCTTTACTTCGCCTCCGGCCGCTTCATCGGCTCCGGCTTCCACACGTCGGGGTTGGACGGCGGCTCCAGGTCGTGCTCGCCATACTCCGGCACCGGCCACTCCGCCTTTTGCTCCTTGTCATAGGCGCGGAGCCTGTGTTTTCCGGTGAGGTGGTCCTGCTCGATTCTTTTCTGGAGCGTGATGAGGGCGTCCAGCAACGCCTCCGGCCGCGGCGGGCAGCCGGGGATGTGGACGTCCACCGGAATGTAGCGGTCAATGCCCTTCAAGACGTTGTAGCCTTCCTTGAACGGCCCGCCGGAGATGGCGCACGCGCCCATCGCGATGACATATTTCGGCTCCGGCATCTGGTTGTAGAGCCGTACCGCCAGCGGCGCCATTTTCTTCGTCACCGTGCCGGCCACGATCATCAGGTCCGCCTGGCGGGGCGACGGCCGAAACACCTCCGCGCCGAACCGGGCCATGTCGTAACGCGAGCACGCCGCGGCGATCATCTCGATGGCACAGCACGCCAGACCGAATTGCAGCGGCCAAATGGAGTTTTTCCGGCCCCAGTTGTAAAGATCTTCGACGGTGGTGACAAACACCCCGGCTTTCCGCAACTCGCTTTTGAGGCCCTCATCAATTGCCATGGTGCCTCATTTCCATTCCAGCACGCCCTTGGCCCATGCGTAAGCCAGTCCGCCGACCAGGATTGCCAGGAAAATCGCCATTTCGACCAAGGCGAACAGTCCCAGCTTGTTGAACGCCACCGCCCACGGGTAGAGGAAAATCGTTTCGATGTCGAAAATCACGAAGAGGATGGCGAAAAGGTAGTATTGGACGCGGAACTGCATCCAAGCGTCCCCTTTCGACTCCAGCCCGCACTCGTAGGTGGCCTGTTTGGTCTTCGACGGCCGGTGCGGCGCGAGCAGCCACGCCAGCGCAAGCGGCGCCAGCGCGAACACCAGCGCCGCGCCCAGCAACACAACTAGAAAGACATATGGGTCGTAATTTGTGATCACAAGTCTCCGGCGGGCGATTTGCCCGCTCCCAGAAACCGATAAGGTTAGTTGTCCATGCCACTCCTTGTCAAGGCGGCCAGCTTCGGGACAACAGATTTTCAAATACGGCCCAGACCGGCGGATAGTCTGAAAAACAGAAGTTGTTGCAAAGGAGTGTCTTGCGCTGGTTGAGAATCCGTATATCAGTCTCTAAACAGATGGATTTCCCAATAATTTGCCATGCCACGCAGAGGGTGGGGCACGTTTCTCAGGTAGCAAAACAAGTGGCCGCCGTGCAGGCCGAATACAAGGGGGATCACCTCATAGCGTTTGAAGGAGGAAGACGCCAGCAACCGGCGCAAGTCCTCCTCGACATATTCGCGCTGATGCTCCCAGAAGGGAAACTTCCGCTCGCCCGTGAACAGTTCGATCACGCGGCGGGTCAGCCGCCGCCGGTTGGGGGTGTTGATGAACGCCGCGCCGCCGGGCTTCAGCACGCGGTAAAGCTCGTTGAGGGCCTTGAGGTCGTCGGGCACGTGTTCGATGACGTGGCTGCTGATGGCCACGTCCACGCTTTCCGGCTCCAGCACCGCGGTCAACTTCTCCCAGTCGCCGAGCACGTAATGGATGTTCCCGGAGTCCTTCGGTATTCGTTCGGGCATCAACTCCACGCCGATCACGCGCGCGCAGTGCCGGCCGATTTCCCGCGTGCGCTCGACGACGGACGCGCCGATTTCCAGCACGGTGTGCGTCGGCTTGACGAACCGCCGGTAGGAATTGAACAACGATTCCCAGTCGGCGTTGATCTTGTTCGGTCCCCAGCAGATTCTCATGGCTCGGCCAGCACCGTAGGGGCGCGCTCCGCCAAAGGCAATTAGGAAATGCCGCTGCGCCACCGGTCTTCAGGGCGCGCCGCGGATCGGTCCCGGTCAATCCCGCCGCGTCCGGATCACCTCCGCCGCCAACGCCAGCAGTTTTTCGCGAATAATCGCGTGCGCCCCGTCTCGCTTGCAGTTCGGCGGCAAACGAAACGGCTCGCCCAGCGTGAGGCGGATGGCGAAGCGGCGGAAAAACCAGTTTCGCACGACGTAGCTTCGGCGCGCGCCGTCAATAATCGCCGGCACCAGTGGCACACCGGCTTTCAGTGCGATCAGCGCCGCGCCCTCTTTGATCTCCGGGTCGCCGCCGAGCACGGAGCGCGGCCCGTCATGAATGCCGCCTTCGGGAAAGAGTACGAGCGCGTGGCCGGCGCGCAGCCGGCGGATGGCCTCCTTCAACGGCGCGCTGCCCGGCTGGTTGCGGTCAATCGGAATGACGCCCGCCCGGGTGAAGAACCAGTGCGTGAAGCGGCTCTGGAACAGTTCGACCATCGCCAGCCAGTGCGGAGACCGGCGCAACACGAGGTTCAGCAGCGGCGGATCGAACCACGAGATGTGGTTGCTGACGATCAGCACGCCGCCGGTGCGCGGCAGGTGATGCCGGCCGCGCCGCTCGACGCGGAAGAACACACCGAACGTCAGCCAGGCGACGATGCGCGCGGCGACGTTGATCGTGACAAGCGGCCATTGACGCGATTGATGCACGACCGTTATTATCCGAACCGCGTCCGGGCTTGCAAGCCCGGCGGCGAATGCTTCGACATGTCCACTGAACCTTCCCGAACGGCGTCGTTGTTTTGGAGCTGCGCGAGTTTTGGCTTCTACACTCGCGTGGCCGACGGACGCTTTTGGAGAACGGTGAGTTACCTCGGCCTGCTCGGCGGTATCGGCGCGCTGGCGGTGACGCTGTTCTTCGGCACGCAGGTCGTGCCGGTGTTGCGCGCGGTGGCGCGGCAAACCAACGGCTTCGTGCTCGCCCGCGGCCGGCTTGCCGTCACGCCCGGCACGCCGGCCATCGTCTACGACGACGGCGCGCACGGCATGTTGCTCGTGCGGGTGGCGGTGGACCAGGAGCCGCCCGCGCCGGAGCGCCGCTACGACGCGGAGGTGACGCTGCGGCAGCGGGGCGCCGATCTCATTTTTTGCGGCCACGCGTTTCAGGTCGCATGGCCGCCGGAGCTGGCGCTGGACGCGCAACGGCTCGACGCGATCGCGTTTGTGGACTCGTGGTGGTTGCTCATGTGCATGGCCGTTTTCGGCGCGGCGATGGCGTGGTTCTTCCTGACGCGGCTCGTTTACGCGTTGATCGGCTCGCTGCTGTTGACGGCGCTCGCGCCGCCGGCCCGGGGAATCGGGTTCACCCGCGGGTTCAATCTCGCCGCCCACGCCACGACGGCCGGCACGCTGCTGATGCTGGCCTTGCTCTGGCTTGCCGCCGGTTACCGGCTGGACCCGCTGCTGGTCAACTGGAGTTGGCTGCTCTATGTGCTGGTGTTTTTCGTTTACCTGGCCGGCGCCGCTGGCGCGCTGCTATCAAAACCGGCCAGTCCGTGGAAGGAACAAGGCGGCGAAAAAAACCTCTTTCTCAAAAATTCCTGAGCCAACACTCTAACACTCCAACACTCCGTTTCTCTTTGACACGCCGCGTGTAACGTCTAGCCTTTTTGCTCACATGGTTCACTGGATTCTCTATGCTCTCTTGCGCGTGATCGGTTTTACGCTGCGCTACCGGCTGCTCGATGAGAGCGGTCTGATCGCGTTTGGCATGAAGCCAAACTACATCTTCGCGTTCTGGCACAACCGAATCCTGCTGATGCCGGGCCTCTATCTTCACTACGTCGGCCGCAAACCGGTGGCGGCGCTGGCCAGCGCCAGCCGCGACGGCGAATACGCCGCCGGCGTTGTGCGATTGTTCGGTTTCGTCCCCGTGCGCGGCTCCACCAGCCGCCGCGCCAATCAGGGTTTTCTGGAACTCACGCGGCTGGCCTTGGAAGGTTACAACGCCATCCTCACGCCCGACGGTCCGCGCGGCCCGCGCTACGTGGCCCAGTCCGGCGTGGTGAAGCTCGCAATGGTTACCGGTCTGCCGATTCTGCCCGTGAGCGCCACCGTCGAGCCGTGCAAGCGGTTGAAAAGCTGGGACCGCACCATCATTCCGTTGCCGTTTGCCCGCTGCACCGCGCGCGTCGGCAAACCCATCCTCGTGCCGCGCGACGCCGACGACACCACGGTGGAGAAATATCGCCTCGAAGTTCAGGAGGCTTTGGTTAAACTGTCCGGCGAGTCCGACTGACGCGCCGCGCGGCGGCGGAAAAACAGAAGACCGAAAGCGATGCCAACGCAAACCCATCGTTGGAAACGGCTGGCCGTTCACGCGCTGCTTTGCGTGGCAGCCATCGCGTCCGCGCGGGCCGGCGACCAGCCGCAGTGGGGCCAGCGATTCTCCCGCAACATGGCGTCCGAGGAAAAAAATCTCCCGGACAACTTTGATCCCAAGACCGGCATCAACATCAAATGGTCCGTCGCGCTCGGCACCTCCACGCACTCTACGCCGGTCGTTGCGGGCGGCAAGGTGCTCATTGGCACCAACAACGACGACCCGCGCGACCCGCGCAACCAGGGCGACCGCGGCGTGCTGATGTGCTTCGACGAAAAGAACGGGAAGTTTTGCTGGCAGCTCGCCGTTCCGAAGATAACCACGAGCAACTTCTGGGACTGGCCCAAAGCCGGCATCTGCTCGACCGCCACCGTCGAGGGCGACCGCGTCTATATCGTCAGCAACCGCGGCGAGGTGATGTGCCTCGACCTCCACGGCATGGTCAATGGCAACAGCGGCCCGTTCCGCGACGAAGCCCGGCACATTGTTCCCGCCGGCCAGCCGCCGCTGGAGCCGGGCGCGGCCGACGCCGACATCCTCTGGTTGTTCGACATGATCAAGGAGTGCGGCATCCGCCAGCACGACTCCGCGCACTGCTCGATCCTGCTGCACGACCGCTTCCTCTACGCCAACACCTCCAACGGCGTGGACGATACGCACAAGGTCATTGCCTCGCCCGACGCGCCGAGTCTCATCGTCCTCGACAAAGCCACCGGCCACCTCGTGGCGCGCGACGACGAGCACATCGGGCCGAATATTTTCCACTGCACGTGGTCGTCGCCCGCGCTCGGCGAGGTCAACGGCCGACCGCTCATCTTCTTCGCTGGCGGCAACGGAATCATTTACGCTTTCGAGGTTGCAAAGGACGCCATGGATGGTGTGGAGAAGCTGAAGAAAGTCTGGTGGTTCGACTGCGACCCGGCCGGGCCGAAGGAAAACATCCACGACTACCTTCGCAACCGCGAGCAAAGCCCCGTCAACATCTACGGCATGCCCGTCTTCCACAACGGCCGCGTCTATGTCGCTGTCGGCGGCGACATGTGGTGGGGCAAGCGTCAGGCGTGGCTGAAGTGCATTGACGCCACCAAGACCGGCGACATCACCCGTAGCGGCGCGCTCTGGTCCTACCCGCTGCGGCAGCACACCTCCTCCACGCCGGCCGTGCACGACGGCCTCGTTTTCATCGCCGATTGCGGGAAGACGATCCACTGCGTGGACGCGGCCACCGGCGCCGCCTGCTGGACCCACGAAACCAAGAACGACATCTGGGCCTCGCCGCTGGTGGCCGACGGCAAACTCTTCATCGGCACGCGCCGCGGCGAGTTTGTGATCCTGGCCGCCACCCGCGAGAAGAAACTTCTCGCCACCATAGACATGGGCAGCCCGATGAGCGCCTCCCCCGTCGCCGCCAACGGCGTCCTCTTCGTCGCCACCATGAACCGTCTCTTTGCCATCCAAAAAGCCCCCGCCGCTTCCCGCTGAGTCTAATCGATTTGCAACCCGTCGCGTTATAAAATGCCAGATAAGGAGCCTGATACTCAGTTGGGAGAAATAAATTCAGACAGGAGACAAGCATTATGAACGCAGGCAAACTGCGCGGCAGGAAACCGCTGTGGTTCGCGACGGGATTGCTGGTGGCCTTCGTGGCGGCCGGCAATTGGTTTGTGGTGGAGGCCGTTCGCGGGGCTGAAGATCAGGGCAATGTGACAAGCGGGAAACGGGCGGCGCCGAAGCCTCTGCCACCGCCGAGTTCGCATCATCCACCGTCGAAATGGATCGGTGTGATCACAGCGCCGATACCGGACATTGTGCGGGCGCACCTGCCGAAGCTGTCGCCGGAGCAGGGGATTATGATTCAAAGTGTCTCGAAGGAGAGTCCGGCCGCCCTGGCTGGTTTGGAGCATTCGGACATCATCGTGCGCGCCGACGGCCAGGCGGTGGCCGATGCGGAAGCGTTCCAGACGATTTTGAATCGGCGTAATTTCGGCACGCAGGTCCGGCTCGATCTCATCCAGAAAGGACTTCCGAAGACGGCCTACTGCATCGTGCTGGAGAACATGGATGCGGCAGGAGCAGTCGCGGCCGCAGCAGCACAAGAGCGCAACCCGTTTCGCGGGCTGAAGGGCGACAAGGTCTCCATCGAGTTTTCCTGCACCGGCGCGGACGGCAACAGCGAGACGGTTTCTGCGACGAGGCTGGACAAGTTGGGGCAACGGGCGCAGGAGGATGATGCGTATCGAGAAAAGCTTCAGCGGATATTCGACGGGTTGCAGCAAAACCAGCAGGGCATCACCATTGTGATTCGCCCGTATCAGGGGCAGCCCGCGGCGACGAATCCTTGACGGGGCGGATGCCGGTTTTTCCTTTCATCACGGACAAAGCCGCCACCGTCACCACGGCGGATTCGCCGACGGCAGGCGGCTGAGGCCGGGGATCTGGTAGTAGCCTTGCGCGCCGCCGGCGGCGTCGAGACGGTAGATCGGGTCCTGCATCAGGCAGGGGCGGCGGTCGGCGGCGGGAATGGTGGTGCTGTAGATGCGCAGTTCGCCGGGGAGGCTGGTGATGATTTCCTCGCGCCAGTCGCCGAGGATGTCGGCGACGGCGACGATCTCGCCTTCAATGCGCGGCGAGAGTTCCTTCCCGTCAAACTTGGCCAGCCGGTGACCGGTCAGCAAGGCGCGGTGGAGGCTGGCGTCCCAGTAGGCGGCGCGCGGCGCCAAACCGCCCATGTCCTTCGTTGAGATCAGTTCGCCCTTCGCGCTGAAGAGCCAGCGTTTGGTTTTGTCGTCACGTTCGCCGCCGTAGCACGCGCAGCCCGGATACGCCGGGTCAATGTCCGCACACAGGCCGGAGGAATGGATGTGCTTGGTCGGTTCGCTCAGACCCCAAAGAATTTTCCCGGTCTTCGCGTCCACCATGCAGATGCCGTTGGTGGGCTGGCGCGTCTCCATGTCGTAGTGGATTTGCATGCCGGGCCGCGAAGGGTCGAGCTGGCCGACGGTGACGTTATCCGGATGGCCCATGCCGGTGGACCAGAGGCCGACGCCGTTGTCGTCAATCACCGCCGAGCCGATGATGACCTCGTCGCGCCCGTCGCCGTCCACGTCGGCGGCGCGGAGGCAGTGCGCGCCCTGACCGCGGTAACGGGTGCTTTCCTCGCGCTCCTCCCACGTCCAGAGCTGGCGGAGTTTGCCGCCGTGAAACTCGTAGGCGGCGAGCTTGATGACGTTGTAGGTGCCGCGTTCGACGATGATGCACGGCGTCTTGCCGTCGAGGTAGGCGACGCCAATCTGGTTGCGGCAGAAATAATTGTAGTCGGGAAACCGCTCGCGCGAAGGCCACGGCGCGCGCGCGAGTTCCTTGCCGGTCTGGCCGTCGAGGATGGCGAGCCACTCCGGCCCGCTGGTGACACGGCCGTCGGCGTCGCGCGGGTCGCCTTCGCCGATCTTCACCGCTACCTCGGCGCGGCCGTCGCCGTCGAAATCATAAACGACGTAAGGCGAATACCAGATGCCGCGCTCGATGGACCAGCCGAGGTCGTGACGCCAGAGAAACTTGCCGTCGTGGTGGTAAGCTTCGAGTTTGTAGGTGTCGGGACTGCGCTGCCAGTATTGGATGTAGGGATCAATGTTGTCGTGTGGCTGCTTGATGACGAAGTCGTAGCGGCCGTCGCCGTCGAGGTCGGCGATGCCGGCTTTCTGGAACGTGTAGTTGCCGTCGAGCTTGATGCTGATGTAAGGCCGTCCCTCGGCGCTCGGCGTGACAGTGACCGTCTCCGAGTCCGCGCCCTCGCCGCCGCCAGTGACGGCGCGCACGAAATACCGCGACTCGCCCGCAGGCGGGTTTGCATCCACGAAGTCCGTCGTTTTGCGAACCGGCTCCGCGTTCAACCGGACCGGCGCGCTCTCGCCGGCGCGGCGGTAGAGGTTGAACGCGATGTTCTTCGGATCGTTGGCGAGCAACCGCCAGCCGACATACACCTTGTTGCCCGCCATTGGCATCGCGACGATGCCGCGGCCCATCTTCTCCCGCACCCGCTCGCGCGCGTAGCCGGCGACCTTCGGTTTCTCCAGACGCGGCGGTATCGGTCGGAACGTGATGCAGTCGTAGTAAGCCGGGCCGATATCGCCCTCGTTCGCGTAGCGGTCATCCACCCACACGTCGAACGTGCCGTCGGCGATCTCCACGAGGCCGAGCCGGCCGTCGGTTCGTTTCTCCCAGGTTCTCCCGTCGCGCGACACGGCCAGCGTGCGGCCCATCTTGATCTCCACCTCGTAGCTGCCGCGCGGAATGCCGGTGAAGTGCGTGTGCAACGGCGGCGCGCCGTCCTCCGGCGTCTCGCGGTCGCGCTTAACAACCGGCGATCTCAGCACCACGCCGCCCGACCACTTCTTCGCGGCGTCTTTGTCGTTGGTCCAGAGCGTCCACTTCGTGTCGGAACCCTTGTTGGTCAGCCAGGCGTCCTTTGGCTCGGTGTAGTCTTCGGCCTCATAGACGAGTGGTTTGAGGTCGTTGGCGGGCTGCCCGGCGACGTAGCGACTCGGCAAGGCGGTGGCAAGAAGTGTGGTGAGAAGTAGGATGCGTTTCATGATCGTTTCAAAAACTGTCTGGCTCTTGTCGAAAAGAAACAGGATTCGTTCAGTCGCGGTAGGTGCAGGGCGGTTCGAGCAGTTGCGCGGCGGGCGAGACGCGGTCCGGCTCGCGCACGCCATCGCCCTCGCGCTTGGTCAGCTTGTCGCCGAGGTCGGCGCGCGTCTTTTCCGCGAACGCCTCCAGCCGCTTCACGATGTCGGGATGGTCGGCAGCCACGTCCTGGCGCTGGCTGATGTCGCTCTGCAAATCGTACAGCTCCGCGCGCTCGAGCTTGCGCGGCTCATATTTGGCGGGAATGCCGCCCTTGCCGCCGGGCCGGCCGCCGAGTGTGCGGTAGGTGTGCGGCAGTTGCAGGTTCCAGCACCCGTCGCCCGTCACTACGTCCTGAAGCTGGTTGTTTTCATAATAAAACGCGTAAGCTTCGTGGGGATTCTTCGCGCCGTCCCTGCCGGCGATGAGCGGCCACACGTCGAGGCCGTCTATCTTGTGCTTCGGCAGCTCCGCGCCGATGAGCGCCGCGATGGTCGGCAACAAATCAATCGTCATCATCATCGAGTCGCTGTTGCGGCCGGCGGCGAGCTTCGCCGGCCAGCGCATGATGCACGGCACGCGCGTGCCGCCTTCCCAGCATGTGCCCTTGCCCTCGCGCAACGGATACGCCGAGCCGCAGTGGTCGCCGTAGCTGAGCCAAGGGCCGTTGTCGCTGGTGAAGATGACCCATGTGTTCTCCGCCACGCCGTAGCGCTCCAGGGCGTCGAGCACTTGTCCCACCGACCAGTCAATCTCCTCGATCACGTCGCCGAACAACCCGCGCGCCGTCTTGCCGCGGTATTTGTCGCTGACGTGCAGCGGCACGTGCGGCATGTTGTGCGCGAGGTAGAAGAAAAACGGCTGGTCCTTGTTCTTCTCGATGAACTTCACTGCGCGTTCGGTGTATTGCGTCGTGAGTTGCTCCTGGTCCTTGTGGTCGAGGCCGACCTTGATCGGCTGGTCGCCCTCGATCATCGGCAGGGGAGGGAACGTGCCCGGTTTTAATTCCGGATGCAGCGGCCACATGTCATTCGAGTAAGGCAGACCGAGATACTCGTCGAAACCGTGATGCGTCGGCAGGAAACGTGTGTAATGCCCCAGATGCCATTTGCCCGCCATGCCCGTCGCGTAACCTTTCTGTTTCACCACCTGCGCCACTGTCATCTCGCTGTCGGCGATGCCGTGCGTGTTGCGCGGGCCGAGCGCGCCGTGGATGCCGATGCGGTTTGGATAGCAACCGGTCATTAATCCTGCGCGCGACGCCGAACAGACCGGCTGCGCGACGTGGAAGTTGGTGAAGCGCACGCCCTGCGCCGCCATGCGGTCGAGGCGCGGCGTCATGTAGTCCTTCGCGCCGAAGCAGCCGACGTCGGCGTAGCCGAGGTCGTCGCAGAATATGATGACGATGTTGGGCAGTGTGGCGTCGCGGGCCGTCGCGAGTTGAACCGGCAGCAGGAGGGCAAGGGCAAGAAGACGAATCGGTTTCATGGTGATGATCACCGGGAAAACTGTGCCACCGTTTTTCCGGAGTAAAGCACCAAATTCGCTGGCGGCAGTCGTTCGGTCAGGAATCCGCTTGCCTTGCGCGCCTTCTCGCGCCAGAAATCGTAGCATGAACTCTTCCATGTCGCGCCGTCTTCTCCTGGGTATCGCCGCGCTCGCGCTGGCCGCGGGCGTGCAGGCTGCCGAACTCTCCACCAATTACGTCCTCTCTGTCTGCGCCGACCGGCCCGACGCGATTTACAAACAGGGCGAAACCGTCACGTTCACAATCAAGCTCCTGCTCGACAAGCAGCCGGTCAACGATGCGGACGTGAACTGGACGATCTCGAAGGACAGCGTGCCGCCCACCACCAGCGGCAAAGTCAAACTCGCCGGCGGTTGCGCGACCATCACCGGCAAGCTCGACGAGCCGGGCTTCCTCCAATGCCGCGCCTTTTTTGCGGGACCCAACAAGCTCGCGCGCATGGCGCTCGGCGGCGCGGCCATTGATCCGCTCCAAATCAAACCGAGTATGCCGGTGCCCGCCGACTTCGATGAGTTCTGGGCGACGCAGAAGAAGAAACTCGCCGCCGTGCCGGTCAACCCGCGCCTGACGCCGGTGAAGTCGCCGACAAAAGACGTGGACTGCTTCGATTTGCAGGCCGACAGCGTTGGCGCGCCGGTGTCGGGCTATTTTGCGCGGCCCGCTGGCGTGAAGCCGAAGAGCCTGCCGATCATCCTCACCGTCCACGGCGCGGGCGTGCGCAGTTCCGGCCTCGGCACCGCGGCAAACTGGGCGCAAAAGGGTTTGCTGGCGATGGACATCAACGCCCACGGCCTGCCCAACGGCAAACCGGATGAGTTTTACAAAAGCCTCGCCGACGGCGAACTAAAAGGCTACAGCACCCGCGGACGGGAATCGCGCGAGACGATTTATTTCCTCGGTATGTTCCTCCGGCTCGTGCGCGCGCTGGATTTCCTTGCCGCGCAGCCCGAATGGGACGGCCGCACCGTCATTGTCCACGGCACCAGCCAGGGCGGCTATCAATCGCTCGTGGCCGCCGGGCTCGACCCGCGCGTGACGTTCTTCGCCGCCGGCGTGCCGGCGGGTTGCGACCACACCGGTTGCGCCGTCGGCCGTGTCAACGGCTGGCCTCACTTCATCGCCACCGGCGAGAAGCCCGACCCGAAAGTCGTCGAGGCGGTGCGTTACTTCGACGCGGTGAATTTCATCACGCGCGCGAAAGCCGACGGCATCATCACGGTCGGGTTTATTGACACGACTTGCGCGCCAACGAGCGTCTATGCCGCCTACAACGGGGTGTCCGGCAGGAAAAAAATCTTCAACGACGTGAAGAGCGGCCACGCCAACACGCCCAAAGCCGGCGAAGCGATGCGCGAGGCGATCGTCGCGCACGTCGAGGCGATGAAGAAGAACAAGAATTGAGCGACCTGTGAAACGGACAACGTTCCTACTGGCGCTGCTGCTGGCGTTGCCAGCGGCTTTGGCGCGTGACGCTGAATATCAGGTCATCGTCACCACCAACGTCATGGTTGCGATGCGCGACGGCGTAAAACTCGCCACCGACCTCTACCTGCCGGCCAGGAACGGTGCGGTCGCGGCGGAAAAATTCCCCGTCATTCTGACGCGGATGCCTTACAACAAAAACGGCAGCAAGCGTTTTGGAGCGTATTACGCCGCGCGCGGCTACGTCTTCGTCGCGCAGGACACGCGCGGGCGTTATGCGAGCGAGGGCGTGTGGCACATGATGACCGACGACGGCCCCGACGGCGTGGACTGCGCCGCGTGGATCGGCCGGCAGCCGTGGAGCAACGGCAGGATTGGAATGATCGGCACCTCCTACGTCGGTGGCACGCAGCACGCGATGGCGCTGGCCCGCGCGCCGGAACTGGCTACCGTCATTCCCGTGGACGCCATGTCCAACCTCGGCCGCCAGTCCATGCGCAACGCCGGCGCGTTTGAGATGCGGTTCTGGAACTGGATCATGCTCAACGCCGGCCGCGGCAGCCGCGCGTCGCACGATCCCGCCGTTGCGCCGGCGCTCGCCGACTTGGCCACCAACCGCTTTCACTATCTCGTCAACCTTCCCTTGCGGCGCGGCACGACGCCCTTGAAGTTCTCGCCCGAATACGAGGACTGGCTTGTCAAGGCGATGCGCCACGGCGCGGACGACGAATTCTGGGTGCAGAACAACATCGTGGACCATGCCGACCGCTACAAGGACATCCCGGTCTATCTCGTCGGCGGCTGGTATGACTCGTGGGCCGGCAACACGACGGCGAACTTCGGCGCGCTCACCAAGGCGCTCAAGAGTCCCGTCTATCTCATAATGGGGCCGTGGATTCACGGCATGCAAACGAAGTCGTCGCACGGCCAGGCGGACTTCGGCAAAGACGCCGCCATCGCCGATGAACTGGCGTGGCGGCTGGAGTGGTATGACCACTGGCTCAAGGGCCTCGACAACAGCGTTGGCAAGGCCGCGCCGTTCGCGACCAAGATCCGCATCTTTGTCATGGGCGCCGGCGACGGCCGCAAGACCGACAAGGGCCTGCTCAACCACGGCGGTTGTTGGCGCGACGAGAAGGAGTGGCCGCTCGCCCGCGCCCGCCCGACCAATTATTACCTCCAACCCAATGGCAGTCTCTCCACCCATGCAGCCGCCGATGCTTCGCACGCTTCTACCGCCTTCACCTTCGACCCGCGACAGCCCGTGCCGACCATCGGCGGCTGCATCTCCTCCGGCGACGGCATCATGCTCCAGGGCGCGTGGGACCAGCGAGGCGGCCCGCATATCTGGAACTGGCCGCTGCCGATGCCGCTGTCGGCGCGCAACGACATCGTTGTTTTCCAGACCGAGCCGCTCGCCGAAGACATCGAGGTCACCGGCGAACTCGAAGTGAAACTCTGGGCCTCGTCGTCCGCCGTGGACACCGACTTCACCGCCAAACTGCTCGACATCTATCCGCCGAGCAGCGATTTTCCCGACGGCTTCGACCTCAACATCACCGACGGCATTGTCCGCGCGCGCTTCCGCGAGACGCTGAAGAAGGAAATACTGATGAAGCCGGGCATGATCTATCCGTTCACCATCCGGCTTTATCCGACCTCCAACGTCTTCAAGAAAGGCCACCGCATCCGCGTGGACATCAGCAGCAGCAACTTTCCGCGCTTCGACGTGAACCCGAACACCGGCGAGCCGCTCAACGATAACCGCCGCGCGGTCACCGCCGTCAACACCATCCATCACGATAGCGCCCATCCGTCGCACATCGTGCTGCCGGTGATTCCGAAGTGATGATTGACAACGCCCCTCCGCCGCTTTCTATTTCACCGCATGAACACCAACGACTGGCAAACGGAATTCCGGAAGGTGTATGACCGCGGCGTCGCGGCGTGGAACGAGGGCCGGCGCGCGCCGCAGACGATGTTCGACGGCAAGGACGCGGCGTTTCTGGCCACCATCGGCTGCACAACGCAGGAACTGTTCGATTTCGTGGACGATTTTCTAAACTACGGCGAACCGGATTTCGGGACGACGCTGGCCGTGACGGTCATCCGGCGCGATTATTTTCTGAATATCCTGGGCGGCAAACGGACGGCGCGCGCGGTGTCATCGGGCGATCTGCCGGCGAAGGCCGCCGAGGTGGACGGCATCGCGTGGTTGCCGCGGATCATCGCCAAGGCGCGGCTGAAGCTGCGCGGCGAATTGCCAGCGGACTTGATGTATGGCTGCGGCGGCGACCGGCCGTTTCTGCGGAAAATGAACTTGGATCTGCCGCGTTTCCTGAAGCTGGTCTGGGAATGCGGCGACGACACCCGCCGGATCGTCGAGGCCGTGAAAAAGTCGGCGGGACTTTGAATCAGCCAGCGGGCAACTTCCGATTTCCCGTTGCTCAGGCGGCGTCTTGCGAGGCCGAGGATTTCTTCTTGCCAAAAAGTTTGCTCAGCCAGCCGCCGATGGCGACGATGGTCAGCAGAACGAATTTCTTGGCCGCCAGCAACGCCACCCAGATCACTTTGAAGAAGCCCGTCTTGGCCGCGACGCCGCCGGTCACAAGCGCCGCCAGCCCATAGGTGGCCGCGGCATCGGTCTTTGAATCAAAATCGGCGTAGCGATGTCCCTCGCAGAAATCCACCATGGAGAGAAGGGCCGGCGTGGACGTCTGGATCGCCGGCAGTTGTTTCATGTCGGCCACGGCGTTGAGCACCAATACGCCGCGCCGGCCCAGCATGCGGATGTTGTAGTTGAGCGTGTTCTCCGTGACATCGCCGAACTTGATCTCCTTTGCCCAATACATCTTGTGCGTCTGCTGGTCGTAACGCGGCGCCGCCGCCCAGCCCACCAAGTCAATCGACTTGTAACCGTTCTTGACCCGCTCCGGGTTGGCTTCCTTCATCTGCTTCAACAAATCGTCGTAATTGATCGAGGCCGCTTCGTCGTCCTTTACGTAGCCATCTGCCGTGTAAGTGATGATCACCGCCCACGCATCGTCGCTGAGCGCACTCTTCCGGGCAGGCACGAGCATGCCCAGCACCGGCTCCCGCGGCGGCGGATTGTTCCACAATTTCACCAACACCGTTTCGGCATCCTTGCTGTCGAGGAACCGGAATTCCGGCGTCAGCGCAATGCGCGCCCTCCCATTGTTGAGAGAGATGGCGCCTTTCTGATAATGGAGGCCGGCCAGCAGCTTTTGATTTCCGCGATCTGTGCGTCCGTGGGTTGTTGTGCCTGGCACAAGCCGGCGCCGATCACTAAAGCCGCGAGCCAATGAATTCCTCGGTTCATGGCGAAATGAGCCCCTTTTCGCAATGACGATTGCTTCAGCCAAACGATATCGCGAAATTAGTGATAGCCCGTGCCGGGGTAAAGCAGGTTTACCGCCGCTGTCTGTATCGGCGGGTAGATGACGTCGAACAGCCGCCACGCCGCCATCAAGCCGATAAAACCAAACCCCGGCTGCCGCGCGACCGCAAAATATTTTTCGGCCGCCGACTCCGGCAGGACCAACCGTACCGCGCTGCTGCCATCCATTGGCGGCAATGGCAGCAAGTTGAAGATGCACAGGAGCAGGTTCAGCGAAAACACAATGCTCAACATTATCGCCAGGAACTCCATCAAGCCGCCGGCGGCAGCGAGCGTGATGTGCATGCTACTGATCCGCGACGGCGCTTCAAAAACGCCCGCCAGCATCCCCACTCGGATCGCCACCGCCGCCGCCA
Organism: uncultured bacterium; assembly: GCA_903870275.1. Taxonomy (GTDB): domain Bacteria; phylum Verrucomicrobiota; class Verrucomicrobiia; order CAIQCK01; family CAIQCK01; genus CAIQCK01. The sequence goes on along the minus strand of CAIQCK010000034.1, from coordinate 65,158 downwards.
CCACCATCAACAGGTTCGCCACCGGCCCAGCGAGCGACATCCACGCCGAGCGTCTCGGATACCGCATGGCCCAGGCCGGGTTATAGGGCGTGCTGGCCCAGCCGATCATCCACCCGCCAAATAGAAAACTCAGCAACGGCACGACCACCATCCCGATGGGTTCGCGCTGGATATGCGGCGTGGGATCCAACGTCACCTGTCCGCCTCGATAAGCGGTGTCATCGCCAAGCTTCAGCGCCGCCCAGGCGTGCGCCGCCTCGTGCAATGTCGTCGAGTACAGGAACACCAAATACCATTGCAACCCGCTGACTAGATCCACACTCATCGTCGTATCACCGGTTCATTAAAGAATCGCCGCTTCCATTTTCAGCCTCTCCCTGGCAACGCCGCGCGCCGGCTTCGGTCGCGCCGTCCCGCCGTCATTCGATCCGGCGCATGCGGAGGTTCCGAAGAACGCCGGCGGTGTCGTAGGTGGCGATGCCGAACGGCGCGGAATCCTCGATCTCGCCGAAACGCATGCTGATCTTCTTGCCGGTCGTCGTCACGTCCGCCACCTGCTCCTTGTCAATCCAGCATTCGATCTTCTCCGAGGTTACGCGGACGCGGATCGCATACCACCGGTCCTTGACGAACTCCATGCTCTTGGTCGTCTCGTTCTCCGACGCGTCCATGCCGTCCACGCACGAGATGCCGACCACCGACCCGCCCCAGCCGCCGAGCACGAGCGTGCAATGCGCCTTGCCCACCGGGAACGTCAGCCCGCAGAAGAAATCCGAGCCGGCCACGCGCTTCGCCTCCAGTTCCACCTCGTAGTTCACCCGCGGCAGCGAGTTTGTGTCCACGAGTGAGATGCCCGTCAGATCGTTGCCAATGCCCAGCACGATGGCGCCGTCCTTCACCTCCACCTTGCCCTTGCCGATGAAATGCGTCGGCTTCCATCCCTTCAAACTCTTGCCGTCGAACAGCGACTTCCAGCCGTCGTCGCTCGTCGCCGCCGGTTTCGCGGCGTCGGTCTTCTTGGTGTCCGTGCACGCCTTGCACGGCGGTGCGTTGGTGCCGGCCAGCTCGGCAGCGACGACGCGGAGCGCGCTGGAAAAAACGGCGAGCGCCACGAACGCGGCGGACAGTGACAGGAGGTGGCGGGGGGTGAGGGTGCGAGTCGTTTTCATTTTTCGTAATCTCCGATTTCGGGTGGCGAGGCTAGCACATTCCGTCCCGTTGCGCCCGTCTATTTCCTGCATGGCGGAATTCAACGCAGAGATGCAGAGGACGCGGAGACGCAGAGGATAAACGGTATGTGTCACGCAACGACGCAACGACGCAAAGTGTCTTGGCGACTTTGCGTCTTTGCGTGAGATAAACCTCAGCGTTCTCCCGCTTCAAACCACTGGATACTTCCACGAGCCGCGGTAGGGGCGGCTGAGGAGTTTGTTCGCCTCGGCGTCGCCGACGATGGTTTGCGTCGCGCCGTCCCACTGGACGCTGCGGCCGAGCTTGTAGGAGAGCATGCCCAGCAGCGCGCAGTTGGTGGAGCGCTGGATGTCCTCGATGTGGCTGATGGGACGGCGGCCAGTCTGGATTGCGCCGAGGAAGTCGGCCCAGAGTTCCTTGATGTTCTGGCCGTCGGGCTGATTGAGGCGCGGCTCTTCGTGCCGGACCGGCTCGCCTTTGGCGGAGGGATAGAACGTCCAGCCTTTTTGCCAGGCCATGTGGAAGGTGCCATTCTCGCCGTAGAAGTAGCAGCCGACGTTCTCGCCCTTCTCGGCGTCGTTGCCGGCGAAGAGGCGGTGTTCCCAGAGCACCGTAAACGGTTCGAATTCGAACGTGGCGACCTGATGGTCGGGCGCGTCGGAGGTCTGCTCCTCCTTCGTCAACACGGGCGGGCCTTTGACCGGCCGGCCGCCGGTGGAATAAACCTTGCGCGGCCATTGCTCGCCGGTAATCCAGAGGACCTGGTCGAGCCAGTGGATGCCCCAGTCGCCGAGCTGGCCGTTGGCGTAATCGAGGTAGTTGCGGAAACCGCGCGGATGGAGCGCGCCGCGCCACGGATTTCTCGCGTCACCGCCGCCGTTGAACGGCCGCAACGGCGCGGGGCCGCACCAGAAGTCCCAATCGAGTTCCTTCGGCGGCTCACTGTTCTTGAGCGGCGTCTCCGGTCCGCCACCGTAGGCAATGAAGCAGCGCACCATGCCGAGCTTGCCGAGCTTGCCGGAGCGGATGAACTCGCGGCCCGAGACGTTGTGCGGTGAGATGCGCCGATGCGTGCCGACCTGCACGACGCGGCCGGCGTCGCGCGCGGCCTTCACCATCGCCCGGCCTTCGTTGATGGTGTGGCTGATGGGCTTCTCGACATAGACGTGCGCGCCGGCCTGCACGGCGGCGATCATCGGCAGCGCGTGCCAATGGTCCGGCGTGGCGACGATGGCGATCTCCGGTTTCTCCTTCGCGAGCAGCTCGCGGTAATCCTTGTAACGCTTCGGCTGCTGGCCGGCGAGCTGCGTGACGTTCTCGAACAGCCGGTCCATCTGCCGCGTGTCCACGTCGCAGAGAGCGACAACATCGCACGCGCCGCTGGCCAGCGCCTCGCGCAGGATGTTGCCGCCCCACCAGCCGCAGCCGATGAGCGCGGTGCGGTATTTCTTCGCCGGCGATTCCGCGCCGAGGATGGAGAACGCCGGCAGGCTGAACGCTGCCGCGACGGAAGTCGTGATGAAGTTTCGCCGGTTCATGTCAGTGCCTTTCGTTTCCGCTACCATAAGCACTCGCGCTACGCGCTGTCATTGAAAAATGTCCTTGCGCGCGCCTTCGTCTTGGTCCTATAAAACCCGAAGCAGGAATAGGAGCCGAGGATGATAACCTGTTACAACAGCGCAACAGCGCAACAGCGCAACAGCGCAACAGCGCAACAGCGCAACAGCGCAACAGCGCAACAGCGCAACAGCGCAACAGCGCAACAGCGCAACAGCGAAAGCTTTCGGGGCATCCGGCGCATAGCGCCTCTCGCGGGATGCATCCCGCGCCGCGCCGCATTCATCCCTCGACGCGAACGATTCACCAGCCAACGCGCGGGATTGCTTTTCTGTTCCCGAAGATTCATCCCCCGCCCCAAGGTTTTTTCCTGCCAGCGCGAGGAATGGTCGTCCGGCCTCCGGGGCTTCATCCCTTGCGTCAAGGGATTGATCTCCTGCGCCGGGGGATTCATCTCCGACGAAAAGGGATTCATCTCCAGCGCCAGGAGATTGATCACTTGCGGCAAGGGACGCATCACCAGCGCCGGGAGATTCATCACCTGTCTCAAGGGATTCATCCCTTATGCCGGGGGATGCATCACCAGCGCCGAGGGATTGATCCCTTGCGCCAAGGGATGCATCACCAACCCCAGGGGATTCATCACCTGCCGCGAGGGATTGCTCACCTACGGCGGGGGATGCATTACCCGCCGCAGGGGATTCATCCCAATTGATAGGAAATACGCCACTTATGCATGAAAATCATCAAATTCGACTCCGGGTTCAAGTTCGACGACCCGAACAGCCGCTGGGGCGACCCCAGCTACCAACTTGAGCCGGGCGACCCCGGTTACGTGCCGCCAGTCAACCCGCCACCGACCAATCAACCGCCAAAGAAAGGAAAGAAAATGAGAAGGCAAGTCTATTATCCCATCCGCGTCGCCGACCAGATCATCTGGTTGGAGAACTTCCGCAACAAACTGGCTGGCTACGCCACCGTCCTCGGCCTCGACTCCTCTCAAGTCACCGCCGCCGTCGCTGACGCCCGCTGGTTGCTCTATGTCCTCCAGTCCTGGCTCCCCGCCGCCCGCGCGTGGTCGCTGGCCTGCACCGACGCCGCCTCCGATGCGCAGAGCGGCGACGGCTCCGCGCTCATGGTGCTGCCCGTCTTTACCCCGCCAACGCTGCCAACCGGTGTCGTGGCCGTGAACACCGGTGCGCTCAACCGCATCTTTGCCCTCGTCCAGACCATCAAGGACAGCAGCGGCTACACCGAAGCCATCGGCTCCGACATCGGCATCGTCGGCGCGCAACAAACCGGCCCCGACTTCACCACCCTCAAGCCGGACTTTACTCCCACGATCCTCGCCACCGGCGTCAACATTGACTGGGGCTGGGGCGGCTACAGCGCGTTCCTGGACATGATCGAAATCCAAGTGGACCGCAACGACAGCAAAGGCTTCGTGCCCCTTGCCTTCGACACCACCCCCGGCTACGTGGACACCACCCCGCGGCCGACCACCCCCGTGAAATGGAAATACCGCGCCATCTACCGCGTCAACGACCAGCAAGTCGGCCTCTGGAGCGACGAGAAGAGCATCGCGGTGGGAGGATAAATGGAAAGTCTGCGGCGTCAACGACACCAACGTCGGCCCCTTCAGCCCCGAAGTCGAAGTGACGGTGACGTAGTGGAGGTGGTGATTGATAATTGGTTTGGCCGCGTAAACAACAAGAAATGAATAAATGGGAGAAGAATCATGAGCATCGGATGCACCTTTGGCATACACGCTTGGGAAGGCTGTCAGTGTTCCAAGTGCGGGAAGATTCGGAACGAACAACATGATTGGAGCGATGACTGCAACGAGTGCTCTGTTTGCGGAACCACCCGACCGGATGCTCACACATGGGACGGCTGCAAATGCTCAAAGTGTGGCAAGACCCGAAACGACCAGCATGACTGGGGCAAGAATTGTGAAAAGTGTTCGAAATGTGGTAAGACGCGAGATGGGGGACACGATTGGAGCAAGGATTGCGAGAAATGCACCCGCTGCGGGTCAGAGCGAATGGATGCACACCAATGGAGCGGCTGCAAGTGTGGGTCATGCGGTAGGTGTAAACCACAAGGCACGATTCGGTTTGTGCTATTGGTCACATCTCATCCCATCAAACCTAGCACCGAGCAAATGGCGGCCTTCTTGATGGATATTTTGCCGGAGTTCAAGGCACAGGACAAAGACACAGGGAAAGTTGGTTTTTTGTGGGTTACCAAACCAATGCATTCAGTAGATGTGCCGTCTTTAGCGATGAAAACCTTTGGCAGCCACATAATGGATTCTAGTAAATATACATATCGCATTCTGCATATCGGACTCAAAGGTGGAGAAGCCAAGTGTTTCGTTGTATACGATGGCGCATCGAATGAGGCTCACACCATCGCACACGCTTGGGATGGCTGTATTTGCCAAAAGTGCGGCAAGACACGTGACGTCGGGCACGATTGGAAGTCTGATTGCGAGAAATGCAGTAAGTGTGGCAAGACACGAAGCAACGGGCACGACTGGTCCAAAGACTTCGACAAATGCGCGCTTTGCGGAACGGAACTTAAGCGGCCTTGTCGTAGATGCGGAGGGCAGTTCCCAGTGAGTGAATTGGCTGAGTTTTTCAATCCATTTGACGGTTCTCTTGGATCGAAATCGCTTTGCCCGTCGTGCTTGAAGGAAGCCATGGCAAATTAACGACCATTTGCAAATCATCGGGGTCGCTCCGTGACACTGGACGCCACGCGGATTTTCTGAAGCCTCGCCCTGCCTTGCCAGCCGCGATTACTTCTGCCGCCGATACTGCTCGATCAGGCGCTTGAATTCCTCGAACAGATAACCGGCGTCGTGCGGGCCAGGCGACGCTTCGGGGTGATACTGGACACAGAAAGCCGGGTGCTTCTTATGCCGCATGCCCTCGACGGTCTGATCGTTCAGGTTGATCTGCGTGATCTCCACTTCCTCAGGGTTCAGCGATTTCGGGTCCGAGGCGAAACCATGGTTCTGCGCGGTGATGAGCACCTTGCCGGTGCGCAAATCCTTCACTGGCTGGTTGGCGCCGCGATGGCCGAACTTGAGTTTGAACGTCCGCCCGCCGAACGCGTGGCAGAGAATGTGTTGTCCCTGGCAGATGCCGAAGATGGGCACTTCGCCCAGCAAATCCCGCACTGTGCGGTGGGCATAGGTCAACGGTTCGGGATCGCCCGGGCCGTTGCTGAGAAACACGCCGTCGGGCTTCAGCGCCATCACATCGTGCGCCGTTGCGGTTGCAGGGAGGACATACACATCGAAACCCCGCTGCCGAAGCCGGCGCAGGATGTTGTATTTGATGCCGTAGTCGAGCGCCACGACGCGATAACCCGGAGCGGGCAGCGCGTCAAACATGCCTTGGAACAAACCGGTCTCGCCTTTGGCGGCGCGCGTTTCGTCTATCGTGGCGCCGCGCGGGATGTCCCAGTTGGCGCTCCACTGGCCGTAGCCTTCCCAATGAAACGCTTTCTTGTGCGTGACCTCGACCGCGTAATCCACGCCGACGATGCCTTTCCACTCGTTCGCCCGCTTGATGGCGTCGGCGTCGCTGACCGGCTCGGTGGAGATGAACGCCTTCATCGCGCCGCGCGTGCGCAGGTGCTTGGTGAGCCGGCGCGTGTCCACGCCTTGAATGCCGGGCAGTTTGTATTTTTTCAAATACTCGTCCAGCGTGTACTCCGCGCGCCAATTCGACGCGACCGGGCTGAGCTGCCGGATGACAAAGCCGGCGACATGCGGCTGCCAGCTTTCCACGTCGAGCGAGTTGACGCCGTAGTTGCCGATCTCCGGATAGGTCATCGCCACGATCTGTCCCTTGTAGGACGGATCGGTGAGGATTTCCTGGTAGCCGGTCATCGAGGTGTTGAATACCGCCTCGCCGCAAGCCGACGTGCGGGCGCCAAATCCCTGGCCCCGGAACACCAATCCATCTTCAAGTGCCAAAACTGCGTCCATTTATCCTTTCGCTGGCAGCGGCTTTTCCGGACCCACGAATTCCACGTCCGCCGCATAGCCGTGACCGCGCATCATCGCGGTCAAAAAATCTTTCATGCTCTCGCGCGCCTCGCGCAGCAACGGACTGGCCTGCGCCTCGTTCAGCACGCTTTGGCGCATGCCGCGCGCGATGGCGTCCCGGTCTTCTTCCGAGAACCGGTTCCACAACCAATCTTTCTCGTATTGGTAAGTCTGGTCAAACACATCCACGCCGGCGATTTCCGGCTGTCCCAGCTCGACCATCACCCGCCGCTTCCGCTGGTCCACGACGACGCGCAGGTGCTTCGATAGGTCAAACCCGGCAAACACGCGCGCCTTGCCGAGGATCGAGACCTGCGCCGTGCTGATCAGGTCCGACCGCTTGTGCTTATAGTTGAACACGATGACCTGCTCGGCCGAAAACGCCTTCGCCACCCGCTTGATCTCGGCAGCGGCAAAATCCTGATTGATCTCGCGGTGCGTCGTCTGGTTCAACCACAACAGCATGCCCAGCGCGCCCGCCGCTGCGGCGAAGAGATAGCCGATTAGCGTTTTCATGTCACTTTTCCTGCCACGCCACACGGCCGCCGACGATGGTCGCCACGGCCTTGCCTTTCAGCGACCGGCCGTGGAACGGCGTGTTGCGCGACTTGCTCGCCGTCTGGTTCACGTCATAGACCCACTCGCGCGACGGATCCATCACGGTGATGTCCGCGTCGGCGCCGACCGACAACGTGCCCTTGTTCAGCCGCAGCAGCCGCGCCGGGCCGGTCGTGAATTTCTCGACGAGTTGCGGCAGCGTCAGCAGCTTCTTGTGAACCAGCGCCATCAGTGACAACGCCAGTTCCGTTTCCAAGCCGATGATGCCGAACGGCGCCTTGTCGAACTCCACCTCTTTCTCAAAGGCGCAGTGCGGGGCGTGGTCGCTGCAGATGACCTCGATGGTGCCGTCGGCGAGACCTTCCAGAATCGCCTCCACGTCACGCGGTGTCCGCAGCGGCGGGTTCATCTTGAAATTGGTGTCGTAGCCCTTGCAGTTCTCATCGGTCAGCGTGAAGTGATGCGGACACGCCTCGGCGGAGATTTTCACGCCGCGCTTTTTGGCCTCGCGCACCAGGCGTACGCTCCTGGCGCTGCTGAGGTGTTGGCAGTGGATGTGCCAATCCGCCAGTTCCGCGAGCATGATGTTGCGGGCGACGATGACTTCCTCGCCGACACTCGGCCAGCCCTTGAGGCCGAGCAGGTGGCTCCAGTAGCCCTCGTGCATCACGCCGTCGCTGACGAGACTGTTGTCCTGGCAATGGTCCATCAGCGGCAGCTCGAACATCTTCGCGTATTCCAGCGCGCGCCGCATCAGCTCGTTGTTCTGCACGCAATGGCCGTCATCGGTGATGGCCACGACGCCGGCGCGTTTGAGCGAGCCGATCGGCGCCATCTCGGCACCTTCGAGGTTCTTTGAGATGGTGCCCGTCGGAAAGACGTTGACGCATCCGACGGCTTCGGCGCGCTGCTTGATGAAAGCGATGCTGCCGGCATTGTCGGCCGGCGGCGACGTGTTCGGCATGCAGACGACGGTGGTGAAACCGCCGCACGCGGCGCAACGCGTGCCGGTCTCGATGGTTTCCTTGTCGCTGCGGCCCGGCTCGCGCAAGTGCACGTGGAGATCAATCAGGCCCGGCGTCACGACCAGGCCCGTCGCGTCCAGCACCGGCGCGTCCAGCGCGGGCTCGGCGGCGATTTTGCCGTCGCGCACGCAAACATCGCGCACGGCGTCCACCTGGTTGGCCGGGTCAATTACCCGCCCGTTGCGAATCGTCAGATCGTTCATGCCGCCTCCTCCGCCGGTTGCGCGCCGGCGCACAGGTAAAGCACCGCCATCCGCACCGCGAGGCCGTGCGTGACCTGTTGCAGGATCACGCTGCGCTTGCAGTCCGCCAGGTCGCTGTCAATTTCCACGCCGCGGTTGATCGGGCCCGGATGCATGATGAGCGCGTCGGGCTTGGTGCGGTCGAACCGCTCTTTCGTCAGGCCGAAGATGGCGGCGTATTCGCCGATGCTGGGGAACATCGTCTGCCGCTGCCGCTCGTGCTGGATGCGCAGGAGGTTGATCACGTCGGCGTCGGCGATGGCTTCCTCGATGTCGTAACAGACGCGGCAGCCCATCTCCTCGAACACGCGCGGCACCAGCGTGCTGGGGCCGGCGAGCGTCACGCGCGCGCCGAGCTTGGTCAGCAGGTGGATGTTCGAGCGCGCGACGCGGCTGTAAAGGATGTCGCCGAGGATGGTGACGTTCAGGCCGGCGATACGCCCTTTTTTCTGACGGATCGTGAACGCGTCCAGCAGCGCTTGCGTCGGATGCTCGTGCGCGCCGTCGCCGGCGTTGATGACCGACACGTCGAGGCGGTCAGCGAGAAACTTCGCCGCGCCCGCCGACGAGTGGCGGATGACGATGATGTCGGCATGCAGCGCCTGCAAGTTCAGCGCCGTATCCTTGAGCGTCTCACCCTTGGTGATGCTGGAGGCGGTGGCGGTGATGTTCACCACATCCGCCGAGAGCCGGTACGCCGCCAGTTCGAAGCTCGTGCGCGTGCGCGTACTCGGCTCGATGAACAGGTTCACCAGTGTCTTGCCGCGCAACGCCGGCACCTTTTTCACGTCGCGCTGGCCGACCTCCTCGAACGTCAGCGCCGTGTCGAGAATGTGAATAATCTCCTCCGGCTGGAGATCCTGGATGGCGATAAGGTCTTTGCGGGTCCAGTTCATTCGACAATCACCTCGTCCGCGAGGACGCGGACCTTTTGATCTTTCGATGTCGGGATGTTCTTGCCGACATAATCGGCCCGGATCGGCAGTTCGCGGTGACCGCGGTCCACCAGCACGGCGAGCTGGATGCGCGCCGGCCGGCCGAAATCGGTGATCTCGCTCATTGCCGCGCGCGTGGAGCGGCCGGTGTAGAGCACGTCGTCCACGAAGATGATGTGCTTGCCGGTCACGTCGAACTGGATGTTCGTCAGGCGGGCTACTGGCGGTTTCTTATGCAAGGAAAGGTCGTCGCGGTGCATTGTGATGTCCAGCGCGCCGCACGGCACCGATTTGCCGAGGATCTCCTGCAGCTTGGCGGCCAGCCGCTGCGCGAGCCGCACGCCGCCGCCTTGGATTCCCACCAGCGCGATCTTGCCGGCGTCCTCCGAACGCTCGACGATCTCGTGCGCCATGCGCGTCAGCGCCCGGTCAATCGCCACGGCATCCATGACACATGTCTGTTTCATAGGCACAAAAAAACCGTGCCGACCCGGCTTGCAGCCGCAGTCGCACGGCGAATTTGAACTCCGATCTTTTTCATGTTGCCTTCCCGGTCTCACTGGACCGGACTTAAAGGTGTTTTACAGCGCGCCGACCATAGCGGCGTGTTTTGGACCGCGCAAGAAAAAAACCGTGAAAAACTCCGCGCTGGAGAAAAGACACGACGAAGGAAGAGAACGTCTTTGACCCCAGCTATTTGCCGCCTTTGGGCAGCTCGGCAAGAAGCGTATCCACGGCTTGATCCATTGCTTCGCCGCGGACGTCCTTGTAGCGAATCACGCCTTTGGCATCGAGCACGTAGATCGTCGGCCACATGCGCACACCCCAAGAGCTCGCGATCGGGCCGCTGGTGCCGCCACCGTCAAACCAACACCGCCAGGTGATTTGCTCCGCTTTGCAGGTGCGCCGGATTTCAAAACGGTCCCGGTCGCTGTTGATGCCGAGGAGCGCGAACGGTTTGCCTTCGAGTCGTTTCACGAGCGACCGCTCGTGCGGGATCATCGCCCGGCAGGGTGGTCACCAATGCCCCCAGAAATCCAGCACCACGACCTTGCCGCGAAACTCGCTCAATTTCATCGGTTTGCCGTCGAGGTCTTTGCCGGTGATTTCCGGGGCCGTCTGGCCAACGGCGAAACCTGAGGAGGGACTGGCCGCCCGCGATACCGGCGTCAGCAACAACATCGCGGCAACCACACTGAGGGAAATGATGTGAAGCTTCATGGCGACGACACTTTTTATACGCGAAAACCGGCTGGAGCGCAAATTGTTCCTGACACGGAAACAGCCTCAACGCAGCAGCCAAAGACCATGTTTTCGGTTTGCTGCCGGCAGGCGGACGCTCGCGATGCCGGGGGGCGGACTTTCATCGCCGCCTCTCGTTACGGCGCGGGCTGCAGGACATACCAGACGGTCGCATCGTTCGCGTGCAGCGGGACGACGATTCCCGCGTCGCGCTTCGCCGGTTCCGCCGGACGCTCCGTCCGCGGCCGGCCGCAGCCGTCCAACGGAACCGCCTGCAACGCGGCAGTGCCCGCCGCGCGACGCAGGACGATCTCGCCTTCGACGGCTTCGATCAACAGCGGCGGTCCACCCCATTTGTCGCCGACACTGGTGCGTTCCGCGTTCCACTCCATGCCGGTGTTGGCGTAGCGCGCCGCGGCGACGAGCAATATTTTCTTCGAGCGCGCGAGCGGCTGGCCGTCGAGCGCGACGAGGCTGACGGCGCAGAACGGTGTCTTGAGTTGAAATTCCGCGTCGTCGGTCTTGAGCGTCCGTCCGCCGACCCAGCCGATGGCGGCCTGTGCGCGCGGCGTGTTGATCGTCAGCCGGCCCGCGCGTTTCTCGGTCGCTTCCCACAGCAACTCGCCCGTGTCGCTGGCGATGCGGCCTTCCGGCGGCGTGAATCCGAGGTCGGCGGCGCGCGTGGTGCGCGACGCGTCAAACCGCTCAATGCGGAAGCGGTGGACAAGCGGCAGCAGCGGCGAGAGTTCGCCGTCGAGATGGAAGCGCGTCCGTTCCCAGCGCGGCAACTTCAAGCTGTCGTAGCACTGGTGTTCGTCGTAGGCGACGCTCACCAGTTTTTTCGCGGGCCGCACGTCGCCGCGCTGGAATATCAACGACGCCGTTGGCATCTGCGCCAGTTTGCCGATTTCGTTGCAGAGATCGAAATAGCCGGTGACGGCGTCGCCGCTCAGTTCACGCTCCGTCCAGTGGTGGCCAAACGTGTAGCCATAGACCGCGTCCCAATCCTGCAAGCTCGCGTAGGCGGCCAGCAGCAGAGGCATTTCGCAGCCGTATTCGCTCGGGAACGGATGATTGTATTCGCTGACGGTCATCGGTTTGCCGGCGACGGCGGAACGGCTGAGCGCGCTGAGCGTGCAACGTTCGGGCGCGTCGAGCATCGGCGTGTTGCCGATCGTCCAGTCGGTGCGCGACCACGGCTGGCGCGGAAATGACGGATGCTGCCAGTAGGCGTGGCAATCCATCAGGTCTTGTGTGGTCTGCGCGCGCAGGTTCGGCAGGCCGTAATTCTCGTTGGTGCCCTCGATGAGCGCGCGCACGTGCAACTCGACGCGGAGGAACTGTCGCATCGTCGCGTAGTAGTGGCGCTCCATCTCAAAGTAAAACCGGCCTTCGTCGCGGAACCGCTCCGTCGTGGCGCTGCCAAACTCCGTGGGATCGAGCCGCCGCACCGTGTCGCGCGCCGCGTCCTCGTCGTCGCGCAAGCCGTGGATCGGTGCTTCGTGCAAAATCACGTCGCTGATCCACGTTGCGCCGGTCGCTTCGCCGAACTGGAAACTGAGCCGCACCTGATCGTCGTCTTCCGGCGCGGTGAAGGTGAACTGGCAGTCGCGCCATTCCGATCCGACGTCGAACCTCGCGTTGCCGCAACCGCGATACGGCGAGCTGTGGCACACCTCCGCGTTCACCTGCCGCGCCGCCGACGCCCGCGCGCGGAACGCCACGCGATACTTCATTCCTTTTTGCAGTTTCAACGACTTCTGCGTCAGCATGACGTGCCAGGGTGTGCCGTCCACGGTGGCCACGGTGATTTTTGCGCACGCTGTGCCGCCGAGCGCATCGTGCGTCGTCTCCAGCGATGCCGCCGCTTTTCCAGATTTCGACAATTCCCAACCCGTCGCGCCGCCGGCGAAGTCGCCATTGCGCAAAATCGGCGTGCCAGGTGCGCGGGAGCCTTCCTTCCACGCCGCGACGAGCGCCTCGCGCGTCGGATAACGCTTTGCCAGCCATTGGTTGTAAAACCGCGTCAACTCCTCGCCGTAGAACGGCGGGATGTCGCACCAATCGGAAGCGGCCCGCGTGGTTTGACGGCCGCGCAGGAAACCGGAGGTCCACGCGAGGAAGAGCGAGTCCTCGTTCGTCAACTCGATGATGACGACCGCCGGGTCGCCGGCGTAGGTGCGGCCGGTGCGCGTGTTGCGATGCGTCAGCAGTTGGCGGGCGTAATCCTTCTGCAATTCGATCATCCGCGGGTCGAAGATGACACAGTATTTCCCATAGCCGAGGCACTCCGCCTGCGCAACGCCGTCGCTGGCGGTGAAATGCCGGCCGACGTGGAGGTTAAGGTTGAGGTAGATGCCGCGCTTTTCCAGTTCCGCGACGAAGTTGTCGAACTTCTCGAACTGCTCGGGCTCGATGTGCTGCGTGTCGGGCGCGCCCCAGCGGAAAAACGTCTTGCCCCACGGCGCGTCGAGTCCGTGCATCCGCACCAGGTTGAAGCCGAACCGCGCAAGCCGTTCGGCCACGCGCGGCGCGGACTCCGGCGGCGGGAAGTTGGCCTCGCCGGAAAGATTGACGGCCCAAAACCGCGCGTGCCCGGCATGCGGAAAATAAAAATGGCCGTCGCGAACTTGGATGAAACCGTGCTTGCCGGCTGGCGCGTCGAGCAGAAACCGCGCGTCCGTCACCGAGCCGTCCGGCGATTCCCACGGCAGGTGGAACGGCGTCCATCGCTCCGATTCCGCCGCCGTGCCGGCGTGATGCGCAAACATCGCCACCACCATCGTCATCCACAAGCTTCGCGCGTTTATCTTCATCGTCGTCTCCCAATGGTTGCCGGAGTCGGTTGCCTCCTCAGCGCGGAGTCTGGCGGATTCGCGGCACTAAAGCGAGCCGGCAGTTGTCTGCGGCTGTCGCGGAAGATCTGGACCGGACATTTTACATGGCGGTCCAAAACGGGGAAGGGGACGCCACGCTGCGGCGTCCGAAGGCTGTTGTCATCCGCGAAGAGTGCGCGAACGGCGCAGCGGCGCCGTCCCTGCCTGACGCGCCGCCGGTTCCGGCTTACGGCGCCGACCTATTGCCAACCAGGATTTTTTCCAGATTGAGATCGCGCGGACGGCCAAGGTCGAGCGCTTTGCGGTAGTGGAATTTGGCAAGCGGGGTGTCCGATTGTTTCTCGGAGAAGATAAGGGCAAGATTATAGTGAGCATCGGCATAGTCGGGCTTGATTTCGATGGCGCTATACAGCGCGTTCACTGCCGCGGAATGCCAGCCCTTTTTCCAACACGCGATGCCGTAGTAATTATAAGCTTCCGCATTGTTGCGATTCAGTTTGATCGCGAGACCCAACTCATCAATCGCCTCGTCAATGCGGTTCAGCTTGAAGTAAATGGAGCCGATGGTGGCGTGGGAAAAAGCATCGTTGGGCGCGATCTGGAGCGCGCGGTTGAGCAGATGCTCGGCTTCTTCGAGCCGGTCCTGCTGGAAGCGGATGACTGCGAGATTGGAGAGGCCATAGAGGTTTTCCGGGTCGCGCTTGAGAAGCTCTCGGTATTTGGCGGCGGCCTCCTCGAATTTTTTCTGGGTGTAAAGGGCGCGGGCTTCATCCACCAGCGGCTTCAACTCCGCCGGAAGCTGCGACACCGCGGAAGGCGCTGCGGACTGCGGCGAGGGCGTTGCCGCTTGTGACGGGCCGGGCCGGGCGGTGGTGTTGGTGGCGTCGCTGCCGACGCGGTTTGAGTCGGGCGCGGCCGGCGCCTGGGCGAACGTCGGCGCGGGACGGGATGGAAGGTGGGCGTTTGAATCCAACGCGGCAACCTGCGCCAGAGCGCGTTCCTTGGCGCGGCGGACATTGGCAGTGATCTCACCGTTGACACCGGTGCCGGTGGGCGGCTGAACCAGCACCTCGGTTTTATTCAGGAATGCTTCTTCGTCCGGCAGGAGCCGGCGGCTGGTCAGCTCCAGCGCGGCGATGTGGCGGTTCAGCTCAGAAAGATTCTTTTCCAACTCAGCCGATTTCTTGCGGTCGGCGGCGGTGCTGTCGGTGAGTTTTTGGTATTCGGTCGTCTTCTTTTCGACCGCCTGGCGGAGCACGTCTCTTTCTCTTGCCAGCACCGCCCGATCCTCCGCGGCGGCGGCGGCGCGATGTTCGGCCTCTTCCAGCTTCCGCTTCAAAGCGTCGAGTTGCGCCAGCCGTGCGCGGTCGGCGGACTCCGTCGAACTGGATTTTTCCTTCACGCGCCGGGCATCGGCGAGATGGGCTTGCGCTTCCTGCACCTGTTGCTTGACCCGGTCGAGTTGCGCTGCTGACTCCTGCTCGCGGGCCAGCGCGACGGAGGCGAGCGCGTCGGCTTTGCTCATGGAGAGGCGAAAACTGGCATTGGTCCGCCGGAGCGCGGCAACGTCCTGCGCCTGTTCCTGCGCGCGCGCCGCCTCGCGGCTCTTGGCGGCGAGTTGCTCGCGCATCTTCGCGGTCTCCGCCTCCTTGCCCTGGGCTGCGGCGAGCTGGGCTTGCGCTTCCTGCACCTGCCGCTTGAGCCGGTCAAGTTGCGCAACCGATTCCTGTTCGTGTGACTTGCTGCGAACGGCGATCGATTCCACTTTACCGAGCGAAAGCTGGAGGATGGCGTTGGTTTGCTGAAGCGCGGCGACATCCTGAACCTGCTGCTGCGCGCGGGCGGTCTCCTGGCTCTTGACGGCGAGGGCTTGTTGTTTGGCGGCAAGCTCCTCGCGCATCTTCGCGATCTCCGCCTTCGAGGCGGCAAGCTGGCTGGCGGCCGGCGCAAGTTGGGCGGCCTTGGCGGCCTGGTCGCGCGCCTCGTTTTGGGCGGCGCTGAGTTCGAGCGAGAGCTGTTTGCTTTCGGAGCGCAACACCTGAATGGCGCGGGCCGATTGCGCCAACTGTTCCGAGAGAGCCTTCGACTGGCTGGCATCCAGCGCGGAGGGGCCGGCGGCAATGTGCTGGTCTTTTTCCTGCAACTGGCTGAGCAGCGAGGCACGCTCGGCTTGCAGCCGCGCCAAATCCTGACGCGACTGTTCCCACTGCGAACGCTCGGCGAGCAATTGCTGGAGCTGCGAACGCAGCGTCGCCATCCGGTCGGCCATCTCGGTCACGCGTTGCGTGTCGCCACTCGGCAGCGGCATGGGCGGCGGCGCTTGATTTTTTTCGCCGATGAATTCCTGCAACTGTTTCCGCATGTCGGCCAGTTCGGTTTCCAACTTCCGCACGTGGTCGTTGTCAGCGGCTGCCGGCGACGGCGCGGGCGCGGATGTTGACGGGCCGGCCGGCGTCGCGCCGGCGCGCTCGGCCTGCATGCGGCGAACCTGCTCGCGCAAACGTTCCACTTCCATCGAAAGGTCGCGGGACTGCTCCGATCCGGGCGGTCCGGCGGCGGCAGCCGTCATCGGTCGCGGCGGCAAGGCCGGCGTCTGGACGGTTGCGGCCGGTTTTTGCGCCGGCGGCGAGCCGCCGGCGAGCCGCGCCTTGGCTTCGGCGATGCGCTGGTCGCAGTAACGCTCGCGGAAGCTGATGATGTGCGGGTTCCAATCGGGTTGAACGGACTCAATGTCCTTGAGCACGGCGAGCGCGTCCTTGAAACGCGTCTGGGCGGCGGCGTAATCGCCTTTCTCGAAGGCATTGTCACCTTCTTGAATCTGAAGGTAGGCGCGCAGGAAAAGGTCCGAGGCGTCGCGCGCCGGCCCGGCGGCGAAGAGCGGCCCGCTCGCGATGACGAACGCTGCCAAAAAAATTGCGGAAACAACAAGTTTTTTCATGAATTTTCGGCGCGGACTGTAGCGAAAGCCGTCCGCCAATGCAAGGATTTCACCAACCAAGCTTTGGCCGGACCGCCACGCGAACAAGCACGACAAAGGCGCGACAGCTTCGCCCGTCTCACGCGTCAGCCAACCAGCGGCGGAGCGTGCGCTGGCTGTGTTGCAGCACTTTCAACAGGTCGGCGCGCGTCTTCGGCTGGCCTTTGGGGATCCACTCATACTCGATGTGCATGGAGAGCGGCGCGGTGAGGCCCATCCGCTTGAGCCGCTTGAAGAAGTCGGTTTGGCCGAACTCGCCGTCGCCGAAGCGGCAGAAGTCGTGCGGACGCTTCACGTCTTTGACGTAGGCGAGCTTGATGTGCGGTTTGAGCAGCTCGAAACGAGCGGGCCAGTCGTCGCCGTGGACGACGAGGGCGTGGCCCAGGTCGA
This sequence comes from uncultured bacterium, assembly GCA_903870275.1. GTDB lineage: Bacteria > Verrucomicrobiota > Verrucomicrobiia > CAIQCK01 > CAIQCK01 > CAIQCK01. Next base: position 48,141 of record CAIQCK010000034.1, on the reverse strand, counting down.
ACGCGACGCCGATCTGGTCGGGATTGAAATCCTTCACGATCTCGAACATCTCATTGAGATCGCCGCCGACGTAGGTGCTGCGCCCGGACGGCGAGTGATTCTGGATCACGCCGGTGAGACCGAGCTGTTGGTTCAATGCGGCCAGTTCGCGCAACTGGGCTTTGATTTCGGATAAAGGCGTTCCGGAGAGCTTCTGTTTGGTGACCGTGCTGAAACCGAGCCGATAGTAACGGATGCCGAGTTGCTTGGCCGTGCGCAGGACGGATTCCGTGTGCGGCGTGGCGACGCTGCTGATCCCGGTGGTCAACAACAGCAGGCCCACGCGGTGTTTCCGCAGCGCTTCGGCGTAACGCGGCATGTCATCGGCCGCGCGCTCCGGCTCGATCTCACCCTTCGGCCGCACAGGGCAGTCCACGCCGTCGAGGCCGGCTTCCGCCGTCAGTTCGGCAGCCTGGTCGAAGTCGAGTTTCAACTCTTGATAGACTTTGCTGAACAGGGCAATCGGCGGTGGGAATGGCTCCGCGCCGAACGCGCGTGGAACGCCGCGCCAGAACGCGGCAGCGGAGGCGCCGAGCGCGGCGCGCGCGATGAAGTCTCTGCGGGAAAGGCCAGTGCGGTTGTTCATATCGGCGTGAAGTGTCGGACAATATTGGGCGCGGTTCAAGGATTCGTTGTCTGCAAAACGAGGCTGGGGCGTTCAGGCGGCGGCGCCGGGCAGGGCGCGCTCGATGGCGGTCAGGAAGAGGTTTCCGTCGAGGATCGGCTTGGCGATGTAATCGTTGAAGCCCGCGCCGAGATATTTCTCGCGGTCTCCCGCCATGGCGTGGGCCGTGAGGGCGATGACGGGAATACCGCGCAGACCGCTGTCGGCGCGAAGACGGCGCAGAACTTCCGTGCCATCCATTTGCGGCAGCGATATGTCGAGCAAGATCAGGTCGGGTTTCTGGCGTTTGAATCCGCCCAGCGCCTCGACACCGGTTTCGTAGGCGGTAACATCGTAAAAACCTTCCAGCATGACCCGCACGAGAAGGCGGTTGTCCGGGTTGTCCTCGACTACAGCAATCTTTTTCATAATGCCGCAGGATTGTTTACGGGTTTGCGATGAGCATCAGCCGGACGGCGAAGCCCTCCCGGCCGCCGGTCGCCAGCCGCCGGCAGACGGGTGCCTCAACAGTTCGTGCAAAACGCGCTTGAGTTCTCTTTCCAGATCTTCGGCCTTTTGAAGGACGGCTTGGGCTTGCTGATCGAGGCGCAGTTTTTCCGTCGGATTCAACTCCTTGACGGTGCAGATGATGACGGGCGTCTGGCGATAGCGGGTATCGTTGCGGATTCTGTTGAGGAAGGTCATCCCGTCCATGCCTGGCATGAGGAGGTCGAGGATGATGAGGTCGGGCGCAAATCGTTCGAGTTTCCCCAGACCGTCCAAACCGTTGACAGCGGTTTCGATTTCCACGTCTTCTTCCGACAGGTAGTTGGTCAAGATGCGGCGGTCGTCGGCGGCATCGTCCACCACCAGAACCCTCCCTCGTCCGGCCCGCAACATCCGTTTGAGCACGGGCAGAAAGTCCTCGCGGGTGACGGGCTTTTGAAGCACATCCATCGCGCCGAAGACAGCGCCTCTTTTCTCGCGGGCCGCCACGCTGATGACCACGACCGGGATGTGGGCGAGCTGCGGGTCGGTTTTGATCGCGTGCAGCACCTGCCAGCCGTCCATCCGCGGCATCAGGAGGTCGAGGGTGATGAGATCCGGCTGGATTTCCCTGGCCATGCGGAGACCTTCCTGGCCGGAGCCGGCGGTGAGGACTCGGCAGTCGCAGTCCTCAATGATGTGCGTCAGCAACAGGCGCGCATCCGGTTCGTCGTCAATGACGAGCACGATTTTAGTTTTCAGGCCGCTCCACTCATGCAGGGTTTTCCCATGCACGGTCGAGAAACCTCTGACCCCAGCGTGTGCCGCGCCCGGAGGGGCGCCGGACTGGCCCGGCGGACGCGCGGCGGACGGCGTCAGGAGAATGCTGAAGGTGGAACCTTTGTCCACTTCGCTGGTGACTTCGATGTGGTAGCCCATGAGTTGGCAAAGGGCTTGCGAGATCGTCAACCCCAAGCCGGTGCCGCCGTATTTGCGCGCGGTGCTGACGTCGGCTTGCTGGAACGCTTCGAAGATCACGCCGAGCCGTTCCTTCGGGATGCCGATGCCGGTATCGGCGACATCGATGCGCGTGGGGCGGCCCGTGGCGGGGTCGGTAATGAGGCGAACGGCAACGCGGCCGGTTTCCGTGAACTTCAGGGCGTTACCCACGAGATTGATCAGGACTTGCCGGAGCTTGACGCCATCGGTTTCGAAGGAGGCGACGGACGGCGGCAGTTCGGCGACCAGGCGAACATCTCGGCCGCGGACCTGGCCCTCCAGTTGCGCGAGCACCTCGCGAACCATCACGTCCAACGCGACCGCGGCGAGTTCCAATTCCACCTTTCGGGCTTCAATCTTGGATAGGTCGAGAATCTGATTGATGAGATTGAGGAGGTGTTTTCCGTTGGCGGCAATGCGGTCCAGGAACGTCAGCTCGTCTTGGCGCAGGTTGTTGTTCTTGTTCTTGAGCAGGATGTTGGCGAAGCCGATAACCGAGTTCAGCGGCGTGCGCAGTTCATGGCTCATGTTGGCCAGGAATTCGCTCTTGGCGCGGTTGGCTTCGACGGCTTCGCGGGTCCGCTCCGCGACGCGCTGTTCGAGGGTTTCGTTGAGCCGGGTCAACTCTTCCTGCGCGCGAATGCGCTCGGCGATCTCCTGCCGGAAGGCCATGTTGGTCTGGCTCAAGGCGGTCTCGCGCTCCTGGATGCTGGCGAGCATCTGGTTGAAACCGTTGGTGAGCACGCCCAATTCGTCCTGGCCGCGCGCCTCGGCGCGGACGGAGTAGTCTTTCCTTTCCGAAATCATCTTGGCGGTGGCCGCCAGCGTCAGGATCGGCTGTGCGATGATTCGTTGCAGGATGGCGGAGAAGGCGAAAGCCACGAACAAGGCCGCCAGGAGCACCAGGACGACGACGCCCGCATACAATCCAAGCCGGGCATACATGGCTTCGAGGTCGGCCCGAACGTAGATCGTCGCCACCCGTTGCTTGTTTTGAGTGACAGGCCGGAACAACGTCAGGCAGTCTTTCTCAAACACGTAGCCATCCGGCCCCGGCTTGGCGGGAAAGGCGATCTTCGATTCTCCGCGGACGTATTGGGCAAAGAGGGTGCCGTCCTTCGCGTAGAGACAGGCGCAGATGACGTGCGACTCGACCCTGAGAGCGCTCAGGGTCTCTGTGGCGGCTGCCGAATCGTTGCGGGCCAGGGCGGCGGTGGCGTTGTAACCAATGCCTTGGGCCAGCACGATCCAGCTGTTGGCCATCTCCCGCCGGAAGGTAATGATCTCCGTCGCGATCAGGATCATGCATGCCAGTGACAAGGCCACGGTGCTGGCAAGCATGACCACCAGCGACAACTTCTGTTTGATCGGCAGGTCGCGAAACCACTGCATATCAACCTTTTTGCACGGTTCTTGCTGCCACACGAACTCGCTTTTTTAAACGCGCGCCGCTCGGATGCTATGGACCACCTGATGACACGGACACCCTATCCCCTTGCCTTGGGGACGCAAGTTCATTGCCCGGGCCTTGCGGGTTTCGAGGCTTCCTCGCGCGCGCGTTGCTGCATGATATCCAGATAACGATCGGCTTCCTCGACGCTGGCGAAGACGGCTTCCTTCGGCAGGGCGTTGGCGATCTCAATGACCTTGCGGATCGGCGGCTGGAGACGCGTGAGGATGCACTTGCCGCCAACCGCGCCAAGAGCCCGGGTGGTCTTCATCAAAACCCGCAGTCCCATGCTGCTGATGTAGTCAAGGCCGGCCATGTCCAGGATCAGCACGCGGGTTCTGGCTGTGAGCAGTGGTTGTAGGCGCTCTTCGCACTGGGCGTAGGTCTGGGTGTCCAAACGACCGCTCAGAGCGACCCGAACGCGTCCTTCCGGTTGATTTTCGACGGTGATCTCCAGCATGGATTTCCTTTCGCTACTCCCGGTTCAACGGGAGGTTTGCATGGGCTTGTTGCATGGACGTTCTACCTAAATGTAGGTTTCCTCTAGCAAATTCGCGACGCTTTCGTCCAGCATTTCCCGCCGGCGCAATTCTTCGAAGCGTGCCAGCAGGTCCTCGACGCGCAGCCGTTGCTTGTCTGCGCCTTCGAATCGGTAGGCCACAGAACCCCGGTGCATCATGACGATGAGGTCGCCGAGGTTGACGGCCTGCTGCATGGAGTGCGTCACCATGAGTGTGGTGAGCTTGTGGCGGGTGACGATTTCCTCGGTGACGCGGATGAGCTGGTCGGCGGTCTTGGGGTCGAGCGCGGCGGTGTGTTCGTCGAGCAACAGCAGCGTCGGTTTGATCCACGTGGCCATCAGAAGCGTGAGCGCCTGCCGTTGGCCGCCGGAAAGGGTGCCGATGGAGTTGTCGAGCCGGTCTTCGAGGCCCATTCTCAACTGTTTTACCTGATCGCGCAGATCGTTCAAAAGACCCTTTGAGAGCGCCCAGCGCAATCCGCGTTTCTGGCCGCGCCGGGCGGCGAGCGCGAAGTTTTCGGCGATGGACATGTTCGGCGCGGTGCCGGTAAACGGGTTTTGAAAAACGCGCCCGATCAGCCGCGCGCGTTGATGTTCCTGCCAGCGCGTGACATTGTGGCCAGCGAGGTGAATCTCGCCTTCGTCCAGCGGGTAGGCGCCAGCGACGGCGTTCAAGAGGGTGGATTTGCCAGAGCCGTTGCCGCCGAGAATGACCAGAAACGCTCCATCGGGAATGTCGATGCTGACGCCGCGCAGTGCGCGAACCTCATTGACGGTGCCGGCGTTGAAGGTCTTGCGGATGTTGCGGATGGTAAGCATGGCATCCCTTAGGGCTGTTTTTGCGGCTTGGCGACGGCGGCGGAATGTTTCCTTCGTTTCAACAGTCGCGGCAGCACCAGCGCCGCGAAAACGAACAACGCCGTCACCAGCTTGAGGTCGTTCGGGTTCAATCCCCAGCGCAGCGCGATGGCGACGAGCAATCGGAATAGCACGGACCCTGCGATCGCCCCGTAAATTGCCAGACCGAGGCTGCGCGAGCCGGTGAGCGACTCGCCGATGATGACACTGGCCAGACCCCAGACGATCGTGCCGATGCCCATTTGCGCGTCAGCAAAGCCTTGATACTGGGCCAGCAACGCGCCGGAGAGCGCGACGAGGCCGTTGGAGAGCGCCAGGCCCATGATGCGGTAACGTTCGACGTTGACGCCCAAGGCGCGAACCATTTGCGGATTGTCGCCCGAAGCGCGCATGGCCGTGCCCAGGTCGGTGCGTAAGAACCAATACAGAGCCAGACAGGCGACTATGATGATGACGATGACCATGATCAATGTGACGAGGTCGCGCGCACTGATCATCCAGCCTATGACATTGACCTCCTGCGAGCCGAACCATGCCTGGCCCGCCGTGTCCGCCCACGTGGTTAAACTGCCGGCCGACAGGAGCGGGATGTTGCTCTTGCCCATGACGTGCAGATTCACCGAGTAAAGGCCCGTCATGACCAGGATGCCCGACAGCAGTGGGTTGATCTTGAACTTCGCCTGCAAGATGCCAGTGACGGTGCCCGCCAACACGCCCCCGGAAAAGCCGGCAAACGTGGCGAGCAGCGGATTGACCCGGTTGACAAGCAACACGGCGCAGATGGCCGCGCCGAACGTGATGGATCCATCCACGGTGATATCGGCAATGTCGAAAACGCGGTAGCTGATATAGACGCCCAGCGCCAACAGCGACAGGATCAGGCCGATAGTCAGTGCTCCAAGCAACAGGGTCATGACAGTTTTTAGTTCAGGTCGCCAACGGCGCGCACCAGCAGGCGCCGCGCAGGAAACGGCTCTCGCCCGCGCCGCTGACCTCACGCCAATCGTTCAGGAGATGCAGCAGGCCGAGGACGTTCTCGGTCTCAAACAGTGGCTGGACGGCTTCGCTCAGGTCCACCTTGCCTTTGCGCAACGGACGATACGGAAACGCCGCCGCGTGAAAATGGCCGTAAAGTTCACCCGACGCCACCAGCGGCTTGAGCAGATTGAAACCGGAACTGCGGGCCTTGCTGGCAGCGAAGCCGACGATGAGACAAGTGGAATTGGCAAATGCCGCCTCAGCGGTGAAGCTCAGCCAGTCGCGAATTTCGGGAAAGGCGAAGATGTTCTTCGCATGGCCTTCTGCCGTCTGGCTCGACGGAGTTTTTTGGAGCGACGCGCCCACCAATGCAGCCGTCTCCGCCACCATGACGATGCCAACGGCGTCGCTGTTGACGGCCTCCAGACAGGTCTTCGCAACGGCACTCAGCGGCAAACTCGAATGCGGCGCGCCCTTGTCGAACCGCACCAGTCGCGCGAAAGCGCCGCGTCCGGACATGCCATAAGCCACCTTCATCGCCGGGGTCAGCGCGCCCTGGACCAGCATGTAGTCGGGCTTGTTCGAACCGTCGGCCGGCTGGCAAACCGCGGCCCCTGCGGCGGCAAGAAATTCCCCGAAGTGCCCGGTGTCCGATGGATCGCCGGAACTGAAAGCGCCCAGGCCGATGCCCATGACGTTGGCGGGGAACTCAATCGCAGAATACGCGTCGGGCTGCGCCCTGCCTTCGAGCCACGGCACGGGGTTGCCGAGCCCTTGAACGCGCAGCACCGCGCCTTCCTGCAAATCGAACACATTCGCCATCGCGCCGGCTTGCGGGAATGCGATTTTCCGCGCGCAAGGTTCGGTGGCGGTGGTCGGCGATTTCGCTGCCAGTCCGCCTTCGGCGTGCAGCAGCGCCTTGAGTCCGGCTAGCTCCAGAACCTTCCGGACGTTGACTGAAGCATTAATGACAACAAACCGCCCCTGGATGCCCTTGATCTGCCGTGCGTAGAGCACGAGGATGCGAATGCCGGCAGAGCTGATGTAATCCACTTCCGCCATGTCTACCGCGATGGCGTGTTGCCCGCCGCGCACGCATTCGGCCAGCGCGCTGGCGACGTGGTCGCTCCACATGGCGTCCATCCGGCCTTTCAGCTTGATCTCGAATTGGTCGGCGCGGGCTGTGCGGGTGATTTCCATAGGCGGCGCGGGTCAAGGTTGGGTCGTGCCGGTGACTTGTTTTGCTTCTCGAAGCCATGCTTCGGGAATGACCAGATGGCTGTCTTGGGCGCTCTTCAGGTTTACCAGCTTCAGCACCTTGGTCGGCGGTGAAAACGGAATCTGCGCCGGGCTTTCGCCGCGCATCACGCGCGCCGCCTTGAGCGCCGTTTCGCGCCCCGCGTCGTAATAGTCGCGCGCCAAGGCGACTGCCGCGCCATGTTTGACGCCGTCACCGTGGCAGGCGAACACGGGCAACCGCGCTTGCGCCGCCGCCCGCGCGATGGTGGGAAAGCCGGCGCTGGAAAGGTTGTCAATGACCTGAACCACAGCATCAATGTGGCGGCCGCACAAGGCCATCGCCGCGTCGGGCAACTCGCTCGCGGTATTGGCCGCAACGGTCTCCACCGTCAACCCGCAGCGGACGGCTTCGCGGGTGAACATGTACTTGTTAACCACCGAGTTGACCTCCGCGGGACAAAACAACGTGCCGACGCGCTTGATCTGCGGGAAGTGTGTTCGCAACAACTCCGCCATCTCTCGATAGGGGCCTAGCGTGTAAACGCCGGTGATGTTCGGCAGATGGTCCTGGTCGGACTTGCCCGCGCCCGCCACGAACGGGTCTGCCACCACCGTAAACATGACGGGCGTGTTCCGGACTTTCTGGACGGCGGTCTGGAGCGTCGGCGTGCCATAGACCATGTAAAGATCAACATTGGCGGTTTTGGCGGAATCGTAAAGCATGCCCAAAGAGGCCATGTCGCCTTGCGCGCTGAGTGTCTTGATCTTGAAATCTGTTCCCTCTCTCAAACCCGCCTCCTTCAAACCGTCTGCAAATCCATGCATCGCGTCTTCTACCAGGACCGATTCGATGTAAGACACCTGCTGAATCAGCCAGGGTTTTGCCAGCGGTGGCGCGGCCGGGGTTGCGGCGGGCGTTTCAACCGTTTGCATGGCCAGCACCTCCGGCGGGAATCGCACAGCCAGTTTGCGCGCCACGTCCTGGTTGAAGATCACCTTCTTGTCCGTGACATTTCGCATCGGAATCTTTGCCGGCGTCTCGCCCCGCAGCACGCGCGCCAACGGCTCGGCGGCGGCAACACCGCTCTGGTAGTAGCCGACGCCCACCACCGCCAGTGCGCCGCGATGGCTGTATTCCGGCGCATCAATCACCAACGGGATTTTTGCCGTGGTCAGTTGGCCCACAAGACCATCGAACGCCTGGTAAGCGGTATTGTCGCCGGGAAGATACACCGCCTCCGCGCCGCGAGCGCCGAGCGATTGCGCCGCTTGCACCACCTCGCTCGTATTGTTGGCGATGGCCTCGATCAGTTGGATGCCGTTCTTGCCGCAGATCTCGCGCAGCACCGAAACGACCTTCACCGAATTGGCCTCGGCGTTATTGTAGAGCGTGCCGAGCCGCTGGAGCTTGGGGAAGATCAGCTTCAACACGGCGACCCCGTCCTCGACGGGCGGGAAGGAGCCGATGCCGGTCACAAACGGCAGGTGATCCTCGAAACTCCTGCCCGTGCCGGCGGCAATCGGGTCGGAGCAATAGGTGAACACGACCGGCTTGCGGCGCACGGTGGCGCAAGCGCCAGTGATCACCGGCGTCGAAAACGGAACGATGACGTCCACGTCACCCGCTTCGAGCGATTGGATCATGGTTGGGATGCCGCTAATCTCGCCGTTGGCGTGGACCTTTTGAACCGTGAGGTTGCGCCCCTCGACAATTCCGAGTTTGCGCAACCCGTCCATCAGCCCAGCGATGGCGCTGTCCGTGCCCTCATCGGGGCCGAAGTAGGCAAGGCCAATCTTGAACGGATGCTCCGTCGGTGAAACAACAGCGCGCGGCCCGGGCACGGCGGCAGCCGATGCGGACTTGCTGATATCTTTTTCGACGCTGCCATCCTTGCCAAGGATCAAGGCGGCGCGTGAAACAATGTCGTCGGTGAATCGCCACGGGTCGCGCATCTTTTTCAGGACCTGCTTGTTCAGCATGACCCGCTCCGGCATGAAGTTGGTGACGACCATGGTCGCGGGATTCTGTCCGCCGAGGATGGCGGAGGCGATTTCAGCGATGCGCTGGCCCACCTCCAGATAGTTCGCGCCAAGATCGAACAGCGTGCCTTCACGCACCTGACCGCTGGTGTTGGAGAAGACGGGAACTTTCGCCTTGAGGGCCGTTTCGCACAGCGCGGCGGTGGCGCTCATTACGGTGACATCCGCCCCGGTCCAGAATGCCTGCGCGCCGCGGGACACCAGCGAATCGGCGGCCTCGCGCACGTCCTTGCTCTGGTCCACGTTCGCTTCGAGAAGTTCCATGCCCAGTTCGCGGCAAATCTGGCGGGCCTTGAGCGTGCAGGCCTCCGAGTTGCGCTCGGCGGGGTTCCACACCACGCCGACGACTTTCAAGCCGGGCCATAGCCGCTTGGCCTCGCGGAAGATTTGTTCCACGGGCTGGAACGTGCCGATGCCGGCCAGCCACGGCGGCTTGTTGGTCGAGTTCATTTGCTGAATACCCACGCCCGCGCCGGCCGGATCCGTCACACCGCCGAAGACGTGAATGACGCGGCCGTTCTTGTTGGCGTTGGCCACGCATTGGAGCGAGAGCGTGCTGATGGTAATGGCCAGCTTGAAACTGCCGTCCGCGACATGTTGGGCAATGGCGTTTGCGGTGGGCAAATCCCCCTCGGCGGTGAACCGTTGCAACGCGATTTGCTCGCCGTCCTTGTAACCTTCGGCGGCGAGCTTCTGCAGTACGCCGCGCTCGACCTCGTCCAGCAACAGGTTCGAGGCGTGCTTGAGCATCGCCACAGGAATCCTGGTCCGGATCGACTGGTTTTTGGCGCGCTCACCTTCTCGCGAGTGGAGATCGGACAGCAGCAGCGTCGATGCCGCCGCTCCCAGCAGGACCAGCGACAGCAGGATTCGTTTGAGAACTTGCATTATATTCGCGTTGAAGCCGTGGACAAAACTGATACTTGATTTGCGCCACCGGAAGCAAGCGCAACCGTCCCCCGACTGCCACGCATGATCAACCGGCAACGGCGGGCGCCAGGATGGAGAATCTGCGCCGCGCTCTTTTCGGTTGTCGGTTCATCGCGGGACTCATAGACTGGCTGCGTCCATTAAAACACCATGTCAAGGCCAGCGCAGAAACCCGCAAGCGCGATCTGCCTGGCTCGCAAAGCGTCCGGGACCTTGTGTGCCGGACCGTGAATGAGGAGATCGCCTGTTTCGATGAACACGGAGCCGCCAAACGTTTTTGAACGCCGCTTCCCAAACAGTCTGCCCGATCTTGGCCGTGTGACGGAAGAGGCCATGCGCTTCATCGAAGCGCACGGCGTCAACGGACAGGCGTCTTACGTCGCCAACCTCGCCATCGAGGAGATGGTCACGAATACTCTCAAGTTCGGCTACAAGGACGACGCCACACACGAAATATTACTGCGCGTGGAAGTTTTGCCCCAACGGCTTGTCCTGACCATCGAAGACGACGGCCACGAGTTCAATCCCCTCACCGCCCCGGATCCGGACGTCCATCTTCCGGCCGAACAACGCACCCCCGGCGGCCTTGGAATTCATCTGGTCCGCAAGTTCGCTGAAGACATGCGCTACGAACGCCGCGACGGACGCAACCGCCTCATCATTGCCATTCGATGCTGAGGGCGCACGGCGGGTGATGGCTCGATATTTCCCTTGTCAGCCTTCGTGGCAACGCTCAGACTGGCGAGCATCAGCCGCACCCCAGCGACTCCGGGTCGTGTTCTTTTTGCGGCGATCGGATTGAGGTGATTTATGGAGACTCAAAACCTGCCCAACGCCACCGTCGTCAAGTTATTAGAACGGGTTGACTCTCTCTCGTCTCGAGACATTGAAGCCACCCTCCAGGCCATTGTAGCCGGCGGCGCGCGCAACATCATTTGCGATTGCGCCGCGACCAAATACATCTCCAGTGCCGGACTGCGCGTGCTGTTGGTCGTGGCCAAGGCGCTCAAAAAGGCCGGAGGCCAGTTGCTGATCGTGTGCGCCAAGACCGGATATGTCTATGAAGTTCTGGAGACTGCTGGATTCACCAATATTATTCCTGTGTTCCCATCCGTCGAAGAAGCCGCACAGAGCGCGGCCTGACCTCTGATCTTTTCTCCCCATGAAAACCACGGTTGCCGACGTCATCCTGAAGTTTTTGGAATCCGAGGGTGTGGAATACATGTTCGGAATTCCAGGCACCACCATCGTGCCGCTGCTGGCCGCCACGAACCGCAACAAGGTCGTTCGCCCCATCCTGGCCAAACACGAGGAGGGCGCGGCCTTCATGGCGGATGGCTACGCGCGCGTCAAAGGCGGGTTTGGCGCCTGCTTTGCCACCTCCGGTCCCGGCGCCACCAACCTCGTCAGCGGTGTGGCCAACGCCTACATGGACAATGTGCCGATCCTTGTTCTGACCGGCCAGGTCGAGACTTCCATGTATGGCAAAGGCGCCTTTCAGGATTCTTCCAAGGAAGGCATTGACTCGGTCAAGATGTTCGAGCCGATCACCAAACACTCGAGCATGATCATCTCCCGGCACAAGGCGGTCGAGGATTTGCAGGCCGCGCTGCGCGTGGCCATGACAGGCAAGAAAGGGCCCGTCCATCTCAGCCTGCCCAAGGACATTCAGATGGCGGAGATCGAATTTGACGCCGTGGCCACCTCCACCTTTCGCGTGCCAGCGGAATACTTCGACCGGCGATTGGTGATTGATGCTGCCGAACAACTCGTTCAGGCCCGGCATCCCGCCATGCTGATTGGTTCCGGCGCCATCTCTTCCGGGGCCTGTGACGACCTGAAGGAACTCGCGGAGATGCTCAACCTGCCCGTGGCCACCACGCCCAAGGCCAAGGGCGCGTTCCCCGAGGACCATCCGCTGGCGCTGGGCGTGCTGGGTCTATGCGGCTCGCCACTGGCGGAAAACTACCTGCGGTCCGGCCAGACGGACGTGCTCCTCGTCGTGGGGGCGAGTTTGAATCAAATGACCACCCTGTCGTGGGACCCGCGTCTGGCGCCGTCGAAATGCCTTATCCACGTCAATATTGATCCGGCCGAAATCGGCAAGAACTACCTCACGCAGATTCCGCTGGTTGGCGACGCGCGCACCATCGCCAATGAGATTGCGTTTCGCGTGTTGCGTCATCTCGCCGGGAGCCAGACGCAATGGGAAGAGCGGGTGAAGGCCGTGGAAGAACTCCGGGCCAAAGTGGGCACGTGCCTCGATCCGGCGAAACTCGATTCGGACAGCGTGCCGCTCAAACCCCAGCGCATCATTCGGGAGCTGCAAGAAACCCTGCCCGACGATGCGATTCTCTTTGTGGACGTGGGCAATTCGATCAACTGGGTGATCCACTACATGAAGTTTCGTCGGCCCGGCTCGGTCATCACACCGTTCGGCATGCTCACCATGGGCTATGGGATTGCCGCGGCGGTCGGAGGCAAACTGGCGGCCGGCCGGCGTCCCGTGGTTTGTCTTGCCGGCGACGGCTGCTTCCTCATGAACGGCATGGAAATCGCCACGGCGGTCCATAATGACATCCCGGTGGTTTATGTCATCTTGAACAACCAGAAGCTCGGCTTGGTTCATGATCTCCAGACCTTCAGCCTGGGTCAGAACACCGTCGCCACCCGGTTTCGCAAAATCAACGCGGCGAAAGTGGCGGAAGGCTTGGGCGCGGTGGGGCACGTGGTCGAGAAGCCCGGCGAACTCAAACGCCTCCTGCCGGAAGCAATTGCTTCGGGCAAGACCACCGTCATTGACTGCATCATTGATCCGAACGAAGTTCCGCCGCTGTCGCCTTTCGTGGAGGCTGCAAAACAGTTCCTTCGGCATTTGGACTGAAAGCCAGCCGGCGGATTTCGTGAGACGTCGTTTATACCCATAAGAATGCCTTGTGATCATGGCTCCCATTGAGTGCGATTCGGCGGCGTGAATTATGAATACAGACCTGCTGCTTCGCGTTCCTCTCTTCAGTGGATTGCCGGCCAGTGAACTGGAACGTCTCGCCGCCACCTTGCGTGTGCTGGATATGACGCCGGGGGCCGTGCTCTTCCAGGAACAAGAGGCTGGCAACGAGTTGTTCGTGGTGATTGCCGGTCACGTCGAGGTGGTCAAGGGCATGAACACCCCGGAAGAGCGCATTCTCCAGACCATCGGGCCGGGTGAATACCTGGGCGAAATGAGCCTTCTGACGTTCCAAGGGCAGCGTTCCGCTGGCGCCCGGGCCAAAGATCGTTGCCAGTTGTGGGTGATGACCCGCCTCGATTTTGAGGGACTTTTGCAACGCCAGCCGCGCATGGCCTATAACATGGGAAAGGTGTTGAGCGGGCGGCTGGCGAATTCCGATACGGCCGCTTTTCGGGATCTGGTTGAAAAGAACCGCCAGCTTCAGAAGGCTTACGATGAACTCAAGGCCGCCCAGGCGCAGATCATTGAAAAGGAACGCCTCGAACGCGATCTTCAACTCGCCGCCGGAATCCAGGTTTCGATCCTGCCTCACACGCTGCCCCAGGTCCCGGGTTTTGAGTTCGGCGCTCGCATGGACCCGGCGCGCGTCGTAGGCGGTGACTTCTACGATGTGTTCCCGCTGGACGACGATCGCATCGGGGTGTTGATTGGCGACGTCGCAGGCAAGGGAGTGCCAGCGGCCATCTATATGGCTCGGACCCATGCGCTCATCACCGCGGAAGCCCTGCGCGGCGGAGCGCCCGGCGCGGTTCTGCGTCACGTCAACCAGTATCTGACGCGTCTCGAACAGACCGATCTGTTTGTGACGGTGATCTATGGCATCCTGAATTACCGTACCGGGGAACTCATTTATGCCCGCGCAGGGCACGAGATTCCGCTCAAGGTCAGCGCTCATGGACAAGTCACCGAACTTCCATACAATCCGGGCATGCCGATAGGAGTCGTTCCCGATTTCGACCTCGACGAACAATCCGTCACGCTCGTTTCCGGCGACACGCTCCTGCTTTTCACGGACGGGATGTGTGATTGTCGGAATCTCCAAGGGGAGGATTTTGGCCGTGAACGGTTGGGCAAAGTCCTCGGTGATCTGGCCGGTGCCAAAGCGCAGGCGGCCTGCGATGCTTTGGTGACAACTCTGCTGACCTATCGTGGCGGCGCAGAGCAGGATGATGATGTGACTCTGGTGGCAATCCATGCGGCGGGATAGACGGATCATTGGTATGTGGTCGGGGGCAACTGCGGCGAAAAAACAGCGATCCCCCTTTCGCCGGGCGCGGCATTCTGCTAAGTAAACGTCGTGCATCCGATTGCGATCCAATTCGGCGGTTTCGTTGTCCACTGGTATGGCGTTTTCGTCGCCTGCGGTTTTCTCGCGGGCATCTGGATGACGGCCTGGCGCGCCCGCCAGCAAAACATTCCCACGGAGCTGATCTTCGACCTGTCGCTCTACCTGCTCATCTTCGGCATGCTGGGCGGCAAACTGTTTTACCTCATCGCCTACTGGCACGATTTCTTGCGCGACTACGATCGCGACGGCTTCAACGCGTTGCGGAGCGGGTTCGTTTTCTACGGCGGCTTTATCTGCGCGGTCATTGTCACCATCGGGTATGCGCGGCGGCACGGCATCGCCCACTGGCGGATGGCGGACCTGTTCACGCCGGCGCTGCCGCTGGGGCACGCGTTCGGGCGGCTCGGATGCTTCATGGAAGGTTGCTGCTACGGCGACCATTGCTCGTTTCCGTGGGCGGTGCATTTTCCGGCGAAGCATCCTACGTTTCCCGACGGCGTGCATCCGACGCAGCTCTACGAAGCCGCCGCCAACCTCGCGTTTTGCGCCGCGCTGTCATGGTTCTACCCGCGCCGCAAGTTCGACGGCCAGGTGTTTTGGATCTACGCGATTCTCTACGCCGTGATGCGCTTCAGCATCGAATTCATCCGCGGCGACAACCCGCGCCAGTGGCCGGGCCATCTGACCAACTCGCAGGTCACCGCCCTCTTCTGGCTGTTCGCTGCAGCGATCTTCCTGTGGCGGCTGCCCCGGACGCGGAAGGCGTAGCGATTTTAGATTTTGGATTTTGGATTGGTGGAAATGGGGACGAAACCAAACGAGCAACGGTTGAAGTTCGTTGCCGGCGCTGACGTCGGCGGCCAGCGGCTGGATATTTGGTTGCACAACCAGTTGCCCGACCGTTCACGCGCCTTCCTGCAAAAATTGATCCGCGACGGTCGCGTTGTGATTTCAAATTTCAAATCTCAAATTTCAAATCCCAAGCCCAACCACCCCGTCCAACCCGGCGAAATCGTCGAGGTCGTCATCCCGCCTCCGGAACCAAGTGGGGTCGAGGCCGAGGCGATTCCACTCGATGTGCTCTACGAGGACGCCGACGTGATCGTGGTTAACAAACCGCCGGGGTTGGTGGTCCACCCGGCTGTGGGTCACCGCTCGCACACGCTGGTGAACGCGCTGCTGCACCATTGCCGTGGCCAACTCAGTGGTATCGGCGGCGTCGAGCGGCCGGGCATCGTCCATCGTCTCGACGGCGGCACCAGCGGTTGCATCGTGGCGGCCAAGCGCGACGCGGCGCACCAGTCGTTGCAGGCGCAGTTCAAAGCGCGCACCGTCACCAAACGCTATCTGGCGCTGGTTTGGGGCGTGCCCCGGCGGCAAAGTGGTTTTATCGAGGGCGCCATCGCCCGCAGCTCCAGCGACCGCAAAAAAATGCGTATCGTCAGTCACGGCGGACGCGAGGCTCTCACGGAGTTTGAGGTTGTCAAAGTTTTCGGCGACGTCGCGTTGGTGCTTTGCACGCTGCACACCGGTCGCACGCACCAGATTCGCGTCCATCTTGCCGCCATGGGCCATCCGATCGTCGGCGACAGGGTTTACGGCGGCGCGCGCAAGCATCCGCTGGCGAAACAGGCCGGCCGCCAGATGCTTCACGCGCAAACGCTGGCGTTCGACCATCCACGCGCCAACAAACGGCTGGAATTTACCGCGCCGCTTCCGCAGGATATGGCAGCGTTGATCCGGCAGTTGGAAGCCGGCGACAAAACAACATGAACCCATTTCAGGAAGCGCTCGACGTCACTATTCGCCATCTGGAAGAGATGAAGCGCGCCGGCGTCACGCACGTGCCCGTGCGCCGCGAGACGCTAGAGGCGTTGAACCGGCCCGTCGCCGTCGCGGCGGGGTCTCCTGTTACACATCCCACATCATCCGGCATGCCCTCACCCGCCATGAAAATTCCGCCGCCCGTCCCCGCTTCGCGTACCGAACCACCCGACATGTTTGCCGAGCGCATCCACGTGGCCGGGACGACGAAGACCGAAAAACTCGCTTCGTTGCGCCAGCAGGCGCTGGCGTGCGTGAAATGCAAGCATCTTGCCGCGTCGCGCACGCAGGTGGTGTTCGGCGTTGGCAATCCGGAATCGGAGCTGATGTTTGTTGGCGAAGCGCCGGGTGCCGACGAAGACGCGAAGGGCGAGCCGTTCGTCGGTCGCGCCGGGCAGTTGCTCACCAAGATCATCGAGACGATGGGCTACAAGCGCAGCGACATTTACATCGGCAACGTCCTGAAGTGCCGGCCGAACATGCCCGCAGGCGAGAGCGGCAACCGCCAGCCGACCGGCGACGAAATGAAAACGTGCCTGCCGTGGCTTCAGGCGCAGATTGACATCATCCAGCCCAAGGTGATCGTGGCGCTCGGCGCGGTCGCCATGCGGGGATTGATGCCGGACATCAGCACCGGCATCACGAAGCTGCGCGGCCACTGGCTGCTGTACAGCAACATCCCGCTGATGCCGACCTATCATCCGGCCTACGTGTTGCGCGCCTACACGCTGCAAAACCGCCGCGCCATCTGGGAAGACATGCTGCAAGTGCTGGAGAGGCTTGGCCGACCCATCACGCCGAAGATGCGAAACTACTTCAAGTCCGAGTAAACCGGGCGGGGCGACAGCATTGGGCTACTTCTTGCCGGTGTCGCCAATCATCTTCCAAAATTCGGGGCGTTCCTCCAACTCGGTTTCCTCGCCGGCGTCGAGTTTGGAGCGGAACAGGAAATCCTTCAGCGTGTTCTTACTCAGGACGCGGTGCACGACGATGCCCGCCTCGGCGCGCTCGAAGTAGATGCGGTAATCACCCTCGCGCAACCGGTAGAGATGCCGGCCCTGGCGGGAGAACCGGCCGTATTTGGCGGTGTTGTCGGTGGCGAGGTCCTTGGGCACCTCGTCGAACCGGCTCATCAACAAAAGTTGTTTATCTTTCGGCAGTTTCGCCAGTTCCGCGGCGCTCGTTGGGTTGAAGATGATTTGAAACATAGCTCTTGTCCGCGCACAGCCTAGCACCCGGCGCGGCGGAGTCAAGACGCGGGGTGATTGCCTCACAGGCCGTCCGTGCCGTTTTTCGTTCCGCCTTTTTCGTTGACCGTTCCCGGCGGCATCGCTAACTTCGCCAGCCTTTATGTTGCACATCTTTCGTCGTCATCAAAAAATCATTTGGTCCGTGATCGCCGTCGTGGTGATCATCACGTTCGTGTTTTGGGGTTCGCAAACCGGCGGCGGCTCCGGCGGCCGGCTCGCGCGGCCCAGCCCCGGCCGCATGAATGGCAAGGCGGTTGCCTACGCGGAGTTTGACCGCCAACAGCGCGCGTTTTGCCTGATGTATTATTTGCGCCAGGGCCAGATGATTGACCGTCGCCGCATGGAGCAGCAGCTACAGGCGCCCACGTGGCAGCGGCTGCTGATGTCACGCAAAGTGCAGGAGCTGGGGCTTGATGTGCCGGAGGAAAATGCTGCGGAGTTCATCCGCCAACTGCCCCAGTTCCAGACCGACAAAGGGTTCGACTCGGAGCGTTACAATCGGTTTAAGGACGCGATCCTGCCGCAGCAGTGGGGAATGACGGAGGAAGACTTCGTCGTCGCCGTCGCCGAACAGCTCGCGATTGACAAGCTGCAGGACATCATTTCCAGCACGGCGAAAGTGACACCGCTCGACGTGCGGCAGGCTTACGACGAGGCCAACGAAAAACTTTCCATCGCCGTGGTCGAGTTCAGCGCCACCAACTACACCGCGCAGGTCAAGCTGGCGGACAAGGAGATTCAGGACGAGTTCGAGAAAAACAAGGAAACCTACCGCATTCCGGAGCGCGTCAAGGTCCGCTACCTGAAGCTCAGCCTCGACGATTATTTGCCGAAAGCGCAGGTCACCGACGCCGAGATCAAGGAACGCTACGAAAAGGAAAAAGAAGCTCTCACCGATCCCAAGACCAAACAGGCCAAGCCGCTCGACGCCGTGCGCGACGACATCCGCAAAGAGATTGCCCGGCCGCGCGCGATGAAGATGGTCAACGAGGCGGCCAGCCAGATCAACGACGCCGTCCTGCCCGACCCGCGCAACCCGACCGAGAAGAAGCCCGACCTCGCCGCCGTCGCCCAGCAGCGCGGCCTGGCGCTGGCCACGACGGATTTCTTCAGCGAGAAGGAGGAGTTGAAA
This sequence comes from uncultured bacterium, assembly GCA_903870275.1. GTDB lineage: Bacteria > Verrucomicrobiota > Verrucomicrobiia > CAIQCK01 > CAIQCK01 > CAIQCK01. The sequence continues at coordinate 29,494 of CAIQCK010000034.1, read as the reverse complement.
TACATCTCGGCGCCGAAATTCCAGCGCGCCGCCATGACGCTCAGCGCGGACAGTCCTTACGAATTGGTGCCCGCGCCGGACGGCGTCTATTTCATACAGTTCGTCGCGCGGAAGCCCAGCGAACTGCCGGCGTTCGACGCCGCGCGCCCGAAAGTGGTCGAAGATCTCAAGCGGATGCGCTCCCAGGAACTGGCGCGCAAGGACGGCCACGAGAAGTATGCGAAGTTCAAGGCCGCCATCGATTCCGCGGCCAAGCCCAAGCCGGCGCTGGACCAGCTTGCGACCGCCGCGGGTCTCAAGGCGGTGACGCCGCCGGCGTTCACGCTGTCGGATCCGCCGCGCGATCTGCCTTACGGGCGGCTGGTGTTGTCCGCGTGCGATTTCCTGGCGCCGGGCGAACTGAGCGAGTTTGTTGATACCGCCGCGGGCGGCCTGCTCGTGCAGGTCAAGCAGCGTACGCCGGCTGATCCGAAGAAACTGGCCGACGACGAGAAATCGCTGCGCCATCGGTTGCTGTTCGGCGAACATTTCTTTGGCTACGGCCAGCCCGGCGAGCGCGAACTTGCCTTCAATGCGTGGCTCGAAGCGGAGGCCCGCAACGCCAACATTGAGCCGGCCCGTCAGCCTGCCGAAGGCAAAGGCGCCGCGCAACCGGAAGAGCAGTAGACGGGCGAATGCCCCGCACCGCCGGCCCGCCGGTTATTGGATTCGTAGAAACTGCACGCACACCGGCGCGCCCACCTCGATGCTCTGACCTGTCGGAGTCAGCCGGCCGGTTTGGAAATCAATGCGGAAAACAGCCACATTGTGTGTGTCCATGTTTGCCGCCAGCAGGTACGCGCCGGTCGGGTCGATGCCGAAACAGCGGGGAATCTTGCCTTGCGTGGATTCGTGGCCGAGGAGCGTCAGCTTGCCGCTCTTCGGGTCTGCGGCAAAAATCACGATGGTGTCGTGGCCGCGGTTGGAGCCATAGACGAACTTTCCCGACGGATGCACCAGCACCTCTGCCGTGCTGTAACTAGGTAGGACGGATTCGCCGGCAGGCAGCGTCGAGAGCGTTTGCAACTCCCTCAACTCGCCGCGTTTCGCGTCGTAACTGAACGCAGTCATCGTGCACGCTATCTCGTTGATCACATAGGCGAAACGGCCATTGGGGTGAAACGCGATGTGCCGCGGGCCGGAGCCGGGCGCGACGGTGGCAAACGCCGGGTCGTTCGGCGTCAGCGCGCCTTTCGGGCCGTAACGATAAATCATGACCTTGTCGAGGCCGAGGTCGGGCACGAAGGCGAAGCGGTTCGCGGCGTCGAGGTTGATGGCGTGGGCGTGCGGGCCGGCCTGGCGTTTCGGATTGACGCTCGAGCCGGTGTGCTGGACAAACGCCGCGGTCTCGCCGAGCGAGCCGTCTTTGTTGATGGCGAGCACCACGACGCTGCCGCCCCCGTAGTTTGCCGCCAGCGCGTGCTCGCCGGCCTTGTCCACGCTGACGTAACACGGCGCGCCGCCGGCGCCCGCCGGCTGCTGGTTGAGCAGCGTGAGTTTGCCCGACGCCGGGTCGATCGCAAAAGCGCTGACTACGCCGCCCTTCTTGCCGTCCCCGCTGGAGAACTCGCCGACGGCGTAAAGGAAACGGTGGTTCGGGTGTATCGCCACGAACGAAGGGTTCTTCGTCGCTGCGGCCAGTTCGGGCGCGCCGAGCTGACCGGTCGCCAGATCGAAGCGGCTCACATAGATGCCCTGGCTCTTGGCTCCCGTGTAGGTGCCGAAGTAAACGAAACACTGGTTCTTGCCGGATGAAGTCATGGTGGTTTCTCCAAAAGATGCCGATGCTGCGAAGAGCGTTGGGATGATCAGGCCGATGCTTGCGCCGCGGAGGAAGGGACACATTTTCATGCCGCCATGAGACACCAGCCGGCCCGAGTGTTCAAGCTGGTTCTTGTTGGAACCGTTGAGCAGAATCCGCTTTGCGGCGGCGGCGGTTTCTGGGAAAGTCGGCGCAACGATTTATTGGAGAACCCAAAACCATGTTTCATCGCCTCATCACCCTGTTGCTCGCACTCGCCTCGCTCGCGCCGCTGACGCTGCGCGCGGAAAACTGGCCGCAGTGGCGCGGGCCGTTCTTCAACGGCTCCACGACGGAGACCGGCCTGCCGGCGCAGTGGAGCAAAACCGAAAACGTCGCGTGGATCGCGCCGCTGCCAGGTAAAGGCAGCTCGACGCCGGTGGTATGGGGCGACTCGGTCTTCGTCACCAGTCCCGACGCGGAAAAAAACCTGCTGCTGTTTTGCATCAACGCCGCCAACGGCAAGACGCGCTGGCAACAATGCGTCGTGGCGGGTGGCGATATCACGCACGGCAAGAACAACGCCTGTTCGCCGTCGGTCGTCACCGACGGCAAGCTGGCCATCGCGACGTTTGCCACGGGCGACATCGCGGCGTTTGATTTCGCCGGGCGGAAAATCTGGTCGCGCAATCTGACGACGGAATACGGCAAGTTCTCCCTCATGTGGATTTACGGCTCCAGCCCGCTGCTTTACCGGGGAAAACTTTACGTGCAGGTGCTCCAACACGATCCGCCGACTTACAAACACGTGCTCGACGACAAGCCAAACCGCGAATCATTCCTGCTTTGCCTCAATCCACAAACCGGCAAAACGCTCTGGCGTTGTGTCCGCAAGTCTGACGCGGTGGATGAGTCGCAGGAAGCCTACTCCACACCGCTCCCCTACGAAGGAGCCCATGGCGCTGAGATCATTGTCTTTGGCGCGGACTACGTCACCGCCCACCACCCCGACACCGGCGCGGAACTCTGGCGGTGCGGCTCGTTGAATCCGCAGAAGATCAAGGTTTGGCGCACCGTCACGTCGCCCGTCGCATCGCCGGGCCTCATCTACGCCTGCCTGCCGCGCCGCAAGGACCCGATGCTGGCGATCAAGGCCGACAGCGCCGGTCCCGATCCGGCCGCGCAGATTGCCTGGCAGCTTCCTGACTCGCCGGATGTTTGCACGCCGCTTTTTTACCGGGGAAAATTGTTTGTGTTGAACGGCGACAAACAGACGCTGGCATGTCTCGATCCGAAAACCGGCGCGGAAAAGTGGCAGGGCAGCATCGGCAAGAAGGAAACCTACAGCGCGTCGCCGACCGGCGCGGACGGAAAAATCTACTGCATCGGCGAGCGCGGCACGGTCGTGGTGCTCTCGGCCGGTGACGAGTTCAAAATCCTCGCCACCTTTTCGATGGACGAGGTGCCGGTGCTTTCCTCCATTGTCGCCGCCAACGGCCGGCTGTTCATCCGCACCGCAAGCAGTCTCTACTGCGTCGGTGGGAAGAAATAGTGTTGCGGAAACCGGGTGATGACGCCGCGCTGCGGCGTCCGAACCGCTTTCTCCGTTACGAGGACGGACGGCACAGCGCGCCGTCCCTGCCTCGTTGATGCACCGCCGGTGCGTTTCTTACCTCCCCGACACGTTGAGGCAGGCGCCTTCCTTGGTGCTGCGGACGTAAACGCAGCCGTTGCTGATGGCGAAGGTGTTCCAGCACTTGCCCTGGACTGCCTGAAACTTGCCGAGTTCCTTGTAGCCCTCCGGCGAAGCTTCGACCAGCACCAGTTCACCGGTGTCGCTCAGCCCCAGGAAGTTGTTGCCGACCAGCACGACGCCGCCGGGGCCGAAGCCGTCCTTGGACCACATCTCTTTGCCTGTGGCCACCTCGACGCACTTGAGCGGGCCGGTGCCAAATTGCTTGAAGCTGAACGCCCCGTAGAGGTAGCCGTCCTTGCAGACTGGCGTGCTCCAGTGATTGCAGAGCGCCTCCTTGCCTTCCTTGCGCCAGAGTTCCGTCGCGGTGAACTTGTCGCCCGACTTGGCGATCTTTGCCGCGCCAGAGCCGACGCCGTAGCCGGCCGCGCAATAGACGATGTCACCCGACACCACTGGCGACGCCGCCGTCGAAACCTTGAACGAAAACGCGTAGCGCCAGAGTTCCTTGCCGGTTGCCGGCTCCACCGACACCAGACCGGACTTCACGAAGAAAATCACCTGCTTCACGCCCAGGATCGTCGCGACGATCGGCGAGGCGTGTGTCAGCGTTTCAGTCGAGCCTTTCCAAGCCACGCTGCCGTCCTTCTTGTTGATCGCCGCCAGCGCGCCGCCATCGCCGCCGCAGACGAAGATGAGATCGCCGTCCATCACCGGCGATGTCGCGTTCTGCCAGCGGATCATTTTGCCGCCGAGTTCCTGGCAAAGGTCCTTCTTCCAAATCTCCTTGCCGGTCTTGGCGTCGAGGCAAAAGAGCGCGAGTTGGGCGGACAACACATAGACGCGTCCGCCGTCAATCGTCGGCGTCGAGCGCGGGCCGTCGCCGCCTTTGTTGTCCTTGGCGCCCGTGTCGCCGCCGCCATCATATTTGGACGAACCCAACTGCACGGACCAGACCTGCTTGCCGGTGGCGGCATTGAGCGCGACGCATGCTTCCTGATCGCCGTTCAGCACCAGCGTGCAAGCCAGACCGCCGCCCACCGAGAAACAACTGAATCCGCCGGGCGTCGGCGCATTCCAAACGATGCGCGGCCCCTTCTTCGGCCACGTCGCAAGAAGTTCCTCCGTGCAGATGCCGTCGTGATTCGCGCCGCGGTATTGCGCCCAATCGCCGCCCGAGGCGAGCGTCGCGCTGGCAAGCAGCAAACAGCCGACCGCTGCGGGCATGAGAAGGCTGAGGCTTTTTTTGGAAACGGCATTGGCCGAAGAATCAAATTTCATGGTGGTAAAGAGTCGGCAAAAATCCGAGATCGTCAAGCTTAATGAACAGGCGTTGCTCTTATGGGGCGCATCCCCGTTTTGGCCGGATTGAGAAGACGGACCCAGATTGGGTCGGATCCAGCCGGATTTAGTCGGATCGGGTCGGATCGGGTCGGACAGCCGAACCGCTTCGTGAACTGGTTTCGGCGTTCTGGCCTCGGATGAAACTGCCTGCCGTGCAAGGTGTTGCCTGTTTCGATTTCCTTATTTGGGTTCGTTGTGTTTTTCTCTCCGTCGGGCCTTTTCACAACATACTGCAATCTCGCGTCTTGATGTTTTCCATTTGGGTTCGTTTCGTAAAAATAAAGTTCATCACCAGCACCGATGCGAATCAAAATGTTAATTTTCCATTGGAAAACGATGTTTTCGGGTTTTGAACGCATTCTTTATTTGGGTTCGTTTTGCATATCTGCCGTAACGCCGGCAGCACCGGTTTCCGGCCGCGGAACTTGGGCGCAGAACCATCGAGTATGGAATCATGATTTTGCGCTCTCCTCCGTCTTTCTCCTCATGGCTGCCTCCCTGTTTTCCAATTTGCTTCTGTCCTCTGTCTTCCGCTTTGGGTCTTTCCGTGCAATCCGTGGATTGTTTCCGGTTGCCCTTTGGGGCCTCCGGCGGGACTGCCTCTGCTTGCAGGACGGCGGTCTTCATTGCGGGCCAAGGGTATAGCAAATTATCTATCAAGTCAAGAGAAATTTACTAATATTTTCGGCTGCGGGCGCCTCCCGGTTTTGGGCCGGATTGGGACAACGGACTGGAAAGTCCGTTCTACGGTTTCGCGCGCCACGTCGCAGCACGGACTTTCCAGTCCGTTGCTTCGACCCGTCCAAAAAACCGTGATGCGCTTCTCAACTTGCTGCTTGATGCTCGACGAGCCTCAGTCGTAATCTGTGCGCGTTGGTGAAGCTCCAGAGGAACGGTAGGATGTGTATGATCATGAAACGGATTGTTTGTCTGATATTCTTGGTATCCTCCTGTTGTTTTGCCGGCGATCTGACCACGCTCGACGGCAAGACCTACCGCAATATTACAGTCACCCGCGTCGAAGCCGACGGCCTCGTCGTCACCCACGCGGAAGGCGGCTGCAAAATCGAGTTCCTCAATCTGCCGGAGGATGTCCGCAAGAAATACAGCTACGATCCCGCCAAGGCCGAGGCAGCAAAGAAAGCCGCCGCCGGCGGCAGTTGGCAGGAGATGGACCAGCGGATGATTTTCCTCACCGTGCAACTCTCCAGCGTTGAAGCGTCGCTGACAGCCCTCAACCGCGCGATGATCTCGCTCGGCATTCAACAAGTCACTCACCAGAGCAACGCCACCATCGCCCGCCAGGCCAACGAGGCCATGGATCGCAACGCCGGCGGGCCGGTGCCGTGGGCGGATTTCTACGGACACACGGCGGAGAAGTTCTTCTATCATCCGATCGACATACACACGCACTACCACACGTGGACGATCCTGGGCCTGCCGCCGTCGGGCCGTGTCGCGTCTGGAAAAGGAGTGCCATCCCCCCAAGGGCTGCCCGTTCACCAACGTCCGCCGCAGTTCGACTACATCTACCACGCCAACGCCGACGCCGAGCGGCGCGCGCAAGCCGAAGTGGCCCGCCTCGGCAACAATGCCGCAGCGATCCTGGAGCGCCGCCGTCAACTGGAGGCCGAGCAGTCGGCGCTCTGGTGCAAGATCGCCTTCCATGCCGTCGCGGGCCGCGAGTTGCTCTCGAAGCCGCTTTACTACTACGACCTCAAGAGCGCCGAAGCGGACTCTGCCGAAGGCCGGCAGCGGCTGGAGGCGCTGCGGGCGGCGATGGCTTATCTGCGCAACGGCAACAAACTCGCGGCGATGGTCGAGCAAGGCGTGGATGCCGACGCGGCGCGTTGCTACAGCCAACTGCAAGCGGGCATTGGTGCCGCGCGCGGCGAGATGGAACAGCGGCTGATGGCGCAACCGGCTTTGGTCGGCGACATCACCGACAGCCGCACGATGCTGGGGAAGTTCGTAGCCGTGGCGAAGCGGATGGGTGAGGTCAGCGCCAATATTACCGACGCGCACCGGTTGGCCTTGGACGGCGACCGGGCGGGCGACCAGGGCCGCAAGCAGACGTTCCGCAGCCAGCTTCAGCAATCGCTGATGCTCTGCGCCGAGGCGTTGCTGGCCGGGGATGAATGCGTCAACGAACTGGCGCGGGACTGGAAAGCGCAACCCGACCTGCAAACGGTTGCGCCTGCATCGGTGACAGTACAGGCGATGCTCGTTGTGCCAACGCCAACAGTTGTTGCGCCGACAGCGGCTATCCCGGTGCTGGCAAATACCGGGGACGACGCCATTGCCATCTCAACTCCCGATGCAGTGCGCATCCTGCCGTTGGAGGCCGGACAGCCGAGGTTGTATGATTCCACGCCGCTGCGGATCATCGAAGGCATCAACCCCGAATTGTCGAAATGGCAATTCGTATCCATTCCCCAGCGCATCATCAACTCGTATGAAATCCGCGTCAACCAGGACGGGATTCTCTACGCCTTCGGCGGCAAAAAGAACACTTCGTCCTGGAATTTCATCGGCGCCGACCAAGTCAGTAAATGGGAAAACGCCGCCGGCGACATACGCGGCATCAACATCAACCTCTGTTTTCGCCGCAAGGTGTTCGCGGGCGAAATGATCAGGCTGTCAGCTTATGAATTGCAGCTTGCAGCCAAAAGTATTCGAGTCAACGAGTTGGGCCGTGACAAGAAAGCGCAGTCCAACATGCCGCTGCTTGCCAGCACCGCGACGATCCAAGCCAAAGATCTACCGGCAAATGACCCGGCGTGGTCGCACGCCGTCAACCTGATGTCGCTGCTTTTGCCTGCGAGGGACACCGTCAAGGGAATCTGGAAGCTGGAAGCGGGTAAGCTAATCGTGGAACCGAGCCGCTTCGCACGCATCCTGATTCCCTATGAACCGCCAGAGGAATATGACTTTCGAATCATCCTGAGGCGGGTTGCTGGCATCAATGGCGCCGTTCAGATTTTTTCACATTATAATCGAACTGCCATGTGGATATTGGGAGGGCAAAAGAATACGGCCTTTGGCTTCCAGTTGGTTGCCGGCGTGGCAGCATTTAAGAACCGCACATGCGCCTGGATGAAGAACGGTTTGGAAATCGGACGTGACTACACATCCATTCTCAAAGTTCGAAATAACGGCGTAAAAGCGTATTTGGATGGCAAGCTGATCAGCGAGTGGACCACCGACTATGGCGATGCCAGTCTGGACCGCGTATGGGACTTGCCAGATAAACGGCTTTTGGCCCTTGGAAGCTCTGACAGTTTCTTCGAGTTTTACAAGATTGACCTGCTCGAAGTCACCGGCAAGGGGCGCGCGGTGCGAGGCGACAGCGCCACGCCGCCAGTCGTGGGACAGGCGACGGGGCTTCAAGTCGAACAGCAAATCCAGCGGTTTGCCGAGAAAATGAAAAGCCTCAATCCAAAATTCAGCGGCGAGGTGCAACACAAAACTAAAGACGGTGAGGTCGTGGAGTTGGTTTTTTCTTCGACGGGAGTGACCGATATCTCCCCGATTCGTGATTTCCCGTATTTGGAGGTGCTTAGGCTTCAAGGATCCTCTGTTGCAGATGAGAGAACTTTTGCCGATTTGTCACCGCTCAAGGGCTTGAGCCTTTGGTGTTTTGAGGCGCAAGGCAATCGCATCAGCAGTCTGTCGCCGCTGGAAGGAATGCCGCTCCGAATCTTCCGTTGCAGCGACAATCCGATCAAGGACCTCACGCCGCTGAAAGGAATGCCGTTGGGAGAAATTCACGTCGCGAAAACGGAAGTCAGCGATTTGTCACCCTTGGTCGGGATGCCGCTCGCCAAGCTGGTGTGTCAACAAAGTCACGTGACGGACCTTTTGCTGCTAAGGACGTTCGACCTCAAGCTTTTGCGTTGCGATTTTGTGTTTGAACGGGACGCGAAGATTCTGCGGTCCATTAAGACGCTGGAGCAAATCAATGGTTTGCGTTCAACGGAGTTCTGGAAGCGCGTGGCGGCAGGCGACGCGCCGCAGGCGAAGTAAAACAGTTGAGACGATTGAGGGGTGACGACCGTAAATGGTGGTTCTGGATTGGTTCCGGGCCACTCTGCCCCAGGGGACGGGTGTGTTGATGCGGGCGAGGCGTGGCATGGGTACGCTCTGACCCCACGAAAAATCAAAAAGTCATTGGCTTTCCGGTGTAATGTGGATCGAGCCGTCTGTTGCATCCGTGTCGTTGAGACACGGCAGGACCGATCCGTTCATGTTCTGGCTATCGGATGCTTCGATGAGGGATGTCTTTGTGCCGGCTCGGTTTCTAATGGTTGCCCGGCGGAGCCCACAAGTCATTTCAGCACCGCCGCGCCGGGTTTCTGTTTCAAGATCGCTTGTGCGTGGCGGGCGTAGTGGCCGTGGAGGTCCTGCGCATACTGGCGGAGGATTTTTTCGCCGAGGCCGCCGCAATCGCCGCAGCGATACAACGCGCGCGCCAGGAACAATTCCCTCAATGCCTGGTCGCGGGTGGCGTTGTCCGTGGCGTTCGTCGGGGTTGTGGCCAGCGTGACGGCGATGGTCGTGACCGCGTGGCCGCTGATGCCGGGCTTCTCCAGCAACTCGGCCAGCGGTTTGGCGGCGGCGGGATTCGCCAGCGATTCGAGCGCGAGGGCCACAGTGCGGAAATGCGAGAAATCGCTGTCAGCATCGAGCAGCCGGGCCTTCGCCACGATCGGCTCCAGCGCGCGCGGGTCGCGGCTGCGGCCGAGGGCGATGATAAGGCTGTCGAGCGGGCTGACGCTGGCGCCGAACTGGCCCATGGCCTTAAACTTCCATCCCTCGTCCCACGCCGTCGCCGATGCGACCGCCCTGGCGAGCGCGTCCGCGCCGGCGGCGTCGCCGAGCATGGCGAGAACGTGCGCATAGACCAGCTTTGTCCTGTCGGAGCCGGCGTTTGCGAGCGCCTCGCGCAGCAGCGGCTTGGCGGTGTCTTGGTGCGCCAGCACCAGTTCAATGCCGTTAAAGTCGTTGGTGAGTTGCGAGACGGCGTCGGCGATCTTCTCCTTCGGCAGCGGAAACGAGTCGCTTTCCGTCAGCACCGATTCCGGCAGGTTGCCTTTCCGGATGAGATGCCGCTGGAGCGATTTGATGTCGAGCGCGCGCGTGGCGCAGCCTTTGCGGGCGATCATCGCGGCGGCGACGCCGGCGGCGTAGCCCTGGTTCTGCACGTCGGGCTGCATGCGGATCAGCGGCAACGCGTCGCGATGCGCGCTGACGCCGAGGCCGGTGACGAGGATGCCGTCCAGCCCGCGCGGCACCAGGCAGCGATACGGCACGTGGACGAAGATGTCCTGTTTATGCGGCGGCCGCAGCGTGAACATCGGATGGACCGTGTAGCCGTGCGTGTCGTAGTTGCTCTTGGCGATGACCACCGTGTCGGGAAACGTGCGGCACGCCCACTCGTCCACCGGCGAAATTGTGAAATCGCCGACGATCTGCCGCCGCTCGCGCGTGTCAATCAACTGTCCGAGATCGTAGGCCGCCTTGAACTTTTCCCGCGCCGCGACGAAGCAGCGCCAGATGTCCGTGATGTCGGTCTCGTCCACGAACGTGTAATCGGTGTTTGTATAGCCGGGGCCGAGCTGGCGTGGCGGCAGGCCGGTGCCTTGCACGGCCACGTCGTCATCGCCGGTGTAACGGCAAGCCGCGCCGGCCGCGGCGGCGATGTCGGCGTTGCCGGTCGAGTCCACCACCATTTTTGCCAGCACCACGCCGCGCCCCTGCGGCGTCGCCACCGTCACGCCGCGCACGCGGCCGTTCTCGACGAACGCGCCCGCGCCGAGCGCGCCGCACCAGATGTCCACGCCCGCCTTGCGCAGCTCACGCCGATACCATTCGCTCTTCCAATCGGAGTTCCACGCGCCCGATTTGAAGCGCGTATCCTTCGGGCCGATCGTTTGCAGCCCGGCGTCCACCTCGGCGGTGAAGCCGACGCGGTTGCCGTGATAGTAGGTGCTGATCAAGCCCACCGTGCCGACGCCGCCGAACTGGTGCAGATACTCGATGAGCAGCGTCTTCGCGCCCTGCCGGCCCGCCGCGATGGCTGCTGGCGAGCCGCCGGTGCCGCCACCGACCACGACCACATCGTATTCGCCAAGCACGGGCAGCGCACGCGCTTCCGCCGGTACCACGGGAGCGTTGGAGGCGCGCGGATTCAACTCCGCGCCCACTTCGCGCGCATCGCCTTTGATCTTGCCGGTAACTTCGCCGCCGGGAAGGCGGATGCCTTCGAGCTTGGGCTGGTTTTTCGCCGATGACGCCGCCGCCTTGCCAATACGCGCGCCGACATCCATGAAGTTCAGCGGGCGCAACAGTTCTGCTGCCGCTTCGCGCGAGAGGTCGGCGCAGCCGTTCAACACGAACATCCGCTCAATGGCCGCGGGCCGGAAAGCATCCAGCGGGATTTTGTCAGCGCCGGGCCACGCGCCGGTCTGCTGTTCCTTGCCGCGAAACGAATCCGGTGGCACTTGGAACGGCGTCTCGGAGGCATCGAGCTGTTCCTTCGTCCACGTTCGGTCGCGGGCGAGCTGCTCGGCGGCGGCGAAGGATTTGAAACTCGCGTCCTTCATTGGCAGCCGCAACTGATACTCGTTAACCGCGTGGCTCTCGCCTTTGCGGTCGGTCACCGTGACCGGCGTCCCGCGCGGAAGCAACTCGGCGTTCGCGCCGGCGCGCGGTTTGCCGCCGACCACGATTTGTTCGAATGTCGCTGCGCCGCCGGGAAACCGGGTGAAAGGCACTTCGGTCATGCGCGCCACCGTCCCGCGCTCGGTGGCGTCAATGATCATTTTCGCGACCACCGCTTGCCGGCCGGAGCGGTTGGCCATGACGATGCCGGCCGGATAGCCGCTGCTGTCCTTGAGCAGTTCAGTGGCGTAGCAGCCGTAGAGGAACGACACGCCCGCCTTTAGCAACGCCTGATCCAGCGCGCGTTTCACCTGCATCGGCGTGACCGCTTGCGGGCCAATCGGTGGCGGCGGCCGTTGCGCGCCGGCCGGCTCGACGACGATTTCGCCCAGCAACAGTCGCTTGGCGCGCGATGTTTTCCGCACGTCGAGTTTCAGGTAGCGCGTCTTGATCCCGACGGGCGCGAACACCGGCAGCGCCCGCTCCTCGACGGTGCCGGCGTCGAGGTCCTCGTTCTTGATGATGGCGACCTGCGTCCATCCCTTGCAGTCGTCGCTGGAAAAAACCGTGGCCTTGTCCATCTCGAAATCGCCGGTGCGCTGGTAGGCCATGACGGCAACGGTTTGAAGGCTTAGCGGCTTGCCGAGATCGAGCACGAACGTGACATCGTCGTCGAACTGCACGCTCTCCTTGGCGGAGTTGCTGTATTTGCCATCCGCGAGCAACGACGGTGGCGTGGTGTCCTTGTGGACTCGGCTCGACGGTTTGCTGGCGGTGTAGGTGAACGGCAGACTGCGCATCGGCGGCGCCACCTGTGGCATGGGCTTGAAGATTTCCTGTGCCAGTTCCGTCGCCGGTGTTTCGCCCGGCTCGAGCCAGAGCCGGTAGGAACCGCACAGGTCTTCGCCGAGATAATGCCGCGGCGCGGCAAGAAAAACCTTCGCGCCGTTCTTCGCCGCTTCTACCGCCGCGGCGACCGCGCCGGAACTGCCGCCGATGACGACGACATCCACGTTGGCAACCACCGGCAGCGAGCGGGCTGATTCGGGCACATCTTTGGCGCCGAGCAATCCGGCGCCGACACTCAGCAGGCACGGCAGCGCGAATGCCGCGATCTTGCCGGCGAGGTGGAAAGGACGGAATCGTAGAGTATCGTGGTGAGCTTTCATCGCCGCGATTTATGGTCGTTGCGCGCGGCGATGTCAACCCGGCAAACAGTGATGAAACATCGCCGTTTTGGCTTTGCAATAATACGCCGGCACAGCTACAGGAAACGCCGTGAACACGACTTCGCATCGCATCGCGCGGGACAAGGCCGGTTTGGTAGTGGTGGACATTCAAGAGCGGCTGCTGCCTGCGATCCACGAGAGGGATCGCGTTGTGGCCAACGCCGTGCGGCTTGTCAAAGGCGCGGCGATCATGGGCCTGCCGATTTTCGTGACCGAGCAATACCGCAAGGGCATCGGCCCGACCGTGCCGGAGGTGGCCGCCGCCGTGCCGGGCTTCGCGCCGATGGAGAAGCTCGCCTTCAGTTCGTGCGGCGCGGAGGGGTTCGTTGCCGCGCTCGAAGCCAAGGGCGTCCGCGACGTCATCCTCTGCGGCATCGAGGCGCACGTCTGCGTGGCCCAGACCTGCCTGGACCTTCTCGATCGTGGTTTCCGCGCCTGCATCGCGGCCGACGCGATCTCGTCGCGGACGCCGGAGAACCATCGCATTGCCGTCGAAAGGATGCGCGACGCCGGCGCCCTCATCGCCTCCACCGAGATGGTGCTTTTCGAACTGCTCAGCCGCGCCGGCACCGACGAGTTCAAGCAGGTTTTGCCGCTGGTGAAATGATCTCGAAAAAATTTGCGTGAGTGCGCACGCCTGCGCCGGTAGAATGCCGCCAACACTATGAGCAACTTCCGCTGCCGTCCGCTTTCGGTCCGGGTGGGTCTCGCATCGCTGCTGCTCGTTTGCGCCCCGGCGTTGTTTGCCGCTGATCAAGCGCCGGGCCAGCGATGGGAAAAGGAAATCCAGGCCTTCGAGGCCGCTGACCAGAAGAACCCGCCGCCGCACGACGCGATCTTGTTCATTGGTTCCTCCAGCATCCGGCTTTGGAAAACACTCGCGAGGGATTTTCCAAAACACGAAATCATCAACCGCGGCTTTGGCGGTTCGCAGATTGCCGACGCGACCCTCTACGCCGACCGGATCGTTATTCCCTACAAACCGCGGCTGATCGTGCTTGGCGCGGGCGGCAACGACCTTCACGCCGGCAAATCGCCGGAGCAGGTGGCCGAGGACTTCAAGGCGTTCGTTGAAAAAGTCCGGGACGCCTTGCCGGACGCGCGCATCGCGTTTTTCGCCATCAGCCCGTCGCCGGTGCGCGCCGCCGATATGGAAAAACAGCGCCGCACCAACCAACTCATCAAGGACTATATCGCCTACGGCAAGAACCTGGACTACATCAACATTTTCGACGCCTTTCTCGGTTCGGACGGCCAGCCGCGCGAGGACTTGTTCGTCGCCGACCGCCTTCACCCGAACGCCGCCGGCTACGACATCCGTGTGCAGCTGACGCGCCTGCACCTCGGCCCGCCGACAAAAGCGAAAGCCCAGTAGATGCCCCTGGTTCACCATCCTGTGCTATTTTGTGGTCAGTTTCTATTTGACTGGCGGAGTTTCGCCACTAGGATTCGGCGCTCCAATCGGAAGCAAGCAAACGATAAAGAAACATTGTTCCGGCGGTGTGTCGAGTTGGTCGCTGCGCGGTAACAAAGCGAAGGACAAAACATCATGGCAATCATTAATTTTGGTGGAACGAAGGAAACGGTCATCACGCGGCAGGAGTTCCCGATGGCCCGGGCGCGCAAGGTCCTCAAGAACGAGACCATTGCCATCATCGGCTACGGCGTGCAGGGGCCGGCGCAGGGGTTGAACCTCCGCGACAACGGCTTCAACGTCATCATTGGCCAGGCCAAGTCGTTCAAACGCGATTGGGACCGCGCCGTTGCCGACGGCTGGGTGCCCGGCAAGACATTGTTCGACATCGAGGAAGCGGTGCAGCGCGGCACGATCATCCAGATGCTCGTCTCCGACGCCGCCCAGCGCGTCATCTGGCCGGCCGTCAAAAAGAACCTCAAGCCTGGCGACGCGGTGTATTTCTCGCACGGCTTCTCCATCGCCTACAGGAAGCAGACCGGCGTGGTCCCGCCGAAGAACGTGGACGTCATCATGGTCGCGCCGAAGGGCAGCGGCACCTCCGTCCGCCGCAACTTCCTCACCGGCGCGGGCATCAACTCCAGCTTCGCCGTCGGCCAGGACGCCACGGGCCGCGCGCAGGAGCGTTGCCTCGCGGTCGGCATTGGCATCGGTTCCGGCTACCTGTTCCCGACGACGTTCCAGCACGAGGTGTTCAGCGATCTCACCGGCGAACGCGGCGTGCTCATGGGCGCGCTGGCCGGCATCATGGAGGCGCAATACGATGTGCTCCGCCACCAGGGCCACACGCCCAGCGAAGCGTTCAACGAGACCGTCGAAGAGCTCACGCAGAGCCTCATCCGCCTCGTGGACGAGAACGGGATGGACTGGATGTATTCGAACTGTTCCGCCACCGCCCAGCGCGGCGCGCTCGACTGGAAGCCGCGTTTCAAGAAAGCCGTGATGCCCGTGTTCAAGGAACTCTATCGCCGCGTCAAGACGGGCGAGGAATGCACCCGCGTGCTCAAGGCCTGCGGCGCGCCCAACTACCAGGTGCAGTTGCAGAAGGAGTTGAGCGAGATTCACGAGTCCGAAATGTGGCGCGCCGGCGCGGCCGTCCGCGCGTTGCGTCCGAAGGAGCTGGCAAAGGCCATCACCAAAGGCACCAGGGGCGTCACGGGTCGCGGAGCCAACTGAGCGCCTGATCCATCAAGATCGTTTCACAAGGGACAGCCTCCGGGCTGTCCCTTGTTGTTTGTGGGGATGAGCTTCCATGAAGCCGAAGGCTTTGGACTGCTGTAGGAACTACAGCTTTCTGCAGCGGTTGCAGTGATCGTCTCTCAGAAAGCTGCGATGCTCGCAGGGACGCATCTCAGTTTTTGAAACGTATGTGTGGATGGGTCTGAGCCACGCTTTTTGTTGCTGCGTGTTTCGAAGCTCTCCGAGCGCGCCGAAGGCGCTGCGGTAATCCAGCCCAGGGCAAGCGAGTCCGCGAGCGCCGCTCTGGGATAGCCGCAGGCAATGAGGTGCGCCCTGAAGGGGCGCAGGTAAAGCGCGGACGTGTTGTTGTTACCGCCGCCCTTTCAGGGCGGCCGGAGGGCGATGCTCCCACCCGGGGCGGCGCTCGCGGACTCGCTTGCCCTGGGCTGATTTACTTCGGCACCTTCGGTGCGGCCGGAGCGGAGCAGTCCAAAACACGAGATGCGCCCTGCCTGTGGCCGTCCAGGGCCGTCAGCTTTACGCGCCGTGCCGGGCATCCAAACCGGCGCGGCGGAGCCAGCAATCCAACGCGGTCTTCACTGACAGAAACGCAATCTCGTTGAGAGGGACTTCCTGCGGTTTCAACCAGCAAAAACTTTCCACATCCTCCAGCGCCGCGGCGGATTCTCCGGCGCGCGGGCGGGCTGTGTAGAAGACATCCAGCACCGGATACGTGACGCCTCCGTAAACATATCGGTTGGCGCAGGTGCAGAGAAACTCCAGGGAGTCCAATTCGAGGTTCACCTCCTCGCGCACTTCTCGGCGCAACGCGTCCTCGGCCGTCTCGCCGACGTCCGCGAAACCGCCGGGCAATCCCAGCTTGCCTTTGCCCGGTTCCTTCGCGCGGCGGATCCACAGCATCCGGCCTTCGCCGTCCATCACCAGCGCGCCGACGGCGACCACCGGGTTGAAATAATAAAGGAAGCCGCAAGCGGCGCATTGGATGGCGTTCGAGGCGGCGCGGCGCACCGGCTGGCCGCACTTTGGGCAACAGTGGAAGAACTCAATCGGAGCGGTCATGGTTGATTGGCGGCGGGCTTTTTCGGCGCGCCGGCTTTCTTCGGGCTGCCTTCGCGGATCGGAAAATATTGGGAATCCGTGCGGGCGGATTTGAGGATGGCTTCCACCTTGGCAACGACCTCCGGATGCTGCGCGGCGATGTCGTGCTGCTCGCCGAGGTCGGTCTTGAGATCGTAAAGCTCCACCGGTTTCTTCGTGCCGAGGCGGACGCCTTTCCAGTCGCCCATCCGCACCGCCTGTGCGAAGCCGCGCTCGTGGAATTCCCAGTAAAGATACTCGTGCTGCTTCTGCCGCTCCGGCTGGCCGAGCAGCACCGGCGCGAGGCTGATGCTGTCGAGGTGGGGCGGCGGCTCGACGCCGGCCAGTTCCGCGGCGGTGGCCATGAAATCGCCGAAGTAGCCGACGTGATCGGTGACGGCGCCGGCCTTGATTCGTCCGGGCCAGCGCGCGAGCAACGGCATGCGGATGCCGCCGTCGTAGAGGTCGCGCTTCATGCCGCGCAGCGGGCCGTTGGAGTCGAAGAACGCGAAATCGCCGCCGCCTTCCTTCTGCGGGCCGTTGTCGGAGCTGAACATCACCACCGTGCGCTCGTCGAGGCCGAGCCGTTTCACCAGCGCGAACAACCGGCCGATGTCGGTATCCATGCGCGTGATCATCGCCGCGTAACCTTTGTTCGGCTCGGTCCAATCCTTGTCCTTGTAAATGCCAAGATCGGGCACTTCCTGGCCGTTGCCGGTGGCGCGCGTGGCCTCGTTGTTGGCGTGCGGGATGGTGACGGCGAGGTAGAGGAAAAATGGCTGGCTCCGTTTTTGCCCGACCCACTTCAACGCCTCGGCGGCGAAAAGATCGTGGCTGTATTCGACCTTCTTCGTCGCCCAGCCCTGGCCGAACTCGCTGTAGCCGCCGCCGACGTTGCCGGGCGGCACTTCGTTCTTCAGCGTCACGCGCTCCTCGTTGCGCCAGAGAAACGCCGGGTAATAGTTGTGCGCGTGGAGCTGGCTGAGATAGCCAAAGAAATAATCGAAGCCTTGCCGCGTCGGCAGCCCGGTGGAGTCAGGCTCGCCCAGTCCCCATTTGCCGATGAGCGCCGTGGCGTAACCGGCGTCGTGGAGCACCCGGGCCACCGTGACGTCCTCCGTGCGCAAAATCTGGCCGAGCGCGTCCTTCTTGCCAGCGTTGCCGCGCACCCAGCAATGTCCCGTGTGCTGGCCGGTCATCAGCACGCAGCGCGACGGCGCGCAGACGGTCGAGCCGGCGTAAAACTGCGTGAACCGCGTCCCTTCCGCCGCCATGCGGTCGAGGCATGGCGTCTGGATTTTCTTCTGCCCGTAGCAACCGAGGTCGCCGTAGCCGAGATCGTCGGAGAGGATGAAGATGATGTTGGGTTTGTCCGCGGCGCGTCCCGCGGCGCAGGCGAGGCCGAGGACCGCAAGAACAAGGAGGCGTTGCAGCAGGTGTTTCATGGGCGTTTGGTTCCTGTCAGCAATTTCACATCACGCACGGGGTTCGGCTCTGGCTTTTGCGTGAGCAACCGGGATTTTTTTATTTCGACAATTTCCATAGATCTTCCGTCACGAATTGCTGGAAGTCATGGATTTGCTCGCGCAGTCGCTCGTTAGTTGTCATCTCAGGGCGAGGGTCAACGTAGTAAACGCCATCAAGCTTGTTCAGCGCCACAGTGTATCCGAGAAAGTGATTGGTTTTGAAGGTGGAGTTGATGCCGAAGATGCTGTTACCCCTGCGCGCCCTCTGCACATCGTGGAGGAAAATAGCAACGACTGGGACTTGCCGGCCGAGCAACCTCTGGAGAAGAAATTTGTCCAGGAAGATTTTATCAATGCGATCTTTGCTCGTTGTTTTCACTGAGCCGACCACCTCAGACGAGTGAATAAACTTCGTTTCCGACGCGATGATGGCTTTGTTTCTGGAGAAAACGAGGTCCAACTCGTAGGACATTTCGTAACCGGGGAATCCTGGAATGGGGAGGTTGATCGTCCTTGGCTCGCAATCCAAACCCAAACGCTTGATGACGAGTTTGACAAGCGTCTCGAACAACTGGCCGATTCGCTTCCTCGACTGATTCTCGTTTTCGAAGGAATCACCGACGCAGCCGATGGATTGCTGCGCGGTATAAATGACTTTGTTGATTTCCTTGGATTCCAGATAAGAGGTTGTTGCGCTTGTGTCTCGGCGTGCGCCTTGTCGTCTCTTCAGATCGTCGAGAAACGCAACGAATCGCGCAAAAGCAGCAACGAATTCGTGGGCTGTCGGGATAAACAAGTTCGTGTTGAGGGGGCGAGTGACCTTGTGGGCGTAGTCCTTGCCATATTGGTAAAAAACGTAGTGGTGATGAGAAGGCGAGACGATGCGAGTGGGTTTGATCCGAGCGAGGAAGTCGAGGTAAGCCGCCGACAGTTTCGTGTAATCCTCCAAAGCGGTGAAGGCGGTCCTATCTTGAACACTGGCCTGCAAGTCGGCAAGTGAAAGTTTTTTCATCGAATGGACTTTCTCCTCTCGGTGTTCTCCGCGTCGTAACGAATCCACTTCTCCACAGACCAGTCCTCGACCAGTTCGATTCGCTCCGCAGCCCACTTGCAGTAATCGATGCTTGTGTCGCAACCCTTCCATCTCCTTTTCAATTGCTCCGCGACGACCGCCGTAGTGCCGGAGCCGAGAAACGGATCAACGACCAACTCTCCCGCGTTCGAGGCGGCCAGGATCAGTTTCCGCAGCAACTCTTCCGGCTTCTGCGTCGGATGCGGCGTTTTCTCGTGCATCCCGTTGCAGGTCGTCGGGATTTCGAGGACATCGCGCGGCTTGGCTCCCTTGGGGTTCGGCACCCAAAGGTCGTTGCTGCGCTTGCCGTTGCCGTATTGGCTCGTTTCGGCTTGCGGATGCTCGGGATACTTCAACGTGTGGTTCCCGTAAGGAATCCGAACGTCGTCAACGTTGAACGTGAAGTCCGGCGCCTTGCGCAAGTGCAGGATGCTTTCGTGTGACCGGCCCCAATCGTGGCCCATGTTGGCTTTGTTCTTGTAGTGCCAAACCAGCCAACGACATCCACGGAAGAATTTCATGGCCGGAAGCTTCAAGTCGGCGAGTATTTCCGAGAAACCACAGATGAAAAGCGTCCCTGTTGGCTTCAGAATGCGCGCCGCCTGCTCGATCCATTGCAAGGACCACTCGACATAATGTTGCTGCGATTCAAAAGTGTCCCATTCTGCTTTCTTGATGTTGTATGGGGGGTCGGCAAAAACCACGTCCACGCTTTGCTCTTTGAGGGTTCGCAACCATGCAATGGAGTCGCCGATCCAAATCTCACCGTGTGGATGGGAGTATAAGACCATCGGTTTGTCGGCGCTCAGCGTGGCATGATCCAAACGGGTGTAGGAACCGGACGCTAATGGCTGACCAAAGAAGGTTGGTATTTCCTTGTTGCGGGCATACGTGGCCACCGGCTCTCGAACGAGGCCCGCAGTCGTCTTCGCTCGCGCGTATTTTGTCTTGCTCATGTATGTCTTCGGCTGGGCAACAAAATACTGTCGCCGAATAGCAGCCGGTTCATGCCGCCGAGTCTAGGCAAAGCGACGGCCAGCGTCAACGGCGGCAAAGCCGGCGCGTTAGTTGCGGGCGCGTCCGGGCAGGCCGGTCGCGTCTTGGCCGTCACATCTCGTCTTTCGGCAGGCCGTTCTCGAACTGGTTGTCGTCCTTCAACTCCTTCTTCAACCGGAACAGTTCCGCCTTCAGATGAACCACGGGGGACGCGGTTCGCGGTGGCGCATGCGGTTGGCTTCTTCGCAATCGAAGCTTTCCTTCACGGGGTCCCAGCGCAGTTTCCGGCCAAGGCGCAGGCCGATGTTCATTGCCTGACAGATGGTCTGTGCGCGATGGGCCGCTTCCGGATGACAGATGGTCGGGCGGCGGCTGCGGATGGAATCGAGCAGGTTGCGGACGTGGCCGCCCGCGTTGATCCAGTTCGCGTCGGCGGCCCCGCGCAGGTTCAGGATCGTCTTTGGCTCGGCGGTGACCAGGTCGGTGTCGTCGTCCACTTGAATCCAGCCTTCGTCGCCGATGTAGCGGATGTAGCGGTCGGCGGAGTGCTTCCTTTGATACATGACGCCAGCGACGCCGTCCGGGTAGCGGCAACGGACCTCGCCGGTGACCGGCGTCTCGCTCATGAATTTGGCCGGGTCGGGCCACGTGCATTGCCCCTCGAACTCCACCGGGCCGGTGTGGTCGTGATCGAGCGCCCATTGCATCTGGTCGGTGTAGTGGCAGCCCATGCCGATGATCGGCCCCTCGCCCATGTCCCAGAAGTAATTCCAGTTCGTTCCCTCCACGCGCTTCGGCACGAACGGCATCCACTGCACCGGGCCGAGCCACGTGTCGTAATCCCATCCTTTGGGAACGGGCGCTGGTTTGTCGTGCGGGACGGTCGGGCCGGTCCACACCTGCATCTCCACGGTGTGCACGCGGCCGATCCGCCCCTGGCGGACCATCTCGACGGCGAACCGATACGACGCGGTCGAGCGGCGCTGCGTGCCCGCCTGATAGATCGTGCCGTAACGGCGGCAAGCCTCGACCAACGAGCGGCCTTCGCTGATGCACATCGAAATCGGCTTCTCGCTGTAGATGTCCTTGCCTGCGCGCGCCGCGTAGATCGAAGCCGTCGTGTGCCAGCGGTCGCCGGTGGCGATGAACACAGCGTCAATATCCTTCTGCGCCAGCAATTCCTGGAAGTCCGGATACATGCGGCAATCGGCGTTGCCGTAGTGCTGGTCTATCATTTCCTTGGCCGACTTCAGCCGGTCTTCCCGACAATCGCTGACAGCGGTAAAGACAAGGTCCGTCTGCGCAAGGAAACTGGGCATGACGTAGCGCGCACGGTTGCCGATCCCGATGTTGGCGAAGACGATGCGGTTGCTTGGCGCAACGGCGCCGTTCAGGCCGAGCGCGGACGCCGGCACGATCATGGGCGCTGCCAGGGCGGTCGCGGCTTGTTGAAGAAACTGACGGCGGGTGATGCGGAGCGATTTCGTTTGCTTCATGAGAACCTCATCATTGGATGAGCGGCAACCATCCTGGCCGTCACATCTCGTCCTTCGGCAGGCCGTTCTCGAACTGGTTCTCGTCCTTTAGCTCCTTCTTCAGCCGGAACAGTTCCGCCTTCAATTGCGTCACGAGGGCGGCGTTGGCGGGGTCGGCGTAAACATTCTTCAGCTCGTGCGGGTCGGTCTGGAGATCGTAGAGTTCCCAGTCGTTGAGCTTGTTGAAGTAGATGAGCTTGTAGCGCTCCGTGCGGACGCCGTAGTGCGGCTGGACGCGGTGATGCATCGGGTAGTGGTAGTAACGGTAATACATCGAGGTGCGCCAGTCGGTGGGCGACTGGCCGCGCAGCAACGGCAGGAAACTGCGGCCCTGCATGTCGGCGGGCGTCTTCTCGCCGGCGGCGTCGAGCAGCATCGGCGCGAAGTCCACGTTGAGGACCATCTTGTCGTTCACCGTGCCCGGCTGGATGCGGCCGGGCCAGCGGATGATGAACGGCATCCGCAGCGACTCCTCGTACATGAAGCGCTTGTCGAACCAATCGTGGTCGCCGAGGTAGAAGCCCTGGTCGGAGGTGTAGATGACGATGGTGTTGTCGGCGAGTCCCTCCCGGTCGAGGAAGTCGAGCAACCGGCCGACGTTGTCGTCAACCGAGGCGATGCAGCGCAGGTAGTCCTTGATGTAGCGTTGATATTTCCACTTCTTCAATGCGTCGCCGGTGAGCTTCTTCTTCTCGCCGTTGACGGTGATTTCCACCTCCGTGTCCACGCCGGAGAGCCACTGGATGCGCGCGCGGCCTTTCAGGTCCGGCGGGGGCAGGGGATACTTCAAGTCGCGCCGCGTCAGGTCGCGGTCAATCCGCATCGTCGCTTCTGCCGCGGCGGGGCAGCGGGTGGCGTAGTCGTCGTTGAACGTCGCTGGCTCGGGGATGTCCATGTTGTCATACATGTGCGCGTGCTTTTCGTCCGGCTGCCACTCGCGGTGCGGCGCCTTGTGGTGGCACATCAGGAAGAACGGTTTGTCCTTCGGGCGGTTCTTGATGAAGTCGATGGAGAAATCCGCGATGAGGTCGGTGACGTAGCCGGTGTGCTTCTCGCGGCCGGCCTGCGTGAGGAAGACCGGATCGTGATACACGCCCTGGCCGGGCAGGATGTTCCAGAAATCGAAGCCGACCGGATTGGTGCCGAGGTGCCACTTGCCGATCATGCCGGTGTAATAGCCGGCGGCGTGCAAATACGTCGCCAGCGTCGGCCGCTTCGGGTCAATGGGGTTGAACACTGGCACGCCGTTGATGTGGCTGTATTGGCCGGTGAGAATGCACGCGCGGCTCGGCGTGCAGATGGAGTTGACGCAGAAGCAGTTGTTGAACCGCATCCCGGCGCTGGCGATGCGGTCGAGGTTCGGCGTCTTGTTGATGCGGCTGCCGTAGCAACTCATCGCGTGCGCGGCGTGGTCGTCAGCCATGATGTAGAGGATGTTCGGCCGCGACGAATCGGCGGCGACGGCAGTCAACGCCAGCAACGGCAGCAGCAAGATTCCGAAAAACGTTTTGGTTTTCATGATGACAGCTCCGTGGTTCAACTCGCGCCTTCCTGTATCACGCCTCGCGCAAGCTGGCAATGCGATTGCCACCTTCGGCTTGCAACTGCGCGCGGCCGTCAGCACACTGTCGGCATTGTTTTGTCGGAGACAAACACATGATTCTCCTGCTGGCCGCCATCGTCACTCTGGAAACCGACACCACGCGCGTCGGATTTGATCCCGACCGCAACGGCGCCATCGTCTCGGTGGTGGACAAGGCCACCGGCCGCGATTTCGCAGCGCCGAAAACGGCCGCGCCGCTGCTCTATGAACTGCGCTTCACCAACGCGCCGTCGTTGACGGAGGCCGACGCTGCTGGCGTCACCGTCAAACGCGACGGCGACTCTGTCATCATCTCCGCCGCGCGTCACACCAACGCCGCCGTCGCCGTCGAGTGCCGTTTCCACACGGAACCGCGCTCGTCGCTGATCTTCGGCCGCATCGCCGTGCGCAACGACAGCGGCCACGCGCTCACCAGCGTGCGTTTTCCCGCGCTGGCGTGGGCGAAGCAACTCGGCACGGCGCCGGAGCGGGAGTTCCTCGTGCTGCCGCGCAACGATGGCTGCCTCATCCAATCGCCCGGCAATATCGGCTGGCTGCCGTCGGCCCCGTATCCCGGCTCGGCTTCGATGCAGTTCCTCGCGCACTACGACGACAGCGCCGGCTTGTATGCCGCGAGCTACGACAACCGGTGTTTCACGAAAAGTTTCGGTGTTGAGAAACGCGGCGACGCTTTCCGGCTGGCGATGCTGCACCACCCGGCGCGGGAACCGCATGGCCAATGGCAAACCGAATACGACGTGGTCATCGGCACATTCCACGGCGACTGGCAGACGGCGGCGGACATTTACAAACAGTGGGCGCTGAAACAGCCATGGTGCCGGCGCACGCTCGCGCAGCGCGTGGCCGATGGCGACGTGCCGCGCTGGCTCACGGAGCCGTCCTTGTTCTACGCCTACAGTTTGCGCGGCGAGGTCGAGCCGAAGAAAATCGGCAACCGTCTGCCGCTGGTGCCGCAGCAG
This sequence comes from uncultured bacterium, assembly GCA_903870275.1. Taxonomy (GTDB): domain Bacteria; phylum Verrucomicrobiota; class Verrucomicrobiia; order CAIQCK01; family CAIQCK01; genus CAIQCK01. Next base: position 5,403 of record CAIQCK010000034.1, on the reverse strand, counting down.
GCCGCCGCGTGGCGTGAACTGCTCGGCGGCCCGACGACGTTCATGCTGATGAGCTGGGAGAAACGCGATTCGTGGTTCACACCGGATTACTTCCCGCCGTTCGGTGGCGAGAAAGATTTCAAGGCGGCGACGGCGGCGTTGCACGCGAAGGGCCATCACTCGCTGGTTTTTCTTTCCGGCCTGAACTGGACGTTACGCAAGCAGCATCCGCCCGATCCGACGATGCTCGATGACACCGCGGCCTTCGAGCAACGCGGCGCGGCGAGCGCCATCTGCGGCGCCGACGGCCAGCCGCAGCATTGGGGCAAACCCGACGCGGATGTCGGTGAGCACGCGCAGATTTGCCCCGCGACGGCGCTCGCGCGCGAAATCCTGCTCGGCTCGGCGCTGGGGTGCCAACGGGTTGGTATTGATTGCGTGCAGGCGGACCAGATCGTTGGCGGCGGCATGCCGGCGTGCTTCAGCGACAAGCACGGTCATCCGCCCGGCGGCGGCAACTGGTCGGGGCAGGCGATCTACAAGATTTTTGATGAAGTTCGCCGCGAGGGAAAGAAGCGCGACCTGAATTTCGCGTGGTCCATGGAGGAGCCGGGCGAGTTCTTCATCCCCGTGCTCGACACCTACCATGCGCGCGATTACCAGCAGGGCCGCTGGCCGCGCGACGGCGCGGGCGTGATCGGCGTGCCGCTCTTCACGCATGTCTATCACGAATTCATGCACGGCTACGGCGGCGATTCGTGCGCCGTCACGCCAGAGCCCAATTCCACGGCGCTCTACCAGCAGGCGATGAATCTTGTTTGCGGCAAAGCGCCGGGCGTGGCCGTGTGGGGTCGCGCTTACGATCCGGCGAAGACCGACGCGGCGCAGGCGCGGTTGATGCGCGGCCATCTGGAACTGTGGAAGGACAACAGCCTCTCGCGCGCCTGTCTGGTCTTTGGCAAACGCCTCGCCACGCCGCCGGATTTCATTCAAGGCGTGCCCACCATTCGTGTGAAGTTTTGGGCGGGTCCGAAACGGCCGTCGCGCGAGTTGGAGACGCCCGCGGTGCTTCACAGCCGATGGCGCACGCCGGACGGTGGCGAGGCGGCGGTGTTCGTGTGCATCGGCAACGCGCCGGTGTCGTTCACGGCGTTCGGGCAGCGGTTCGAGCTGGTGCCGGGCGATGTGAAATTTTTGCCGTTGACCACACGCTGACGCTCGCGCATGAAGAGGCCGCGACTTTCAAGAACAGATCGCCCGAAACCGAAGAAGAGACCATGAAGCAACACCGCCGCATTGCGCTCCTGTTGCTTCCGTGTATGACGTTGCTGACAAACTCATGGCGCGCGGTGGCCGCGACGCCGGCATTGGTTCCCGCGCCGGCGAAGATGACCGTGGCGGAAGGTACCTTTCGGCTGGGCCGGGAGACCTCGATCTGCGCCAGGGCGGGCGCGGAAGCAGAAGCTCGCAAGTTGGCCGCCGCCCTGAGAACGCCGACCGGCCTGCCCCTGCCGGTCAAGGCCGGTGAGCCCAAGCCGGGCGCCGTCGTCTTGAAACTCGACCGCTCGCTCGAGCCTCAACTCGGCGCTGAAGGCTATCGTCTCTCGGTCACACCCGCGCGCGTCACGATCTGCGCCGCGGCGGAGACGGGGTTGTTTTACGGCGGCGTCACGCTCCGGCAGTTGCTGCCGCCGGAGGTGTTCGCGACGAAACGCGTGGCGCGCGCGCCCGACGGCGGATGGGGTGCGCCTTGTGTCGAGATCGAGGACCAGCCACGGTTTGCATGGCGCGGGTTGCTTCTCGACCCGGCGAGGCATTTCATGCCGCCGGAGTTCGTCAAGAAGTTGGTGGACGTGATGGCGCTCCACAAGCTGAACACGCTCCAGCTTCACCTGACCGACGATCAAGGGTGGCGCATCGAGATCAAAAAACATCCGCTCCTTACTCAGCTCGGCTCCATCCGCAAGGAATCGCCCATCCATGGCGACCGCAAGCGCGGCGACGGCAAAAGCTACGGGCCGTTCTTCTACACGCAGCGGCAAATCCGCGACCTCGTCGCCTACGCGCAGGCGCGGCACGTGACGCTCGTGCCGGAGATCGAAATGCCGGGCCATTTTCTCGCGGCGATGGTGGCCTATCCCGCGTTGTCCTGCCGCGGCGGGCCGTTCGAGGTGCGCACACGCTGGGGCATCGAGCCGGACATTCTCTGTCCCGGCAACGACGCGGCCATCGAGTTCGTCAAGGACGTGCTCGCCGAAGTCTGCGGCCTCTTTCCCAGCCGCTTCATCCACATCGGCGGCGACGAATCCCCGCGCGACCGCTGGAAGAGCTGCCCAAAATGCCAGGCGCGCACCCGGGCTGAGGGCCTCACGAGCGAGGCGCAGCTCCAGACGTGGTTCAACCATCGCGTCGAGGAATTCCTCGCCGGCAAAGGCCGGCGTCTGCTTGGCTGGGACGAGATTCTCGAAGGCGGCCTCACGCCCGGCGCAGCCGTGATGTCCTGGCGCGGCATCAAGGGCGGCATCGCCGCCGCCAGCGCGGGCCACGATGTTGTCATGGCGCCGACCACGCACTGCTACTTCGACTACGCGCAGTCCAAAGACCCCGGCGAACCGGAGTGCATCGGCGGCTTCCTTTCGTTGTCGCGCGTCTATGAGTACGAGCCGGTTCCCGCCGAACTACCGGAGTCGAAGCGCCGCCACATTCTCGGCGCACAGGGCGCGCTCTGGACCGAATACATGTGGACGCCGCGCGACGTGGAGTATTTCGCCTTTCCGCGCGCGACAGCGCTGGCCGAGGTCGTCTGGTCGCCCGCCGGGCAGAAGGATTTCGCCGGCTTCGAGCGCCGCTTGCAAGACCATCTCCTCCGTCTCGACCAACTCGGCGTGAACTATCGCAAGCCGTCTCCCGCCGCCGACCGAAAATGATTTCGTGCAGCGCTTGACGCGCGAAACCCGGCTCATGGTGAAAAGATTCGCTGGGAAATTGGCCGTGAGTTGATACAAACTCCCGCACACTTATGAAACTGACTGGCTTCATCATCTCCGCCGCCCTCCTTCTCGTTATCCAGACCTCCTTCGCCGCCGGCGCTCGCACGGTCGTCCCGCTCGACGGCGAGTGGCAGATCGCCGAGGGCGCGATGGACTCGCCGCCGGCGACGTTCAAGCACCGCGTGCCGGTGCCAGGACTGGTGGACATGGCCAAGCCTGTGTTCGCCGAGGTCGGCAAGAAGAGCGAGAAGCGGCAGGCGTTCTGGTATCGGCGCGAGTTCACCCTGAAGGAAACGGCGCCGGAGATCGCGCTGCTGAAGATTCACAAGGCGATGTTCGGCACGAAGGTCTGGCTCAACGGCAAGGTCATCGGCGAGCATCTGCCGTGTTTCACGCTGGCGTGGCTTGACGCGAAGGCGGCGCTCAAAGGCCCCGGCCAGCCGAATGAACTGATCATCCGCGTCGGCGCGGACCGCGATTCGATGCCGCAGGACACGCCGACGGGCTGGGACTTCGAGAAATACCGGTTCATCCCCGGCCTTTTCGATTCGGTGGAATTGATCCTGACCGGCGCGCCTTACATCGTGAACGTGCAGACCGTGCCGAACATTGAAACGAAGTCGGTGCGCGTGATTGCGGAAGTGGCGGCCGGCGAGAAAGGGTGTGAGACCGAGGTGCAGGCGGCGGTGTCGTTGCGCGGCTCCACGCGGGTGGACGGCACATTGACCGCGCCGAAGATTTATCTACGCGCCAAGGCGCGAAAGACGGTGGACTTCGTTGTGCCGATCAAAGATAGCCGGCTGTGGTCGCCGGAGGAGCCGTTCCTTTACGAACTGAAGCTCGCGACCGGTGCCGACACGACCCGGACGCGCTTCGGGATGCGGACGTTCAGCTTCGACCCCGTGAGCAAGCGCGCCATTCTCAATGGCAAGCCCTACTTCATGCGAGGCAGCAACGTGACGCTCTACCGGTTCTTTGAGGATTCCGCGCGCGGCAGCCTGCCGTGGGACCGCGAGTGGGTGCGGAAACTGCATCAGAAATTCAAGACGATGCACTGGAACTCGCTGCGCTACTGCATCGGGTTCCCGCCGGAGTTCTGGTATGAGATCGCCGACGAGGAGGGCGTCTTGATCGAGGACGAGTTTCCCATCTGGCTGCTTGGCGGCGCGAGGAGCCAGTGCCCGGAGTGGCCCGTCGCCGAGAAAATCATCCCGCAATACACCGAGTGGATGCGGGAGCGTTGGAACCATCCGTGCGTCGTCATCTGGGACGCGCAAAACGAAAGCTCCACGCCGGAAACCGGCAAGGCGCTCACCGCGGTGCGCAGTCTCGACCTCTCCAACCGCCCGTGGGAAAACGGCTGGGCCGGCCCGCAGGCGCCGACCGATTGCGTCGAGTCCCACCCCTACATGCACATCCGCGATTGGCATTCGGGCGGAAAGCCCTTCAAGATGAGCGAACTCGCCGGCATGTCGGGCAAGCCGAAGTTGCAGAAGGACCAGCAAACGTTCGACGTGCCGATCATCATCAACGAATACGGCTGGCTCTGGCTCACGCGCGACGGTCAGCCGACGTGCCTGACCACCAACGTGTATCGGAACATTTTCGGCGGAAAATCCACCGTCCAGCAGCGGCGCGAGTTTTACGCGCGGGCGCTGGCGGCGAAGACCGAGTTCTGGCGGGCGCACCGCGAATGCGCCGGTGTGCTCCACTTCTGCGGCCTGGGCTACTCGCGCCCCGGCGACAAGCCGCGGCCCGAAGGCGGCGCCACCAGCGACCACTGGCTCGACGTGAAGAAGCTGAAGTTCGAGCCGCTCTTTGAAAAATACGTGAAAGACGCCTTCGCGCCGACGGGACTGATGCTCGATTTCTGGGCCGAGGAAGTGCCGGCGGGCGAGAAGCGCGACGTGTCCGTCATCGTCATCAATGATCTCTACCTGCCGTGGCAGGGCAACCTGCGTTTCCGCCTCTTGAAAGGCACGAAGGTCCTTTCGGAGGAAACACAGCCTTGCGCGGTGGCCGTGCTTGGCGACAAGCTGCTGACGTTCCCGCTCGCCGTGCCCAGCGCCCCGGGCCGTTACACGCTGGAGGCGGCATTGATCAAACGCAAAGAGCCGCCCGTCCTGAGCCTGCGCGACTTCAAAGTGCCGTGACCTGCATCGTCCCGTCAGGGACGGTGCGATAATAGCCCGGATCTGAAGGGCATGTTGCCCAAATGCTTTGTTTGTTCAACATCCAGTCAGTGGTGATCAGGGAGCGCCGTAGGCGCGCCAGAAAATAGCCCACGGCGTGAGAGACTGTCTCAAAAGTTTTCAGCGGGGGGGTGGTTGAGAGCGTGGTCGGAGCGTTGGGGAACGAAGGCGGCAAAGAAGACGACGGAGGGTCAAACCAACGCGAAGATCGCCGCCGGCCAGTTCCCCGGCGTAGGTCGCTG
>CAIQCK010000033.1 GCA_903870275.1 uncultured bacterium | reverse complement strand
GTGCCGGATCTGCTGGCGGCTATTGAAGCGTATCTGTCGGCTTACAACTCAGAAGCTAAACCGTTTGTCTGGACAGCATCGCTGGATTCCATCATGGCAAAACTCAAGAAAGTGAAAGCCATTTACGGGACGCTACACTAGCGGTGGCCGGCGTGAACGCAAAACCCGCCCGTGGCTGCCCGTTGACATCCCCCGCCCTTTCGGCGAAAGTCGCCCGCTCACGACACAATCATGGAGCACCCGCAAATCAATCTTGTCACCGCCTTCGCGCTCGGACTGCTGGACAGCCTGTTCGGGCACAGCCGCGCGCTGATCGCGGGTTATTTTCTAGACGTGCGGCGGCCTGCGAGCCATGCGTTCTGGCTGGCGCTAACGCTGACGGTAACGCACACGTTCATGCTGGTGGCGCTGGCGGCAGCCGCGTGGCTGGCCCGGACGCAAGCGCCACCGCAGGTGGTGGAGCATTATCTGGAAGTGGCGGCGGCGGCGATGATGATCGGGCTGGGCCTTTGGATGCTCCGGCGCAACTGGGGCGCGCCCGGCGACGAATGCTGCCATCTCGACGCGCATCATCACCACCACCACGACGAGGAGGCCCGGGCGAAGTCGCTCGGCCAGGTCTGGCTGCTCGGCGTCTCCGGAAGCCTCGTGCCATGCGCCAACGGCTGGGCGGTGCTGTTGCAGATGGCCTCGCAGCGCGATCTGTTTGCCGCTGCGGGGGTTCTGCTGGCGTTTAGCTGCGGTTTGGGGCTGGCGGTGCTGGGGCTGAGCCTGGCGGCGCGGCGGGCGGCGGGGCACTTGGCGGCGCGCGGCTGGACGCGCCGGCTGCCATTGGCCAGCGCGGTGTTGGTGCTGGTGATGGGTCTGGTGTCAGCGGCGCAGGTAATTGCGGAATTACGCCATTGACACCACGGCGGCGCTTCTATAGTTTGTCCGACCTTTAACGAAGGCAAATAACATCATGTATGCTGTAGTCGAAACCGGTAGCAAACAATATCGCGTCACGGCAGGCGACACCCTCGAGGTCGAGATGCTGGACGGCGCCAAAGGCTCGGAAATCACCTTTGACAAGGTGCTGCTCGTGGCCGACGGCGACAAAATCACGGTCGGTCAGCCGACAATCGCCGGCGCCAAGGTCACCGCGGACGTGGTGGACCAGAAGCGCGGCAAGAAGGTCATTGCATTCAAGATGCGGCGGACCGAAGGCTATCACCGCACGGTCGGTCATCGGCAGGAGTTGACCGTCGTGAAGATCAAGAGCATTCAGGCGTAAGCGCCGGCACGGAGAATTTCCATGGCACATAAAAAAGGACAAGGCAGTGTTCGTAACGGACGCGACAGCGTCAGCAAACGGCTCGGCGTGAAGGCGTCGGGCGGCACATTCGTCACCAGCGGCAGCATCATTGTTCGCCAGCGTGGCAGCCAGTTCAAGCCGGGCGAGAACGTCGGCGTCGGCCGCGACTGGAGCATCTACGCGATGGTGGACGGCACGGTGCGGTTCGAAAAGACCGGCAAGCGCATCAGCGTGGAGCCGCTCCCCGAGCCAGCCGCGGCGACCGCGGCGAAGTAGCCCCGAATTCATTTCTTGCGCAGGGCCGTCGCGCACAAACGCGGCGGCCCTTTCGTTTATGTTTATTGACCGCCAAAAAATCTTTGCCAAGGCCGGCGACGGCGGCCATGGCTGCGTCAGTTTCCGCCGCGAAAAGTTCATCGAGAAAGGCGGTCCCGACGGCGGCAACGGCGGCGACGGCGGCGATGTGATTCTCGTCGCGGACAAGAACGCCAACAATCTGGTGGACCTCTACTACAAGCCGCGTCTGGTGGCCGAGCGCGGCGCCCACGGCCAGGGCAAGCGCAAGCAAGGCAGGAGCGCCCAGTCGCTGATCATCAAGGTTCCCTGTGGCACGGTTATCCGCCGGCTGGAATTCACGCCGCTCGCCGGCTGTAAACTGATGGTCAAGGGCGAAGCGCATCTGGCCGGCACCGATGTGGAAAAAGAGCGCCGGGGCCGAACCCTCAAAGTGTTGCCGGCGCGCGCCACGGATACGGACATCGTCGCGGACCTCGTTACAGAGGGCCAGCAGGTCGTGCTTTGCCGCGGCGGGCGCGGTGGGCGCGGCAACTGCACGTTTACTTCGTCCACGCACCAGGCGCCCCGCGAGTTCGAAATGGGCGAGCTGGGCGAGGTCGGCGAGTTTGAGCTGACACTGAAAATTATCGCGGATGTCGGTCTCGTCGGTTATCCCAACGCCGGCAAGAGCACGCTGCTGAGCCAGTTGACGGCGGCGCATCCGAAGATCGCCCCCTACCCTTTCACAACGCTGACGCCGCAGATCGGGGTCACCTATTTCGAGGACCTGGCGAAATTGACGATCGCGGACATTCCAGGATTGATCGAAGGCGCGCATGACAACGTCGGCCTCGGCCACGACTTTCTCCGGCACATCGAGCGCTGTCGTTTGCTTGTGCTGCTGCTGGACATGGCGGGCGTGGACAACCGCGATCCGATTGACGACTACCGGCAGTTGCTGAAGGAATTGGAGTTTTACAACCCGACGATGCTGAAGAAGCCGCGGCTCATCGTCGCCAACAAAATGGATTTGCCCGACGCTGCCACCAACTTGAAACGGTTCAAGCGCCGCTTCCGCCGCAAAGTCGTGGAGATTTCGGCGCTCGAAAGCAGCGGTTTGGAAAAGCTGAAAACCGTGCTCCGTTCGCTCCGCGCCGGCTGACGCGGTCCAGTCACGGCCGTTTCCAGCGGCCAACCCTCACGGCTTTCGCGCAGAGCCGTTGGTCAACACTTCGCGGATCTTCTGGGTCAATTGCGCCGCCGAAAAAGGTTTGGGCAAAAAGGCCGCGCCTGATTGCGACACGCCGCTGTTGTCCAGCATGTCGCCGGTGTAGCCGGAGGTGAACAGGATACGGGTATTGGGGCGGAGCCGTTGGACATGCTCGGCCAGTTCCTTGCCGCCCATTTGAGGCATGATGACGTCGGACACCACCACGTCAATCCCGCGGCCGGATGGAGTCTCGAACAACCGTAGCGCCTCGACGCCGTTGCGCGCTTCCAGCGGCGTGTAGCCGGCGTCACGCAACAATCGAGCGGCGTATTCCCGCACGGAATCGTCGTCCTCGACGATCAACACGGTTTCCTTGCCGGAACGGACGATGGCGGACTCCGTCGGCTGCGCGGCTTCCTCGACAGCGTCGGAAGCGACCGGCAGATAGATCTTGAACGTGGCGCCGCGGTTGGGCTCGGCATCCACGTGGATATAGCCGCCGCTTTGTTTGACGATGCCGTAGCAGGTGGCCAGCCCCAAACCGGTTCCTTTGTCGCGCGCTTTCGTGGTGAAGAATGGCTCGAACAGATGGCTCTTGACCTCTGCGGTCATGCCAACGCCGGTGTCGCTGACAATAATCGCGGTGTATTGGCCCGGCGGCAAATCGCCATCGCGCATCGGACCCGCCTTTTCCTGCGTCACGAGCGCCGTCTTGATCGTCAGCTTGCCGCCCGACGGCATGGCATCCCGGGCGTTGATGGCAAGGTTTATGACGCCTTGCTCGATCTGGCCGGCATCGGCACGCACGCGCCCGACGGCGGGGTCCAGTTCGATCCGCAACTCGATGTCCTCACCGATCAGCCGGCGCAGCATTTTCTCGATGCCGCCGATGACACTGTTCAGGTTCAACACCCTCGGGTTGAACGGTTGTTTGCGGCTCAATGTGAGCAGTTGGCGCGTCAGCGCCGCGGCGCGCTCGATGGCATCCTGAATTTCCTCCGCTTCGCGGCGCAGGGTCGTGTTGCCTTCGAGTTTCCTGGCCAGCATCGTCGCGTAACCGCTGATGACTGTCAGAACATTGTTAAAATCATGGGCGACGCCGCCCGCCAAGCGGCCGATGGCTTCCATCTTCTGGGCTTGATGGAGTTGTGCTTCGCTGTGGCGGAGCGCCTCTTCGGTTCTTTTGCGCAGCGTAAGGTCGTGGATTTGAGAAAAGAAGCACAACGGCGTCCCCTGGCGGTCACGCGACAGCGAAACGTCCCACTGCGTCAAGACGACGACGCCCTGCTTATGAAGAAAACGTCTTTCCAATTGCGCCGGCGGCGCGCCGCGCACCAATGCCTCCTGCAGTTCCCGAGTCGCTGGCAGGTCATCCGCCGGCATGATCGCCTGCAACGTCTTCCCCAACAATTCGGCCACCGTGTATCCAAGCATCTCGCAAAGCGAACGGTTGACTTGCAGAAAGCGTCCGTCCATCGAGGTCAACGCCATGCCGGTCGTGGCACCATAGAACGCGCTCCGGAACCGCGCCTCGCTTGCCTGCAAGGTCTCTTGCGTGCGGGCGCGTTCCAGGGCGTAACGAATCGTCCGTTCCAACGTCCGGCCGTCCAGCCGGTCTTTCGGCAGATAATCCGAGGCGCCGAGTTTCATCGCCGCCACGTCAACCTCGCGAGCGCCATGGCCGGTTAGCAAAATCATCGGCGTCTTGCAGCCGCGGGCGCGCGCCTCACGCATCAACTCCAGTCCGTCATGCTCGCCCAACTGGTAGTCCACCAGCCAAACACTGTGCTGATCCGCCTCCAAAACCGCCAGGGCGGCATCGTAGCTGCCCACCCAATCCAGCAGGTAACTGTCGCCGTGGATCGCGGTCAACAGCTCACCTACCAGGACTCGGAAGTCCTCCTCGTCATCCACCAGCAAAATACGAATCGCATCAGACATGGCCAACCCACTTGTTTACGCCGGGAAATTGACTTTGCCGTGCCAGCAACCCGCCATCTTATCGTTCGGAAGGTCGCAAATCGGTTTCATGCACTGCTTCTCAATCACGAGCCGCCAAGCTGGCTCCGAACTGCCTCAAACTCGAAGTTTAACTCGGGGAGCGGGCATCATGGCGTTCCTCCTTCATTACTTCTTCCGCATCAGGACCAACCCGCCCAAAGCCATGCCCAACAGACCGATGGAAGCACCGCCATCGGGCACGGAACCGCCCGCAGGATCAATCAGGCCTTGGCCCACATTCCCCGGCCAGCCGCTCGGATCGGGCTTCAGCCAGTAGGAATTGATCGCCTGATAGCCGGGGCCGCTCAGTGAAGCCAGGTAGGCATTGGCATCGGCCAGCGCCGCCGAATCCGTCACCGACTTCAC
>CAIQCK010000032.1 GCA_903870275.1 uncultured bacterium | reverse complement strand
GTGAAGTCGGTGACGGATTCGGCGGCGCTGGCCGATGCCAATGCCTACCTGGCTTCACTGAGCGGCCCCGGCTATCAGGCGATCAATTCCTACTGGCTGAAGCCCGATCCGAGCGGCTGGCCGGGGAATGTGGGCCAAGGCTTGATTGATCCCGCAGGCGGTTCCGTGCCCGATGGCGGCGCTTCAATTGGTCTGTTGGGCATGGCTTTGGGCGGATTGGTCCTGATGCGCAAGAAGTAATGACGGGGGAACACAGTACAGGCTGGTCGTCGACCGAAACCTGCGGCGACGACAGCTAGCTGTTTGGATCAGGCGGGCAGCTACGATGGCGCACGAGCGGTTTGGGGGCCGCACCGTCACTGCTCTTTGCCGATAGACTTCCGCATTGCAAATGCACTGTTATTTGCACGGTGCGGTTGCAAGCAGTGTCCGTCGGTACAGATCTGCAACGGTGCGCAAAAATCCCATTATTCTGGCTGGAAATCACAGCAAATCACGCGACCAGCCGCCCGCCTCGCCCCCTTGTTCTCTCCACTTGGCACGGGGCTTGCGTCTTTGAAGAGCATGAATATGAAATGCTCTCAACTGGTTGCTGGAGCCGCCTTGGGTTTGGGCCTGTCGTTGCTGCCAGCCGGAGCCATTCCTGTCAACGTCACGATGATGGATGACATGTCCGTCATTGCCGCCCCCGCCAGCCAGTTGGGTAGTTTTGGTGACAGCACCGTCTTCAGTTGGTTAAAAACCGACGTGGCCGCCTTCAATACGGCCTCTGGGACGGCTTATCCTGTGCCGACGGCCAATCCCGACGGCTCGCCGCTGTCGAAAGTGAATACGACTTCCGGAGGCAGCAGCGTTACGGTGACTGTTCCGAGTCAAGAATACGTCGTCCTGCATTGGGGTGGCCAAGGCGGCGGATGGGCGCAAGCGTTCTATAATCCCGGTGCGGCCATTGACTACACCTTCGGAGCGCCTCCGGGCGGCGCGCCGCTGGTGGGTGGAATCTCGTTTTATTCAACCTACGGCCCGGGCGGCGGGTCGGTGCCGGACGGCGGCGCCTCGATTCTGCTGCTGGGCGCGGCGATGGGCAGCCTGGTCCTGATGCGACGAAAATAGGCAAACAATCTTGATGCGAATAGAATAGAGCCGGAGAAAACACGCGAGGTGCGCTATGAGCCTGCGGATTGTTCCCGGCTCTCTTCTTTTTTGGGGGAAGGGCTACGGCGTCGTCGCCTGAATCTGTACGCGGACTTTGAACTCACCGTTGCCGTAGTTGGCGCCGCTGTCGTGAGTGGCAATGCCAAGAAATAACTCGCCGTCGGTTTCGACCTTGTCGTTGTAGCGTTCGCCCACTTTGAACATCGGGCCGCTCGCATTGATGCGGCCGAGCAACGCGCCGGTCTGGAAGTTCTCGTTCCACGAACCGTAGTTGGAACTGCCTTCGGGTGAGAACTGTGTGCCGCCGTAGTTGCGATAGCTGATGCTGCCGCTGGCGTTGATGACGAGGCGGTCACCGCGCTTGACGCGGACGCCCGTGGCGATCATGCGGCCGGCGGTGGCGCGGGCGGGCACGGAGAGGTTGCGCGCAATCATTTGCGGCTCGGCCAGCGACATGACGGCAAGGTCTTTTTTCGCCACCTTGAGCGGGCCGAACTTCGTGGCGATGGACAGCGACTCAAACTTCACCGCGCCGACAATCGTGAACGTCGGCGTCACCACCTCGTCGTCCTCGCACGGAATGTCCGCCTCCTCGTCCACCGCGCCCATGTCTTCGATCAGCTTGTTGGCGCGCTCTTTCACTTCCGCGTCGTCCGAAAACGACGCCTTGCGCAATTCCGTGTAAGCCGTCCGGCCGAGTTTGGCCAGTTCGACCGTCGCCGCGTCGCGCGCGGCGAAGTCCTTGCTGCCCAAATCCGCAATGCACTTGTCTATCTTCGACTTCAACTCGCGGTCGGATTTTTTTCCGATGCGAATTCTCACGATGTCGTCCAGAGGAACGGTCAGCGTCCCGTAAACCGTGGCAACCTCGACGTTCTTGATCTCCAACTTACCGACAATCTGCGTGCCGTCGCGCAAGGTAAAGTGCGCCGCGTCCGACCGCTTAAAACCGGCGGTGCCGGCACCGGGAGAGGTGGTGGCTGTGGTGGGAGAGGCGGCCCGAATGGCGGGGTTCAGTCCGCCGAGCAGCGCCGCAAACACTGCGAGAAGGAGGAACGATTTCATGTGTGCATCATAGCGCCGGCGTCCAGTTAATCAAGCCGGGTTCTGACGCTTCGCCCGCGGCTACGGTTTAAGCGGCCGGATTTCGCTGCCGGCGCGCGTGGGTGGAGTGCCGCCGACGTGTCGGACGAGCAGCGGTTCGCCGTTGGCGTTGAGGCGGATAAAGAGAAGCTTGCCGCTGAACTCAATGGTCCCCAACCGGCCGGCGGCGATAGTTTTGGGCCGCGGCTGCGCGGTGAGAAGGTTTTCCGCGCGCAGGTCGTTGACGTAAATGTCCGCGCCGGCGCGGCTGTAAATCCGAAGCGCGCAAACGTCCGTGCGTTGAAGCGGCCGGTTGTCTGCGTCTGTGACGGCGATCCGCTGGGCGGCAATGTCCGGCGTATCGCTCGGCAGCGCGGGTGCCAAAATGTTCTCGATGACCTGCGGCGCAACACCCCGGCGCCGGACGACGGTGCACGGTGACGGGTCCGCTTTCTGATAGCCGGGCGAGAACCAGCCCTGACGCACGCTGTACGGGTCTTGTGGCGAACGCATCCAGCCTCGGAACACCTCCACCTCCACGTCGGTGTCCACGGGGTAGATCGCGAGATTGGGACGTCTGGCGTTGGCGCTATAGCTCACCTTGGTCGGGTCGTGGACCTGAATGTCGTTCAGGGGGAGCCAGTGGAACAACACCTCGTAAGTGTGATTGCCGCTGCCACGGAGCAAGTCGTGCACGATCCAGTAATCCGGCTTCGCGAAGAAAATCTCGCGCCGTTGTGCCACGCTTTGCAGGTTGTCCGGTCCCCAGCCGTCGTCATAGACCCCGGAAACGAAATCGAACGCGTTGTCGGTGATCCAGTTGCCTTCGAGCGGACGGTCGGTGGTCCACGATGCGGGGCGGGCACGCCGGTTCTGGCCGAGACCGTCCACGAGCACCGTATTGTGGGCGGCCGTGCTGGCGAAGTAATCGCGCCAGAGACCGGGTGTGTGGCTGTAAACGCCCATCTCGTCGAGCAGGTGGCTGCCGAAGCCGTAGAGCACGAAGCTGAGCTTGTCCTCGTGCTGGTGTTCGGTGCCGAACGGCCCGGTGCGAAACGCGAGCGCCAGATCGGTGCGATGCCAGCCGGCGCCGGGCGGCTCGGTCGCGGTGTTCAGGCGGGCGGTGAGATTGGTGCGGCCCCAGCCGCGCATGACGTAATCGCCGGCCCACGGTGCGGAGGTGGAAGCCGAAGCGGGCGGCGCGCCGTCGCGGCCGAGGGTGATCATGTAGCGCAACTGGTCGCGCCGGATTTCGCCTTTTTCCGATGGATAAAAGGCCAGCGCCCGCTCCAGTTCGGGGGCTACAAACGCGGGCGTCCACGTGCCGCCGAAGGCGGGAACGGTGCCGTTGGGGAGCATGATCTGGGTCAGGTGCTCCGTGGCACGCGCGAGGGCGTCGCGCAGGGTGTAGCGCAACGGCGCGGAGTTCGCCGCCCCCAGCGCGGTCATGTTCCGCAACGAGGCGACGGCGACGCTTTGGTAACCGGGCACGAGTTCTTTCAGCGCGCCGTCGGGATACATTTCCTGCTCGATGAACCGGGCGGTTTCATCCAGCGCCCATTGGCCCCAGCGGCCCGCGTCGCGCAGTTCGGGGAAATACGTGGAGACGGCGTGGACCGCTTCGAGTTGGACGAGGCGGCGGTTGGCCTCGTCGGGGTTGCGGATGGTGAAGCGCGTTTTTGCAATGACCGCCTTGAAAAACGCCGCGAGCGTATCGGGAGTCACGGCGGGCGATTGCAGAAAATAATTCAGGCCGTAAATCCACATCGGCGTCGAATAAGCCGCGGTGAGCCGGCGCCACGGCGAGGGCGTCGCTCTTTCATCGAACACCAACGCAGGGGGATTGCTCGCGGTCCACTCGCGAACTTCGGCGGCCCACTCGCGCGCATACGACTCGTCGCCGGTGGTCCAATAGGCCGGGCCCAGCGTGTCGCGCCACCAGGAGAAACGATTGATGTAGAGCACGAGCGGCACCTGATAGTCGAGCGAGCCGTCGGGCAGTTTCGCCGGCAGGTATTGCCAGCCAATCGGCCCATCAAAACGAACCGCCACGCTGGCGGTTCTGAATTGATGCGCGAGGATTTCCCCGGCCGCAGCAATCAGCGCGGCAGGCGGCGCGGTTGTGCCCGGTGCGGGCTTCTCCCACCAGTTCAAGAACCATGCCGGCGAGCGCCGCTGTCGGAAATGCGCGAGCAAGGCGCTCTTGGCGGCGGGAAAATCTTTGGCTTCGACGGCGGCCTTGACGGCGACGAGTTCCGGTCGGTCGAGCGCGAAGGCTTCAAACAACTCGCGATCGTTCGCGATCGGCACGCGCGGCGCCAGTTCAGCCGGTGATAACGCCAGGACCGTGAGAGCGCTTGCGAGCCACAGGGCAATGAGGCATTTGCAATTCATGGGCGGGCGCAGTCTAGGCGGCGCAAGGGAGGTTTGCAACCTGCGGCAACGTCGTTGTTGGAGTTTGGGTTGACACAAAAGAGGCAGCTTGGGATGATAACGCCGTGAAAAGCGGCAGTCACATTTGGGGAACGGTCGTGGTCTTGACCCTGGCGATCATCGGCGTCGTTGCGGGTTGGAACGTGATTGCCAACCATCAAGCGAAGATTGAAGTTCGCCAGCAGCGGATCAGAAAAATTGACGCGGAAATTGCGAGCGCGATGGAGACGGCGCGGGACGTTGTGAACAAGCGGTTGCCGGAGGATGCGACACAGGATTTAGCCGGCGGCGCGCGCCTGGTTGATCTCAAGATGATCAGCACGGTTCTGGAGAACAAGCGGCGGGCGTTCAATTTGTGTTACGAAAACGTGTCCGCATGGAACTACCAACGGCGGCAAACAGTAAGCGTCGTTTTCGACCTGTTGGATTATCAAAGCCTGTATGCCATCCTGACGGTGGTATGCGCGATTTTGGGATTATACGCGGCGTTTTCGTTGCAGCGATGCGGCTGACTTTCCGCAGATGACTTTGGCGACGCGGTCTTAAGGCGCGGCTTGCTTGCCGTCGCACAAAGGGCAGCCAATCCCCACCAAAACAAACGCCCCGTCCTTGACCAATCCCACATCAGAAGCGTAGAGCTTTTCTTTAACGCCGGCTTTCAGGCCGCTGGACTCTCGGGTGCGAAGGCACCATTCAAACGTTTTTGTGGGCGTCGTAAAACTCTCGGCGACGCCAGCGATCTCCGCGCGATCCAACGCCACTCCCGGTGCGACCTCGTGATAATACCTGTCCCCGACCGCGGGCCTGCCCGGCATCATCAGGCCGAACCGGGCGCCGTTGACGCCGGCCAGCCATGTTCCCTTGTGGCCGGTCGCCTTGCCGTTCTCGTAGGTGTCCACTTCCTCGCCGAAGCAATAAACGTCCCCCGTTGTCCGGCTGATGGCAAAATAGTTGCGGGATACCTCGGTCAGCTTGCCGTCTTTCGTTTCGCGTTCCTCGACCACGCGGGTTTTCACCCCGTCCACCATCTTGGTTTCAGCAAGGACGCTGATGACCAGTGTGTCCTTTTCGTGCTGCAAGTGCAGCCGGTAGCCGGGCCACAGAAAAAAGAAGGGATTTTTCCCCGTATCGAACAGGTCCGTCTTGTCAGGCGAGAACGAATCGCACCATGGCCGTTCGTCCGTCCGATTCTTGTCCGCGGCGTAAGTCGCCGCCGAAAGAACCATCGCCAGAGCCGCCAGCCCTTGCAGCGTCGAGCGGACTTTGATATTGAGCGTCTGCAGGTTCACGAGGCAGACCATACACGATCCGGCCGCGTGGCGCCATGTTCGGGCGTCTGGGGCGTCCTCAACCTGTGCACGATCTCCAGGGAAGTGAGCACACACAACGCCGCAGTCAGCAATGCTCCTTCGGGCCACTTCAACCAGCGTTGCCACGTTCCCAAAAAAATAAGCATCAGGCACACGAGGGTTAATTCCAGACTTTGCTTCATCTGCAAGGCGGAGGGAAGGTGGTGCCAGATTTTTCGCAATGGGTGTTCCAGACCGATGCGTGAAGCGATATGACGGCCTGTGTTTTCCAGCGAGTAGCGCAGGCATTTGGCCGTCATGAGCATCACGCTCTTGACGGTTGGGGCGAACATGCAGGCGATGGCCATTTCCAGCTTCGTATCGCCAAATCGGGCTTTGTAAGGCGACTCGCCTGAGCCGAAGTCAAGTTGCTTCACTCTTTGTTTGCAGAGGTCGTCAACCATGTGCAGGAAGAGAATAATGCCCGGATCAAAGTCCTTGTAGTCCTGGAGGTAGCCGGTGGTGTCCAGGCGGAAAGAACTCTGATAGAGCGTGCCGATCCAAAAGGCGATGGGAAGTTTGCCCGCGTAAAGCACATAACCGCGCAACCACTGGTTGCGCGCGGCCAGTTCCAAAAAACTTTTCCCTTCCTGCGATGGCCTGTAGCCGCCGCCGCGGCGGTATTGATAGGTTTGCAGGGCGACCTCGGCGGCGGCGGCGGCGAGGTCTTCGACCTCGCCAGGCTGGGTGAAAGTTCGGAAATGAATCTGGCCGGGAAAGGCGGATTCCAGTTTCCGCTGTTTGCGGCGAAATACCGAACGATGTTGGGACGAGATGCGACAAAGGAATTCGTCCAGTGTGCCTGGAAGGCGGCCGTGCCAGTGGGTCTCGTGCTTCACTCCGTGATCGCGACAGAAGAATGCTGGACCCGAACAAACGGCATCGTGCAGCGGTGTTCCTTTTTCCAATCCGCCGAATAGGGCCAGATCGAATTCGCCGCGGCGAAGCGCGCAACCGACTTCCCTGACGACATGTTCACACGCGACGACGGACTCGGCACCGATAACGCCGCCTTCCGGCACCACCAACACGGCTACGGATTGACCCGCGGTTGTTTGCGGTCGCAGCCAGAATCTCCACGCGCGTTTCTCGATGCGTCCGACCAGCATGGTGGTTGCGGTGCCGGGAGTAGAAAACACCATGACGTGCGGACGAAGAAAACCCGGACGTTGGGCAACGATGTTCTGGAGAAAATCCACGTCCGCGTCACAGTATTGGCAAAGTTCCCTCCAAGCGGGGCGCAGAGACTCAAGGGCTTCGAACGAGCGAAAAACCGAGATCGTGGGAACGAGGGTCGCTTCAGCGGACGACGGTGGGGCAGCGGGGACAGAGGGGGCATCAGATCGCGCCGACGCCGAGACCGGACTTTGCGGTTCCATTGAGGCTCTTTTTATATCTAGGCAGTGTGCGGGGCAAGTCCAAACATCACTTCACTCAGTGCTACGACGGCTTCCTCAAGGCAGAAAAGAATGCGGCCGTTCGCTCAAAAAGCAATTCGCCTGCTCGCGCATGCTTGCGACAAAAACACCCTTGCCCCCACTTTCAGATCAGGGCTTTAAAATCAGCTTGTAGTCACGAGCCGAACGCTTAAGCCGCTGGTTTTTTTGATATCCTGCGGATGACTTGGATCGACGTGAGAAGAGTCAACACCGCCGTCATCCACGCGCCCTCGGGCCACTTCAACCACTCTTCATAGGTTCCCAGAATGATCACCGCCATGCACATGACGGCAATCTCCGCCGTTAGTTTAAGCTTCATGAACGCAAATCCCTACCATAAGAGGCCCGCTCCGACGAGAAATTTGTGCGCCGCGAAACCGTTGCGCACGATCCAGTCCTTGTGGGCGACTTCCGCGTTACGCGCAGCCAGTTCTTCGTCATTGGCAGCGCTCCCGAGGTTTCACGCCATGCCTTTAAAGAGATGTGCAAAGAGAGGCGGTCAAACTGACAACAACAATGGCATTCATTGTCACCCCATCGTGACACAATTGTAATCACCGCGTAACGAAAGACCGCCAACCTTGGGTGAATGGAGACACTTTTCATTGCTGTCGTCGTGGTAGCACTGATATTTGAGTACACCAACGGTTTTCACGACGCCGCCAACGCAATCGCCACGTCAATCGCGACGCGTGCCTTGCGGCCTTGGCAGGCCCTGGCGATGGCGGGCGTGTTGAACGTCGGCGGCGCGCTGCTTTCCACTTCCGTGGCCGCCACCGTCGCGAAGGGCATCGTCGACTCCAACGTCGTCACGCTTCAAACGGTTCTGGCCGCGCTGGTGGGCGCGATCGCATGGAACCTGCTGACGTGGTATTACGGCATCCCATCCAGTTCGTCCCACTGCTTGATCGGGGGAATGGTCGGCTCCACATTGGCCACCGCAGGCACCGGCGTCCAGTGGATGAAAATCGTGGAGAAGGTCGTTGTGCCGATGGTTGTTTCGCCGCTGGTGGGTTTCATCTTCGGCATCCTGTTGACAGTGGCGCTGGCTTGGATCTTCCGTAGTTCACCCTACGGCAAGGTCAACCGGGCCTTCAAATATATCCAGACCCTGTCAGCGTCGTTGATGGCGCTTTCCCATGGCCAGAACGACGCGCAGAAGACAATGGGCATCATCCTGCTGGCGCTTGTGGCGGCCGGTCATCTGCCCAAGACCGCCGATGTGCCGCTTTGGGTGAAGCTTTCTTGCGCGACGGTGATGGGCCTTGGCACGATGGTCGGCGGTAAACGCATCATCAAAACCATGGGCATGAAGATCACCGACCTGCGCCCCGCGGACGGGTTTGCGGCGGAGACGGCCGCCTCCGCCGTTTTGTTGGCGACAGGCCATCTCGGGTTTCCGGTTTCAACGACGCATGTCATTACGGCCTCCATCATGGGTGTGGGCGCCACCCACCGCATGCATGCGGTTCGCTGGGGTATCACGCGCTCAATCGTCGTGGCGTGGGTGTTGACGCTGCCCGCCTCGGCGTTGATTAGCGCTCTTGTGGCTTGGCTGTTCAAGGCATGGGCCTCGGTTGGTTGGATACATTGACGGCCCGTGGCAACACGGGAATGTCAGGCGGCGGTCTTTTAGCGTTAAGGACGCAATCGTTGGCAATGACTGTCAGCAGCAGGCCTCCGCCCGCTGGCACCAGAGCGTGTTTTACAGGCAAAGCGAAAATGGCGGAGGGGGCGGGATTCGAATCCGCGAAAGCTTTTACACACACGCTTTCCAGACGTGCTCCTTGAACCGCTCGGACACCCCTCCGGCCGGCGCGGCACCTTTGTTCGCGTGCCGCAGAAGGGCGACGATAATGATCAGCAGACCGGCTGTTGAATAAAACCAGACTCAAAGACCCCGACTGCGCCGCCGGCGAGTGTAGAGACCTTCGGGATGGGAACCGGGTGCGACGGGGCCCAATGATTTGACAGCAACGAGTACGAAAGATAAAACAGCAACCACGATGAGCAGCCTCCGCGAATTAGAGCGACGGTGGGTGCGTGTTTTCAGTGGCCGGATCACGACGATGCTGGCTGGAATGTGCTTCTGGGCATCGTTGTCGGCACACGGCCAGAGTATAAACGCCGTTCCAAACACCAGGCTCGATCCCGGCATTGTCGCCAGCAGGCCCGCCAGCTTGCATGACGTGAACTCGGAGTCCGATCTCGTTGGCCCGGCTAAACAGCCGGAATGGACGACACGGCGCGTTTTCGCCGAGACCGACATCTACGTCATCCCGCCCGGAGCGATTGAATTCAATCAGTTCTATGTCCCGACGGTGCCGCGTTCCGGCACAATGGAACACGCCTTCGAGTCGGAGTTGGAGTTTGGCTTGCCGTGGCGCACGCAGTTCGACGTGGAACCGAATTACAGCGTCACCAACGGCAGGCTGCGGTATGACTCGACACGCGTGGAGATTCCCCATGCGCTGGCGAACTGGAACGAAATCCCGCTTAATCCAACGATAGACGGCGGATGGCGGGTCCAGACCGACGAGGCGGACGCTTTCTTTTTCCGATTGCTGCTGGCGGAGGAGTTCGGCCCGCGGGTTCACTTCGGCGCAAACCTGACCTACGACCGGCAAGTGGGTGACGAACACGAAACCTCTTACGAATTCAGCATGGCTCTCAGTTATGTCGTAAAGGATTCCAAGCTGGCGGTCGGCATGGAAGCGCTCTTTGAATACGAAACAAAGCAGGGCGATGATCCCGATGAAGGGTCAATCCATTCAACGAGTGCGATGATCGGGCCGTCGCTGCTCTACAAGCCAACGCGCAACACCCATGTCGGTTTGGTGACACTCTTCGGCGTGACCCACGACGCGCCCGCGATGCAAGCCTTTGTCCTCTTCGGAATGGACTTCGAACCGTTTGGTGGCGGGAAATCGGGCAAAGGCGGGGACGATCATGACGCCGGCGGGTTTCAACCCGTGCGGAGGCCTCGCTGACCGATACTCGACGCGCCGAGCTTCGAACACTGACAGCCACCCGCGTCAGGGATGCAACTGTCAGCGGCAAGCCGCACACGCGCCAGTAATAGCGCGTTTTAGGACGAAAACAGAGATGGCGGAGGGGGCGGGATTCGAACCCGCGAGGGCTTTTACACCCCACACGCTTTCCAGGCGTGCTCCTTCAACCACTCGGACACCCCTCCGGCCAGCGCGGCAACCGTAGCGAGCAGCCCGGTGGATTGCAAGGGCGATGCGATGACGCGCCATTGACTTTTGAGCGCGGCTCTGACGAAATAGCGGACTAACAACAGGAGATTTGACATGCCACCGTCCAAAGTCAGCGAGAAATCTGAAAAGCAGGAGAAAACCGAAAAGGTTGAGACGCCAGCCGTCGCGGAGTCGGCGAAATCGCCCGCGCAGGTGAAACAACTTGAAGCCGCTCTCGCGCACATCGCCAAGACCTACGGCGAGGGCAGCATCATGCGCCTCGGCGACGAGCGGGCGCGCGTCAAGATCGGCGTCATCTCGACCGGTTCCATTGCGATTGACATGGCGCTCGGCATCGGTGGCGTGCCGCGCGGGCGCATCGTCGAGATATACGGCCCGGAAATGTCGGGCAAGACGACGCTCGTGCTTCAAATCATCGCCCAAGCCCAGAAGAACGGCGGCTTGGCGGCGTTCATTGACGCCGAGCACGCCATTGACCCGAACTACGCCCGCAATCTCGGCGTGAAGCTCGACGACCTGCTGGTGAGCCAGCCCGACAGTGGCGAAGAGGCGCTTCAAATCGTCGAGACGCTCGTTCGTTCCAACGCGCTTGATGTCATCGCCATTGATTCCGTGGCGGCATTGGTGCCGAAGGCGGAACTGGAGGGCCAGATGGGCGACGCCAGTGTCGGCGTCCAGGCCCGCCTGATGAGCCAGGCCATGCGCAAGCTCACCTCGATTGTGGCGAAGGCCAACACCTGCATCATCTTCACCAACCAGCTTCGCGAAAAGATCGGCATCATGTTCGGCAACCCGGAGACGACGCCCGGCGGCAAGGCGCTGAAGTTCTACGCCAGCGTCCGCATTGACATCCGCCGCCAGCAGCAGATCAAGGACTCCGAGGGCCGCGCCATCGGCAACCACTGCAAGATCAAGGTCGTGAAGAACAAATGCGCGCCGCCGTTCGCTGAGTGCGAGTTCGACGTCATGTATAACGAAGGCATCTCGAAAGAGGGCAGCCTTCTCGACGTGGCGACCAACTTCGGCGTCGTCGAGAAGAAAGGCTCCTGGCTCCAGTTCGAGGGCGAGATGATCGGCCAGGGCCGCGAGTCCGCCAAGGAATTCCTGAGACAGAACCCGGCCGTCGGCGAGAAGATTGCCGCCGCCGTCAAAGCGAAGGCATTGCCGCCGGAGGAAGCGGTCGCGGAAGTGAAGAGTGCATAGTTGAACGCCAAGCCGTGACCATTCAACTAAAACAGCCCCTCACCCCGGCTCTCTCCCCGTTTGACGGGGAGAGGGAGACGTTTCGCCCGCTGCTGTGTGGCTCACCGAATAGTGTCCACGCTTGCAACAGGGAAAAACGATTCCCTCTCCCCATCCGATGGGGAGAGGGCAAGGGTGAGGGGTCGCGGCGACTACCAGGATACGGCTGAGAGTTCAGGCGGACAAAATCTCCGCCAACCCTTCACTTTTCATTTTTAACTCTTAACTTTCTCTTGATATGACGAGTTCTCAGATTCGCCAGCAGTTTCTGGATTACTTCAAGCGCCAGGGGCATACCATCGTGCCGTCGTCGTCGCTGCTGCCGGACGCGCCGAACCTGCTCTTTACC
Organism: uncultured bacterium; assembly: GCA_903870275.1. Classification (GTDB taxonomy): domain Bacteria; phylum Verrucomicrobiota; class Verrucomicrobiia; order CAIQCK01; family CAIQCK01; genus CAIQCK01. The sequence continues at coordinate 32,937 of CAIQCK010000032.1, read as the reverse complement.
AACGCCGGCATGAACCAGTTTGTGCCGATCTTCCTCGGTCAGGTGCCGTGCCCCTACACGCCGCCGCGCGCCGCCGACACGCAAAAGTGCATTCGCGCCGGCGGCAAGCACAACGACCTCGAAGACGTTGGCCTCGACACGTATCACCACACGTTTTTCGAAATGCTCGGCAACTGGAGCTTTGGCAATTATTTCAAAGAGAACGCCATCGACTGGGCGTGGAAGCTGGTCGTCGAGCATTGGAAATTTCCGCCGCGGCGGCTTTATGCGACGGTATATTGCCCGTTTATGGGCAAAGAGGGTTGGGAAGGAAAATGGCGCGCGGAAATTAATTACGCCATTGAAGTAGTCAAAAAAAGCGCGAGAGTTTTCGGCCCGGACCGTGCCCCTGATGCTCCCAATGAAGGTATTGATGCGGCGGATCAGTTCGCCGCACAATGTTGGGTGCATCATTTTCTATCGGTCGATCTCAACCCAACGGTTCATATTGTTCCCGGCAACAAAAAGGACAACTTCTGGATGATGGGCGATACTGGCCCGTGCGGCCCGTGCTCGGAAATCCATGTGGACCTCACGCCAGAAGATCGGACGCCAGAAACGGAGAAGCGCGGCTCAGGATTCGTAAACAAAGGCACGCCGCAGTGTATCGAGATTTGGAACCTCGTCTTCATGCAGTTCAACGCCAACCCCGACGGCACATTCACCCCACTGCCCGCCTCTAATGTGGATACCGGCGCGGGCTTCGAGCGCATTTGTTCGATTATCCAGTGCACGAAAAACTTCACCGACTTCAGTGGCATCATCTCCAATTACGAGACCGACGTGTTCCGGCCCATCTTCAACGCGCTGGAACAACTCAGCGGCAAACGCTACGGCTCGACGCTGCCGAAACCGGGCGAATCGCCCGCGACCGAGCAGGAGAAAATTGATGTCGCGTTTCGCGTCATTGCCGACCACATCCGCTGCCTGAGCTTCGGCATTGCCGACGGCATCCTGCCGAGCAACGAAGGCCGGGGCTACGTCCTGCGGCGCATCCTGCGCCGCGCCGTCCGCTACGGTCGCACGCTCGGCTTCCACAAACCGTTCTTCTACAAGCTCGTGGGCGTCCTCGCCGAGACGATGGGCGACGTGTTCCCTGAAGTCCGGGAGAAGCGTGACGCCATCGAGAAAATCTTGCGTGGTGAAGAAGAGGGATTTAACAAGACTCTTGATCGCGGGATTCAAAAGTTTGAGGAACATGTTTCAACGACGACAGCTAAATCAGATGGAGATCTCCGAAAGCGACTCGAAACACGTCGATACATGTTTAACAAGTATCGGTGCACAGGTCTCCGCTTAACGAACGGAGCTATCCTCAGCAACGGAAAACTGGATGAGTTGATTAGAGTAAAGCCGTCGACAGTCGATTCTGTTGCACAAATTGTCGGCAAGAATCCGAACCTTAGCCACCAGTTATCCGATGCACTTTGGCGTGATCTATGCCGCCACATTCAGATTCACCTTGAGCAAGCACACGATTACGTTTCGAGTGAGGTAGCGATGGAACTCTACGACATGTGCGGCTTCCCGCTCGACCTGACTGAACTGATGGCGCGTGAACGCGGCTTGCCCGTTGACGTGGAAGGCTTTGAGAAGTTGATGGATGAGCAGCGGCAGCGCGGTCGCGAGGACCACGAGAAGAAGAAGACGGTGGTCCTGGTCGCGGGCGAGGGCTTGAAGGTCGAGCCGACGAAGTTCCTTGGCTACGACAATTTGGAGGCCGAGGCGGTCGTCGAGGCGGTTGCGCCGGGGGCGACGGCGGCGGAACTGGATGTCATTTTCGACCAGACGCCGTTCTACGCCGAGATGGGTGGCCAGGTCGGCGACAGTGGCTTGGTTCACGTGCCGGGACACGACCGGAGTGAGGTGGGCACGCTGGTGGTGAGCGACACGCAACTGCAAGGCGAGGTGCACGTGCATCGCGCGAAGCTGGCCGACGGCCGCGCGCCCGAGATGGGCGAAGCGGTGCGTGTGGCGGTGGACGCGGCACGGCGGGCGAACATCCAGCGGCATCACACAGTGACGCACCTTTTCCATTGGGCGCTGCACGAAGTCGTCAGCAAGGACGCGCGCCAACGCGGCTCGATGGTCGCCGCGGACCGGATGCGGTTCGATTTCAATCAGCCGGAGAAGCTCAGCGACCAGCAGGTCGCCGACATCGAGCGGCTGGTCAACGAACGGATTCTCGAGAACGCGCCAGTGCACACGATCGAGTTGCCCTACGCCGAGATCAAGAACAACCCGAAGATCACGCAGTTCTTTGGCGAGAAATACGGCGACAAGGTGCGCGTGGTGCAGATCGGCGGCGAGCGTGGCAAGTTCGACGGCTACTCGGTCGAGCTCTGCGGCGGCACGCACACAAAGAACACGGGCGACATCCGGCTCTTCAAGATCATGCGCGAGTCGGCGATTGCCGCCGGCATCCGCCGCGTGGAGGCAGCGGTGGCAAAGTTTGCAACGGATTTTATCGCGCAGGAGAAGGAGCAAAGCCTGCGCGAAGCGGAACAGGCGCGGCAGCGCGAGTTGGAGAAGGAGCAGGCCAAGCAACGGCAGGCGGAGATTCAGAAACAAGCGCCGGCCATGGCGGCGGAGTTGGTGGCAAAGGCGCAGAAGGTGGGCGATATCAACGTCGTCGTTGTCAACCTCGGCGCGCAGACGGCCGATGTGTTGCGCGCCGTCGCCGAAGCGATGAAGCCGCTGCTGGCCAGCGGCATCGCTGTATTGGGCGCTGTCGCCGAAGACAAAGTGTCCTTGGTGTGCCTGGTGACGCCCGATCTGGTCAAGCGCGGCAAACACGCCGGCAAGATCGTCGGCGAACTCGCCAAAATTTGCGGCGGCGGCGGCGGCGGTCGGCCGGACATGGCGCAGGCGGGCGGCAAAAACCCGGCGAAGCTCGACGAGGCGTTGCGCGCAGTCGCGGAAGTTCTAAAAAAGTAGGCGGCGACCGGTTACACGTCGTGCCTTTGGGAGATGATCAACTCGCGGAGTTGCTTCGGATGGGGGACGCCTCCGATTTCTTCCTCAGCGTCCACGGTGGCGGCGGTTGAGATTGTGAGATCGCCGATGTCCACGAGGCGGGCAAGAATGCCTTGATCAATATCGAGCGACCGGATGTCCTTGGCCAGAAACTCGCGGTAACACTTGGTGAAGAGGCCGCGCTCCAGCGTGATGCGTCCGGGATAGACTCGCAGGACAACCGAGGCGCGTTGCCACCAGGCGACGAGGGGCGGCACGATGAGCCAGAAGAACACGAGGTGCCAGAAGAAATGCCACCACGACGGGCGCACTTCCGCCAGCAGCGTGTCAGCGTCCGGGGCCGGTTCCTTCGGTGCTTGTGATGCGATGGGATAACCGCACGACGGGCAACTTTGGGCCGAAGTGGAAACCTGCTTGCCGCATTCCGGACAATTGATGAGGGCCATGGCGTTGTTCTCCTGACTGACAATGATTCTAGCGCACGATGCCGTGAGGTGTCAAAAGCGAACGGGGCGGGCAAACAGGCGCATTTTGGCACACGCGCCCATTGGGCAAGGCGGGCCGTCTCCCTTTCCAGTCCGTTTTCTCAGACCGACCCGGAACGAGAGGCGCCCGCAGCCGGAATAATAGCAAATTTCTCTTGACATAACAACAATTTCTCTATATCTTTTGCCCGCAATGAAACGCGCATCCATGCCAGCGCGTGGGAATCCCGCCGCAGGCCGGCAACGGGCCTGGGGCGGCACTCTGTGGATGCGCCAGAAACGAGAGGTCGGAGGCAAAAGGCGGACGCCGGACAGGCGGGGGCAGGGGGCGGAAGGCGGATGTCATGGGGATTCGTTTTTCAAAACGAACCCAAATGACGGCCCTGTCCAAAACCGGAAAAACCGGTTTTCCTGTGGAATTCCGCGAATTTCAATGTCCGGGGGTGTGGTCTCGACTACCTTTTTTTACGAAACGAACCCAAATGATGCGGCTGCTTTGGTTGCCGCCGGCCCGCCGACCGGCCTGGTTCGATCCGGCCCGATCCGACCCAATCCGGGTAAATCCGGGCGACTGCGACCACGTGAAACCCGCTGCGGATTGCAATTGCACGATGGCTGGAGTGACGGCGAGCCTCAGCTTTGGGACAGGTCGAAGCAACGGACTGGAAAGTCCTATCTACTTCGTGGTGCGAGGAATAGGGAATGGATTTTGCCATTGGCGCTTCCATGGGCTACACTACGCGCCATGATCACACACCGTGTTGTTTTGATTCCTGGCGACGGCATCGGGCCGGAAGTGACCGACGCCGTGAAACAAATTCTGACTGCCGCCGCAGCACCGATTGAATGGGTGCAACACGAGGCGGGCATGACCGCGCTGGCGCACGGCAAGGACGTATTGCCCGCGGAGACACTCGACGCGATCCGCGAGCATCACGTCGCGCTCAAGGGGCCGTGCACGACGCCCGTGGGCAAGGGCTTCAGTTCGATCAACGTCCAGCTTCGCAAGAAGTTGAATCTTTACGCCGCCGTCCGTCCGGTGCGCAGCCTCGAAGGCGTGCCGACACGGTTCAGCAACGTGGACCTCGTGATCGTCCGCGAGAACACCGAGGGGCTTTACAGCGGGATCGAAAACGAAGTGACCGCCGGCGTGGTCACGAGCACGAAGGTGGCGACCGAGACGGCGTGCACACGGATCGCGCGCTGGGCGTTTCGCTATACGCAGCAGCGGCAGCGGCGCAAGGTCACCGTCTTCCACAAAGCCAACATCATGAAGTTGACGGACGGCTTGTTCATCCGTTGCGCGAAGCAGATGCATGAGCGCGAGTTTCCACAAGTGGGGTATCAGGAACTAATCATTGACGCCGGCTGCATGAAAATGATCCAGGACCCGACGCAGTTTGACGTGCTGCTGTTGGAAAACCTCTACGGCGACGTGGTCAGCGACCTCTGCGCCGGCCTGGTGGGCGGGCTGGGCGTGGTGCCGGGCGCCAACATCGGCGAGGAAGACGCAGTGTTCGAAGCGGTGCACGGCTCCGCGCCGGACATCGCAGGCAAAGGCATCGCCAATCCGCTGGCGTTGCTCATGTCGGCGGTGATGATGCTCAACCATCTCAGCGACAAACGCGGTGATTCCGACTGCCGTGAAATCGCGCGCCGGATCAAAACCGCCTACGACCGCGCGTTGGCCGACGGCCAAAAAACCCAGGACCTCGGCGGCACGCTCGGCACCGCGCAGTTCGCCCAAGCGGTGATCGAGCGGCTGAAGGGATGACCACCGCCGTTTCACGACATCAGTTTGCCGCCAGAAGGTGTTATTGACTTCGGCGCGCCGTCTGATTAGTTTGTGCACGCTGAAAGTTCTTCAGGGCAGGGTGAGTCTGGCGGCGCGCGAGGCTGACAGGCGATTCCCGACCGGCGGTAAACCCCGCGAGCGTTCCGAAGTCGGAGCGCAGGACCCGGTGAGATTCCGGGGGCGACGGTAGAGTCCGGATGAAAGAAGAATCGGCGGCTGGCCGCCCGTTCGTGGAACGGGCGGCGTGGCACTGCGGTTTGCCCTGAAGATACGATCTTCAGGGTTTTTGATTTTATGAGCAGAAAGGCGGCAACATCTTCAGGCGGAAACGGCACAGAAGGCGGGCCATTTGATTCTGTCGAAGCGGTGCTGGAGGACATCCGCGCGGGCAAACTGGTGATCGTGACGGACGACGAGAACCGCGAAAACGAGGGCGACCTCATCATGGCGGCGGAGACGGTCACGCCTGCGGCGGTCAACTTCATCGTGAAAAACGCCGGCGGACTGCTGTGTGTGGCCATGGTGGACGAGGATTTGACGCGGCTGGGCATCGCGCGGATGGTGGAGCGCAACCGCGAATCGTTCAAAACCGCTTTTATGGTCACCGTGGACGCGAAGCACGGCATCACCACGGGCATCAGCGCCGCCGACCGCGCCAAAACCATCCGCGTGCTCGCCGACCCCAAGGCGAAGCCATCCGACCTGGTGCAGCCGGGGCACATCAACCCGCTCGCCGCGCGCGATGGCGGTGTGTTGTGCCGCGCGGGCCACACGGAGGCCGCGGCGGACCTCGCGCGACTGGCCGGTATGCATCCCGTCGGCATCCTCTGCGAAATCCTCAACGAAGACGGCTCGATGGCGCGGCTGCCGGAACTGGTGAAGTTCAAACGGCGCCACGGCTTGAAGATGTGCAACATCCGCGATTTGATCCGATACCGTCACCTCCGCGAAAAGCTGGTGGAGAAGGAGCGGGTCGTTTCGCTGCCGACGGAGTTCGGCGAGTTCTCGTTGCATCTCTACCGCTCGGTGATGGACGGCCAGCATCATGTGGCGTTGGTGAAGGGCGACGTCGCCGGCCTGGGCGATGTGCTCGTGCGCGTCCACAGCGAGTGCCTCACCGGCGACGTGTTCGGCTCGCAACGCTGCGATTGCGGCGAACAATTAGGCCGGGCGATGCGGATGATCGCCAAGGAAGGGCGCGGCGTGATCGTCTATCTGCGGCAGGAAGGGCGGGGCATCGGCCTGTCGCACAAAATTCACGCCTACGAGTTGCAGGAGAAGGAAGGTCTCGACACGGTGGAGGCCAACGAACGGCTCGGCTTCAAGGCGGACTTGCGCGAATACGGCATCGGCGCGCAGATTCTTGTGGACCTCGGTTTGCAAACAATCCGCCTTCTGACCAACAACCCGAAGAAAATGGTTGGCCTCGACGGCTTTGGCCTCAAGGTCGCCGCGCAGGTGCCGATCCGCGGCACGGTGACGCCGCATAACGCGAGGTATCTCGAAACCAAAAAAACCAAACTGGGCCACTCATTGTAATATGTTACGCGTAAAACAATCCCCGACTGTTTTCTCCGCCGAAGGGCTGCGGTTCGCCATTGTCGCGAGCCGCTACAACCAGCGCTACGCCGACGAACTTGTGGCGCGCGCCAGCGCCGCGCTGCGGACCGCCGGCGCCAGGAAGAAAGATGTCACCGTGGTGCGCGTTCCCGGCGCGTTCGAGGTGCCGGTGGTGGTGAGCCGGCTGGCCACCAGCGGCGACTACGACGCCATCATCGCGCTTGGCGTCATCATCCGCGGCGAGACGGCGCACGCCGATCTCATCGGCCGCGCCGTGACCGACGGGCTGGCGCAGATCGCGCTGCGCGACAACGTGCCGGTGGTCCATGAGGTCTTGCTGTTGGAGAACGAACGGCAGGCCCATGTCCGTTGTCTCCAACCGAAACACAATCGCGGCACAGAAGCGGCGCTGACGGCCATTGAGATGGCGCACTGCCTGCGATCACTCTAAGGATTTATGGGAAGCCGACGACAAGCCAGGGAAGCTGCGGTGCAGATTCTTTATTTACGCGACATCAATCCGCACGAGGCGCTCGATGACTCGTTGACCCGTTTCTGGGAGAACCAGAGCTGTGACGCGGAGACGAAAACATTCGCGGAGGTCCTCGCGCGCGGCACGTTGGAGAAACGGCCGGCCATTGACGAGCAAATCAAAAAGGTGACGGAGAACTGGGACCTGGACCGGATTGCCGCCGTGGACCGGAACATTTTGCGGCTGGCGATTTACGAAATGATGTTCTGCGCCGACGTGCCACCCGTCGTATCCATCAACGAGGCCATCGAGATCGCCAAAAAGTTCAGCACCAAGGAAAGCGGCAAGTTCGTCAACGGCATTCTCGACCGCATTCGCAAAGACCTGCCGCGCCCCGCGCGCACGCCCGCGTCCGGAGAGGGCACGCCCCCGACACCGTCATGACGCGCGCCGCCGACCTGCATTTGCACACGCGCCACTCCGATGGCACGTTCACGCCGGAGGAACTGGTGCGGCGGGCCGCCGAAGCTGGCCTCGCGTGCATCGCCCTGACCGATCACGACACCGTCGCCGGATTGGCGGAAACAGCGCGGCACTGTGAGGCAGCGGGCGTGGAGTTCATCCCCGGCATCGAACTGACCGCGCATCTCGGCCAGCGCGAGGTGCACGTCCTCGGCTATTGTATCAGCCACACCGAGCCGGAGTTCGTCGCACAAGTCGAGCGCTTCAAGGAGGCCCGCGCGCAGCGCGTGACGGACATGGTTGCCAAACTCCAGAAAGCCGGCGTGGATTTGCAAACGGCGGACGTGGCGGGCGTTGCAGGCGCTGCCTGCGCGCTCGGCCGGCTGCACGTGGCGCGGGCGCTGGTGAACCGCGGCTTCATCCAACACATGGACGAGGCGTTTCACCGGTTCATCGGCAAAGGCAAGCCGGCGTTCGTGCCGAAAACCCATCTCAATGTCGCCGACGCCGCCGCGTTGATTCACAAGTTCAACGGCGTGGCGATCCTCGCACACCCCGGCGTCTCGGGACTGGACGACCAACTCGATGGCTTGCTCGCCGCGGGTCTCGACGGCCTCGAGGTTTGGCACAGCCAGCAGACCTCGAAACAGAGCAAACGGTATCTGGCTTTCGCGCAAGCGCGCCACTGTCTTGTCACGGGTGGCAGCGACTGCCACGGTCTGGCCAAAGGCGAAGCATTGATTGGCAGTGTGCGGCTCGATTGCGCTTACGTCGAACGACTCAAGGAATTTCATGTTTGGGCTCTTTCAAAAGTTTCGTGACGGCCTGGCCAAGACCCACGACAAGCTGATCGGCGAGATCAAGCGCATCGTCACGCGCGCGCCGCGCCTCGACGCGGAGTCGCTGGACGAACTGGAAGCCGCGCTCATTGCGAGCGACATCGGTGTCGAGACGACGCTGCGCATCGTCGAGGAGGTCCGCAAGGCCAGCGCCGAGACGCGCGAGGTGGACGTGGTCGCCATCGCGCAGCGGATCATTTCCGAAGCGCTCGCGAGTCAGCCCGCGACGTTGCGCGTGGCAGCGCACGCGCCGACGGTCGTGGTGCTGCTTGGCGTCAACGGCACCGGAAAAACCACGTCCACCGCGAAGCTGGCGCACCTGCTCAAGCAGGATGGCCGTTCCGTCCTGCTTGCCGCGTGCGACACGTTTCGCGCGGCCGCGATCGAGCAACTGAAAATCTGGGGCGAGCGCACCGGCTGCGACGTCATCGCCGGTCAATACGGCTCCGATTCCGCCGCCATCGCATTCGACGCACTCGACGCCGCAATTAGTCGCAAATGCGATTACCTGTTGATTGACACCGCGGGCCGGCTGCACACAAAGAAGAACCTGATGGATGAGATGGCCAAGTTGCAACGCGTGCTGCGGAAACGTCTGCCGGATGCGCCGCACGAGACCCTGCTGGTGCTCGACGCCAGCACCGGCATGAACGGCCTCAACCAGGCGCGCGAGTTTCATCAAACCATCGGCGTCAGCGGACTCATCGTCACGAAACTTGACGGCACCGCCAAGGGTGGCATCGTCGTCGCCATCAACCGTGAGTTGAAGATACCCGTCAAGTTCATCGGCGTCGGCGAGCAGGTGGACGACTTGCAACCGTTCGACGCAAAGGCTTTCAGCGATGCGCTCTTCAGTTGATTTCGACACGGAGATGATGGATCGCGCGCTCGCGCTCGCCCGGCGCGCGTTCGGCCAGACTTCGCCCAACCCGATGGTGGGTGCGGTGGTGGTAAAAAACCGCCGCGTCATCGGCGAGGGGTATCATCACCGGGCCGGCGCGCCACATGCCGAGGTCCACGCGCTCAACGCCGCGGGCGACCGCGCGCAGGGATCGGACCTGTACGTCACGTTGGAGCCGTGCTGCACGCACGGCCGCACGCCGCCGTGCACCGATGCCATCATCAAGGCCGGCATCCGCCGCGTCGTCGTAGCTGTGGCGGACCCGAACCCGAAGCACAGCGGTCAGGGGCTGGAGTTGCTGAAGAAGGCGGGCGTGCATGTGGAGACGGGCTTACTGGGCGAGGCGGCGAGCCAGCTCAACGCGCCGTTCAACAAGTGGATTCGGTCGGGCTTGCCGTTCGTCACCGTCAAGGCGGCGATGTCGCTCGACGGCAAAATCGCCACGCGCGACGGCGAGTCGAAATGGATCACCGGCGAAAAATCCCGCGCGTTCGTGCAGGAATTGCGCCGCGGCACTGACGCCATCGTCGTCGGCTCCGCCACCGTCGTCGCCGACAATCCGCAACTGACCGTTCGGGACAACGCTGTTGACCGCCAGCCGTGGCGTGTGATCGTGGACAGCCGAGGGCGTTGTGCGATAACAGCCAATGTCTTTTGCGACGAACACCGGCAGCGCACCATCGTCCTGACCAGCAAATTGTCGCCGGAGCCGTGGCGCAAGCAACTCATCGAACGCGGCGTGACGGTGATCGAATGCGGAACTGTACCGGCGGTCTCCGACCGCCGAACGGAAAAAGAAGAGCAGCCGGTGGTCGGAGACCGCGGCCACACGGCTCACATTGATTTATGCGACGCGCTGAAACGGCTGGGCCAGCGCGAAATTACCAGCGTGCTGGCCGAGGGCGGCGGCGGTTTGCTCGGCGCGCTCTTCGACGCGCGGCTGGTGGACAAGGCGTGTTTTTTCTACGCGCCGAAGATCATTGGCGGAGCGACTGCGCCGACGGCGGTGGAAGGGCAGGGGATCGGGCCGTTGAAGGACGCCATCGCGCTGCGCAACGTCGAGTGGCGTCACCTCGGCGACGATCTCGTCGTCACCGGTTATTGTTGAACCGCACCGCTAAAAGGCACAAATAGCCGACCCACAAACCAAGAAAGACATCAAAAACCATGTTTACCGGACTCGTTGAAGAAGCAGGAGAGGTTGTCAGCGTCAAGCGCGGCAAAAAATCCACCGAGTTGACCGTGCGCGCGGCGACCGTGCATCGCGGGCTGCGCAAGGGCGCCAGCCTCGCCGTCAACGGCGCGTGCCTCACCACCGTCCGCAAACGCGGCGCGCTGCTCGGTTTCGACGTGCTCGAAGAAACCCTCCGCGTCACCAACCTCCAATACGTCCGCCCCGGCGATGTCGTGAACTTGGAGCGCCCCATGCGGGCCGACGCGCGACTCGGCGGGCACTTCGTCTTGGGCCACGTGGACGGCGTCGGCGTCGTCCGGCGCTGGGAACAGGTCGGCAAGGACTGGGTGCTGGAGGTGAACGTACCCAAGCCGCTCATGCGCTATCTGATCTACAAAGGCTCCGTCGCCGTGGACGGCATCAGCCTCACAGTCGCCGATGTGGGCCGAGGCTGGATTCGGATTTGGATCATCCCCCACACCCGCGACGTCACCAACCTCCGCCAGCGCCGCGCCGACGACCATGTGAATCTCGAAGCCGACGTTCTGGGCAAATACGTCGAGCAGTTGCTCGCCACCCGAACCCTCCGACGTGCCAAGTAATGATGCGGATTAGTTTGCGGCTGGTAGTTCCAAGGAGTTGTGATGCTCTTGTCAGTTGTCACGTTGCTACCAGCAGTCACCATTCATCACCCTTGGCGTCATTGATGACGGTGATTTTGTCTATGCGCGCGGTCATTGAGATTTTGGCTTAGAGCCCTGGTCCGGATTTGGGCTATTCTTTCTCAACCCGTCTTCGATAATCGCCATCGTCTTGTCATAGCGCGCCTGGGTTTCCGCATCTTTCGTGAAGAAGGCCGAAAGTGGCCCCAACGTTGTCTTGGCCGCTGCGTAATCCCCTTATTGACATAGACAGCAGGCGTGCACGTAATAAATTTCCGGATGCAGCGTCTGCGCCTTTTTGTCCGCTTGGATGGCCTCGTTCAAAGTCTTCAGGGCCGCCTCTGGAGCGTTGACTCGCATCTGCATCATCGCCTTGAAAAGGAGCGCCTCGATGTTGTCGGGATGATCCCGCAATTCCAAATCAAGCTCACGGAGAACCCGTTCCGCCTTGGACGGATCTTCCTTGAAGAGATCATCGGCCCGGACCAGGTGCTCGGCTGCGGACGACGCGCATGCGCCAGCGGCAATCAAGAGCAACATGATCAGTTTCATTGCGCGGTTTGCGCGGCGGTTGTGGTGTTCATTCTTGTTTTGCCTGGTTGCGCTTTCGCTGCTCCATGACCAAGCCCACCAGGCAGATCACCAGGGCAATGGCGGCGGCAAATGCGACAAGGAAGCCGACGGCCGTGCTGTAAAGCGCAACGGAGATCGCTTGACTCAACTCCGTTGCGTCGCCGCCTCCACCGGCGCGGATCGCCCTGAATGCACGCATCATACCTATGACCGTGGGGACAAGTCCAATGAGCGGCGGCAATATGACGAGCACGGTGCTGACAATGACTCCCTTAAGCCAAGGTGATAGCTTTTGCTTGTTCATGCTTCCGCTTCGCCTTCACTGCGCACAGTCCTCTTCATTGTTTGCGGCAGCAAGCATATTCTGCCGTAGCTGCTCCAGACGGATTCTGAGTTTCGCCTCTCTTCAACGCGTCTAAAAACAGAAAGTGCGGGGGCACTTGCGCGCTCCCGCACTTTCTGTTGCAGACGGTGGATTATTTTTTGGCTTCGTGCTCGTTGTGTTTGTCGTGATGAATGCGATGGCTGAGGCGGTTTTCCTCGCGGTTCAATTGTTCCTTGTTCTGCTTGGTGAGGTGGCCGTTGTCCTTGGCCATGTCCTTGGATTCGCGATTCTGGAGGCGGGCCTCGCCTTTTTCCAGGCGGGAGGTCTCGCCGGGGGTCAGCGCGCCGCTCTTGACGCCTTGGGCGATGCGGTCCTGCTGGTTCTCTTCACGGTGGTTGACTTGATTCACGCGCGGATGGCCGGGGTCTACAGCAGCGTTGGGGCCGGCGCCGGAAGAGGCGCTGCCGGGCTGCTCATTGTGTTTGTCGCGATAGATGTGATTGCTGAGGCGGTTCTCTTCGCGATTCAACTGCCCCTGTTCCTGTTTGGTCAGGTGGCCGTTGTCCTTGGACATGTCCTTGGCTTCTTGTTTTTCGATGCGGGCTTCGCCTTTCTCCAGATGGGCGGCCTCCGTCGGGCTGAGGGTGCCGTTCTTGATGCCTTGGGCGATGCGGTCTTGCTGGTTCTCTTCACGGCCGTTGACTTCGTTCACGCGCGGATGGCCGGGGTCCACAATGCCGGGGCCGGCTTCCGACGGCGGCGCGGGCGGAGTGGATGGCGGGGTCGTGGTGGACTGGCCGTAGGCGGCCAGCGGGCCAAGCAGGGTGGCACGGAGGGCTAACTTGATGATCAGTTTTTTCATGGGGGTGATTTCCTTTCGAGCAAAACTCGGGACATTCACGAAAGTGTTGGCCGGATTTCCGGTCCGGCTGTTTTGAGTTGTCGCTTTCAATGTCATCGGCCAGTTAATCGCGGCCGGACGGTGAATCTTTCAAACTTTTTCACTTTGTTTTGCCGACAGGAGTTCTGTCTGAAAAATGCAGGTTGCGAAGCCAGTGAGTCCGGCATGCATCATGGTGGGGCGATTTATTGAGAAACTCGAGTCAGCGAAATGACTCCCAGTTGCTTTCTGTGCGCGGGTGCCGCCCTCTGCCGAATCGTAGACGCGGCGACTGACCAACCACGGTCTGGCTTGTATCGCGGGCGGTGTTCGCCTACAGTCCGCGCCCTGAACTCGGTTGGTCAACGGAACACAACCTGGAGGCAACAGCCATGGCGGAATATTTCATCGGCATAGACAGCGGCACGCAGTCCACGAAGGCCATTGTCGTGGACGCGCGCGACGGCAGGGTGGTTGGCGCGGCGGCGAAATCCTACGGCCTCATTGCGAAACTGCCCGCCGGGCACAAGGAGCAGCATCCGAAGGTGTGGATTGACGCGGTCGTCGCCAGCGTGCGCGGCGCGCTCAAGGCGGCAAAGGTCAAGGCCGCCGACGTGCGCGCCATTGGCGTCAGCGGCCAGCAACACGGTTTTGTCCCGCTCGACAAGGACGGCAACGTCATCCGTCCCGCCAAGCTCTGGTGCGACACCTCCACCGCGCCGCAATGCGCGGAAATCATCGGCAAACTCGGCGGCCTCGCACGCGTGATCGAGGCAATCGGCAACGGCGTCCCCGCCGGTTTCACGGCGTCGAAGATTCTCTGGTTAAAACAAAACGAGCCGGAGAACTACGCAAGGCTCGCGACGGTCTTGCTGCCGCACGACTACATCAACTACTGGCTCACGGGCGCCAAAATGATGGAGTTCGGCGACGCCAGCGGCACCGCGCTCATGGACGTGCGCTCGCGCCAGTGGAGCGACGCGGTGATTGGGGCGATTGACCCGGAGTTAAAATCGAAACTGCCCGTCATCCAGCCGAGCGATCAGCCTGCGGGCAACCTGCGTGCCGAAGCGGCGAAGAAGCTTGGGCTGACGACCGACGTGCTCGTCAGCGCGGGCGGCGGCGACAACATGATGGGCGCCATCGGCACCGGCAACACGCGGCCCGGCATCGTCACCGCGAGTTTCGGCACCAGCGGCACGATCTACGCGTGCAGCGACAAACCGGTGGTGGACCCGCATGGCGAGATCGCGGCGTTTTGCGACTCGACCGGCCAATGGCTGCCGCTGCTCTGCACGATGAACGTCACCGTCGCCACCGAGATGGTGCGGAAGGATTTCGGCTGGTCGGTGAAGCAGTTCGACGCCGAGGTTGCCAAAGCGCCGGCCGGCGCGCGCGGCTTGGTGCTCGTGCCGTATTTCGAGGGCGAGCGCACGCCGAACGTCCCGGACGGCACCGGCGTTTTCTTCGGCGCCAACGAGCGCACGTTCAGCGCCGGACCGTTCGCGCGAGCGGCGATGGAGGGCGTCACGCTCGGCATGAACTACGGCCTCAATCGCCTGCGCGGCCTGGGCATTGCGCCGACGCAGATTCGCGCCACGGGCGGCGGCTCCAACTCGGCGGTCTGGCGGCAGATCATGGCGGACGTTTTCAATGCCGAGGTCGTTTGCACACAGACGGCGGAGGGCGCGGCTTACGGCGGCGCGCTCCAGGCGATGTGGTGCTACGCGCGCCAACGCGGCAGCAAGGTGGAAATTTCGGAAATCACTGACGAGTTTGTGAAGCTCAACCGCAAGACCGTGGCGCGGCCGAAACCGAAGAACGTGGAGTTGTATCGTAAACTACAGGAGTTGCAGGACCAGCTCAGCCGCGACCTGCGCCCCGCGTTCGCGAAACATCAGGCGTTAGTGAGCTAAAAGCGGCCGCGTCACTCCCTGACGCGACTGCAGATTGACTATTCAGATTGAATTACTATCGCGCCAAATACGTCCTGCCCATTGCGTCTCCGCCAATTGAAGACGGCGTCGTTGCCGTTGAAGGCGACCGCATCGTTGCCGTCGGGCCGCACGCGGACTTCAACGCGCCGATGACGGATCTCGGCGAGCGGGCGTTGCTGCCGGGCTTCGTCAACGCTCACTGTCACCTCGATTACACCAACATGGCCGGCAAACTGCCGTTCAAGGGCAGCTTCGCCGACTGGATCGCGGACATCGTGGTGCTCAAACGCCTGTGGTGGACAAAAGACTACGCGGCATCGGCGTCGGCGGGACTGGCGGCACTCCTGCGCTCCGGCACGACAACGGTGTGCGACATCGCGTCGTCGCCGGCCAACCTCGACCTCGTCGCCAACACGCCGCTGCGCGTGCTGTCGTGTCTGGAACTGATTGACGTAACCGGCCGGCCAGCGGCGGAGAAGTTTTGGGAACGATGCGCCGGACTATCGCCGCACGCACCGTTCACGGCATCGAAAGAACTTTACGGGAAAGCGCGTGTTTTTTGCCGCCAGCACGGAAAGATTTTCACGACGCACGCCGCCGAATCGGGCGAGGAGGCCGCGATGTTTGAGCGGCGGACCGGCCCGCTTTACGAACTGCTCGCCGTCCTGGGCCGCTCGCCGGAAGACTGCGGGCATGGCAGCAGCGTGGCCTGGCTCGACGATGCCGGCGCGCTGAATGGGGCGCTGGTGGTTCACGCGAACTGCCTGAGCGACGATGACGTGGCGCGGCTGGCGAGGGCGGGCACGACAGTGGTGCATTGTCCGAGCAGTCATCGGTTTTACGGGCATCCGCCGTTTCCGTTCGAGCGGCTTCGCGCCGCCGGCGTGCCGGTGTGTCTGGGCACCGACAGCGCGGCGAGCGGAACGACGTTGGACATGCGGGTGGAGATGAGTGATTTTATAGCGACGTTTCCGTCGGTGCGGCCGGCCGGGGTCCTGGCGATGGCAACGGTGACCGCAGCAAAAGCCTTGAATCGGGACGGACTAACGGGCACACTCAGCGCCGGCAGCCATGCCGATATGATCGCGTTGCGGCTGACCGGCGCGACACCTGACCTGGCGGAAGCGGTGATTGTTGGGCGCGACGCGACGAGTTGGATGATGGTGGATGGAAAGGTTGTGCACAATGAGTTGTAAACGATTGTTTCTGGTTCTCCTGATGGCGGGCGGCATATTCTCCATGGCAGCTTGGGCACAGGTCGCTGCACCGACGCCGCGGGGATTCGGCACTCGCAACCTCGGCGGCGGCAGCGATGTCAACACCGCCCCAACGACCCCGACGGGTAACAACACGGCACTGCTCCAGACGCTTTGCTGGAAGGTTGAAGGGCTGTTGCGACAACAGCATTACGACGAAGCTGAAGTGGCAACAATGGATTTGTTGCAGCGATTTCCGAATGACGAGCACCCATCCTCTTATTTGCGGCAGATTCAGAACGCGCGGCTTGCGATGGAAGCGCCCTTGCGGAACATGATCGTGCCCAAGGTCGAATTCCGCGAAGCGACGTTGTCGGATGTGCTGGGTTTCCTGCACCAGATCAGCGGAGAACTGGCGGCGGACAAGAAACCGTTGAGTTTTGTTTTCCAAGCGCCGCCGGGAGCGGTGTTGCCGACGGTGACGTTGAATCTGAACAATGTGCCGATGCTCGACCTAGTCCGTTACATCACCGCCGCCGCCGGGTTGACGTACAAAGTCGAACCGCACGCCGTGGTCATTTACAAGCCGCAGCCGCCCCCCGCTGCGCCGGTCGCAACGACGCCGCCGTGACGGGGATGCAGCTCGACGCCTTTGCTTCGACCGCGCTTGACGAACTGCGCGCCGAAGGACTCTTCCGCCAATTGAGGCCGGTCGCAGGCGCGCAAGGCCCCTGCATCGCGGTGGACGGCCGCGAGGTCGTTAACTTCTCCTCCAACGATTACCTCGGTCTTGCCAACGATCCGCTGTTGCGCGAGGCCGCGGCACGCGCCATCGAACGCTATGGCGTCGGCGCGGGCTCGTCGCGGCTTGTTTGCGGCAATCTCGCGCCCTACGCGGAACTCGAAGCGCGGCTGGCGGCGTTCAAAGGCAGGGAAGCCGCCGTCGTTTTTGGCTCCGGCTACGCGGCCAACGTCGGCACGATCTGCGCGCTTGTCGGCAAGGGCGATACGGTCATTCTCGACAAGCTCGATCACGCCAGCATTGTGGATGGCGCGCGTCAGAGCGGGGCGACCATCCGCGTCTATCCCCACGGCAACCTGGACAAGCTGGGAAAACTCCTCCAAGCAAAATGCGACGGCCGCGTGTTGATCGTCACCGAGACGGTTTTCTCAATGGACGGCGACGTTGCGCCCCTGCGCGAGATCGTCGAGTTGAAAGATCGCTATGGCGCGTGGCTGATGGTTGACGAAGCCCACGCCACCGGCGTGTATGGAAATCGGCGGCGCGGCGCGGCCGAGGCGCTCGGCGCGGAAGATCGCGTGGACGTGACGCTCGGCACGCTCAGCAAGGCGCTCGGTTGCGTCGGCGGTTTTGTGTGCGGCTCGCGGGCGCTCGTGGATCTGCTGATTAATCGCGCGCGGAGCCTGATTTACTCCACGGCACTGCCACCCGCAATGGTCGCGGCGGCCAGCGCGGCGGTGGAGTTTGTGATGAGCGGCACGGGGCAGACGCGGTGCGAGGACTTGTGGCGGCGGATTGACGAACTCCAAGCCGGGATGGGGCATCTCGGTTTCAAATCAGTTCCACGCGGAGCGATTATGCCGCTGGTGCTTGGCGACGAAACGCACGCTGTCGAATGTTCGCGCCGCTTGTTTGACCAGGGTTTTTTCACACCCGCCATCCGCTACCCGACCGTGGCTCGCGGCGCGGCGCGGTTGCGTTTGACAGTAACGGCCGCCCACACGAGCCAACAAATCAATGGCTTGATCCAAGCAATGCCGGCATTGCGTTGCTAGGATTGCGCATTACGTATTACGTCGCGCATCACACTTTACGCCCGACGCTCCAGGCTTTACGCTTCGCCCGCATGGATTCACTGGCTGACAAAGACCATCGCCATCTTTGGCATCCATTCACGCAGATGCGCGACTGGATGGCAGAGGAGCCGGTCATCATCGATCGAGGGCAGGGCGCGCGCCTGTGGGACACGAAAAGCCGGGAATATCTCGACGCCAACGCTTCGATCTGGACCAACATCCACGGTCACAACCATCCGCGCATCAACGCCGCCATCCGCGCGCAACTGGAGAAAGTGGCGCACAGTTCCTTCCTCGGCCTGTCGAACGTGCCGGCCATTGAACTTTCGGAGAAACTAATCAAGATCGCGCCGCGCGGGTTGAGCCGCGTCTTCTACAGCGACAACGGCTCCACGGCGGTCGAGGTGGCGATCAAAATGGCGCTGCACTACTGGATTCATCTCGGCGAACCGAAACGTCGCCGGTTTGTCGCCTTCACCGGCGCCTACCATGGCGATACGATCGGCGCTGTAAGTGTCGGAGGCATTGATTTGTTTCACGCCGCGTACAAACCGTTGCTGTTTGAAGTGGAACGGGTGGCGGATTTGAAGGAGCTTCATCAGACGATGAGGCAAAAGGGTCGCGAAGTGGCCGCTGTGATCATCGAGCCGCTCATCCAAGGCTCCGCAGGGATGAAGATATGGCCGAAAGGGTTGCTGGAACAAGTATCCAGGCAGTGTGACGAGCATGAAACTCTGTTGATTGCTGACGAGGTGATGACGGGCTTTGGACGGACCGGGACCATGTTCGCGTGTGAACAGGAAGGCGTGATACCGGACTTTCTCTGCCTGGCCAAAGGTTTGACAGGCGGTTATTTGCCGCTGGCGGCAACACTGACGAGAGAGCGAGTATTCACCGCGTTTCTAGGTTACTACGAGGATCAGAAGACGTTTTTCCACGGGCACAGTTATACTGGCAATCCGCTGGGCTGTGCCGCAGCGCTGGCGAGCCTGGCGATCTTTGAGGAAGAAGGAACGCTGGTGCATCTCCAGCCAAAGATTGCATTGCTGCGGGACGAATTGCAGGCGTTCTGCAAACTGAAGTCCGTCGTGGAGGTGCGGCAGTGCGGCTTCATTGGTGCGGTGGAGGTTGGACCGTATCGGTGGGAATATAAGGCGGGCATCCGGGTTTGCCAGCGCGCGAGAGAGTTGGGCGTGCTGACGCGTCCGATTGGCAATGTCATCGTCATCATGCCGCCGCTGTGCGTGACGGCGGACGAGCTTCGACGAATCTGTGAAGTGTTGCGGCAGGCGGTGGAGGAGGTGCTGGGATGAGAACCACAGTGTTCATCACCGGCACCGACACCGGCGTGGGCAAAACGTTCGTGACGGCGGCGCTGGTGCGCGAGCTGCGGCGCGCGGGTGTCCACGCGGGGGCGGTGAAACCATTTGCGACGGGAAACCGCGCCGACGCGCGTGTCTTGCGCGCGGCAATGAACGGTGAACTGTCGCTGGAGGAAATCAATCCGGTATGCTTCCGCCGACCGCTGGCACCAATGATGGCGGCCTGGCTGGAGGGGAGGCGCGTGCCGCTGCGTGTGCGTTTGCCCGCGAAACGATTTGAGTTGCTGCTGGTCGAGGGAATTGGCGGCTGGTTGGTGCCGCTGACCGAACGCGTGACGGTGGCGGACTGGGCGGCGCGACAAGGTTGGCCGATCCTCATCGTGGCGCGTGCGGGTTTGGGGACGATCAATCACACGTTGCTGACCGTGGAGAGCGCACGGCGGCACGGCGTGAAGATCGCCGCGGTGATTTTGAACGACGTGGACAAGGCGGGTGCAGCCGGGGCGCGGCGGAACGCAACGGTGCTCCGGCGGCTGACGCGGCTACCGGTGTTCGTGTCGGTGAAGGCGCTCGCGAACGCATTGCGCAGAAAAGCGAGATGAAAACCTTCAGCGGAAATATCACGCGCGCGACCAAGGGCAATAACCACATCCTCGACATTACCCAGGAGCTTCAGCGGTTGGTGGAGGACAGTGGCGTGCGCACGGGTCAACTCGTGGCGATGGTCATCGGCTCGACAGCAGGACTGACGACGCTGGAATTTGAGCCGGGACTAGTGAACCACGACATCGCTGCGGCGATGGAACGGATTGCGCCGGAGAACGGCCACTACGTTCATGAGGGAACGTGGGGCGACGACAACGGCCACGGCCACGTCCGCGCCGCGCTGATGGGTGCGTCGCTGGCGATGCCGATTGTCGAGGGCCGTTTGCCGTTGGGGACATGGCAACAAGCGGTGCTGGTGGATTTTGACACGCGACCCCGGCAGCGGCAGATCGTGGTCACGGTTGTCGGCGACTGAGCGCCTCCAGCAGCTTGCCGTGGATGCCGCCGAAGCCGCCGTTGGAAAAGACGGCGACAACGTCGGTCGGGCGCAACTGGGGGACAATCGCGGCAACGATGGCGTCGGCGTCGTCGAGATAGTGTGCGGGCCGGCCGCGCGCGGCGATGTCGGCAACCAGTTTTTCCGGCGAGAGCCGTTCGTGTTCGGGGAGTTCCTCCAACCGATTCACCCTGCTGACGAAACAGCCGTCGGCCTCGGCGAGAGCGGCTGCCAGTTCGTTCTGGAAAACACAGCGGCGCGTGGTGTTGCTGCGCGGCTCAAAGACGGCCCAGAGCCTGCATCCGGCGAACCGCACGCGAAACGCGCGGACGGTCTCGCGAATCGCGGTGGGATGGTGGCCGAAGTCGTCCACAATGGTGACGCCCGCGGCCACGCCGCGGATTTCCTGCCGGCGCTTGATGCCGCGAAACCCAGAGAACGCCGCCTGGATTTGTTCCTGCGAGAGGCCGTGGTGCAGCGAGGCGGCGGCGACGGCGAGGGCATTGCGGACATTGTATTCGCCGAGAAGCGGGACGTGAAGTGTGGAGCGTGAAGCATCAAGCGTGAACGTGGAGCCGGCGGCGGCGAGGACGATGTCCGTGGCGCGAATGTCATTGCCGGGGCCGAGGCCGAAGGTTTTGATGGGGCAGGGGGCGTTGGCGATGACGGCGCGGACGTTGACGTCGTCGCCGTTGGCCAGGACAAGGCCGTTGCGCGGGACAATGTTCACGAAACGGCGGAAGGTGAGTTTGATGTCGTCGAGCGAAGGAAAAATGTCGGCGTGGTCGAACTCGATGTTGTTGATGATGACGGTGTCGGGGAGGTAGTGGATGAACTTGCTCCGTTTGTCGAAGAAAGCCGTGTCGTATTCGTCGCCTTCGATGATGAAATGATGGGCACCGGCGGGGCATGCGCAACCCTGGCCGAGGTTGAGCGGGATGCCGCCGATCATGTAGCCGGGCGCGAGGCCGGCGTGCTGGAACGTCCAGGCAAGCAGCGAGGCGGTGGTGGTTTTGCCGTGCGTGCCGCTGACGACGATGGAAGTCCGGCCCCGGATGAGGAACTCCCGGATGACATCGGGCAGCGAGGCATAGCGGAGCCGGCGTTCAAGGACGGCCTCGGCCTCGGGATTGCCGCGGCGGATGACGTTGCCAATGACAACGAGGTCGGGCTTGCCGGCGGCGTCGAGGTTGGCGGCGGCGTAGGGCGAGAACGCGGTGATGCCCTGTCCGGCGAGGAACGTGGACATGGGCGGATAGACGTTCTCGTCGGAGCCGGTGACGCGCAGGCCGCGTTGCTGGAGTTGCGCGGCGACGGCGGCCATGGCGGTACCGCAGACACCGACAAAATGGACGGAGCGAATCGGTTCGACTGTGAGCATGCCAGCGACGGTAACGGCGTCAGCGCGGGTTTTCAAACTTGATTTTCCGCAATGCTGAAGCACACTGGTATGTATCGATATGCCGACTTACGAATACGAGTGTGAGAAGTGCAAGCATCACTTTGAGGTGTTTCAGTCCATGAAGGACTCGCGGAAGAAAACTTGTCCGCAGTGCAAGGGCAAGGTGCGGCGGCTTATCAGCGGCGGCGCGGGGCTGATCTTCAAAGGATCGGGTTTCTACATCACCGACTACCGCAGCGAAGGATACAAGTCAGCCGCCAAGAAAGATTCGTCGAGCGCGACGAGCGCCAGTCCTGCAAAGTCCACTCCTGCCAAACCAAGTTCCAATGAAACGGGGTCAAAAAAATGATTATTTGCAAAGCCTGTGGTTATGACAACCCGCTCGGGCGGGTTCACTGCATGCAGTGCGGCGCGAAGGTTGACTTGAGCATGGTCGTGACGGCTGACCAGGCGACCGGCGCGAGGGGCGAGGTCGTCGTCAAGGGCGGGGGAACAACCGTCAGCGCTTCGATCGGACAGATCATTAAGAGAATCATCAGCCTGGCGATTCTGGCGGTGCTGCTGGTCAGCGTCGCGCTGATGTGGCAGTCGACGACGGTGCGCGACATCTCCACGGACTCGGCACACGCGCTGGCGATGAAAGGAAAATTCGACACGCTGTCTCAGGCGCAACAGGACGGCAAGACGCTGACCGTCGGGTTCTCCGAGGAGGAGATCAATTCCTATTTGAACGACGCCCGATCGCCGAAGCAGGTCAAGTTCGCGCCTGACAAGGGCGGCGTGGAATTTCCGCCGCGGTTGACGAAATATCAGATCGAGGCCGGCAACGGCCGCTTCACCGCCATCGGCGTCGCCGAGATGCGCGTCGCGGGCCTCAGCAAAGAGATCATCCTGCGCGCCGATGGCTCATTTGCCGACGCGGGCGATGGCAAGAAGGTGAAGTGGATCCGGGCATTCATCGGCCGCTTGCCGTTGCACGCACTGCCGGCGGGCGATGTGATGGCTGGCATATTCGCGAATGCGTGCTTCAAACTTCCTGACTACGACGCCGAATGGGCGGTGTTGAAAGACGCTCGCACGATCACGTTGACGCCCGGCAAGGTCGTCGTGAGCGTCGGTCCGGCGACGCGCTGACGATGCGACCGCGACGGCTGATTTTGCTGGCGACAGCCGTCCTCGGCGTTTTCACCGTCGCGACCCCCGTTTCCGCAGCGGACACGACCAACGCTCTGGCTTGCGCGATCGGGGTTTCGGGCCAGATTCACGCTTTCAGCACGGACGCGGCGCGCGCGGCGGAACTGGCGTCTGTTTGCGAAGGCATCCGCTCGAAGCTGGTGGCGTGGCTGGGCGTCGACGGCAAGTGGCGGGCGCCGGTGGTGGTGGTGTTTCGGCGGCGGCCCGCTGGCAGCGCGTTGGCGATGCCGGGTGACGAAGCGCCGCTGCGTTGCTCGGTGGTGTCGGTATCGGGCTATCTGCGGTTTCAAATCGAGGCCGAGACGCCGCCGCCCGTGGACGCGTCGCGGTTCGTGGAGGCGGTGGTGGGCACGCTGTGCGCGGAGATGGCAAACCGCAAACTGCCGAAAGTCGAGGGCGGCCAGCAAATCGCGCGCGTTCCGCCGTGGCTGGTGACGGCGCTGGCGCACCAGATGGAGGAGCGCCGGCGCGAAGCGATGATCGAGCCGCTAAAGCAGGCCTTCGCGGCCGACAAACTCCCGGACTTCCGAATCGTGACCAACGCCGATGGGCCGCCCGCCGATCCGGCCGCCGCCGTGCTTTACGGCGCGCAATGTGACGCGCTGTTGGGGGCGCTCGACGGCCAACGCGACGGCCGCGCGAAACTGCAACGGTTCCTGTTCGGCCTCAAGCCGGGTGAAAGTTGGATGACCTCGTTCCGCGCGGCGTTTGGCGAAGGCTTTGGCTATCCGGTCGGCGCCGAAAAATGGTGGTCGCTGGTCATGGTGCGCGCCGCCTCCCTGATCGTGCCGCAGGCCCAGACGGCGGCGGAGACGCGCCAGCGGCTGGCGGACGCGCTGGTGGTGGTCGTGCCGCCGGATGAAACACCCAAGGCGCCTCCTCGCGGGTTTTGGTCCTCCGCATGGCATGGTACCAAATCCGTCCTCTGGCCGTTCCATCCACCGCCGCCCAAGCGTGTGCCCGGCGTGACGACGCTCGACAATGTCCTGAGTCTTTGCAACGACGCCAAGGCGCTGCCGGCGATCGTGGCAACAACCGAGGCGCGGCTTCAGGCGATGTCCGCGCTCTCTCATCCGCTCTATCGCGGCGTCATCGCCCGTTACGTCGAGGCAATCCACTGGCTGAGGGAAAACGATCTCCCGCGTTTCCAGCAATTGCTGGTGCAGGCGGCGCAGGCGAGGCAGCAGGCCGACCGCAACTCCGACGCCATCGCCAACTACGTCGGCTCGGTGGAGGCGTCGCTGTTCCCGGAGGACATGGCCAAACGTTTCGGCCCCTGGTTCAAGACGGGCGGACCCGGCGACACCGCCGCGCCGTCGCGAACGCCGATGAACCTTTACCTCGACCGCGTCGAATCGGGCATGCAGCGATAAGAGAAGTTTCCCTGCGGCGAATAGCGCGACCGGCAACGGTTTCTCCTTTTTCTCGTCAGGACGCGCTTGTCATAGAAACAATGACTGACTAGTCTGCGCTTCATAAAAAGGCTGGCGTCTGGTAAACGCGTGTGTCTTGCTATTTCAAGAACGAGAGGAGAATGTGAATTCAACCCCGCCGAGTTCCAAGTACTTTGTCCAAAAACAGCTCTTCAAAGGGTCTCAGCGGTTTGAGATTACCGGAGATGACCAGATTGTTGTTTTGTCGAGGGGCGCCGGCAACGAGCGAAGCTACAAGCTCTCCTTGCTGGAAATCGATCCGCGTTTTGCCCGCGTGAAACAGGCGGCGTGGGTGCCGTTGATTGGCGCAATTGTGTTCGGCGTCCTCTTTGTGCTGGTTCTCTTTGGCTCGCTATTTCATCTGCGAATCATGAAGCCTGATGATTTCGCAGGGCTCATCTTTGGAGTTTTCATGATCGGTCTTATTACGCTCTTTTACTTTCGTGCTTATCTGCGCAAAGTCGTGGATGTCGTGGCATTCTATAGCCGGGCCAATGGCCAGGCAGTGATTCTGTTGTGGCATGGCAAACCTACCCGGGAAGCTTGTGACGGTTTTGTTCATGAACTGGAAACGCGCATCAATGCAGCGGTTGCACGCGCCATTGAATCGCAACCTCGCGACAGTATGGCAGGAGAAATCCGCGCACTGAAGAAACTCGTCACGGATGGTCTTCTCAGTGAAGCAGAATTTGAGAAGGCGAAGCAGAAGCTTTTGGAAGAGCCTCGCGTCAAGGGACCGATTGGATTTTCACCGGAAAAGGCTTAGGGAACTGCAAGTAACAACGCAGTCTGCCAGCGGTCAATTAACGATGATTATCGGACATGCTGGCGCTTGCTAGAGTGGAATCATCATCACTACATCATCGTCTTCAATGAGCCACGTTTGGAGCGTGGTTCCGGTGGTTGTGGCGACAAGCGTCGGCAACTTGATGGATGGGAATGAAACTCGAGCTTTGGTCCATGCAAAGCGTGGTGAACTGGCGCGGTGTCTGGCTGCGCGGGTGCATCGGGTGTCTGACAATGTTTTTGTGCCTGGCCGCGACGTTATCCGCCTCCGCGCAGGGACCGGACGGCGGGCCGCCGACCATGGAGCAGGCGATGCAGATGAACCTCCGCATGCTCACGATGATCCGCTCCAATCCGCAAGCGAAGACTCAGGTGCTTGCGCGGATGAAGGAGCGGCTGGCCCAGCGCGGCGTCGCGGACGCCGCGGCTAGATTGGGACTGTTGGGGAAGATACTCGACGAGGCGGCGGCGATGTCGGAGGCGGAGTTTGGCAAGAATCAGCAACAGCTTGCCTCCCGAATCATCGCGCAGATGCGCGGCGAGGGCGGGGGAGCGCCGGCCGGCAACGCCCCCGCATCGGCAGCCGGCAGCGCGCCCACGCGAAGCCAGCCGGCGGTTGCCACGCCCCGGACCTCCAAGATGATCCCGTGGATAGATGTCCACGACCATTTGGTGGCCGACCAGCAGGACTTCAGCGGGTCCATCCGCGCCGCCGTGGCGGTGATGGATCAGGCCCATATCCGCCGAATGATTTGCATGCCGCCGCCGCAGTCCACCGCGCACTTCGATTGCGAGACGTTTGCCAGCGGCTTGCGTCCCTATCGCAACCGCTTTGCCTTCCTGGGCGGCGGCGGCAGCCTCAACGTCATGCTTCAGCAGGCGGCCAATCAAACAAGCGTCAGCGCCAGTGTGCGGCGCGAGTTTGAGCGAAAGGCCGTGGAGATACTGCGGCAGGGTGCGGCGGGCTTCGGCGAGATGACGGTTCATCATCTGTCGCTGCACGGCGCGAACCATCCCTATGAGTGCGTGGCCGCCGACCATGCGCTGATGTTTCTGCTGGCCGACATTGCCGCCAAGCACGACGTGCTGATAGACCTTCACCTCGACTTGGTCACGAAGGACATTCCGCCGCCCGCGTGGCTGACCTCCCCGAACAATCCGAAAATCCTGCCCGCGAATCTGGCTTCCTTCGAGCGCCTCCTCGACCACAATCCGAAGGCCAAAATATGTTGGGCGCACGCCGGCTCCGACAACATCGGCCACTGGACGGCGGAGTTGAGCCGCGGCATGTTGCAAAAGCATCCCAACCTCTACATGAGCCTGCGCATGGGACCCGGCCACGCGCCGGAGAACTTCCCGATGACGCCGGAGGGACAGATCAAGCCGGAATGGCTGGCGGTGTTCCAGGAGTTCCCCAATCGCTTTGTCATCGGCGACGACCAGTTTATCATTCCGCCCAACTATCATGGCCCACAACTGGCCGTGGACTCGGCGCACAACGTGTCCCTGTTGCGGGACCGGACGCTGGTGTTTCTCAGCGCGCTTCCTAACGACCTCGCGCGCAAGTTCGCCACCGAAAACGCCGTGGCGCTCTACCGGTTGAAAGACTGACGCCGGTTGGCGATTCGACGCCGTTCAATGCGCTTCAAACGGCGGGCAGGACAACGCAACGCCGACTTTTGCCGCCGGGACGATTGGTATCAGCGCTTCAATCACGGTCGGCTTTATTCTCGAATGAACACACTCTCCGGCGCGCGCGATGGGACGGTCAGGCAATCGCCGTTTCGCCTCAGCCCATGCGCCTCGAAGGAGGCTCGCTGGAGTCCCGCCCCGCCAGGTTTTCCTGCGGACCCAGTTTTCTCCGGCCGGGAAAGAGATCTCATGAGTTTGTGAGCCGGAGCGGGTCCCGGGCTGACTGAAACTGGATGATGGCAACCGTTCGCGGACAACCATGTCACTGCGCGCGGGTCATGTTGGCGCCGACCAAGAGACGGTGAACGCCGTTTGAACCGCGCATGGTTGACGGCAGCCAGCAGGGGAGTCATGCTATCGGCGGCAACCTATCCGATCCATTGAGTGAGGAGTGAATCATGTTACGCGCCAAGTGCCGACTCTGGATGCCCGCTATCGCGGTGTTCTGCATCGCCACGTTCGCCGGCAAGGGTTTGTGTGGAGCATCGCCCGAGCAGTACCGGGAGTGTGTCGCGACGTGGTATGACAATATCCTGAAATACGGACACGACGACGGCAAGAAAACGCCCCTCTTTGCCGATGGCATTGACGTTGAAAGAAAAACTGCCGGCGCTGCCCCCAACGGCACGATCCCCTGCAACTTTGCGCATCAGCAGTATCTCCTGCGCGGGCTGGTGGCGTTGTCCCACGTCACGGGTGAATCGAAATACCGTGACGCGGCCGGCGATGCCACGCGGTATGTATTGGCGCATCTGGTGAATCCGAAATCCGGATTGATCCACTGGGGAGGCCACGCGTACTGGGATCTACAGGCGAACGGCCCCTGTTTCGCCGCGCACAACAGCCACGAGCTGAAAAACGATTTCCCGTTCTACGAGTTCCTGTATGAGGTTGATCCTCAAGCCACCCGGAAGTTTATCGAGAGCTACTGGACCGCCCACGTTGACCTCGATGATCCGTGGTTGATGTTCGGCCGGCACGCAAAGATGGAGCGCGCGGGTCCGCGCGGAAAGGTGAAGCCAGGGGAACTTGCATTCATAGACGCCGGGGCCGACCTTTTTTACGCCGCGGGATTCCTCTTCTCCAAAACACAGGACCCCGTGTGGCGCGAGAGGGCCGTCGGGCTGGCGGAGCGGTTTGCCCGATTAAAGGATCCGAAGACCGGACTGGCCCCTGAGATCCTCGATGCCCACGACCCGGCCTTCGACCGGCCTTGCTACCGCCTGAGTCTGGGCCATCTCGGTATCGGGGCGCATAACCTGTTGATCTATTACGGAAGGAGAAGCGACTATTTCGCCTTGTGCCAGTTGTATTTGGCCGAGACCCTTCCCGGTGATTCCGCGGGGAAATTCCGTGCGTGGGCGCTGGACGATCTCCAGGCCTACGCCCGGCATTGCTACGACCCCAAGCAGCGGGCCTTCTACGAAATGTGCCGAACGGACACGGGTGAGCGAATCGAGTTCTCCCAAGTCCGCTGGATTCCAACGGACCCTGAAGGACACTATATCCTGCCGTATGCGTTTTACCCCAATAAAGGCCTTCCGTTGCTGTTCCTGGCCTATGCGCGGGGCTATAAACTGAGCGGCGACCCAAGTATCAGGCAGACGGCCCTGCAATGTCTCGAACGGCTGAAGATCGAAAGGAGCCAGCCCGCGAGTCTTTCAGGTATCGCCGATGAGTATTTGAAATCCGATTCCGCAGCTTGCCTGATTCAGGGATTGCTGGACCTCTATGAAGTCGAGAGGGATGCATGGTATCTGGACAGCGCCAAATGTCTTGCCGACGATGCGATGGGGCGCTTCTTCAACGGCCAGTTCTTTTTCGATTGGCCGCATGAATTCCGATACAGCCGGGTCAACCAAGGCCTGCCGCTGGCCTTGCTCAAGCTCTACGCCGTCGCCAGTCGTCTGAAGGTCGCCCTGCCGCAAGATGTCGGCGGCTATGGCATGGAGGGAACCCGACCGAACCTCATCACGTCCATGGATGGCGATCTGGCGCTGCGTTTCATGTGGTCCAACCATCACCTGGATATTCGGGGCGGGAACGTATGCGCGCGGGTTGGCGATTGCTTCCCGCATAATGGGGCCGTGGAGGGTGATTTTGGCAGTCCCGGCCTGTGGCGCCTCGCCACGTTGCAACACCCGGACAATCTTCTGGATGGCAAGCGGGGCATGGTGTTCGAGCCGGCTCAGAGCGTCGCCACCCGCGATCTCAGGAAGCTGAACGATCAGGAGGTCCAAATCGAACACTGGCAGTATCAGGATGGCCCCGTGAAGCATCCCTATTTCGGCATCCGGATGAACTACCGGGTTGCATCGCCCGACTCGTTGAGTTGGACGTTGGAGGTTACACCGTTGGAAGAGAACTACGGAAATCTCTCGCTAAGGGGCATGGCGTATCTCAATGGGAACGCCTCGCCAGGGTTCACCTATTCCGGCGCGGACGGCTTGATATATCAGGAACTCCCCGCAACCGGGGAGACCGTCGTAAAACCGCAGGCCGGCGCAGGTGCGACGGCACGCGGATACCGGAATCCTCTCTTTTACAGCCGCATCGAGAATGTCTTGCTGGTTTTTATGTTTCCGCCCGGCGCGCCGATTGATCTCGTGGGCACAGGGCCGTCGGCGAAAAACCCCGGAGGTCTGCGGGGCTTCATTTGGCATGTTGACGACGCCAGGAAGGGACAGGCGTACACGCTGAAGGTTCTGGTCAAGATCCTGCCGCTCTCCGGCGAACGGGACGTGATGCGGCAGTACGATCAGTGGTCACAGTGATTTCCAAGGACGGTGCGCGACCCACATTCGGGAAGATGTGGTTGTTTCGGGCTCCTTATCACGGACAAAACCCAACTGGATGATTGTCGAACACAGCGGCACTCGCTAGAGTGCGGCATCATTATGTTGACATCATCCTCTTCGTTCAGCCGCATCTGGAGCGTCCTTCTGCTTTTGGTTGTGACGTCCGCCTGCACCTTGACGCTGGCTGCTGATACTCCTACGGCCTTTCCGTCCAACGGCGGCATGGCCGCCAAGCTGCAGTCGTTCGTGGACAACCATGTCATTGCCGGCGCGGTCGTCCTAGTGGCGGACAAGGAGAAAGTGCTCGATCTGGAGACGCTCGGTTACTCCGACGCGCCGGCCAAGAAGCCGATGGCGGGAAACAACCTGTTCTACATTGCCTCCATGACGAAGTGTTTCACGGCCACGGCGCTGATGATGATGGTGGATGGGGGCAAGGTGGACATCAACGACCCGGTGGAGAAGTATCTGCCGGAGTTCAAGGGCCAGATGGTCGAGGAGGCGGCGAACAAAGGGCATCCGCACCCGCCGCAACATCCGATCACGGTCAAGGAAGTGATGAATCATACCGCCGGGCTGGCCAAGGGTCCGTGGGCGGACCGGTTTTCACTGGAGGCGATGGTGAAGGACATCGCCAAGAAGCCCCTGCAATGGGAGCCGGGCACGAAGATGCAGTATAGCATCGGCCCGGCGGTTGGTGGGCGGATCGTGGAGGTGGTCAGCGGCATTCCGTATTGCCAGTTCATCCAGCAACGACTGCTCGATCCGCTGGGACTGAAAGACACGACGTTCTGGCCCAATGCCGAGCAGGCGACGCGGCTGGCCTTGACGCACCACTACAATCCCGAGACCAAGACGATGGAACCGTTGCAACACCGTCCCGACCAGCTCAAGGAGGGCAAAATCGGAAACGTGCCGCCGATTGTTTTTTCGCAGTTCGGAATAAGCATGATCAACGGCTATGCGCGCCACTATGCCAACCCGGCCGGCAGCTTGTTTTCCACGGCCACGGATTGTGGCACCTTCTGCCAGATGATTCTCAACGGCGGGACGTGGCAGGGGAAGCGATACATTTCCGAAGCCGCATGGAAGCAGATGACCTCGAATCAGACGGGGGATGTGTTGGTAGGCAATGGCGATCTGGCGTATGGGCTGGGCTTCTTCGTGCAGAGGAAGGCGGTGGACGGAGGTTCCAGCGTCGGGAGCTTTGGCCATCACGGGGCGCGCAAGACCAAGATGTGGATAGAACCGCAGAACGGGATCGTGATGGTCTTGATGGTGCAATGCAATGAGCTGACCCACAATCAGGAGCACGACCTCTACGCGGCCTTTCACAAACAGGCTACAGTGCGGTTTGGCAAGGTGGGCAAGCGGGATTCGGCGGCGCAATAGAGCGGCCTTGGCTTAACGTCTGGCGAAATCTTCTGGACGGGACAGAGGACAGACTTCAAAGTCCGCCCGTCGCTGATGAAGAAAAAATCCATTCTCGCGCTGACGGCGATGGCCACGTTGGTGCCGGAGTTGTTCACGAGCAGCACGCCGCTGCCGGCCTTCATTCTGAATCCTGGACTGCTCTTGCTGCTGATCCTTGGCTATGGCTAGGCTGTTCTGCTGGTTCGAGAACTCTGGGTGCGTTGCGGCGCGGGGTTGGGCGGACTGTTCGTGATGGGGATGGGCTACTCGCTCTTCAACGAGGGTTTGCTGGCCAAGACCCACATCCTGATTCAAAACCTGCCGATCAAGCAATACGACAACTACGGCTATGCGCTCGGCCTTAGCTTTCCGTGGATGGCGGGCATCGGAGTCTGGCACGCTTGCTCGTCGGTGCTGTTTCCCATCCTGCTGACGCATCGGATGTTTCCCGAAGCCAGCGCCGTTCCCTGGATGAACGGCAAACTGGCCGGCGTGTTGGCGGTGCTGCTGCTGGCCTTCGGCTGCGCGGGCTTCGTGCATCCGTCCGCCAAGGGTGTAACCGGCACGCCTGCGCAGCTCGCGGAACTTCTCGGCCTCATGCTGCTTCTGTTCGGCGCGGGGGCGATAATGAAAGGGCGGGTGCTGGATGCGGCGCCCACGAAGAAACTATGGCCCTTTCTGTTCGGCTTGAGCGTCAAACTGCCGCTCCTGGGCCTCATGTTTCTGGCCGCGCGAAAAGCGCCGCTGGCCGTTTTCTTTGGGGCGCTGGCCGCGGTGGTTGGATTCTACGCGTGGCAGTTGCAGCGCCAGCGCTGGCTGGCGATGCCGGGCATCGGGCTGTTCGCGCTGGGCTGGTATCTGTATAACGTCCTCGTAGCCGCGGTCGTGCAAACGGTGATGGGAAAGCCGCTGCTGGCAGCGGTAACGTTCGCGGTGGATGCTGCGGTCCTGGTCACGCTGTTTCGATACGTTGTTTGCCGCGAGGTGGGCCGAGACTCCGTCGAGCCTCCTTCCGGACCACATCTCGGGCGCGGGTAGCGGAGGATCGACGGGGTAGCGACTCCGGTGCTCGCTCTAGTTGTCGCAGTGGGTAATCATTCACCCTTGTTACCCCTCCCGTGGTATGAGACAAGTCCAACGGTCAGTCAGGAATGTCCGCCGCTATGAAAATGAATCCATCATCACCACCACCCGTTCTCACGCCACCGTCGATTATCGCTGCGCCGCCGCCACAGAGTTCATTCCCGAAGCAGGCTGCGACATTCAGCCTTGTTGCGCCACTGGCATCATTCGCCATAAGCATCTTCTTGCAGCCGCAAGTGCGCGGCATCCGCATTGCGATGGGGATTCTCGGTCTGGTCTCGGTGATGTTGATTCTTGTGGGCTTGGTTTTTGGCATATTGGCTCTCGTGGCCACCAAACGGCATGGACGGGCGGGCATTTACGGGCAAGCGCTCGCAGGGACATGTATCAACGGCTTGCTTGTTTTATTTATTCTCATCAGCTTTCCGGCGCTGACTGCGATAAAGAAGGCAGCGGGAAAAAATCATCAACAGCAGATTGAGCAGGAAAAGTAACGAAGTGGCATAACACCGACTGGCACCAATGGTCGTCAACCTTCGTCGTGCCTCAAAAGTCACTGTTACCCAGATAGCGGGGCCGGAACGCTCCGGTTGCCTCAAAAGTAGTGTTACCGTGTTTTTGGCGCGCACAGCTTGGTTCCTGGGGCGCCTGGTTGTCAAAGGGTTCCTGTGGCTGTCG
>CAIQCK010000031.1 GCA_903870275.1 uncultured bacterium | reverse complement strand
TAAATCCGGAATAGGAAGAACTTACGAACGATGGATTGAAAAGCTCTAATCGCATGACGAACTCGCCGGGGCGGCATCGGCGGCATCGGGGTTAACCCCCCTGCTGGCGCCCATGCGGGCACCCCTGAAAAGCAATTTCCTATCAGTTCAGTAGGCGGGTTCTTGGAGGCGGGTGATGGCGCGGGCGCGGCCGGTGGCGTCGTCCACCTCAACGATGGCGCCGTGAAGCACGATGCGGTCCTGGGCGAGCTTGAATCGTTGCGGCATTTGCGTGACGAACCGCCGGATGATCGGCTCGATTTCGCGGCCAAGCACGGATTCCTGCGCGCCGGTAAAGCCGGCGTCGCTGAGAAAGGCGGTGCCTCCGGGAAAAATCTGTTCATCGGCCGTTTGGACGTGCGTGTGGGTGCCGATGACCGCGCTGACGCGGCCGTCGAGGTAACGGCCGAGGGCGATCTTCTCGCTCGTGGCCTCGGCATGGATGTCCACGAGGATGACGCGCGTCTGCTCGCGAAGTTTCGCCACGAGCGCGTCGGCGACGCTGAACGGATTCTCCAGCGCCGCCATAAACGTGCGGCCCTGGAGGTTGATGACGCCGATGGGCGGTTTGCCGCTGCGGTTCCAGACGATGGAGCCGCTGCCCGGCACGCCGGCGGGATAGTTGGCCGGGCGCAAAAGGCGCGGCTCCTTCCCGATGTCGGCGACAAATTCCTTCTGGTCCCACACGTGGTCGCCGCTGGTAACGATATCCACGCCGCCATCAAGCAGCTCTCGCGCGGTCTGCAGCGTCAGCCCGCTGCCGCCGGCGATGTTCTCGCCGTTGGCGATGACGTAGTCGAGCTTGTAGCGCTCGCACAGCAGCCGGCAAAGGCCCGAAACCGCTGCGCGGCCCGGCTCGCCCACAATATCGCCGATGAACAGGAGTTTCATGCGCCGTAAGGAGTATTGCGTATTGCGTATTGCGTAAAGCCCAGAAATAGCCCGGTCATTCTACCCGATACGCAATACGAAATACGGAATACGCTCATTTCGCATACTCCACCACGCGCATCTCGCGCATGACCGTGACTTTGATCGGGCTGGGATAACGAAGCTCGCGCTCGATCTTGCGGGCGATGTCGCGGGCCAGCAACGTGGCGGCGTTGTCGTCCACCTTGGCCGGCTCGACGATGACGCGAATCTCGCGGCCCGCCTGGATGGCGTAGCTGCGCTCGACGCCGGGAAACGCGTTGGTCAGCGCCTCCAGTTTGCCCAGCCGCTCCAGATAAACGCCGGCGGCTTCGGCGCGCGCGCCCGGCCGCGAGGCGGAGATGGCGTCGCCGGCGCTGGCCAGCACGCCGTAAATGTTCTGCTCGGTCTCCTCGTGATGCGACGCAATCGCGGCAACGACCTCAGCCGGCTCGTCATATTTGCGGAGGAACTCCGCGCCGACGATGGCGTGCGAACCTTCCGTCTCCGCGCTGACGGCCTTGCCGATGTCGTGAAGGAGACCCACGCGCTTGGCGAGCGGCACGTCCAGTTTCAACTCCGCCGCCATCGCCCCGACGAGTTGCGAGACCTCCACGCCGTGGTCGAGCACGTTCTGGGCGAAGCTGTGGCGGAATTTCAGCCGGCCGAGCAGCTTGACGATTTCAGGATGCACATTCTGGACGCCGGCGCGCGCACAGGCGTCCTCGCCCGCCTGGCGCACCGTTTCCTCCATGTCAGCCGCCGCCTTCTGCACGGTTTCCTCGATGCGGCCGGGATTGATGCGACCGTCGGCCACCAGTTGCGCCATGGCCAGGCGCGCGATCTCGCGGCGGACCGGCTCATAACCGGAGAGCACGACCACCTGTGGCGTTTCGTCAATGATCACCGACACGCCGCTGGCGGCCTCGAAAGCGCGGATGTTGCGGCCGTCGCGGCCGATGATGCGGCCTTTCATATCCTCGCTCGGCAGCGGCACCGAAGTCGTCGTGGTTTCGTTGACGTGCCGGGCCGCACAACGCTGGATGGCGATGGTGATGAGACGCCTGGCTTCGCGTTCGGCGTCGGCGCGGGCTTGTTGTGCGCTGCGCCGCACCAACGTCGCGGCCTCGGCTTGCACCTCCAGCTCCACGCGATGGAGCACCTGGTGGCGGGCTTCGTCGGGCGGGAAACCGGAGAGGCGGTTCAATTCCTCGCGCTGTTGCTGGATGAGCGCCTGAGCGTCGCCTTTCAACCGCTCAAGTTCGGCCAGCCGCGCGGCGACCTTCAGGTCGGACTCGCGCAACTCCTCCTCGCGCCGGATCAACGTTTCCAGCTTTTCCTGCAAGCCGGCGTCACGGGCAATGAGGCGTTTCTCCTTCTCGTCCAAGTCAACGCGTTTGGACGCGGCCTGCTTTTCGAAGTCTTCGCGGGCCGTCAACGCATCGCTTCTCGCCGCCACCTCCGCGGCGCGGCGTATCGAAGCGGCGTCGCGCTCGGCGTTCTCGATCAGACTCCGCGCCTCGCGTTCCGCTGCCATGAGCCGCCAGCGGTTCACAATGCGGTGGCCCCAGTAGCCGGCCATCACCCAAAGCGTCGCCTGGACCAACACCAGCACCTCGTAGGCATGCTGCAGCAATAACCGTCTCATGCGAGTTTCCTCCAGTAAACCGCGCTCTCGGCGACAACGGCATCCATCGGCACGTCGTTCGCCCCGTGCGGCACGGCCGGCTGCATCTGGCAATCAAATGCCAGCGCAATCTTCGGGCCGCGAAAATGTTTCAGCATGTCGTCGTAAAAACCTTTGCCGTAACCCAGCCGGTGGCCCTGCGCATCGAACGCCACACCCGGCACAATCGCCACGTCCGCCGGGCCGTCGGGCGCCGTCCGCGCTCGCGGCTCGAGAATGCCCATCTTGCCAACCGCCAGGTCGCGATCGAAATCGCCGATGGGACTCGGCTGGTAACACCGTTGCTGCGCGTCGAAAGCCGGCACGTGGACGCGTTTGCCGGCGGCGAGCCAGTCGCGCACAAGCTGGTGCGTCTCCACTTCACACTCGTGCGACACATAACAAAAAATCGTCTCCGCCCGCTGGACCGCCGGCAGTTCCAACAGTCGCGCCGCCACCGACCGGCTGCGCCGGGCGACGTCCTCCGCCGGCAGCGCGCAGCGAAACGCCAGCACCCGCTCGCGGAGCGCGCGTTTCCCGGCAACGAGACTGGATGGCGCGGCGCTCACGACAGTTTCCCCGGTTGGAGTTTCGCGCGCCACTCGGCGAGGCGCCGCTGCACCTCGCGCTCGAAGCCGTGGTCGGTCGGGTGGTAATAGCTGCGCGCCTCCGTCAGATGCTTCTGCGGCGCGATGCCGCCTTCGTGGTCGTGGGCGTATTGGTAGCCGACGCCGTGACCGAGACGCTCGGCGCCCTTGTAATGAGTGTCCTTCAG
Organism: uncultured bacterium; assembly: GCA_903870275.1. Classification (GTDB taxonomy): domain Bacteria; phylum Verrucomicrobiota; class Verrucomicrobiia; order CAIQCK01; family CAIQCK01; genus CAIQCK01. Next base: position 100,234 of record CAIQCK010000031.1, on the reverse strand, counting down.
ATGATCCGGCACATCGAGCGTGCGGCCCTTCTCCACATCGGCCATTGCGGTCCAAATGCCCATGGCGCTGGCATTGCTCTTCGGCGCTGTGGCGATATAGACCGCCGCTTGCGCCAGCGGCAACTGCGCCTCCGGCATGCCGACAAATTCAACCGCCTGCTGCGCCGCGCTCGCAATGACCAATGCCTGCGGATCGGCCATGCCAACGTCCTCCGACGCGCAGATGACGATCCGCCGCGCCAGAAAACGGATATCCTCGCCCGCGACAAGCATCTTGGCCAGCCAGTAGAGCGCCGCGTCGGGATCGCTGCCGCGCATGGATTTGATGAACGCGCTGATGGTGTCGTAGTGCGCGTCCTCGTCGCCGTCATAAACGACGGCTTTTTTCTGGATGCTCTCCTCGGCGACGGCTTTCGTGAAATGAACCGCGCCATCAGCGCCGGGCGGCGTCGTCAGCACGCCGATCTCCAGCGAGTTGAGCGCCTTGCGGGCGTCACCGTCGCTGGCCGTGGCGAGATGCTCCAAGGCGTCGGCGTCGATCTGAACGCGGTGTTTGCCCAAGCCGCGTTCCGCGTCGGCCAGCGCGCGTTTCAACAGCCCCTGGATATCCGGGCCGGTGAGCGGCTTCAGTTGGAAGATTTGCGAGCGAGAGACGAGCGGCGCATTGACGTAGAAAAGCGGGTTGTGCGTGGTGGCGCCAATGAGGCGGACCGTGCCGTTCTCCACGTCGGGCAGCAGCACGTCCTGCTGCGCCTTGTTGAAGCGGTGGATTTCGTCAATGAAGAGGATTGTCTTGTGGCCGGTGTTGGCGAGGCGGTTGGCGGCGGTGGCCACGACGCGGCGGATGTCGGCCACATTGCTCTCGACGCCGCTGAGCCGCTCGAAGCGCGACTCGGTGGCGTTGGCGATGATCTGCGCGAGCGAAGTCTTGCCGGTTCCGGGCGGTCCCCAGAGCAGGATGGAGGCGATGCGGTCGGCCTGGATGGCGCGGCGAAGCAGTTTGCCCGGACCGAGGACATGGCTCTGGCCGGCATATTCCTCCAACGTGCGCGGACGCATCCGTGTGGCCAGCGGTTCGGGACGGGACGGGGCGGGGCGTTCGGCTGCCGCCTCGCGCGGCGCGGGCCGGTCACTTGCGCGGTCGGGGCCGCTTTGTTGAAACAAATCCTGGCTCATCAGCTACCGCTCCTGTTGCGCTGAGGCCGGCTGTGGGGAAAAAGAAATACCCCACCAGAGCCGTGTGAACGTATTCTCAGACCCCGTAATTAAACAGAGCGCCTACCCGACGGCTTGCCGACTTCCAATAAAGGCATGTCGTCCACCGCCAGAGATCGGCCCTTCAGATGAAGGTTATCGGGTCAGAGATTCACCGTTGCATCACGCGAACGGCAGGGTATTTCAAACTGTTTCGGGATTGCGCCCGCTGGCGCGCTCCCGTGAACCCGGCTGGGCATTTCAAGGAACAAACCGCTGTTGAACGACCTGTTTACTTCTCGGCTGCTCATTTTTAACCGCCGGCGTCGCCGCCGTCGTTTGGTTCTTTCAGTTCTAACCCTGCCGCCTTTGCGACACGGAACAACATTCACTTCACTCTGCGCGGACCTCGCACTGCAATTCAGTTTTCAATCTCGCGACGATCTCGTCATGCGCTTTGTTGACCTCGACGTCAGTCAGAGTCCGATCCGGCGCCCGATAGGTCAACGAATACGCCATAGACTTCTTCCCGCTTGGGATCGTCTTGCCGCTGAATATATCAAAAAGTTTAACGCTTTCCACTAGATTCTTCCGGCTGCGTGAAAATACCGCCATCACCTGCTCGTGCGTCACCGCCGCGTCCACGATCAACGCCACGTCGCGCTGCACCGACGGACACTGCGGCAGAGGCCGATACGCCTTGGTCCAGCGCGCCGCCGCCAGCGTTTCATCCAGGTCGAGTTCCGCCAGTGCCACCGGATCGCGCAGGTCGAATTCGCGGCCCAGCTTCTCCTGCAACATGCCAATCTCGCCGAGTATCTTGCCTCCGGCCTTCACCAACGTCGATTGCGCAAAGACACGGCCTGCGGCCGGCTGCGGCACGAACTCCACCGCCGGGACTTTCAACCGGGCCAGCAGCGCCTCGACCGCGCCTTTCAAATCGTAGTAATCCGCTTTCGCGCCAAGCGCAACCGATTCCCACGCGTTCGGCGTGCGCGCGCCGGTTGCGGCCAGCGCGAGCGAACGCCGCTCCTGCGGCTTGCCGTCGCGGGCGGCGAACACGCGGCCGATCTCAAACAGCCGCGCGTCGAGCGTCTGGCGCGCGACGTTGGTGCGGAGGTTTTGCAGCAAACCCGGCAGCAGGCTTGGCCGCAGAATCGAGAGGTCTTCGTTCAACGGGTTCTGCAATTTCACCAGCGCGAGTTCCGCCGGCAGCGGCGTCAGCGCGGCGGTTAGCGGCGCGGCCAGCGTCTGGTTCACGGCTTCCTCGTAACCGGCGCCGTTGAGAATCTGCCGCACGAGGCGCAAGCGGTCGTAAGCAATGTCGGCCTTCGATGTCGCCGGCTCGGCGCGCGAGGCGACGGAAGGAATCTTGTCGAGACCGTGAATGCGGCCGACTTCCTCGATCAGGTCCACCTCGCGCTGCAAATCCACGCGGAACGTCGGCACGGCCACTTCGATCCGGTCGGCGCTCTCGCTCACGATGGCGAGGCCGAGGTTGGTCAGTGCGCGCTTCACGGCGTCGGCGGGAACTTCCACGCCGATCAACTGGTTCACGCGGCTGAAACGGCACGCGATCCGCCGTGGCTCGACCGGCTTCGCCAGCGTGTCAATCACGCCGCGCGAGACCTTGCCGCCGGCGAGTTGCTGGATGAGCGCGATGGCGCGCCGGCTGGCCCAATCGCAAACACCGACATCGGCGCCGCGCTCGAAACGATACGACGACTCGCTGCTGAGGCCGGCACGCTTGGAAGTGCTGCGGATGTTCACCGGCAGGAAATACGCGCTCTCCAACAGCACGTCGGCGGTGCCGTCGTTGATCTCGCTTTGCCGGCCGCCCATGATGCCGGCGAGCGCGACGCCCTTCTGCGCGTCGGCGATGACCAGCATCTGCCCGTCGAGCGCGCGGTCCTTGTCGTCGAGCGTCATCAGATGCTCGCCCGGCTGCGCGCGACGCACGACGATCTCGTGGCCTGCCAGCAGATTGTAGTCGAATGCGTGCAACGGATGGCCGCTCTCCAGCAACACGAAGTTGGTCACGTCCACGACATTGTTGATCGAGCGGATGCCGAGTTTCTCCAGCAGCGTCTTCAACCACGCCGGGCTGGGACCGATCTTCACGCCGCGCACAACGCGCGCCGTGTAACGCGGGCAGAGACCGGTGTCTTCGACGCGCACCTTCGCCAGCGTCTCCACCGGTTCGCCGTCTTCTGCGAAGCTCACGGCCGGCAGTTTGACGGGGTTGCCCGTCAGCGCGGACACTTCGCGGGCAATGCCGATGATGCTGAGCAGGTCGGGGCGGTTCGGCGTGATCTCCAGATCATAAACCGTGTCGCCGCCGCCGAGCACCTCGTTAATCGGCGCGCCGAGGCGCGTGGCCGGATCGAGAATGAGCAAGCCTTCGGCGTCCTCGGCAATGCCAAGTTCCTTTTCGGAACACATCATGCCCTGGCTCTCGACGCCGCGGAGCTTGCCGACCTTGATCTTGAAATCGCCCGGCAGCACCGCGCCCGGCAACGCCAGCGGCACCTTGTCGCCCACCTTGTAGTTCTTCGCGCCGCAAACGATCTGCCGCTCCGTCGCGCCGTCGGTGACGCGGCAGACGCTGAGCCGGTCGGCATTGGGGTGCTTGTCGCTGCTGAGAATCTGGGCGACGACGATCTTGTCAAAGTTTGCGCCGATTGGCTCGATGCCCTCGACCTCGATGCCGCACATCGTCAGCCGCTCCGCCAGTTGGGCGGTCGACCAGTCGAACTCCACATATTGCTTCAGCCAGTTGTATGAAATTTTCATCGCTTTCGTCCGTGAATGAAGCCCAAACCTTAACGAGGCCGCGCGAAGCCCGCAAGCGCGGTTTTGGGGGCAATCGTGATTTGAAATGTCCGCCGTATTTGAATGCAGCGGAAACGCGGAAACTGACAGACCCTTCCACTGCACCCCCTCACATGGAATCGCGGGCTGCCGCCGCGTCTTCTCCGCAGCGCGCCCGCGTTCCGTGTTTGGCCGACGTTTCGCGGAAGAATGGCTCCTTCCACCGAGGCCGTCAGCTTCGCGTGACCATGTGCCGGCGGTTCACCAGCCGTTCGTGGACCTTCTTCAGCCGGTTGCTCGTCTCATGTTCGATGTCGAACTCCTGCTCCTCCCACGCCTTGAACCCGCCTTCGAGTTCCATGACGGGATAGCCTTTCGCGGCGAACTCCACGCAGGCACTGGCCGCGAGATGGCACAGCAGCGCATAGCAATAGACGATGTTCGTCTTGTGCTTGCTCAGGCCCAACGCTCCCGCCCACGTGCCGCGGGGCAGGTTGATGGCGCCGGGAATGTGGCTCTTGGCAAAATCCTCCACCTCGCGCACGTCCACGATGACGATGTTGCCGTCGCCTGACTTGACCAGGCGTTCCAGTTCCACGGGTCCGACAGTGAAAGCGAGCTTGTCCTCGAAGTAAGCCAACGCCCTCGCCGGATCGTGAATTCGAGTAATTGCGGTTTGCATAACTCCATCCTTTCTTGATGTTCCACTCATGGCGAATGGTGATGAACTGTTCATCGGAACAATTTAGTCCCTAGGCAAGACCCGTCAAACGCCTGGAATGGGCTTGGCTTGAAGGCGTCCTGCGAGATAGATGTTGGTTGTCGAACGCCTGTTGTCACATGACGAACATCAACCGCATCGCGCTCAAGACGGTTCGGATCACCAGTTGGCCGCTGCTGCTGCTGGTGGTGGCTTTGTTTGTGACTGGCTACATGATGAGCAACCGTTACGGGCTGGCGGCGACGGTGAAGCCGGAGAAGGCGTTGATCATCCACAAGCTGCTGCACGTGCCGCTGCTGGTGGTGCTGGTGCCGCACACGATTGCGGCAGCGTATCTGGCGCTCAAGCGGTGGGGATGGATCAAGTCGTAGCGCCAGCCGACGGCGGCTGTTTCAGAACGCCGCGTGGCAACTGATCTGCGCGTAAGGCGCGGGATTGTTGCTGCGGACGAACATGTGGGGGTCGCTGAACTCGAACTCCCGGTAGAGCATGCATCCGACCTCGGCCTCGACGGTCAGGTTGGGCAACACCTTCCAAGAAACGCCCGGCCCCGCCCGAAGCTCCAGGAAGTCGAGCATCGCCTGATTGGTTCTGGGATCAATGCCGTGGCTGGTGCCAAAGTTGTCCGCCAACCGGTAGGTGCCGGCAAGCACACGCCCACCAAGGTAAAGTTGCACCCGCTTGTTGAGTTCGTATTCCAGCCGCGGATTGGGGAAGAGCAGATTCAGCGTCCATTCATCCGCGAATTTCCAGCGCACGCCAGCCGCCGGCGCAATCCAATAGCGGCTCCGGAGGTCCACGCGCAAACCGAGAAACCACTGGAGGTCCGCGTCCACCAAATACGATCCTCCAAGGATCAGCGGCGCGTCCACGTCGCACCAACTCAAATCCTGGAAATCGCTGTAGAGGCCAGGCGTCAATTCCGCGCGCATGAGCCAGTGCTCGTCAATCTGGTAATCCAACCCAAGGACGGCGCTGATCTGCTGGAGCGTGTTGGGCAACGGCGCGTTGCCGGGAAGACCAAACGAGAACCGCTCCCATTCGAAGCCGGCGCGCAGGAGCAGGTCCTTGGAAAGCTCCGGCGACACGACATATTTCAGGCCGGCGTTCTGCTCACTGACATATCCCAAATCGTGGCCTCCGGTGTGGGCCTTCGAGCCTGCCGCAAAACCGTAATCCACGTCGAGTTCCATGCTCGCGTTCGTCGCAGTGGAGGACGAATTTGCGACCTTGGGCTCCAAGGGGCTCTCAGCGCCGCGCGCGACCGGCAGCGCGACGCAAACGACCGACAACAATGCAACCCCAAGTGTTTTTTTCATCGGGAACTCTCCTGTATCCAATTCCGCCGTCAGTGCGCAGTTCTTATATCACTCTGAAAGGCGCGAACCGATTTTTTTATTTCCAGCAACATGATGGCACCGTAGGCGACGCGATCCACACCCCGGGTGTAGGCAAGCGTGGGCGCCGCGTAAAAATCACCCTGCCACACCAACGATCCCGTTTTGCCCGCGCTGCGGATGGGCCACACCTCATACAACGTGACCGAGGTGTAGTAATTGCCATTGACATAACAATCCACGTCCAACAGTTGATAATGATCGCCGACCGGCAGCAAGTATCTGGCGCCAAGGCTCAACGTGCCGTAGCCGTCCGCGGAAAACAGTTGCCAGTAATAAACCGGCGTCAGCGTCGGCACGCCACCGCCCAGCAAGCCGCTCTTCCGAAGAATCGGTTCGCACTCGCGCGCCACCGGGCTTTCCTCCAGCACCATCGCCCGAAGCTGGGCGACGGAAGAAACGGTTTCTCCCGAAACCTCATAAGGCGCCATGCCGTCGAATCCTTTCGTCTGGAACGCCGAAGCGCGCGCCCACAGGAGCCTGGCCCAACACGACGACACCTCGGCTGGCGTCGAATTCTTTTTCAGACTGCTCGCGATCTGCTGCGCCTCGTTGCGGCTCAGATTCAACTCCGACTTGTCGGCGGTGGTGGTCAGTGTCTTGTCCAACAGCCACCCGACGGAACGCGGGCTCGACGTGATTTTCAGGTCTTTGAAGTCGGCGATCTCGCAGGGTGTGCACAGCGGACGGAATGCATAAATTTTCAGTTCCTTATGAGGCGAAGGATTCCACTCCTGCAGACGTTTCGCGGTCTCCTCCGCCGCCATCGGCACGGCAAAGCAAAGTTGCGTCGACATCCCGCTGGGAAACTTCATCAAAGAACCGCGCTCCGAGATAATCTCGCCGCCCAGGAGCCGGTTCAGATCCACTTGTTGAATATCGCTGAAACTTTTCAGGCTCGCCGCCAGATCGGTTTCCTGTCCGTCCACGCCCCCGTTGAACACCCCGCCCACTGCCGCAAGCAAGAGAAGCGCCACGCTCTTCATATTCTAACTTTGTTTCAAAACTGACGTAAAATCAACCGGAGTCTGCGGTTTGCGATTCAACGGCGGATTCCTCCGCCAGCACAGGCGTCCAAGTCCTTGTTTTTCCGATTTGCGTCTGACCGCGGCGTGCGGCAAAGTCGGTGCGCAGCCAATCCGCCATGCACATAGACCTGAACTTGATTGTCACCCGCGTCAAAAACATTTTGATGGACCCAAACCAGGAGTGGGACACCATCCAACGCGAGGATTTGACGGTCTCGGATGTTTACACGCGCTACCTGTTCGCCGCCGCCGCCGTTCCGGCGCTCGCGCATTTGATTGGACAGATCGTCTTGATCTATTCCGCGCTGCCCATCGCGCAAATGCCCCTCAGCGTCTCCAAGGCCATCTTCCGCGTGGCGATCTTTTACGGCCTGTGGCTCGGAAGCGTTCACGTCACCGCCTTTCTCATCAACCAGCTTGCGCCCGCTTTTCAGTCGAGGCCCAACTTTGCCAACGCCGTGAAGTTGTCGGGTTTCGCCTGGGTCGCGGTGTGGGCCGTGGGCATCCTGCTGGCGGTGCCGATACTGCGCCAGCTCCTGGTGCTCGCGCTCTTCTACGCCATCTACATCCTTCACCTCGGCCTGCCGAAACTCATGGCCACGCCCAGCGACAAGGCCATCCCCTTCACCTGCGTCGTCGCGGTCGCGATGTTCTTGCTCTTCATCATGACCGGCTGGTTCGGCGGCTCGCTCTGACCGGCCGCAACGCGTCCTTCACCACCCAACCCGCAGCCTCCAGCCGCCGCCGCGCCGCGTCGTAATCCGCACCCGTCAGCGCGCTCACGATGCGCGTCGCGCGGTCGAGCAGCTTGGCGCACGTCGGGTCCACGTCCACCATCAGGTTGCCGACGACCTTGCCGAGCCGCACCATCGCCAGCGTCGTGAACATGTTCAGAATCAGCTTCGTCGCCGTGCCCGCCTTCAATCGGGTCGAGCCGGTCACCACCTCCGGCCCAGTGGCCACCGAGATCGTCACGTCCGGAGCACCGCCCCGCTCGCGAGGCCAGCGGGCCGCTGGATTGAAATTCAAAAACACCGTTCGCGCCCCGATCCGCCGCGCCGCCGCCAACGCGCCCAGCACAAACGGCGTCCGCCCGCTCGCCGCGATGCCCACGACCACGTCGCCGCGCCGCACGCCACGGAACTTCAATGCCTCCGCACCCGCCATTGCGTCATCCTCCGCCGCCTCCACCGACCGTTGCAGCGCCACGACACCGCCGGCAATGATGCCCTGCACCATCTCCGAATCTATGGAGAATGTCGGCGGACACTCGCTGGCGTCGAGCACGCCGAGCCGGCCGCTCGTGCCCGCGCCAATGTAGAACAACCGCCCACCGCGTTTGAACGCGCGCACGATCAACTCGACGGCGCGTTCGATCTCGCGCTTTCGCTTTCGGATCGCCGGAACAATGCGTGCATCTTCCGCCATCATCGTTTCCACCAGTTGCGGCACGCCAAGCCGGTCCAGTTTCATCGTTCGTGGGTTGCGTTGCTCCGTGAGCGCAATCGCCAACGCCGCAGAGTCGCGGGGCGCAGCGTTGGAAACACTCTCTGCCGAACCCCGAACCCCGAATCCCGAATCCCGAACCATCATCACCGCACCCCAAGCACCTTCGTATCGAGGCAAAGCCACCACGGCCCTCGGAAAAACGCGGCGGATATGCGTTTCCACCATCTTGAAGTAGCCGGGCTGCCGCTCGAACAATCCGCCCTTCAAGCACACCGGAAACGCCTGGCTGCGGCGATAGCCGAGCCGGCGCGCCACAAGCACCGCGTCCTCCGACAACTCACGCGCCGCGTCCGCAATGACCCGGACGGCGAGCCGATCCTTCGCCTTCCACGCCGCAAACACTTCCGGCGCGAGCGCCGCCACCCCGCCCTTCCCCGCCGTGACCGACCAATCCACCAGTTGCTCCGGATTGTTGAACCCCATCGCCCGCAGAAAACGCTCACCCAGCGGCGGCCACTGCTTCGTGCGGTCCCACGCCGCAAACACGGCGCGCAATCCGCCGCGGGCCACGTCGTAACCGCTGCCGGCATCGCCCAGCAGATGGCCGTGTCCGCCCACGCGCTGCGTCTCGCCGCGCGCATTGCATCCGAACGTGTTCGCGCCCGTCCCGGCAATGACCAGAATGCCTTCCGCGCCGCCGCAGCCGGCCAGCAAGCCGCTTTCCCTGTCGCTCGCCGCGAGAGCCGGAATTCCCGGCCACACCCGCGCCAGCAGTTTCATTGCGCGCCGCCGGTCGTGCTCCGTGCGGATGCCTGCGCCGCACCACGCGATGCGCGCCGGCGCAGCCGGCAGTTGGCGTTTGACCTGCCGCATGACCCGAACCACCGCTGCGTCGTCCAGCAGTTTCAGGTTGCACGCGCCCGCGTCGGTGCGCGCGACGACGCGACCACCGCCGTCCACGAGAATTGCCGACGTTTTCGTGCCGCCCGACTCGACGCCCAGGACCAATGCATTCGTTTTCACCGCTCCAAGGCTAGCAGAGCCGCCGCCGGGCATCCAGAAAGAGCTTTTCAACGGCCCGCGTCTGAATATCTTTGAGGGGACATGACGCGCGCCCAAGCCGAGAAACGAATCCGCGAACTGCGCGACCAAATCCGCGAACACGACCACCGCTACTACGTGCTCGCGCAACCGGTCATCACCGACCAGGAATACGACAAGCTCTACGCGGAACTGAAAAAGCTGGAACAGGAATTTCCCGACCTCGTCACGCACGACTCGCCCACCCAGCGCGCCGGAGGCGAGCCGGCGAAGGAGTTCCGACCGGTCCACCACGCGGTAGCAATGATGTCGCTCGACAACACCTACAATCCCGACGAACTGCGCGAGTTTTGCGAACGCGTCGCGCGGCTGCTGCCCGGCGAAACGGTCGAATATTGCGTCGAGCCGAAGATTGACGGTCTCGCCGTGACGCTCCGCTACGAGCGCGGCGAACTGGCGGTCGGCGCGACACGGGGCGATGGCGCCACTGGCGACGACATCACCGCCAACCTCCGCACCATCCGCGCCATTCCGCTACGGCTGCACACGGCGAAACCGCCGCCGGTTTTTGAGGCCCGCGGCGAGGTGTATATGGCCGTCGAGGGTTTCCGAAAACTCAACGCCGCGAGAGAGAAAGCCGGGGAACAACTCTTCGCCAACCCGCGCAACGCCGCCGCCGGCTCGCTCAAGCAACTCGACCCGAAGATCGTCGCGCAACGCCCGCTCGGCACGGTGCTGTACGGCATCGGTGCGGTCGAGGGCATCGGCTTTAAGACGCATCGCGAGGTGATCGAGCAACTCAAGGCGTTCGGATTCCCGACGCCGCCGCTCTGGTGGCTCGCACACAACCACGAGGAAATCCTCAGTCACATCGCCGAGCTCCAACAGCACGAGGCGCAACTGCCGTTCGAGATTGACGGCGCGGTCATCAAGGTGAACTCGCTCGACCAGCAGCGCCGGCTTGGCCTCACCGCCAAGGCGCCGCGCTGGGCCATCGCCTACAAGTATTCGCACGAGCAGGCCGAGACGCTGCTGGAAGACATCCTCGTCCAGGTCGGCCGCACGGGAAACCTGACGCCGGTGGCCGTCTTGAAACCCGTTTTCCTCGCCGGCTCGACCATCAGCCGCGCCACGCTCCACAACGAGGACGAAATCAAGCGTAAGGACATCCGCGTCGGCGACACGGTCATCATTGAGAAGGCCGGCGAGGTCATCCCCGCCGTCGTTAGCGTCGTGCAGGAAAAACGCCCGCGGAGCGCCAAGTCCTTCGACTTCGTTGCCCACATCCACGGCAAGTGCCCGGAATGCGGCAGTCCCATCCGCCGCGACCCCGAGCAGGTCGCGTGGCGTTGTGAAAACATCTCCTGCCCCGCACAACTCAAGCGCGCCCTGGAACACTTCGCCCATCGCGGCACGATGGATATCGAGGGCCTCGGCGAAGTTCTGGTGAACCAGCTCGTGGACCAAAAGCTCGTCCGCGACATCGCCGACATCTACTCGCTCACGGTCGCGCAACTCGCCGCGTTGGAGCGGATGGGCGAGAAAAGCGCGCACAACGTCCACGACGCGATCCAAACCAGCAAGGCGCGCGAGTTGTGGCGCGTTATCATGGGCCTCGGCATCCTGCACGTCGGCTCACAGGCCGCGAAGACACTCGCGCGGCACTTCGGCTCGCTCGACACGCTCGCCGCCGCTACGCCGGAACAATTGATGGAGGCCGAGGACATCGGCGAGGTGATGGCGGCGAGCATCCACGAGTTTTTCCGAAACAACCGCAACCGGGAGGTCGTCGAGAAACTCCGCCGCGCCGGCGTGAACCTCGAAGCGGCCGCTGCCGAGCGCAAGACCGCCGCGGGCGCGTGGTCGGGCAAAACGTTTGTGCTGACCGGCGCGCTCGGCAAATTCACGCGCGAAGACGCCACGCGGCTGATCGAGGAGCGCGGCGGCAAGGTCAGCGGCAGCGTCAGCAAGAAAACCGACTTTGTCGTCGTCGGCGCCGACGCCGGTTCCAAGCTGGACAAAGCGCGCCAACTTGGTATCAAGGTGTTGAACGAAGAGGAATTTGAAAAGCTTTTGAAATCGTAGCCGCCATCTCCAATCTCCAATCTCCAATCTCAAATCACGAGTCACCAGTCACCAATCACCGATCACTCATCACTCCCATGAAACCTTATCGCACCGCCGCTTTGATTTTCGCCGGCCTCAGCGTCGCGTTGATCGCCTGCCAGACCACCGGTTACACCCAGCGCCGCGGCCCCACCGAGGACCCGGCCATCACCACGCTCCGCGCCGACATGCGCGTCCTCGAAGAGCGCGTTAACAAAGCCACCGGCGATGTGCAGGCGTTGCAGGTCAATTACGAGCGCCTTCAGCAGGAGGTCGCTTCCGTCCGCCAGCAGGTCGGCGCAGCCGCTGCCGGCGGCGGCGTTGCCGCGACGGAGATCCAGCGGCTCGACTCGCGCATCAGCGCCGTGGATGCCGCGCGCAAGCACGATGCCGAGGTCATCATCGGCCAGGTCACCGCCGAGCTTCAGAAGCTGGGCTCAAACGCCAGCGGCATCTCGCGCCGCGCCAGTTCGTCGGGCGCCGCCGCCACGCCTCCCGGGCGCACGCCCACGGGCAAGCGGGTCACCTCCAGTCCCGGTGCCACCGGCGCCACCGGCACCCCAACGACCAGCGGCACCGAGCAGGGCTACGAGCACGTCGTCGAAAAAGGCCAGACGCTCAGCGCCATCGCCAAGGCCTACAACACGACGGTGGACGCCATCAAGAAAGCCAACAATCTCAAGAACGACACCGTATTCATCGGCCAGAAGCTGTTCATCCCGAAATCGTGAGGGACCATCGTGAAACGAAAGACGCGGAACGCAATTCGCGGCAGAATCCGAGCGACGATGTCTTGGACGCTGAATAGTTCCGCAGCTACATTAGTCTAAACCAGTGTGAAGCCTGAAACACTCAATACGCGGCGGGGACGGGTGGCGGCTCACGTGCAAGGCTTGGCCCGCAACATGTGGCATGGCCATTTTGAGCGGACGGGTTTTTTTGTCGCGGGCATCCTTCGCCAGCTTTCCCCGAAGCACGCCAAGAAGTGTTCCCGTTTTTAGTCGCGGGTCATTTCCGAGCGCGGTGGGGATGTCTCACAGGCTGTATCTAACGCCGACAGGGCGTAGCCGCGGAGACAAGGAGGCGGACGCGCTGTCAGCCGATACCTTTCCACCCCCTTGCGCCACCGACTTACGTCGGCGACTACGCGCCGTTTCCCGGCTAGTCGCCCGCAGCGCGCTTCTGCCAGCGTTCGCGGCCGTTCTCCTGCTTGGGCACGGAGGTGTCCGGCTTGAGATACACGGTGTCCTTCCCCAGCACGGCTTCGATCTCCTTCACCATCTCGTCCGACGGCAGCACTTTAAAGCCCTCGTTCGTGTCGGCAAACACAAGTTCGCCGGCGGGCATGATGAAACAGAGGAACAGCGGCACGCGTCCGGGGTGACGGCTGACGATGTCGCGGACCTTCTCGATCTGTTCCGGCTTGGTGCGCGCGACGTGCATGCGCAGATGCATCTGCTTCGTGTAACGCCGCATCACGTCGTCCAGCGGAATGATTTCCCGCCCGAAAATCTTGGGTTTTTCCTCCCGCTTGTCCACGTTGCCCATGACGTAGATGGCCTTGCCGGTCTCGAAATGCGGCCGTGCCTGGTCGAACGCTTCGTTGAAACAGAGCACCTCGACCGTGCCGTGGAGGTCCTCCACCGTGATGGCGGCCCACGGCTTGTTCGTCTTCGATGAGAGTCGCTGCACGACGTCCACGACGATCCCGCCGAGCCGCGTCGGCGAGCGGTCGTCGAGTTCGAGCAGCTTTTCCGTCGAGTGAAGCTCGTAGCGCTCCAGCAACTTCGCGTATTGCGCCAGCGGATGGCCGGAGAGGTAAAAGCCCAGCAGTTCTTTCTCGAACGCGAGCAATTGGTTCTGCGGCCACTCCTCGGACTTTTCCGTTTTCGTGCGCTGGATCGTCGTCGCCGGAATTTCGTCGTCGAGCGAGCCAAAGAGCGACACCTGCCCCTGCGCCTTGTCGCGCTGCACGGAGGCGGCGCGGCCGAGCGCCTGCTCGATTTCGTTGAAGACCTGCATCCGCGGCCGGCCGGTGAAATCAAACGCGCCGCACTTCGCCAGGGCCTCGATGGTCTTGCGATTGCAGGCGCGGGTGTCCACGCGCTCGCAGAAATCGAACAGGTTTTGGAACGGCCCGCTCTCGCGGCCGGCGATGATGGCCTGCACGGCGATTTCGCCAACGCCCTTGATTGCCGCGAGACCAAACCGCAGCTTGCCGGGCGCGGCGGCGTTATCGCCCAGCGCGACGCCGAAATTGAGCGGGCTGCTGTTCACGTCGGGCGGCAACACCTCGATGCCCATCTCGCGCGCCTCGCCGGTGAACACGACGAGCTTGTCCTGGTTGCCGATTTCACTGGAGAGCAGCGCGGCCATGAACTCGACCGGGTAGTTCGCCTTCAGGTAGGCGGTCTGGTAGGCGATGAGGCCGTAGGCGGCGGCGTGGGACTTGTTGAAGCCGTAGCCGGAGAACTTGTCGAGCAAATCGAAAATGCTCTCCGCCTTCGCCTTCGGGATCTTGTTTATCTCGCCGGCGCCCTTGACGAACTTCTGCCGCTCCTTGGCCATCTCCTCGGCCTTCTTCTTGCTCATCGCGCGGCGCAACAAATCCGCGCCGCCCAGCGTGTAGCCCGCGAGCGCCTGCGCCGCCTGCATGACCTGCTCCTGGTAGATCATAATGCCGTAGGTCTCGCGGCAGATGTCCTCCAGCAGCGGATGCTCGTAGTGGATTTCCTCGCGGCCGGCCTTGCGTGCGATGAACGACGGGATCAGCTCCATCGGGCCGGGACGGTAGAGCGCGATGAGGGCGATGATGTGCTCGAGTTTTTCGATGACGAACTTCCGGCACAGGTCGCGCATCCCGCTGGATTCAAGCTGGAACACGCCAACAGTGTCGCCGCGGTTGAGCAGCTCATACGACGGCTTGTCGTCCAGCGGCAGGCGTTCGATGTCCAGGTCCACGCCTCGCGCCTCGCGAATGCGCTGCACGGCGTCGGCAATCACCGTCAGCGTGCGCAAGCCGAGAAAGTCCATCTTCAACAACCCCAGCTCGCCCAGCGGCCCCATCGAAAATTGCGTGATGATCTGGCCGTTTTGGTCGCGCGTGAGCGGGATGACGTCGTTGAGCGGCTGCGCGCCGATGACGACGCCGGCGGCGTGCGTGGAGCTGTTGCGCGCGAGGCCCTCGAGCACCACGGCCACCTCGACGATCTCGCGCACCTGCGGCTCGTTCTCGTGGGCCTCCTTCAGTTCCGCGCTCACCTGCAACGCCTTGTGCAGCGTCATGCCCAGATCGGGCGGAATCATCCGCGCCACGCGGTCGCCGTCGCCGTAGGGCAGGCCCATCACGCGCGCCACGTCGCGCACCACCGATTTCGCGCCGAGCGTGCCGAACGTCACAATCTGCGCCACGCTCGTCTCGCCGTATTTGTTGCGGACGTATTCGATCACCTCGCCGCGCCGCGCGTCGCTGAGGTCAATGTCGATATCCGGCGGGCTGATGCGCTCCGGGTTCAGGAACCGCTCGAACAGCAGCCCGTAGCGCAACGGGTCCACCGCGCTGATATCGAGCAGATACGTCACCAGCGAACCGGCCGCCGAGCCGCGGCAGCCGACGGGAATGCGCCGCTGCTTGGCGTAGCTCACGAAGTCGCCGACGATCAGGAAGTAGCTGACGAAGCCGGTCTTCTCGATGATCTTCAGCTCCAGTTCCATCCGGTGAATGATCTTGTGCTGCTCCGGCGTCTTCGGATCGGCCGCGTCGAAATCGTAGCGGCGCTTCACGCCCTCGTAGCAGAGCCGCCGCAGATGACCCTCGCGCGTTTCGCCCGCCGGCGGCTCGAAGACCGGGTACATGTTCCCGCCGAACTCGATCCGCAGG
Organism: uncultured bacterium; assembly: GCA_903870275.1. Lineage (GTDB taxonomy): Bacteria > Verrucomicrobiota > Verrucomicrobiia > CAIQCK01 > CAIQCK01 > CAIQCK01. The sequence continues at coordinate 84,607 of CAIQCK010000031.1, read as the reverse complement.
TTGCACTGCTCGGCGATGCGCAGCGTGTTCTGCAACGCCTCCGGCACCTCGGCGAACACCTTCGCCATCTCCTCCGCCGACTTCATGAAGAACTGGTCGCTCGGATAACGCATCCGCCGCTCGTCCGTCAGCGTCGTCTGCGTGCCGATGCAGATCAGGCAGTCGTGCGCGTGCGAATGCTCCGGCTTGATGTAATGCACGTCGTTCGTCACCACCAGCGGCAGGCCCAGCTCCTTCGCCATCGTCCGCAGGCTGCGGTTCACCTTCCGCTGCTGCTCCAGACCGTGGTCTTGCAACTCCAGATAAAAACAACCCGGCTCGAAAATCTGCCGCAACTGCTCCGCCGCCGCCCGCGCCTGCTTCGGCTGGTCCTCGCCGAGCTTCTGCGGCACCTCGCCCTTGAGACAGCTCGTCAGCGCGATCAACCCCTTCGCGTGCTGCGCCAGCAACTCCTTGTCCACGCGCGGCTTGTAGTAAAACCCCTCCAAATGCGCCGCCGTCACCAGCTTCACCAGATTGGCGTAACCGTCCTGGTCACGCGCCAGCACGACCAGATGGTTGGCCGCCTCGCGCGCGTTCATCGCCTGCTTGTCGTGCCGGCTGCCGGGCGCCACATACAACTCGCATCCGATGATCGGCTTTACCCCGGCCTTTTCCGCCGCCTTGTAAAAATCAATCGCCCCGAACATGTTTCCATGATCGGTGATCGCCACCGCCGGCATGTGCAGCTCGTGCGCCCGGTGCGGCACCGCGTCCACGCCGCAAGCCGAGTCCAGCAGGCTGAACTCCGTGTGTTGATGTAGATGAACAAATTCCGCGCGACTACTCATGTGCCGCCGAGTATAGGCGGATGAGGCGGGATGACAAGCGGCGACGCGAAATGTTGCGACGGAATTCCAAATCCCAAGCAACTTCTGGTTCTGTAGCGGCAGTCTCCGACCGCCGAAATTATCATCAATGACCGGCGGTCAGATACCGCCGCTACAGTTCCCCTTCCGTTCCTCCGGCTGCAAGACATGCACCTCGCCGGCATAAGGCCAATCTTCGGTCCGCGCAACGAGCTTCTTGCGCACGGGATTCTCCAACACGTAGCTCCACTTTTCGGAATACGATTCCGCCGAGCGAATGACGTGATCGAAGAAACCTTTTTGCCAAAATACGCGCGATGGGATCTGTAGCGGCGGTCTCCGACCGCCGAAATGTTCATTATCGAAGACCGGCGGTCGGAGACCGCCGCTACAGAAAGAGAAATCGCCGTTGCGAACTCGCTCGCGCCAGTGTCTGGACAGCGCGCTTTTGAGCGCCTTCATCCAGTCTGAAAGTGTCGGCGCATCGGGTGCGAATACGGCAAAGAGATGGAGATGGTCCGGCATAAGAACGTAGCGGCCGACAGCAACGCCGTGATCATAAGCGGCACGAGCAAACACGAGAAAGGCATCGTGCGTCACAGCATCGGCGAGCAACGCTCGGCGCGCTTCGGTGCAAGCCGTGATAAAATAAATCGGTGATCGAACGTAGAGCTGGCTCAAGCGATGGAGGCGCGGCAATTGTTCCATGGCTGCATCCAATTTTGTAGCGGCGGTCTCTGACCGCCGGATTCTTTCATTATCAACATCCGCTCAAGTAGATTTGGCCTGCAATCTATCCTTCATGAGCAACTCAGCAGCAACAACGACCCCTAGCGAGATTACATTATTGAGCAACAGCAGGAAAATTCCCCACCCCGTGAGTCTTTCGATAGTAAATTCGATAAAAGTTGGTATCAGACCAAGAAAGAACGAAAGCGAGAGTGTCATCAATACATGTATCGCGAGCGGAGTGCGCCACACAACATGAAAGGCTATCATCGTCAGCAATGCCGGTGACATGAGAAACCAAACGCGCGTGGTAGCACACTTCTCGACAACTCGAATGAGAATGCCAATCCCTTGTGGACCATCGGCAATCGGGTTCATGGGCGGCCAGCCGTAAAGACGGATACATTCCACCAACCCAGGCAAACTCAATCCGGCTGTCGCCCCCACTTCAGCTAGCAGGATGCCGGTGCAAAAGATAACGATGCGTTGTTTGGTTTCCTTCTTCATATTTTTTCGCACGCCATGTCTTGCAGCGCCGCAGTTAGGAGCCTTGTTGTTGGACGAATGCGTGGGCGAAGCCCTCCTTGGTGTCATCAGCGGCTCGCCGGTAACGATCTATGTGATGCGCAATCTCGTGAACGAGAACGCCGTCGAGGTAAAGCTCACGGATGGAATCCAAGTTGTAGCTACCAAGCTTGAAAGGATGAGCACAGAGGAAGATGCACGCTCGCCAGTAGATGCCGTAGCAACCTAGCGAACCGGTCCAAGATCGTTGCTGCTTGCGCGTGCCAGAGAGCAGAAAGACGGCACGAAGGCCGGCGAGATGCTCGGATGGCATTCGCTGTAGGCGATGCTCTACCTCGCCGCGTTTGACGGGGTGAATGAAATCGGGGGACAGAGGGGGCAACGCGACGACACGGGGAAACGCTGGCTGCGCAGCCAATCGGTCATCGAAGCGTTTATATGCAGAACGAGCCTCGGCGAAAAAGGGGTCATAGACCGTCCAATTAGTGAACTTGGATTCGCTGTAAGCATTGCTTCTCGGCCCCGATGATTGGAAATGTGCGCTCATGCGCTAAGTGAGTTTTTGTTTCTGTAGCGGCGCTCTGTGAGCGCCGGTTATCATTATCAATCATCGGCGGTCAGAGACCGCCGCTACAATCACCCTCACTTTCCCTCCCGCCTTGGGATGGCGATGGTGGCGGAATAGGCGGCCCCGCCGTTGGAGGAGTCGCCGAAGCAGAGGTCAAAACCTTCCGGAGGGTGTTCGAGCGCGAGGCCGATGGCGAGCGCCATCCGTTCCCACATTCTCTGTTCCCGTCCGTTCATGCTCGTGTCCCTGGCCGACTGACTGCGGTTCCAACGCCGGCCGGGATTGTCCGCCTCGCGGGCAATGGCAGCAAGCGGTTTTTTTGACGGGAGGCGGAGGAAATTCACCGCAGAGGCTTGCCCCGTCAGAACGGCGGCGCAGAGGGCGCGGAGATTATTGGCTCACGCAAAGACGCGAAGCCGCCAAGGTGCTTTGCGCCTTTGCGTCTTGGCGTGACACAAGCTGTCTGTCCTCCGCGTCCTCGGCGTCTCTGCGGTGAAATCCGTTCGTCGGGGTCTCAGGCTTTCGGTTTGCTGAACGCGACGCGCTTGATGATGAACACCACGCCAACGACGACGATCGTCAAGACGAGCACCACGCCGATGATAAAGCCGACGCGAAAAGCCACGGCATCCGAGTCGCTGGATTCCGCCAACGCCGGAACGGGCGTCAGGAACTTGAAGCTCTGGACCACAGACTGCACCTCACTGTCCGTCGCGGCAGCGATTCCCGGCGCCAGGACCGCCTGCATCACATACATCTTGTCACCCGCCCCGACCACATGGGCGGTAAGCGTGATGCCCGTGGGCAAATGGCCGGTCACCGTGATCGAGGGCAGCCCCTGGATCGTCCCCGGCTGTTCCGAATCCAGCACCATACCCTGGCGGGCCATCCCCTTCTTCATGCCATCGAGGAATTGGGAATTGGTCAGCGCGCGCTGCGCGCCCGCGAGCTTTTGCACGAGGAGCAGCATTTTCTTGGAGCCGTCGGCATTCTGGTAAGCCGCCAGCATGGGTTTTGGTATGTCGTTGATGGCCGTCCAGCCCGCGGGCGTTTCGATGGAAAAATTATGCTCGGGGAAGCTGACCGGAGCGGCGGACACGGCCACCGACAGCATCATCAACACGGGAAGGAACAGGGTCTTTTTCATGGAAGGAACTCTCGGCGTCATTTTTTTGTTTTGCTGCGTTCGGCACAAGGAGGGCACAGGCGCGGAATCCATCAGGCTTGCGGCTTTCTCCTCGGCGGCATCATCCCAGCGTGAGTTGGCGTCGGCAAGAGGTTTTTGACGGGAGAAGACTAAAGTTCACCGCAGAGGCGCAGAGAGCGCGGAGATGACTGGCTCACGCAAAGACGCGAAGCCGCCAAGGGCTTTGCGCCTTTGCGTCCTGGCGTGACCCAAGCCGTCCGTTTTCCGCGCCCCCCCGGCGCCTCTGCGGTGAAATCCGCGGCCCAGCGGGACACCCGGAACAAACAGCAAATTTCTCTTGACATTATAGAGAATTTGCTATATACTCCCCGATGATGAAAAGAGAAGGCGAAAGCCAAAGGCGGGCGGCAACCGGCACCTCGAACGTGGAAGAACTTTGCAAAACGAACCCAAATGATGAGCGCGACCAAAACCGAAGAACATCGTTTTTCCACAGGAATATGAACATTTCGAGCCGCTTCGGTGTTGGTGATGAAACCTGTTTTTACGAAACGAACCCAAATGAAAACATGCAATCCACGTGGTGGCAGGGTCTTGTGAAAAAGCCCGATGTTGAGACGAGACAAAACGAAGCCAAACACGCCGGATCGAAACAGACAAGACCTTGCACGGCAGGCAGTTCCATCCGAGGCCAGAGCGCCGAAACTGGCTCCCGGAGAGATGCAGCCATCCGGCCCGATCTGACTCGATCCGACTGAATCCGACCCGATGTTACAACTCCATGACCCAATCCGGTTGAGTTCCCAAAGCGGTGATGCCGATGGCAATCGCGTTCGGAGAACGCGATCCACCGAAAGGGACCGCCGCGCGAGGCTGGCCACGTTTTGCGCGGGCACGCGGCCCGCAGCCCATCCTCCCATCCGTGTGCATCCGTACTACAATGTCGAAGGGTCCTCGCAGGCTGCGAAGATTTATGGTCGGTGGGGCGAGACTCCGTCGAGCCTCCGCAGTCTGAAAGCCCGACACGCTCAAGAAGGAGGCTCGACGGAGTCTCGCCCCACCCCATTGGGTTGCGGCTCCGCCGCGCCGGGTTCATCCATGGCTTCCCCTCCCCTCGCGCGGACTCCGGCCTTGACTCTGGGGATGGCGCTTTTATTGTGGCGGGGTATGGCGGACCGACCCGCATGAAAAAACATCTCGGTATTCTGCTGCGCTGCGGGGTGAGCGCGGGGATTCTCTATTTCATTTTCAAAGCCATCTTTGAAAAAGAAAACCCGGAGCATCCGTGGACGGTGGGCGCGGCCAAACTCTGGCACGACCTGACCACGCCCGACCCGCTCTGGCTGCTCGGCGGCGTGGCGTTGTTCGCGTTCATCTGTCTGGTGAACATCCAGCGGTGGCAGATCATCCTGCGCGTGCAACACATCGAGCTGAGTTTCTGGCGGGCGACGGAGTTGTTTTTCATCGGCCACTTTTTCAACTCGTTCATGCTCGGCTCCACGGGCGGCGACGTGGTGAAGGCCTACTACGCGGCGCAGGAGACGCATCACAAGAAGGCCGAGGCGGTGATGACGATCATCATTGACCGGCTGATCGGGCTGATCGGGTTGTTCGCGGTGGCGGCGGTGATGATGCTGGCGAACCTGCATCTGCTGTTCGGCAACAAGCAGTTGAAACCGATGGCGGTGAGCGTACTGAGCATTCTGGGCGTGCTGTTGGTCTGCCTGTTCGTCGGCTTCTGGCCGGGGCTGGGGAAATTTCTGCACGACTGGCGCGAGCGGGTATTCCACCAAGGCCACAAGCGGCAGTTCTGGAAAAAGTTTTTCAGCGAGGAACAACTCGACCGGTGGTCGGAGCGGTTTGCCGGCGTCCGCGCGAACATCAAGAAGATGATCGGCGCGTATCAGGCCTACGCCGCGCACAAACCGGCGCTGATCAAGACGTTTCTGCTGGCGCTGGTGACGCACTTCTCGCTCATCCTCAGCGCCATTTGCTTCGGCAAGAGCCTGGGCATCGAGGTCAACCTCGGGTTTTATTTTGTGATGGTGCCGGCGATCAACTGCATCGCCGCGGTGCCGGTCACCATCAACGGACTGGGCGTGCGGGAAGGGTTGTTCGTGGCGGCGTTCGGGGTGGGCGGTGTGCCGAGTGAGAAGGCACTGCTGCTGTCGCTGCTAAGCTTCGCGGTGTCGCTGTTTTTCAGCGTCGTCGGCGGCGTGGTGTATCTGTTCTTTGAGCGGACGCATCCGAGCATGGCGCAGATCCAAGCCGCGCCGGAGGAGTAATGGTCCGCGGCGTTCGCTTCCTTGTGGGGCGCCAACGCCAGCCTTATAGTGCGCTGCCATGACCGACAAACGCCAACTCGCGCTCGACATCGTGCGCACGCTGCGCGCGGCGGGCCACACGGCGTTGTTCGCCGGCGGCTGCGTGCGCGACATGCTGCGCGCCGTGCCGCCGCACGACTACGACGTGGTCACCGACGCCAGGCCGGAACAGGTGCGGGCGCTTTTTCGAAAGACGTTCGAGGTCGGCGCGCAGTTCGGCGTCGTGCTGGTGCTGCTGGAGGACGTGACGTTCGAGGTGGCCACGTTCCGCAGCGACGACGGCTACGAGGACGGACGCCGGCCGGTCTCGGTGACGTTCTCCACGCCCGAAGCCGACGCGCAGCGGCGCGACTTCACGATGAACGGCCTCTTCTACGATCCCGTCGGGGAGCGCGTGTTGGACTACATCGGCGGGCGTGCGGACATCGAGCGGCGCGTGGTGCGCTGCATCGGCGACGCGACGGCGCGCTTCACCGAGGACAAGCTGCGGATGCTGCGCGCGATCCGTTTCGCCAGCAATCTCGGCTACGACATCGAGCCGGAAACCTTCCGCGCGATTCAGCAGATGGCGCCACAGGTCGCCGTCGTCAGCGCCGAGCGCATCCGCGATGAGTTGATCAAAACCTTCACCCGTCCCAACGCCGGCCGCGGGCTGCGCCTGCTGGACCAGAGCTGGCTGCTGGCCGTCGTGCTGCCGGAGGTCGCCGCGATGAAAGGCTGCGAACAGCCGCCGCAATTTCACCCGGAGGGCGACGTGTTCGTTCATACCTGCCTGATGATGGACGGCCTGCGCGACCCATCGGTCACGCTTGCGTTTGCGGCGCTGTTGCACGACATCGGCAAACCGCCGACGTTCCAACGCGCGCCCGACCGCATCCGGTTCAACGAGCACGACGCTGTGGGCGCGCGCATGGCCGAGGCGCTCCTGCGGCGGCTGCGGTTTTCCAACGATGAGATCGAACAGATCGTCGCGTGCGTGGAGAACCACATGATGTTCCGCCACGCCACCGAGATGCGGAAAGCGAAGCTGAAGCGCCTGCTGGCGCGGCCGACGTTTGCCGACGAACTGGAACTGCACCGGCTCGACTGCGCCAGCAGTCACGGCGATCTGACGAACTTCGAGTTCATGAAGAACGCGCGCGTGGAAATGCCACCGGCCGTGGCCGAGCCACCGCCGTTAATCACCGGTGACGACCTGCTGGCGATGGGGATGACGCCCGGCCCGGACATGGGCGCGCTCCTGCGCGAGGCGCGCGAGCTGCAACTCGAAGAGAAACTCCGCACCCGCGACGAGGCACTCGCGTGGGCGCGGCAGCGCCTCGGTCAGTGAAAACTGACAAAGTAGGAGCGGCAGGCGCAGTCAATCAGGTCCGGCTCCAGCGCCGGTCTGACCTTTCGAAAGACCGCAACCTCAATGATCTGGTTCATCAAATCCCGCGGATGCACGGCGCGGAAGGAGCGACGGGCTTTCTTGTAGTGTTCGTCGATCAGGTAGGCAAATCCCTCTTCATTGAACTCCACTTTCTGGCTCCGGCAGACGCGCTCAAAAATCTCGCGGAACTGCGCGGGCGTGGGGTCGTCCACCTTGATCTTGTGATGGATGCGTCGCAGGAACGCTTCGTCCACCAAGTCCTTGGGCTCGAGATTCGTGCAAAAGACAACTGTCACATCGAAGGGGAACTCCACCTTCTTGCCGCGCACCAGCGGCAGGTAATCCAGACGCTTTTCCAGCGGCACCGTCCAGCGGTTCAAGAGTTCGCGCGGCTGCACGCGCTGGCGGCCGAAGTCGTCGATGATGAACGTGCCGTTGTTGGCCTTGATCTGCGGCGGCGCCTCGTAGGTTCTCGACTTCGGGTCGTAAACCAACTCCAGCATGTCCAGCGTCAGCTCGCCGCCCACCATGACTCTCGGCGGCCGGCAACGCACCCAGCGTTGGTCCGGATCGCCGACGCGCGGCTGCGGACGGTCCGGGTCATTCAGGTGGTTTGCGATCGGGTCGTGATTCAGTGGGTCGAACACGCGGACAATGTTGCCCTCCACCTGGATGGCGTGCGGCACAAACACGTCGTAGTTCTGCACCCAACTGATCGCTTCGGCCAGGAGGGTCTTGCCGTTGCCGGGATGTCCATACAGGAAGATGGAGCGCCCGCTGTTGGCCGCCGGCCCGATTTCGTCCATCAACTCTTTGCTCACCACCATGTGCTGAAGCACCTTCTGGATTTGTTCGTCATCCACCGGCCGCTTGAAGTCATTCAAACCCTCAACCACCGCGCGATACTCCGCCAACGCCACCGGCGCGGGGCCGGCATAGCTGTTGTAATCCACCAACTCCCGCACGCGCGTCAGTCCGTTTTGGGTCAGCGCGTAAAGAAACCCCATCTCCCCGATGCCACGCATGCCCGGCCGGACAATGAGCTGGTCTTTCAACAACCGCTCGATGACTTCTTTGATGATCGGTTGGTAGGGCAGGCAAATCTCCATCACGATTTCCTGCGCCGTCAGTTCGTTCCGGGCGTGGAGAATCCTGAGAACCAGATCGCAAATCTGGGTCAACGACATGCCTGTCTTGGCGACCGACTCCGGTGTCATCGGCACTGGTTGCTGATTTTTCTCGGTCATGGTTTGACTTGGAACAGGTGTTGCAAAACACCGGAAGTTGCGCCGCTTCTAGTCCGGCGTCAACACCACCTTGATCGCGTCGCCGCGGCGGGCCATGTCGAAGCCCTCGAGCCAGCGGCTCAATGGCAGTTGCCGAGTCACCAACGCCTCCAAGTCCACCTTTCGCTCCGCCAGCAACGCTAGCGCTTTGCGCCACGAGCTGGGCTTCTGCGTGTGCGACCCGATCAGGCTGATCTCGCGCACGAAGAAGAGGTCCTCGAAATTCAGCGCCACGTCCTTGTGGAGAATGCCCGCCTGGATGAACCGCCCGCGCGTCCGCACCGTCGCGATGGCCGCGGTGACGGCGGGCGGCACCCCCGCGCATTCGAAGGCCACGTCGAAACCGTAGCCGCCGGTCATCGAGCGGCCGACTTCCTTCAGATCTTCCGTTTCCACGTTCACCGTCCGCTCCGCGCCGAGCCTTGCGGCGAGTTCGAGACGGGACTTGTCCTTGCCCATGCCGGCCACCACCGCCCGCGCGCCGCATGCCTTCACCACTTGCGCGCACAACAAACCGAGCGGCCCCGGCCCCATCACGAGCACCACCTCGCCCGGCGCAACCGTCCCCTGCTCCATCACTGCGTGCGTCGCGCAGGCGAGCAGTTCGCAAATCGCGCCCGCCTTGTAGGTGACGTGGTCGGGCAGCGGATGCACGCTCGGCTCGCGAATGACCAGGTAATCCGTGAACGCCCCCTCGGCTTTCGTGGCAATGCCTTTCCGCTCGATGCAGAGGCTGTAGTCTTCTGTCGCGCAAAACTTGCACTTGCCGCAGATCGAAGCGGTCGTCTCGGACGTGACCCGCTCGCCGATCTTCCGCGCCGTGACGCCCGCGCCCACTTCCACAATGTCGCCGGCCAGCTCGTGGCCAAGGATCACCGGCGGGCGCAAGCTCGGATGACCGTGGATATCCGTCCCGCAAATGCCCACCGCCCGGACGCGAATCTTCACCTGCCCCGGCCCGCACACCGGTTCCGGCACTTCGCGCAGCTCGATGTCGTTCTCGCCCCGGCCGATTTTGACAAGCGCTTTCAACGTGTCACCTCAGTCCGGTTTGATGGAAATCTTGATGCCCACCTGGTTCACCAAATACTCGATGGCCTCCGAGATGCGGCTCAGCGGAAACTCGTGCGTCACAAACACGTCGGTGTTTATCGCGCCCTGCGCGATCAGGTTCATCGCCCGGCGCACGTATTCCGGCGTGAAATGGAACACGCCCTTGATCGTCACCTCGTTGTAGTGAATCAACCCCGTGTCCACGGTGATCTTCGTCCCGGACGCGCAGCCGCCAAACAGATTCGCGATGCCGCCCTTGCGCACCGTCGCAATCGCCGTCTGCCACACCTCCGGCAATCCCACCGCCTCGATGGCCACGTCCACGCCGCGCCCGCCCTCCGTCCGCTCGCGAATCGCCGCCACCGGATCGGACACCTTCGAGAGGTCAATCGTCTCGTGCGCGCCGAGGGCCTTGGCCACCGCCAGCCGTTCCGCCTTCATGTCCGCCGCGATCACCCGCGCGCCCTTCAGATGCACCAGGCTGTTGAAGAACAACCCAATCGGCCCCGCGCCGATCACCACCACCGTGTCGCCGAGCCGGATGCCGCTGCGCTCCACGCCGTGCACGACGCACGCCAGCGGCTCCAACAACGCCGCCTGCCGATACGTCACATGCGCCGGAATCTCCACCGTGTTCTGCGCCACTATCGGCGCGGGAATGATGGCGTATTCCGCAAACGCCCCGCTCAGTTGCAAGAACATGTTCTCGCACATGCTTTGGTTGCCCACCTTGCACCAGTAACACTGGTTGCACGGCGCCGAGTTCACCGCCGCCACGCGCATTCCCGGCCGAAACCGCTCCACGCCCGCGCCCACCTCCACCACCTCGCCCGTGAACTCATGCCCGAAGATGAACGGCGGCTTGAACTTCGGATGACCGCGCAAATACATTTTGCGGTCCGTCCCGCACGTCAGCGCGGCCTTCACCCGCACCATCACCTCGCCCGGCGCGAGCGGAGGCAACTCCACCTCCTGCAACCGGACATCCTTCAATCCATGCAATACCGCCGCTTTTGTTTTCATGCGAGCGCCAGAGTAGCGAGTGGGCGCGGCGATGACAAGAAGGAGAATTGCGCCACGTCTTTCCGCGCTTGCAAGAGCCTGCTCCGTTGTGGGAGAAAGACGCCTGTCGGCTTATGAATGGCAGGCATTTTGGCGCGCATTCCCAATGTTCACCATTTTTGACTTCCTTAAACTGATTGGAGCGGTAGTGGGTGCGATTTTTGGCGGCTGCTACGGATATCAGGCATTCGGTTGGTTAGCCGCGATAATCGGTGTCCCGCTTGGCTTTGTCGTCGGCACGTTCATAGGCAACCTGCCTTGGGCCGCAAGTTCGGCATGGATGAGATTCAACCTCAAGCGATGCAACACTGAAAAGTTAAAGGAGCGGTTACAGCACGAGTATTTCATATCTCATCTGCTAATCGCCGAGTTGGTCTCGCGCGGCGAGCCGTTGGAGCAATTCCGTGGTTACGTCACTTCGCTCCTTAATTCCAACAGTTCTGCCGAGCGGCAATTCGGTGAGGGAACGGCTCGTATCTGGTTTCCTGAGTTACTCTCAAACACCTCGTTACCATCATCTGCCACGCGCCCCCAGCCAACAACCAATGGACGAAACGCCTCCTGAAAAACCAACGTTTCGGGCGCGTTGAGGCGCAAGATTTTAAACCGAGCGCGGTGCCGCTACAGCGCCATCCCCACCGGTAGCGCCTTCGTCGGGTCGCAGCCCTTCCCCGTAGCCGCCGAGGCTTGCCACGTGTGACGTGGTCACGAGGCGGATTCGTCGCAAATGAGAATGCCGTCCGCCTCCTTACGTCGGCGGCTACACCGCCTTCACTTCACCGGCCAGGCCGCGGCGAGCAGCGGCGCGATGGCGAGCGCGGGCAGAAAGTTGGCGAGCGGCAGCCGTTTGATCTCCAGCAGCATCAGGCCGATGCCCACAATCATGAGGCCGCCGACGGCGGTCATTTCGTTGATCATGGGATCGGTGAGGACGCGTTGCAGCGGCGCGGCAGCCAGCGTGATGCCGCCCTGGTAAACCAGCACCGTTGCGGCGGAGAACAGCACGCCCCAACCCAGTTCCGCCGCGAACACCATCGCCGCGAAACCGTCCATGAAGGATTTGATGGCCAGCGTTTTGTAGTCGCCGCTGACACCGTCCTGGATGGAACCGAGCAGCGCCATCGGCCCGACGCAGAACAGCAGGCTCGTCGTCACGAAGCCCTCGGTGAAGCGGTCATTGTCGCCGCGTTTGAACTTCGCTTCGAGCCAGCGGCCGAGCGCGTCCATGCGGTCCTGCAAACGCCACCATTCGCCGAGCAACGCGCCAATGAGCAAACTGGCGAGCACGATGAAGATGTTGGCGGTCTTCAGCGCCATCTGGAAGCCGAGCAACAGCGTGATCAGTCCCAATCCCTGGAGCACGATGCGTTGGAACCGCTGCGGCAGCGCGCGATGCAGAAACAACCCCACGGTGCCGCCGGTGAGAACGGTGCCGACGTTGATGAGAGTGCCGAGCATGGGAGGAGTGTAGCGGAGACGGCGAGCGCCACGCAACCCCTGCGAAACTCCAACTTCCGCCGAAGGCGGTCAGCGCGGGGGGAAGGACGCGGGGGTAACCACGACGACCGGCGAGGTCGGAGCAGAAGGATCGGTCTGCGAGGCCGGCGCGGGAGCCGGCTGCGCCGGACGCGGCATGACACTCATGTCAATCTGCCGGAGCTGGTTGGAGCGCAGAACTTGAATCTGCGTCTGCTCGCCGACGCGGAGGTAGAACATCGCCTCCGTCAGGTCGGGCAGCACGCGGATCGGCCGCTGGTTGACGGAAAGCAGCAGATCGCCGGGTTGCGCGCCGGCTTTCTCGGCCACGGTGCCGGGCAGAACCTGTTCGATCTGGATTGCGGGCTGCGGCGGGGAGTTGGTGGAGGTGAGCACCTGCACCTGCCGCACGTTGACGCCAAGCGAGCCGTAGCGCGCTTCGCCGAACTGCCGCAGGTCGGCGGCGACGCGCTTCGCGGCGCGCGTCGGCAACGCGAACGCCATCGAAGGCAGTTGCGAGGACGATCCAAAGAGCACGCCGGCGACCTGGCCGCGCGCGTTCAGCAATGGCGCGCCGCTCTCGCCGGGGTTGGTGTTCACGCGCGTCATCATCAGCGGCGTGTTGCGATACATCGCCATCGAGCCGACAAAGCCGACGGACGGCGACACGGGCAGGTCGCCGGCGAAGCCGAGCATGATCACGAGCGATCCGGCGTCGGCGGAAACCTTCTCGTCGAGCGGCAGCGCCGGAAATCGCACCTGGGGAGGAAGACCCGTGACTTGCAGCAACGCCATGTTGCTGCGCTCGCGGTCCGCCCCGACGAGTTTCGCCTCGAAACGCTGATTCTGCCATTCGATAAAAATCCTGCTCGCGCCGGCGACGACGCTGGCGGCCGTGAGAACCTCACCTTTCGGGTCCACAAAAAAGCCGGTGCCGGCGCGCAACCGCATCGCGCGCGGGTCGGATTCCACACCGCCAGATTCCTCCGGCAGGATGGCCTTGACGCGGACGACGCTGGCGATGCTGCGGTTGCAGACCGCGACGACGGCGCGCTCGAAAGTCTCCACTGACAAATCCTGTGCGCGTGCCGGCGTGAGCACCGACAGCATCAGCAGGGCGGAGGCGGTCCTAGTAATTGAACGAAACAGCATAAACTTTTGGCGTGAAATCCACGCTATCCATGACGAAATGGGTTTGCGGATGCGTGACGCCCGCCGGCAGCATCACGACCGAGCCATCCGGCGCGTCCGCGGCGCGCGCGTCGTCGTAAATGACATTCACCTGCCGCTCCGGCGCGGCTGCGGCGATGATCGTCGGCGCGGGCGCCTGCGCGATGGACGGCCCGTGACCGCCCTGCCAGCGGTTGTAGACCTGGATCGTCAACGCAAACGTGAGCACACAGGCGACGGCGACCTGAGCGACGGCGAACGGGCGCTCCGCGAGCGATTGGCGCAGCCGCGCCAAGAACGCGACGGGCGACATTTGCTCCGCAAGCATGCGGCGGTTCAGCCGCATCAAGAAATTATCAAGGTAAGCGGGCGAGGGCCGTTCGTATCGCTTCAGCGCCACCAGCCGGCGTAGCGCCGGAAACGCCTCGTCGCCGGGGACGGCGGGCGCAATGTCCAGGCGCTCCCGCAGCCGCAGCCACCATGAGTTGGCGCGGCGGGCGGCATCGGCGGCCTGCTCGTCGGCGAGCCGCTTGTGAAACTCGCCAAGGAAACCGTCCATCGTCTCCTGCGGCGGTCGTTCGGCGCGCTTCGTCGCAAGCAAGCGGTGCAGGTCGTCGAATTGCGGATCGTTGGGTGGGGGCGTCTGGGACATGATGTCAGTGCCTTTCCGGCAGATAGCGTTTCAACAACTGTTGCAGTTGGAGCCGCGCATAATAGAGCCGCGAGCGGACGGTTCCTTCCGAGCTGTTCGTGATTTTGGCGATCTCGGCGTGCGAAAGACCCTGAATGTCGTATAGCGTGACGACGAGCCGGTGGTCGGCCGAAAGTTTCTGCATTGCTGCATTGAGCTGTTCCATCAGCTCGTTGGCAGCGACCTCGCTGGCCGGGCCTTCGCCGCGCGTGCGCTCGATGAAGTCCGGGTCATCCTGGACGCGCGCATCCACGTCGTCGAGGCTGAGGTGGTTCTTCGAGCGGCGGCGATGGCTGTTGAGGAAGTTGATCGTGGTGTTGACGGCGATGCGGTAGATCCAGGTGTAGAATGAGGAGTCGCCTTTGAACCGGTGGAGGTTCTTGTAGGCGCGGATGAATGTCTCCTGCGCGAGGTCGTTGGCGTCCTCGTGGTTGGAGGTCATGTGGTAGATCGTGCCATAGATCCGCTGCTTGTAACGCTCAACCAGTTCGTCAAACGCACCGGGATCGCTGACGCGGGCGCGCTCGACAAGCGCGGCGTCATCGCTGACAGCGGAAACTGGTTGGGCGGCAAGATCCATGACCGTTGCCGTTGAATTTACCAAGCCTGACAGCATAATCAAATCACCAAACGAAGCCGCGGATCGGGACGCAGCCCGCGCCCCACCTTCGACCAAGGCCGCCCGTCCACTTCAACGATGCCGGCGGTGAAATCAGTCCGCCCCTGAAACAAGGACGAACCGACGCCAACCATATCGAATGGAACCTCATCTTTCACAAACTGTTTCACTTTGTCGGCGGTAAATCCACCGCGCACGATAATTTTGACCCATCTGAAGCCGTTTTCGTTCAAAGTTGCGCGCACTTTCCGCACGAGTTCGGCGCAGACGCCGTGGCGCGCTGGGTCGGGGGCGTGCACGCTGCGGTCCCGGAGGTCGCCGGAAGGTGTCCAACCGCACTCCCCAGCGTCGGCAGGCGGAACACACGGGCATCGAGCCGGGCTGTCATCGCGGCGGGCCGTCGTCAGCGCGTCGGGGCGGGCGTGCCGGCGGGTTTGCCACCCGCCAGCACGAGGCTGCGGCTTTGGAGAAAAAAGGCGAGATTGCGCAGCGCGGTCGTGAACTCGGAAGCCGGCAGCACCTTCAGCGCGTCCAAGGCGGTGTCGAGATAGCGCTCGATCATCTCCAACGACGCGTCGAGCGTGCGGTGCTTCACCACCATCGTCGCCAGCCGGGCCGCGCCCTGCATCGAGTAGCTCGTCAGGTCCAGCGCGATCTGATCGCGCTCGGTTTCGCTCGCGCGGCGGAGCAACGTGAGGATCGGCAGCGTCAGCTTGCCCTTGTTCAGGTCCGTGCCGAGCGACTTGCCAGCCTCATTCTCCTGCTCGAAGATGTCCACGCAGTCGTCGTAAATCTGATACGCGATGCCCAGCGCCATGCCGTAGGCGCGCAGCGATTGCTTGGCCGGCGCCGGCGCCCCGGCCAGGAATGCGCCCAGCTCGCACGACACGGCGAACAACTCCGCCGTCTTCATCTCCACAAATTTCAGGTAATCCTCGATGGACAGCTCCAGATCGAACCGCCGCTGCGTCTGCAGGATTTCGCCCTCGCACACAACGTTCGTCGCGTGCGCGATCCGCCGGCAGACCTCCATATCGGGGAAATCCGTCGCCAGCTTCAGCGCGTGCGCGAACAGGCAGTCGCCGAGCAGCACGGAGATTTCGTTGCCCCAACGCGCGCTCACCGTCAACTTGTGCCGGCGCATCGTTGCCCCGTCCATGATGTCGTCATGCACCAGCGTTGCCAGATGAATCATTTCCACGATCACGGCCAGCGTGATGTGGTGGTCATCGAGCGGCCCGCAAGCGCCGCCAGCGAGCAAGGCCAGCGCCGGCCGCAGCCGTTTGCCCTGCGTGCCCAGCGCGTAGCGCACATAGTCGCTAACACCCGGCTCGAACGCGCTGACCTGCCGGCCCAGCCGTTGTTCCACCTGGCCCAACACTGTTTCAATAGGTCCAAGCACCTCGCTAAATTTGAATCCACCGCGTACGCGGTCGGCTTCCGTTGACATAAGGGAGTCAGTCTAAAAACCATTTCCCCGCCCCGCAAGCGCAAAAGCGGCGGTATGGCACGAAGGAATGGGAACTGGGGAAGAAACGCCCTGTTTCACAACCACGCCACACCCTTGTATTTCGTCAGCGCGTTGCGCTTGAGCTGTGGATAAACCGTCTTCCAAAACGCCTCCAGATCCTGGGTGGTTTCAAGCCTCTTGCCATCGGGCGCGGCGAGTTGGATCAGCACGGCCAGCTTGCCGTCGCAGACACGCGGATGCTCCTTCACGCCGAAGATTTCGTGGAGCTTGACGGTGATCACCGGCGGCGCGTCGTCGCTATAGACGAGCTTGCAGCGTTTGCCGTTGGAGAGCGTGACGGCTTCCGGGGCGAGGTCGTTGACGAAGTCCCGCTGCACCGCGTCCAACCGGTTGCGGAACACCGGCACCAACGGCCGTTCCTTCGCCTCCTTGTAGAGCAGCGTGCCGCTGAGCGCGCGGCTGAGGCATTCGAGTTTCCCGGCGTCGTCGAACGCCGGCAGTTCCAGTTCGGGGAACGTCCGCGCCACGAGCCGCACGCGGGCAAGCCATTGGTTCAGTTCGTGGTTCCACAACGGCAGCTCAATTACGCCATCGAGAAACTCCGTCGCCAGCGCCGCCGCCGCTTCCTTCGGGTGCGTGCAATTCTGGTGTGAGTGGTCGAGAATCAGGTCGCGGTAGCGCAGCAACCGCACGCAAGCGACTCGCCGCTGGGCGCGGTCGTAAAGATGCTCCGTCTTTTCAACGAGCTGCGCGGCCAGCAACTCGCGCAGCCACTCCAGCTTCACCTCGCTGGCGAGGCCGAGCAGCGTCAGTTCCTTGCGCTCGCGCGTGACGATCTGGCGGATCTCGGCAGCGACAAGCAGGTCGGATTTCTGCACGACGCTCTCGCGCATCAACGTGCCCGAACGGCCGCCGACCACGACGCAGTCGAGCGTGCCCTTGTCCACGCGGCGCGCGAGGTGGTCCGCGAAACCGGCGAGCACGCATTTCAGGAGGTCGTCGTCGGAAAACTTCGCGTCCTCGCCACGGATGCCGGCTTTTTCGCAGAGGTCGAGCAGTTGCTCGTAGGTGTCCTCGACGTTCGCGGCGGTGAGCGCGTGGATGCCGGCTCGGCGGCAGGCGTCGAGGCTGAAGCCGCGCTGTTTGGCCCAATTGAACGCGCGCACGAGAGTGAAGAAGTCGGAGTTGTCGTTGGTCTGGAACAACTCCAGCATCTCCTTCGTCGATTCCTCCTTCGAGCGCACCATCATGTCGCGGCCGCTGACGAGCGCGGCCCAAAGCGCGACGGTCTTCACGCAGCCGCGCCTGGCCGCCTCCACCAGCATGCGCGCATAACGCGGGTGGACGGGAAGTCGGATCATGCGGCGGCCGATGTCGATGATCGCGCCTGTGGCGGTGTCCAGCGCGCCGAGCCGCTCCAGCATGTCGAGCGCGGCCTGGGCGGCGGCCGGGTCCATTTTGTCCGGCAGGTCGAACGACGCGATGTCTTTCACGCCGAGTGACCGCAACAGCAGCACGACGCCGGCAAGATCGGTGCGATGAATCTCCGGCGTGTTGACCTTGGGCCGGTCCTTGTGGTTGACGAGCGTCCAGAGGCGGCGGCACTCGCCGGGCGCGGTGCGGCCTGCGCGGCCGGCGCGCTGGTCGGCGGAGGCGTGGCTGATCGGCTCGATGCGCAACGCGCTGATGCCAAGCGCCGTGTCATAACGGTTGATGCGCGCCAGTCCGCTGTCCACAACGAAGCGTACGCCGTCAATGGTGACCGATGTTTCGGCGACGTTCGTCGCGACGATGACCTTGCGGCAGGGCGACGACTGGAAGACGCGGTCCTGGTCTTCCGGCAGCAGTTCGCCGTAGAGCGGCAGCAACGTCAGCGGCTCGCGCGAACGGAGGCTGCGGATCGCGTTGAGGGTCTGCTGGATTTCCCACACGCCCGGCATGAACACGAGAATATCGCCCGGCTTGCCGCCGATGAGGATGCGCTCGACCTCATCGGCTGCGACCTCCTGCGGCGGTCGGCGGTCGGGCGCGTCCAGATGCCGAACCTCGACCGGAAACGAGCGGCCTTCGGAGCGGAGAACCGGGCAACCGCCGAGATACGCGGCCACCGGCTCCGCGTCGAGCGTGGCTGACATCACCATGAGCAGAAGGTCCGGGCGTCGCGACGCCTGCAATTGTTTTGCCAGGCCGAGTGCGACATCGCTGAAGAGGTTTCTTTCATGAAACTCGTCGAACAGAATCGCCCCGACCGAGGCGAGGTCCGGTTCGTCCTGCAGTCGCCGCAGCAGAACGCCTTCCGTCATGAACAGGATGCGGGTCTTCGCCGACGCACGGTCATCGAAGCGAATCAGGTAACCGACCTCGCCGCCGAGCGGCACACCTCGTTCCGCGGCGACACGCGCGGCAACGCTGCGGGTGGCGACGCGGCGCGGTTGGAGGACGATGATTTGTTTCTCCCCGACACGACCGTCTTCGAGCAGCATCTGGCAGACCTGTGTCGTCTTGCCGGAGCCGGTCGGCGCGATGAGGACGAGCCGGTCATGCTGGCGCCACGCGGCGCGGAGTTGGTCGCGCAGCGCCCAGATCGGCAACGCGCGCGCGGTTTGTACAAGCGGAGTCATTGGGGACCATCTTACGGCGAACCGCGTTTAGCGCAAGATCGCGACGAGCTGGAAAATCCGCTGCAAGGCAAACAGGAATGCTTCTTCGGCGGAAAACCGCAGCCACCGCATTCAGCCCCGCGGGCCGTGCACCCGCAACTTCAGCGCGGCGGTGAGGAAATTGTGGTTCATGCGGGAGATGAAACTGGTGGGAATGCCTTTGGGGCAAACCGCCTCGCACGAGCCGGTGACGCTGCACGCGCCGAAACCTTCCGAAGTCATTGCCTCGACCATGCCGAGCACGCGCGGGTCTTTCTCCGGCCCGCCCTGCGGCAGGAGATTGAGGTGGGCAACTTTCGCGGCGACGAAAAGATTGGCGGAGGCGTTCTTGCACGCCGCAACGCACGCGCCGCAGCCGATGCACGCAGCGGCATCCATCGCCAGATCGGAGTGATATTTTGAAACGGGGATGGAGTTGGCTTCGGGCGCCGACCCGGTCGTGACGGAAATAAAACCGCCCGCCTGAATGATCCGGTCCAGCGCGCTGCGGTCCACCACCAGGTCCTTGATGAGCGGGAACGCCATGGCGCGGAATGGCTCGACGGTGATGACATCGCCGTCTTTGAAACTGCGCATGTAGGTCTGGCAGGTGGTGACTTGGGATTCGGGGCCGTGGGCTTCGCCGTTGATGACGCAGGAGCACATGCCGCAAATGCCTTCGCGGCAGTCGCTGTCGAAATGGATCGGTTCCTCGCCCTGCCGGATGAGGCGTTCGTTGAGCACGTCGAGCATTTCGAGGAACGACATGTCGGGACTGGCGTCCTGGACCTCGTATTCCGCGAAGCGGCCTTCGCGGCGGGCGTTTTTCTGGCGCCAAACTCGAACCGTGAGTTTCATCACTTGTAGCTCCTCTGCGCCATGTGCGCCTCCTCGTAAACCAGCGGCTCCTTATGAAGCACCGCCGGCTTGCCGTCCCCGCCAAACTCCCAGGCGGCGACGTAGGCGTATTCGGCGTCGTTGCGGAGGCACTCGCCTTCCGGCGTCTGGAACTCCGTGCGAAAGTGGCAGCCGCAGGATTCGCGCCGCTCCAGCGCGTCCAGACACAGCAACTCGCCCATTTCGAGAAAATCGGCGACGCGACCGGCGCGTTCGAGCGCCATGTTGAGGTCGTCGTGCGAACCGGGGACGATGACGTTCCGCCAGAACTCCTCGCGGAGCGCGGCGATTTCCTGCTTCGCCTGTTGCAAACCGGCCTCGGTGCGCGCCATGCCGCAATGGTCCCACAGAATCCTGCCCAGGTGTTTGTGAAAATCCGCGGGCGTGCGTTTGCCAGGGATGGACAACAGCTTATTGAGACGCTCCGTGACCGCCTGCTCCGCCCGCTTCGCTTCCGACACGTCGGTGGAGGGGCGCTTCACCTGGTTTTGGGCGAGATAGTTTCCGATCGTGTAGGGCAGGATGAAGTAACCGTCGGAGAGACCCTGCATAAGCGCGCTGGCGCCAAGACGGTTGGCGCCGTGGTCGGAGAAATTCGCCTCGCCCACGACGAACAAGCCCGGCAGGTTGCTCATCAGGTTGTAGTCCACCCACAATCCGCCCATCGCGTAGTGGACGGCAGGGTAAATCCGCATCGGCGTCTTGTAGGCGTTCTCGTTGGTGATCTCATGATACATCTCGAAGAGATTGCCGTAACGCTCGCGCACGACGTCTTCGCCAAAGCGCTTGATGGCGTCCCGAAAATCCAGAAACACGCCGCGACCGCCCGGGCCGACGCCGCGGCCTTCGTCGCACACGCGCTTGGCGGCGCGGCTGGCGATGTCGCGTGGAACGAGGTTGCCGTAGGCGGGATACATGCGCTCCAGGTAATAGTCGCGCTCGTTGTCGGGAACCTGGTCAGCCGGGCGCTTGTCGCCGCCGTTCTTCGGCACCCAGACGCGGCCGTCGTTGCGCAGCGACTCGCTCATCAGCGTCAGTTTGCTCTGGTAATCGCCGGAGACCGGGATGCACGTCGGGTGAATCTGTGTGAAACATGGGTTGGCGAAAAGCGCGCCCTGGCGATGCGCTCGCCAAAGGGCCGTGACATTGGAGGCGCCGCCGGAGGTGGTCAGATGAAAGACGTTGGAGTAACCGCCCGTGGCGAGCACCACCGCGTCGGCCATGACGGAGGAAATTTTGCCGCCGATCAAATCGCGCACGACGATGCCCTTGGCATGGCCGTTGACCACGATCAACTCCAGCATCTCACTCCGTGGGAAAACCTTCACCGTGCCGGCGCTGACCTGCGCCATCAGCGCCTGATAAGCGCCCAGCAGCAGTTGCTGGCCGGTCTGGCCGCGCGCGTAAAACGTCCGCGACACCTGCGCGCCGCCGAAGGAACGCGTGGCCAGATAGCCGCTGTATTCGCGGGCGAATGGCACGCCCTGCGCCGTCGCCTGGTCAATGACGTTCACGCTGACTTCCGCCAGCCGGTAAACGTTGGCCTCGCGCGCGCGGAAATCGCCACCCTTGAGCGTGTCGTAAAACAGCCGATACACGTTGTCGCCGTCGTTGCGGTAGTTCTTGGCCGCGTTGATGCCGCCCTGCGCGGCGACGCTGTGGGCGCGGCGCGCGCTATCCTGGACGCAGAACGATTTCACGTTATAGCCCAGTTCGCCCAACGTGGCCGCCGCGGACGCGCCGGCCAGCCCGGTGCCAACAACGATAATGTCGTATTTGCGCTTATTGGCGGGATTGACGAGCCGGATCTCATGCTTGTGGGTGGTCCACTTTTGCGTCAGCGGCCCGGCAGGAATGTTGGCGTTGAGTTTCATGTTACTTCAACTGCAGCAGTCCCATCAGCACGGCCAACGGAACGGAGGCAAAACCCAGGAACAACAGGCACGCCACCACGAGCGAAGTCTTGTCAATGCGGCTGGCCCACGTTTCCATCCGCAGGCCGAGCGACTCCACCATCGCCCGCACGCCATGGCTGAGATGGAAACCCAGTGTGGCCACGCCCAGTGCGTAGAGGCACACCGTGCCAGCCGTGGAGAAAGCCGTGACGATCATCCGATACACATCCGGCCGGTCATGGGCGTCCCGAAAAGTCAGATACTCGGGATTGGTGACGCCCAGGGTGAAATGCAATAGATGGTAAACGATGAAGCAGAAGATAATCAGTCCGCTGATCCACATCGTCTGCGAAGCGAAGCTGGCACCCACCAATTTTTTCACCTCGTAGGAATGTCCGCGCTTCCGGCGATTGTCTATGGCCAGAAAACTGCCCGTGCTCACGTGCAACACCAGGCATGTGGCCAAAAACACGCGGAACGGCCAGAGGAATTCGCGGTGGGATTTCAGAAGGTCCGCGTAGTTGTTGATGTCGCCCCAACCCAGGAACATTTGCAGGTTGCCTGCCATGTGGGCGATGACAAAAAGAAGCAACACGCCACCCGTGGCGGCCATCACCGCTTTCTTGCCGATCGTAGTTGTGAACACCTTCCAGAGACTGTTCATGCCAACGCTTGTCTGGTTCATCGTCTTCAGAGGGCAGTCTGAAAACGGAATTGCTCCGGCACAACCAGTGCCAAGCCAGATTCCGCGCACCACTCGTGCCAAAGACCGGCGGTAAATTGCAACCCGCCGCGACCGCAATGGGTTGTGCTAACTCGCGAACGCCGGCGACCCGGTATCGCTGTCGTCCGACGCGCATTTTCACGCGCGGTTATGAGCGTTTCCACGCAAGCTGTCATATCATCTCACCGATTATTCGCCCGCCGCGGACGAGGCTTGCTCGCTGGCCGAGCGAGGATTGTGCGCATCCCTTGTTCGACCCAATGCCGATCTGCTGACACACCGTGCGCGCCAAATCTCCAGGCGTGACTGCGTTCTCCAACGGCAACTCGCCGCGCGCGTCTGACGCGCCGATGACTTGACCGCCGCGCACACCACCGCCGGCCGCGAACACCGAGAACACATCCGACCAGTGCTCGCGCCCGGCCTCTCCGTTAATCCTTGGTGACCGCCCAAACTCCGTCAGGAACAACACCATCGTCGTCTTGAGCAAACCGCGGTCGTCGAGGTCGCGAATCAACGCGCTGACCGCCTGGTCAAACACCGGCAACCGTCGCTTAAGGGAATCAAACGCGCAAAAATGATGATCCCAACCATCCTCGTCCACCGTGACGCACCGCACGCCCGCCTCAACAAGCCGGCGCGCGAGGAGGCACTTCCGCCCAAGGCTGGCGTCCCCGTAGGCGTCGCGAATTTTGTCCGGCTCCTTCTCCAAGTTCAATGCCGCGCAAAAACGGGCCGAGCGCATCGTGTCCCGCATTGGCTCAACGGCTCGATGGGCCGGATCGAAGGCGTTCCCGACTTGCGACAACCGTTCGACGACGTTCTCCCGCGGCAATGTTGATCCGTCCTGATCAAAGCTCTCGTGCGCCGGATCGCCGGCGATGGCCAGCGGTTGGTGCACGGTTTCGAGCCAACCGTGCCCGAGATGGCCGAGCGCGGCGGCAAAACTCGTGCCGGGGATGGCGACATAGGGCGGCACGCCGTCGCGCCAGCCAAGTTCATTCGAGATGACGGTGCCAAGGCTCGGATGACGGATTCCCGGCAGCGGCGCGCGACCGCTTAACATGTAGCTCATCCCGCATTCGTGCGCGCCTTCGCCGTGGCGCATCGAGCGGATGAACGCAATCTTGTCGGCGACGCGCGCCATGCGCGGCAGGTGTTCGCAAAGCTGGATGCCGGGAACATTCGTGCCGATGGCCTTGAACGGGCCGCGGATGTCGGCGGGCGCGTCCGGTTTCGGATCGAAGGTGTCCAGATGCGAGACGCCGCCTTGCATCCAGAGCACGATCACGGATTCGCATCGCGCGCCCGCGTCCGCCGCCTGCGCGAGCGGCCCGCGCCGGACAACTCCCCACCCCACCGCGCCAGCCGTCCCGACGCGGAGAAACTCCCGGCGGGACATGGCAACATGCGCGTCGTTATCCGCGCCGCGGCTGATATTCATCGCGGGTTTCAATCGTCTCCTCTCAGCTTTTCAGCGGTCGTTCGTTGAATCATGGGCCGGCGTTTAAGCGTGTAAGATACGGCCCGCCGCCAAGCAGTCAAGCCGAGCCTTGCGCCGCCGCGCATCTTTGTTGAGAAATGGCCGCCAAGGCGTCATAACTTGATGCGCTCGCGCGAAACGCGTCGAGCGGTATGCCCAAAAACGACATCAGTTGGAAACGACGCACGCCCGACGGCGAGAAGGTCGAGGTTTATGCCCACCACGTCGGAAGGGTCTGGAACTTCTACACGCGCGGACGGCGGTTTGAAAACTGGCGGCTGACGCCACAGCCTCCGTTGGAGGACTGGCTGGCGCTGTTGGACGGCATCGAGCGGCTGGTTGCCCGCGACCGGCTGCCCCCCGTAGAGGCGGACGGGGTGCGCACGACCATCCGTGAGCGGTTTCCCGATGCAAAGGTCTAGCCGGCACCACTGCCGCGCCGGCCCGACGGCAATAGATTTGCATTGCGACGATGGGGGGGACTGCTTATCCTCCGACCCCGATTTGGAGCGTTCTGCGATGCGAAATTTTTTTACTTTCAATCTGTCAGTGCTCGCTGCGTTGGCCGCCTCGCTGTCCGCAGCCGAGCCAGCCACCGTCCCGCCCTATTCCGCCCAAGCGACGCCACCCAACACCACCGGTACGAACAAACTGACGTTCATCGAGCAGACCATCGCGGCCCAAGCGACGACATCCGACACCCCGGATTCGAACCGGCCAAAGCGATTCTTGACAGTCCTCGACTGCGTGCAGGCCGCGCTCCAGCAAAACATCGATATCAGCATCCAGCGGCTCAACCCCGCGATCGGCGCGGCGCAGGTGCAGACGGCCGAAGGCATTTTTGACGTGAACTGGGTGACCGGTCTCAAGGAGAGCGAGTCGCAACAACCGGCGGGCTATTTTACGAGCGGCGGGACGGTGCTTACGTCGCCTTCGGCAAGCACACGCGCCTACAATTATCAGAACAACCTCACCGGGTTGACACCGCTCGGCACCAAATACACCGTGGGATTCAACGGCCAGCGCCTCCAAAGCAGCACGTTTGGCACCGGCTTGGGCCCGGACTGGACGATGTTCATGGGCGCGACTGTCACGCAACCGCTGCTGAAAAACTTCGGCTGGGACGTGAACACAACGCAGATCCGCATCGCCAAAAAAAACCAGGATATTTCCTACCAGCAATTCGTCCTGTTCGTCATGCAGACGGTGGCGACGGTGAAACAGTCCTATTACAACCTGGTCTATGACATTGACAACGTGAAGGTCCAGCAAGAGTCGGTGGACCTCGCCAGACGGTTTTTGGACGAGAGCCGCAAACGGATGGAGGTCGGCACGATGTCACGGCTGGATGTAGTGACCGCCGAGGCCGAGCTGTCGCAAAACGAAGGCACGTTGATCGACGCGCAGCGGCAATTGGAGGAGGACGAGAACACCTACAAGCAGCTCATCAGTCGCGACGTGTTATCCATTCGCGAGGTATGGCTGGTGCCGGTGGACCGGCCCAGCATCGTGGCCGTGCCCTTTGATGCCCTGGACAGCATCCGCCAAGGTCTCGAAAACCGGCCGGAGTATTTGCAGAACAAACTGCAGTTGGAGATCAACCACATCAACTTGAAGTATTACCAGAACCAGTTGCTGCCGCAGGTGGATCTCGCCGCAAGCTACGGTTACAATGCGAACAACCAGGGCTTCAATGAGGACTTCTCCCAGCTCCGCAATAACTTCGATTCCACCGGCACCGGCACCTTCCCCACATGGTCCGCCGGCCTGACGATCACCGTCCCGCTCGGCAATAACATCTCCCGCGGCAACTATCGGCAATGGAAACTCGCCGTCGAACAGGCGTTATTGTCGCTGAAGAAAATCGAACAGACGGTCATCGTCGGCGTGGAACAGGCCGTGATCGAAGCGCGCGACAAGGGCAAGCTCATCGTCTCCGCCCAAGCCACCACGCGGTTGAGACTGGAGTCCTACCTCGCCGAAGTGGAAAAACTCAAGGCCGGCACTTCCACCACCTACACCGTCCTGCAAATGCAACGCGACCTCAACACCGCGCGCGTGGCCGAACTGCAGGCGATCAACACCTACAATCAAGCCCTCGTCGCCCTCAGCCTTCAGGAAGGCACCATCCTCAAGCGCAACGGCGTCAGCGTCGAGCCGGATGCGAGAAAGTAACCGTCGCGCCGGGTCGAATGCCGCCGCCGGTTCTTGTGCCCCTGTTCCACTTCCGCTATACTGTTACGCTTTGGCAAGGGAATCAATGCGATGAAATGGACTTTTTATGGCGCGGCGCAGACGACCACCGGATCGCGGCACATGCTGGACGCGAACGGCACGCGGCTGATGGTGGAGTGCGGCATGTTTCAGGGGCCGCGCGCCGAATCCATCGAGCGTAACAGCGGGTTTCCGTTTGACCCGCGCGCCATTGAGGCCGTGGTGGTCAGCCACGCACACATTGACCACACCGGCGCGCTGCCGACGCTGGTCAAAAAAGGTTTTGCCGGCAACATTTACGCCACCAACGGCACGCGGGATTTGTCGGCGGTGATGCTCCAAGACAGCGCCCACGTGCAGCGCTATGACGCCGAGTTCGTTTCGCGCAAGCGCGCCAAGAAGGGATTGCCGCCGGTCGCGCCGATCTACAACGAAAAGGAAGCGGAGGCGACCCTCCGCCAGTTTGTCGGCGTCGGTTACGAACGCGCGGTGTGGATCACCGACGACGTCCAGGTCAGTTTTCGCGATGCGGGCCACATCCTCGGCTCGGCGGAAGTGTATCTGAACGTCCGCGAGGGCAACCGCAAGCTGCGCATCGGTTTCAGCGGCGACGTGGGCCGCGGGCACGATCCGTTGCTGCGCGACCCGGCGCCGATGGAGGAGGTGGACGTGCTGCTCATCGAGAGCACCTACGGCAACCGCGAACACGAGCCGGCGGACCACATCAACGACCGGCTTTGCAGCATTGTCAACCGCGCCATCGAGCGCAAGGGCAAAATCATCATTCCGGCGTTCGCCGTCGGCCGCACACAGCACATCGTCTACGCGCTGCACCGGCTGACGGAGGAGAAGTGCATCCCGCCGCTGCCGATCTTCGTGGATAGCCCGCTGGCGGTGAACGCAACGGAGATTTTCAAGCTGCACCCGGAGTGTTTCAATGCCGGCATCTACGAGCAACTGATGGCGCGCCACAATCCATTCGGCATGGAGCGGCTCACCTACATCAATGACGTGGCGCAGTCCATTGCGCTTAATGACCTGAAGGAGCCGTGCATCATCATCTCGGCGTCGGGCATGGCCGAGGCCGGGCGCATCTGCCACCATCTTCACAACAACATCGGCGACGAGCGCAACACGATCATCATGGTCGGCTTCTGCGCGCAACACACGCTCGGTGCCCGGCTCATCGCCGGCGAGAAGCGCGTGCGCATTTTCGGCGAGGAACACGACGTGAAGGCGCACGTCGAGGTGATCTCGGCGTTCAGCGCGCACGCGGGGCGGAGCGAACTGCTGGACTTTGCGCGGCGCGCGACGGGGCCGTTGCAACACATCTGCGTTGTGCACGGCGAGCCGGAACAGTCGAACGCGCTGGCGGCGGCGCTGCGGGAAATGTTCCCCAAGTCACAGGTTCACGTGCCGGTGCTGAATGACGTCGTGGAGTTTTAGATCAAGATGAATCACGAGATGTTCACCGCCTGGCAGCGGCGCGTCATCGCCAACGCGGTGGTCGCGCTGGCCATTGCATTCCTGGTGACGCTGACTGGAGCGGCGGTGCTGGCGGCGGCGGCGCTGTTTGCCAGGCTGCAGTGGGTGCTACTGCCCGTGGCCATCGGCATGTTGATCGCTTACCTGTTGATGCCGGCGGTGGATTGGCTCCATACGAAGCGCAAGTGGCCGCGCGCGGCGGCGGTGCTGACGGTGTTCGGCCTGGGCACTGTCGCCATTGCCACCGTTGCGACGCTGGCGCTGCCGGCCATTGTTCAAGAGCTGACCGATTTCGCCAGCAAGCTGCCGGCGCTTCTCCAACGCGCCACCGCGTCCGCCAGCGCGCTGGCGGACGGCGCGCGCGCGCAGGGGCCGGGCGCATGGAAAGGATTCCTGGATCAACTTGCCACAAGCGTCACCAGCTCACTGCCCGATCTGGCGCGACACCTAACGACCATGCTCCCGTCAATTCTCTCCAACGCGATCAGCCTGCTCAGCGCGGTCGTTGGGTTTCTCATCATTCCGGTTTACGTGTATCATTTCCTGAAGGATCCGGACTATTTTGCCAGCAACTGGAAAATGTATGTGCCGGTGACCAATACCGCCGTCCGCACCGACATCATTCATCTCGTCGGCGAGATCAACGAATCATTGCAAGCGTTCTTTCGCGGCCAATGCATCGTGGCGGCGTGCGTCGGCGCGCTGGCGGCGCTCGGTTTTTACATCATCGGGGTTGATTTCGCGCTGCTGATCGGCATCTGGGTCGGCTTGTTCGATCTTGTGCCGCTCTTCGGCGTCATCGCGGGCGCTTTTCCGGCCGCGCTCATCGCCTACGGGCAGCACAACGGCAGTTGGCAGTTATCGCTTGAAGCCATCGGCGTGTGCGCCGTCGTGCACATGCTGGAGAATTGGATTCTCGCGCCGCGGATCGTCGGAACAAAAACCGGCTTGCATCCTGTTTCTGTCGTGCTGTCCATCCTCATCTGGGGCCATCTGCTCGGTTTCATCGGCGTGCTGCTGGCCGTGCCACTGACCTCCACGCTGACGGTGCTCTTTCGCCACTATCTTTGGCGCCACCTGCCGGCGAAGCCATGAATCCGGACCTCTACCAACGACGACTTTCAGTCGCGGTAACGGCGTCGCTGGCGCTGCATCTGTTCTTCGTGTGGTTTTACGCCGCCACGCCGCTGGCCCGCGCGTTGGCCCATCTCCTCTCGCGGCCTGTCGCGGTAAGGCAATTGCCCAAGGACCAACTGAAACGCCTCGCCATGCGCCGACCGCCGCCGCAGTTGAGTTTCGTCGAGGTGGATTCGACACAGGCCACCGCGCAGCGGCCGGACAACGCGCGGTTTTACTCCGACCGCAGTTCGCTGGCCGCCAATCCAACGCCCCGGGATCGCAGCGCGGAGATTCCGAAAATCGAAGGGCGCAAGATGGCGCAACTCGAAACCTCAACGGTCCGCCTGCCAGGCCAGGCCCAGCCGCGCCCCGCCGCGCCGCCTGTTTCACCGTCGCAATCGAAGTTGCAACCGACGCGCACGGCCTCGCGCATCCAGACGCCGCAGTCCGTCGCGCCGCCGAAACCCGCCGATGGCATCACGTCGCCGGAGTTGTTCCGCCGCCAGCAACAGCAGTCTCAAGCCGCCGCGAACCCGGCCAAAACCACCGACGCCGCGAACACCGCGGCGCAATCAAAGCCGCAGTTCCAGTTCGCCGAGTCGTCGTTCGGCCTCCGACCCACTCCCAGCGACATGCAGCCGACGCAGCGGGAGATCCCAACTATTGCTTCGGAAACCGACGCGGGCGTTTCCCGTCGCGGGCCGACGGCGCTGAACGTCGTCGGCATGCCGCAAGGCGCTTACAGCAAGAAAATGTTCGCCGAGATCGGACGCCGCTGGACGTTGTTGCTGGAACAATACTACGCCGACGGCCAGCCGGGCCGCGTCAAACTCAACTTCACGCTTTACCCGACCGGACACGCGGATCATTTGAAGATTGCGCAAAACACGGCTTCGCCTATTCTTGGCAGTTACTGCCAGAAGGCGGTGGTGGATTGCGCCCCCTTCGACCCGTGGCCGGAAGAGTTGAAACTGCTCGGCGGGGATCACTTGGACATCACAATCGATTTTAACGTTTATTTATACGAAAGGTAAACCATGTGGGATAGGTTGACTGAGTTTTTCGTTGAAGGCGGCTTGGTCATGTGGCCGCTCATGATCGCGTCGGTCGTTGCCGTGGCGGTCATCATTGAACGCAGCCTCGCCCTTCGTCGCAACATGGTCATCGGGCCAAAGCTGGCCACCGCCATCGAAAAACTTCGCCCCGGCGATTCGTCCACCCGGCTCGCTGTGCTCGCTGAAACCGACAGCACGGCGCTTGGAACGATCGTCCGCGTCGCGCTCAACCACATCGAATGGCCCCGCAGCGAAAACGTCGAGGCGGTCCAAACCCGCGCCCGCAGCGAGGCGGTGAAACTCGAACATGGCTTGATCGCGCTGGAGATCGTGGTTGGCATCTCGCCGCTGCTCGGTTTGCTCGGCACCATCAACGGTTTGAAACACTTGTTCAAAGGCATCGGCCAGATTGTAGCCGAGGGTGAAACCAGCAACATGGGCATCGGCATCAGCTACGCGCTGAACACCACGTTTTTCGGCCTGCTGATCGCCATCGTGGCGTTGATCGGCTGGAGCTACTTCAATCGAAAGGTCGAGCGCATGGTGGTGGAAATGGAAAGCATGTTGAGCGACCTGTTGAGCAAACTTTATCGCAACACCGCCGATGACACGACCGTCCACCGGGCGAACGAACGCGCTCACAATGTCCAGTAGTCTGGATCCGGAGCCGGCGCATCCATGAAGTTTTACAGCAAACCCCGCCGCACGCCGACCATCATTATCGTCGCGCTCATCGACATCATGGTGGTGCTGCTGATTTTCTTCATGGTCACTACCACATTCATCCACCAGCCGGCCGTGCAAATTACGCTGCCCAAGTCCAAAACCGGCAAACAGGTCAAGCGCGAGCAAGGCCTCGTGCTCACCGTCTCGCCCGACGGAAAGATGTTCCTGAACACGCAGCCCGTTGCCGCCGACCAACTCGTGGAACGGCTGCGCGCCGCGAAATCTCAAAACCCCGGCGTCGTTGTGGAAATGCGCGCCGACCAGAAAACCACGCTCGAAGTCATCATCGCGGTTGTTGACGCCGCCAACCAGGCTGGCATCCAGATCATCAACACGTTCACCCGATCCGGCGCCGCCGCACCGTGAGCTGCTTCCCATGTCCACCAACGCTAGCACCACAGGCAAAGAAGGGCCGCCCGCAACTTTCAGCGGTCGCCGGCTGTTGCTGCACCCGTATTTGCACATTCTCGTCGCGGCATTTTGCGTGACAGCGGCGGAACTGTTGTTCAAGCGGGGCGCAGTCGCAACCGCCAACGATCCGGCGCCGCTGGGCATCATCGGCCTTTCCGTCCTCGGCTCGGTCTGGACGTGGATGGGCATCGGGCCTTACATCGCCAGCTTTCTCATCTGGCTCCACGTGCTGCGGCGCGTGCCATTGCACATCGCGTTCAGCATTATGAGCGTCACCCAGGTACTGGTGCCTCTGGCCGCGTGGTGGTTTCGCGCCGAACATATCAGTCTGTGTCGCTGGGCCGGCATCCTGGTCGTTCTGATCGGCATCTTCGTCGTGGCGGGGCCGGCAATGAAAGCGGAGGAAGAACTGTGACACTGGAAATCCTCCTTCTTTGTGTGGCCTCGCAGCTCTGTCTGGTGACGGGCCAGTTGCTGCTGAAACACGCGATGACTCAAACCAACCTGACGCCCATCCCGTGGCGGCGGGTGGTACCCCTGTTCTCGCTTGGCATCTCCATACTCACCGGCTGGTTTTTTCTCTGGGGCGGACTGCTCCAACGAAAAGATCTGAGTTATGTGTATCCGTTTGAGGGAATGGGTCCGGCCTTGATGTTGATCGGCGCGTGGCTTTTTCTGAAGGAAAAACTCACTTTGCAATGCTGCATTGGCATTGGACTGATCAGTCTGGGCATCGCGCTCGTTTCGGCCAGTTGACGCCGGCAAGGCTCACCCACGGCGGCGCGAATTTTCTCTGCGGCTGCCCGCGCGCCGCTCAGGATCGCATGTCCATCCGTTGAGATGTCATTTCCACTTGAACATCTCAACGCCCGTCCATCCGAGCACATGCACCAAGCTCCAGAACAAACTCACAACCAATCGCCCCCCCCCTCGCCTCGCTCCGCGGCTTGGCATCTTGCCTCTTCGCTTCCATAAACAACTCTTTTTGCCTCGGTTGCCAAACCTTAGGCCGGAACATCGCGCTGTCAAGCAGGCCAGACCCCAACGCAGCAAAGGATCGTGACTCAAGCTGGAGCACGACGCCATTTTGAACCAGCCATTCCCCTACTCCACCGCATACCGCTTCTCGGTGTCGTATTTCGCCTGAAGGCCGATGATCCGGTTGAACTCGTCGAACGTCAGCACGCGGTCGAGGTCTCTGCGCGTTGTCTCCTTCGTTTTCAGAATGCGATAGACTTCCGTCACGGCCTTCGCGGCGGCGTAGAGGCCGGCGAGCGGACAGACAATCATCTGGAAACCGAGCTTCTTCAGTTCCTTGCGCGTCAATTGCGGCGTGACGCCACGTTCGATCATGTTCGCCACCAGCGGCGGCGGCAGCTCGCGCCCGATCTGCCGCAGTTCCGCCAGCGACAGGGGCGCCTCCACAAAGAGCGCGTCCGCGCCGGCCTGTTTATACAGTTTGCACCGCGCGATGGCTTCGTCGAGACCGAGCGGCTGGCGCGCGTCGGTGCGGGCCACGATGAACAAGTCGCGCCCGCTTTCCTTCGCCGCGTCGCGCGCGGCGCGGATTTTGTTGGCGTGCTCTTCGGCGGCGACCACCTTCTTGCCTCTCATGTGGCCGCACCGTTTCGGCCAGAGTTGGTCTTCCAAAAACACGCCTGCCGCGCCGGCGTCGAGCAGTTCGCTCACGGTGCGCCGGACGTTGAGCGCGTTGCCATAGCCGGTGTCGGCGTCCACGATCACCGGCGCGGCCGAGTTTTTACAGACGCGCCGCGTCGCCTCGGTGATGTCGCCGAGCGAGAGCAGGCCGAAATCCGGCTCGCCCAGCGCCGTGGCGCTGACGGAGTAGCCGCTGATGAAAATGATCTCGAAGCCGGCCTGGTTGGCGATGCGCGCGCTCAACGCATCATAGACGCCCGGCATGAGAACGGTGTCGTGCTTCAACGCGCGTCGGATGATTTCCGCTTGAGTCATCTTTCCATTATCCCCGTTGTCACGCGGATTTCACGTATATTCTTTCCGTTTTGGCTTTGCGTCCGCGCTGCATCCCGCTAAAACACTCTACTGATGCGTCTGCGACCGACCTTTATTATTTTGCTCGTCACCGCGCTGATCGGTTCGGCCCAAGTGATCAACGCTCCGCCGGCGACGGTGATGTTCGCCAACTCCGGCTTGTTCGCCGTCAAGGTGAACCGCGAGCCGTGGCTTCGCGGTTTGGCCGGCGCGGCGACGCCCGGTTGGAAAAAGGAGTTCCTTCAAACCGACGCCAACGCAAACCGTGTCCTGCAGCGCGCCGACGGCGGCTTCGATTTCACCGGCGTTCTCGGCCCCGACGCGTCGCCAACCACCGCGCTGGCGTCTTACCGGCAAACCCTCGTCCCCCTCGGCAACATCCTCAGCCTGACGTGGCAGTTTCATATCACGCGCGCCGTCGAACTTGATCTGCTCTATGTGTCGTTTTCGTTGCCGGCCAGGCGTTTCGCCGGCAAGACGATCCGCATGGACCATCACGACGTCACGCTGCCCGAGCGACCCGCGCCCGCCTCGCAGCGGCCCGTCACCAGCCGGCCGCAGCGCATCGTCATTGACAGCGGCTCGCTTGGCCCGGTAGCCATCCGTTTCAACCGGCCACAGGTGGTGTGGATCGAGGACCTCCGCCGATCCGGCGGCGACGACTTTGAATTGCGCATTCTGCTGGCCACCGGCGAATTGAAAACCGACGACGAATTTTTCCTCGCGCTGCAAGTCGAACTCGCCGAGACGCCGGAGATCCTCGTGGGCGGACCGGGCCGTGAATACCAGAATGACACGAAATCGTGGTTGCCATTTGAGATCCCCCTGGCCGCGAAACGTCCGGCGGTTTCCAAACCGGAGCAGCGTCCTGCGACCGATGCCTCCGAGCTGCTGCAAGCGCCAGCGGGAAAATTCGGCGTGCTTCAGGCCAAAGCCGGCCACTTCGTCTGGTCCAACGGCGCGCGGCAAAAGTTTTGGGGCATCCGTCTCGCCAGCGGGGCGATTCCGGACAAAGCCCACGCCGCCGACGTCGCCGAACGCCTCGCCATGCTTGGCGTCAATCTCGTCCGCTGGCCCGCCAACGCGCTGCCACCCGATGACGCTGGCCGCGACCCGTTCGATTATTTCTTTGCAGAGCTGGGCCGCCGGGGCATCTATTCGCACTTCGATCTCACATCCGCCTCCACCGTCAACACCACCGACGCCGACCGGCGCGCCGAACTTGCCGAGCGCGCCGCTGACGCGTGGCTGGATCGCAAGAACCGTTACACGGGCAAGCGCTATGCCGACGATCCGTCGCTCGCCGTCGTGCAAATCACCGGCGATGACTCCGCCGCGACGTATCCGGCGCAGGCCACGCCGCTGCGCCGCGAACTTGAGGCCGGCTGCTGCCGCCGCGTCTGCGCGCATCTCCGCAGCATCGGCGTAAAATGCCCCGTCCTTGCCAGCGACCCCGCGTCCACGGCCGGCGACGCAATCGGCCTGAGCAGCTTCTGGGACACGCCGCGGCCGGACGGCATTTTCGCCGACCGGGCGCTGGTGTCGAGCGACGGCGGTTATTTGCGACAGTTCGCGAGCGCCGCCGTCGCCCATAAACCCCTGCTCATCACCGGCATCGGCTACGGAGAGCACAACGAATATCGCGCCGAAGCCCCGCTGTTGCTTGCCGCGCACGCCGCGCTTCAGGATTGGGACGGCGTTGTTTGGGCCGGCGACGCCGGCGATCCCGCGGTCATCGGCCAGTTTCCAACGGCCGCGCGCATTTTCCTCGGCGGTTTGGTGTCGCCGTCGCGGCTGAACACGCATTGGCTGCGGAGCGACTCCGAAAAAACGCCGGCTTCGCCGCCCGAGTGGCTGACGTTCATCAGCCGCTGGCGAACGGCGCTGCCGGGGTTCATCGCTCCGCCGCCCGACATCGTCATCGCGCCTGCCGACGACAAGGCGCCGTCGTCGCCGCCCGCCAAAACTCCCGTTAGTCCCGCGCAAAAACCCGGTAATAACCCGGGCGTCTTTCAGCGATTGTGGGCCGGCACGGCCGGCAAGTTCGACAAGTCGCCGACTGCCACCGCCTCCACTCGCCTCGCGCAAAAACCCGGCGACAACTCGGTCGTCCTTCAGCGACTCTGGGTCGGCGCCGCCCGCAAGCTCGGCGTGCCGCTCAGTTGGGAGGAAGGCGGCGGCCGGGAGTTCGCCAGCGACACTGGCCAGTTGGCTTGGGACCAGGACCACGGCCAGTTCACCGTGCTCGCACCCATGTGCTGCGCAGCGGTCGGTTTCATCGGAGGCAAAACCGTGACGCTGACCGACGCGACGGTTGACACCAGCGCCCCGCGCTTCGCCGCCATATCCCTCACAGCGCTCGACGGCCAGCCGGTGGCGAAGTCCCGCCGGCTGCTGCTGACCGCCACCGCCCGTTGCGAGAACACCGACCAGCGATGGCTCGAAATGATCGACGGCAATGTCCGTGTGTTGAGCGTCAAACCCGGCGTGCGGCTTGAGCCGGTCCGCTCGACGATCACGTTGCGCCGTCCGCAAACGTTCAAAGTCTTCCCGCTCGACGCCTCCGGCCAGCGTCTGAAAGAGCTGCCGGTGGGTCTCGCAAGCGAAGGTTTCGCCTTCACGATCAACGGCGAGAGCCTGTATTACGAAGTGGTGACGGAAGGCGGCTTGCGCCTCTGGCCGTTCGGAAAGTGATCGCGGCCCGCGCAGCCGGGGAGTGTCCGTCGAACTCCATTGTCGGATTTCATCCGGGCGGGCGTCATGCGATCGCAAAAAAATAATAGTCGAAATCACTTTGACTTGCTTTGACCCACTTTGACTGACTTTGACCGGGGGTTGACAAGAACCAACCAGACTGGTGCACAACTCCGGCTGCCTGTTTCGAAGCCTTGGGCCTCCAAACGTAGCCGACGACGTAAGGAGGCGGAGTGATTGAACGGCCCTTGTGCCGTGCATGGGACGTTTTGACCCCGCCATGCTCACTGCAATCCCATTTCCCATGGCTCCGCCTTCGCCTGCGGTCGGATTCAGTCGGATTGGGTCGGATCGAACGGGGCAGCCGAGCAGCTTCGCAAACTGGTTTCGACATTCTGGCCCGGCTGGAACTGCCAGTCTTGCAAGGCATTGCCTTCTTGGTCGGGCTTGTTTGGCTTCGTTTTGTTTCGCCTCAACATCGGTCTTTTTCACAACGCCTTGCGACCACGTAGCTTGTAATTCTCCATTTGGGTTCGTTTCGTAAAAACATGTGTCATCACCTGGACCGAAGCGAGTCGAAGTGTTCATATTCCTGCGGAAAAACGGTGTTTCCAGATTTTGGCCGCGTCCATCATTTGGCTTCGTTTCGCACATTTGCCGTCGCGCCGGCACCAACGATTTCGCGCAACAGGACTTGGGCACAGAATCATGATTTTGTAAGCCATGATATTGCGCTCTCCTCCGTCTTTCTCCTCATGGCTGCCTCCCTGTTTTCCAACTCGCTCCTGTCCTCTGTCTTTCGCCTTGGGGCCTCGCTTTTCATCGTCGGGCACAGTGTATAGAGATTTACCTATAACGTCAAGAGAAATTTGCTATGTTCTGGAGTTTGCATGGGTCCTGTGGCGGCCGTCTGCGCCCCGAAAGCTTTCGGGGATGACCGCCGATGAAGATGGGAAAAACGGCGCTCATAGAGCGCCGCTACAGGTCGCGTTCCACCGCTGTAGTTCTGTAGCGGCGGTCTCTGACCGCCGGTTATGAGCGAGGCTCAATTCATGATTCTTTTTGTTGCCTGAGCGCGGAGGCGCGTGAGATATTTGCGCGTCCCAAGCGTCGGAGTGATTATGGACACGCTCGTCCCAGTGATCCTGTTCATGCTCATCGTGGGTTGCATCGTTGACGCGGTGCGCTCTTTGCTTTGCAGGCCGCCCAAGCCGCCCACCCTCAACATCAACGTCTCCATCGAGGTGCAACCGAAACCGCAAGAGCCGCCCGCAGATCATCAATAACATTTCGGCGCTCATAGAGCGCCGCTACAGGTTTCGTTCCGCCGCTTTCATCCTGTAGCGGCGGTCTATGACCGCCGATGAAGATGAATAAACGGCGCTCATAGAGCGCCGCTACAGAAACAAAAAAACTGTTACAGCTATGGAACAACCGCCACGCCTGCGCCGCCTCGACCAACTCTATGTGCGCGCGCCCATTTATTTTGTGACCGCCTGCACCCACGAGCGCCAGCCTCTGCTCGCCAACGCGGCCACGCACGATGCCTTCCTGCAATTTACGCGCGGCGCCTATGAACACGGCGTGGCCCTCGGCCGTTATGTCCTGATGCCCGATCATCTCCACCTCTTCGCCAGTTTTGCGCCAGATGCGCTCGCGTTGTCCGATTGGATGAAGTCACTGAAGAACGCGCTGTCCAAACATTGGCGCGAGCAAGGCCATCGCGCGCCGCACTGGCAGAAGGGCTTCTTCGATCACGTCATCCGGTCAGAGGAATCCTATTCCGAAAAGTGGGCTTATGTGCTGGAGAATCCGATGCGCAAACAACTCGCGGTGCGAGCCGAGGATTGGCCGTATGCGGGCGAGGTGCACGTGTTGCGCCCGGAGAAGGAATAATCCGAAACCTGTTAGCCGAAACCTGTAGCGGCGGTCTATGACCGCCGATCATTGATGAGGAATATCTCGGCGGTCATAGACCGCCGCTACAGTTTCACGCCAGCTTCCTCGCGATCTCCTCGTCCAGAATCTCGCGGACGGTGAGCGGGATGATGATGCGGTGCTCCTCGCGGAAGAAACGGTCAATCTCGTGCAGCGCGTCGCTCGAATAATCGAAGGACACGAAGAAGCCTTTTTCGCACTTCGCACGCCGCATGGCCGTCTCGAAGGAGTCAATGTCCGGCCGGCCGGTCTTGTCCTTCTGCTTCACCTGCATCGCATAGAAGCGCTCTTCCAGCGCCAGTTCATCCGCCCCGGCTTCGCGGACGTTGTCCAGCGCCGAGACGGGGAAGATGCGGCCATCAATGCCCATGTCGCCGACCTGCGCCTTGTTCTTTCGTCCGCCGAGGGCGATGACTGCCCAGTTCTCGAACTCGAACGGCGGAATCGCCCGCAGCTTCTCCTCTGTCCACGGCAGGTCGCGCACGATGAAGCCGCGCCCGATTGCCCAAAGGTCTTCGTCCTCCTTCATGCCGCACACGTTCTTGTCCTTCAATCGCTTCGCCATGACCCGGCAGGCGGTGGGCGAGATGTCTATGCCGATCCATTGCCGTTTCAATTTCTGCGCCGCCACCAGCGCCGTGCCGCATCCGCAGAACGCATCGAGCACGATGTCGTTCTCGTTGCTGCTGGCTTTGATGATGCGTTCGAGCAGGGCGAGAGGTTTTTGTGTGGGATAACCGAGACGCTCTTTCGCCGTCTGGTTGAGGCGGTCAATGTCCATCCAAACGTCGCCGAGTTGAACGGTGCGCGCTTCTGCATCGAACGGTTCCTCTGCGCGTTTGCGGGGAAAACCGCCAGCCACACCTTGTTTCTTCGGCCAATGGATCAACCCGGCTGCATCCCATTCATCCATTTGAGAGTGCGCGTATCCCCAATGACGACCAAACTTGGAAGGGTCAAACTCACGCCACGGTTTTCCGCTCTCCCCGTCTTTCGTCAACCCTGCACCAGTCAGATCAGCAGTGTTGTATTTCTTTCCATCGGGACCAGTGATGAGAGTATGCGGAATCTTCGCTTCATCGCCAGCGATCATCAGTGGGGTGAAAACGTAATCACTACGTTCATCAGCATAGAAGAAGATCACGTCGTGCATTCGAGACCAGCGACGGTCGTCGCCACGTGCGTTGGTTCTCTGCCAAACGATTTCGCTTTGGAACGCGTTCTCCCCGAAAATCTGGTCGAGCATGACCTTGACGTAGTGGGAGGCGTGCCAGTCGCAGTGGTAGTAGAAGGAGCCGGTTTTCTTGAGGACGCGGGCCATCTCGACGCAGCGGGGGCGCATGTATTCGATGTAGGCCTTGGTGGATTCGTGGCGGTCTTCGAAGGCGCGCTTCTCCTTGGTCTCGCCCCAGAAGACCTCGTAGTTGCGGTTGGAGTTGAAGGGCGGGTCAATGTAGATGAGGTCCACGCAGGCGTCGGGGAGCTTGCGGAGTTGTTCGAGGTTGTCGCCGCAATAGATGACGCGGGTGTCGAGCAAGGCGGACGGTTTGCCGACGGTAGCTGTAGCGGCGGTCTGCGACCGCCGGTCGTTTTTCGTTTCGGATTTTCGGCGGTCGCAGACCGCCGCTACAGGTTTTTCGGAATCCCGGCGGTCAGAGACCGCCGCTACAGATTCGGCGGGCGTGGGTTTCTCGGCGGAGGGTTTCTTGGCCATGCCGCGCAGTGTAGCAAATTCGGCGGCAGGGTCAATTGCGCCGAAACCGGGGTGCGGTATCCGTTCGTTGTAGCGGCGGTCTATGACCGCCGAAATCTGCTCGGAATGAACAGACGGCGGTCATAGACCGCCGCTACAGTTTTTCGGAATCTCAGCGGTCATAGACCGCCGCTACAATTTTCAAAATGACACACGACCGAAACGGGAGAGTTATTGATGATGAATGATTTCGGCGGTCATAGACCGCCGCTACAGGCTGCAAGCCGGCGCGGAGGCGTCCACGACCGGTCGCGCTACTTCCTCAACTGCGGCACGGCGACGCGAAACTTGGCGCCAAGAGCAACCGCTTGATCCTGGAAGGCCTTGTCGCCGGTGTCTATCCAGCCGGCGAGGAGGTGATTGATTTTCTGCGTTGCCCAATCCATCGCGATGTTCGACGTGCCGTTGTCCTCGGGGGGCAGGTCGCGCACCACGGTCATCTCCATCGGCTGGCCCTCGGCGTTCACGCCGCGAAGCTGCAACGCGAGCCGCTTCACCTGCCCGCGCGGGTAACGGCCGTAAAGCATCAGCGGCGCGTCGCGGAAAAAGTGCGGCGGCACGCGCGGAAACACGTCGTCGCCGTTGACACCGGCGAAGCGGAACTGGCAGTCCAACAGCAACGGGTTGGCGTGCGCGAGCTGGACGCGCGCAAACGTTTCCGCAATCCGGTCCGGTTGCGCGACGTAGTCGAGCCGGCCCTGGTTGCGATAGGCCAGGAAGCCGAGGAGAAAGAGGTCCACGTCCCTGCCGCCGGCGAAGGTGAAGACGGAACTGCGGCCGCCGTTGATCTGCGCGAAGCGGTGGAGGATTTGCAACGCGTCGAGCACGCCCACGGTCGGCAGGCCGTCGCTGAGCACCACGCCCATCATCAGCCGGCCGCGTTCGCGGTTCAATTGCGCCAGCGGCAGCGTGGAGGCGAAAAAGTCGGTGGTGCCCATCGCATGGAACTTGGCGATATACTGCTGCACCTGTTCGGACGCCGCCATGCTCGCGGGCAGCAGAATCGGGCTGATGAAATCTATGTCGTAACGGAACTGGATGATGTCGAACCGGTCTTCAGGGTTGAGTTGCATCAGCGCGGTGCGCAATCCCGCCTTGAACTGCTCCACGCGCTGCCGGCCGATGCTGCCGGAAACGTCCACCACGTAGAAGACGTCTTTCGGGATCCGCCGCAGCGGGCTGTCGGCGCGCGACGCGATGCGGACCGAAAAAAAGCCCTCGGCGGCGTTCGCCGGATCGTGCCAGGTGTATACATCCACGTTGACGTAAGGCTCCAGTTCCGCGGCTTTGGCCTGCGACGTCACCCTCGGCGGCGGCGGGCGCACGGCTTCCTTCATCAGTTGCTCCACGGACTTCGCGCCCGGCCCAAAAATCTGCGTCAACGGCTGTGTGATCGGTCCGGTGTAGGTGCCGGTGCCGCCAATGCCGGCGCGCATGGCGGCGAGCATCTGCTCGGTCAACACCGTCGGCGCGGCCAGTTCCGAGTTGGACGCGATGGTGCGCGGCGCTTCAATGACGGGGCGGTTCGGTTTTTCCACCGGCATCGCGAGGAGATCGCGGCTGACGCGCGCCGGCTCCGACGGCCGGGGCGGCCGCGCCAGCGGCTGCGCGCCGATCTGCAACTGCTCCGGGATCGCCGGCGCCGGCATGGGTCCCGGCAGCGCACCGGTAACGCCCGCCTGCGTTACATTGGCCGGAGCGGCAAATTTCTCGGCGGCGGGCGGGCCGACTTTGCGGGCCTCTTCGAGGGCGGCCGCCTTTTCTTCCTGCGTCGGCTCTGGCGGCGGCGGCAATGCCAGCAGCGGCATTTCAACCTTTGATACCTTGAATCGAAACGGCTTTTGCTCCACGGGCACCGTGGCGCCCGTGTCGTAGTGGATCAAAAACACAAACAGCAGGATGTGAAAGATCACCGAGACGGCCACCGCGGCGCCTTCATACTCCAGCCGTTCGCGTCGAAGATTGTTCATGGGGTCTTCGGCGCGGCCGCGCCGCCCGGCGCCGCCGTCGCGCCTTCCGGCTTCTTTTCTCCCGAGAACATGCGGTAGGTCGGAAACCGCTGGTCCAGTTCGCGCCGCGCCTGGGTCGCGTCGCCGGTCCGGCCGCACGCGTCGAACGCCTTGGCCGCGCGATCGAGCGCTTCGGGCGTGACCTTGCGGTCGTCGTAGAGCGCCGCGACGCGCATGTAGTAACGCGCCGCTTCGCGAAACTCCTTCATGCCGACGTAGAGGTCGCCCAGCAACATCTGGACGCGCGCGTTATCCGGCCCTTCGGGATGCCACTCCAGCAGTTTCTCCAGCGTATCTCTGGCGTCTTTGAATTCGCCGAGACGCACGAGCGCATCCGCCAGGCCGACGGCCGCGGCAAAGCCGCGCTCGCTGCGGCCCTCGTATTCGATGACGTCGCGGTAGTTGGCGGCCGCCTGCTCCCACCGGCCCAGCCGGACGTTGGCGTGCGCGGCGTCATCGCTGCACCGTGTCCGAAGGGCTGCGTCGCTGCTCCAGGCCAACGCCATTTTCAGATAATTCAAGCTGGCTTCGGGCTTGCCCGCCTCCAGCAACTTCCTGCCGAGCCACCCGCAGATTTCCGCCGGGAGAAGCTTGGCCAGCCCGGCGTCCACGAGCGCCTGTGCGTATGCGAGAGTCTTGTCCGAATTGTCGAGTTGGTAATAGGCGACAACCAGTTGTGCGCGCGCGGTGCGGACGCGTTTCTCTGCCAGCCGCGCCGCGAGCGCCGCCTCAAGCTGCTCGGCAGCCTTGGCCCACTCCTTCTTTTGCAGCATGTTGCCGCCAATCCAGTAGTGCGCCTCGGCGGCGTTGGGACTCTTGGGGTAGAGCGATTGCAGCTTGTCGAACGCCGCCAGCATTTCATTGGTGCGGTCGAGCTGGCCCGAGTAAACGGCGAGTTGATACCACGCGGCTTCGTTGCGCGGGTCCTTGGGAAACTCGTTGGCCACGCGTTCGAGGTCTTTCGCGGCTTCGTCAATTTTTTTGGCCTGCTGCCAGCAGGTGGCCGAATGCCACCGCGCGTCGGCCGCCCACGCCGTCTTCGGGAATCGCTCCAACAACAGCCGATACGCCGCGCCAGCCCGCGCCCATTCTTTTTGCGCCTCCAGCGCCTCCGCCGTCAACAGCAGCACGCTCTCGGCAAACGGATTCTTCGGCTCTGCCTGCATCAGCGCCTCGCCCCGCTGCACCACGCGCGCATAGTCGCGCGCCATGAACGCGCACCGCACCGCCTCCGCCCGCGCCGCGGACGTGTCCGCTTTTTCAAACCAGTCGGCCGCCTCGCGAAACGCGCTGTCGTCCCGAAGCGCCACCGCCACCATCATCGCCAGCTCCGGCCGCGTCTCTTTCGGCGCAACGTCGTGCCATTCGCGCGCGACCGTGGCAGCCTCGCGCCGCTTGCCGGTCTCGAACAACGCGCGCGCCAGCCCGATCGCGGCGTCCGGCACGCTGCGGCTGCGGGGAAACTCCTTGATGAACTGCCGGAACGCCGTCGCCGCGCTCGGATAGATTTTCTGCGCGAACCGCAACGCCCCGACCTGGTAGAGAGCCTCCTCGCGCACGTCCGGCGCGCTTTGCAACTCCAGCAGGCTCTCGTAGTGCGCCAGCGCCTTCACCTGATCGCCCTCCTTCAGATACATTCCAGCAAGCGCCGACTCCGCGAACGGCCGGAACTCGGCTCCCGTCTTCGATTTCAGCACGCGCCGGAGGTTGTCCATCGCCGCATCCGTCTGGCCGATTTCGAGCTGCGCCTTGGCCAGGTAAAACGTCGCCGCCGTGCGCACGGCCTCGTCGGAAGTTTGGTGCGCGGCCGCCATGAATAGCGGGACGGCCTGCGGGTATTGCTTCGCCTGGTAGGCGATCTCGCCGAGCCGGAAGTGCGCGCGCCCCGAATATTCGCTGCCGGGCCACTGCCGCGTGATCGTGCGAAACGTCTCTTTCGCCTGGTCGAAAAACTTCAGCTCTCGCTGGCACTCGCCCATCCGGTAGAACGCCTCGTCCGACAGCGGGTGGTTTGGGTATTTATCTTTGAAGCGGATGTATTCCACCAGGGCCATGTCGAAAAACTGGCGTTTGAAAAGTCCGTTGGCAAAATCGAGTTGCGCGACGGCCGGGTCCAGCGGCACGGGGTTGGCCAGCGAGCCGACGGGCGAGTTGGTCGCGATCGGAGCGGTGGCCATCGTCGGCGGCACGGACGGGCCGGGCGACGCCACGGCAGGCGGCGGCGCGGGCGTGATAAAATTCGGCGGGTGTTGCGGCGCTTGCGCCAGCGCCACCGTGGCGGCGAGCGACGCCAGCCATAGGTGATGCACAGCACATTTCCCCCGCGCTTTCAGAATCCGAATCATGATGATTTACTTTGTCGGCGCAACGACCGGCGCCGGTTTCGCTTCGGGCGGTTTGGTGGCGAAGGCCACGTTCCAGATGTCCGCCTGCCGGCAAACATCCAGCACGCGCACGATGGATTTGTATTGCGTCGCCTCATCGCCGCGGATGATCACCGGCTGGTCGGGAAATTGTTTCGCGATCCGCGCCAGCACGGACCGAAGCTCGTCGTCCGTCAACGTCTTGCGGTTCAAAACCACTTCACCGCTCTGGCTGATGTTGATGATGATTTCGCCGGGTGTGCGCGGCGTCTTCGTCACCTCTTTCGCCGTCGGCACGGTGATGTTCAGTTCCGTCTCCCAATGCGCGTAAGTCCACGTCGAGACGAAGAAAATCAGCAGCAGCAGGATGACGTCCACGATGGGGATGATCTGGAACCCCATCGGCTCGGTTCGGATGCGACGGCGGAAGTTCATGATTGGACGCCCGGCGTTTGCTTGAGCGCCGCGTCAGCAGCCGTGAGACGGTTCACCAAATCCGTGCTCGCCGACTCCATCTCCAGCGTCAGCTTGTTCACGTGGCCGCGGAAGTAGGCGTAGAAAATCGCGGCGGGAATCGCCACGCACAACCCCATCGCCGTCGAGGTCAGCGCCTGCGCCACGCCCGCCGCCAGCAGAATCGGCTTCGCCGCGCTGATGTCGAGCGCCAGGCCGGAGAAACTGCGGATCATGCCGATCACCGTGCCGAGCAGGCCGATCATCGGCGCCACCACCACGATGTCCATCAGGTAGTGAATCTGGTCCCACAACGCCGCCGCCTGCCGCTCGCCTTCCGCCTCGGCGGCCTCGCGCATCGCCAGCGCATCCGCCGTGCCGCGTGTGGCGCGCGCGTCCATCGCCGCGCGCAACACCATGGCCACCGGCCGGCCCGACGTGTTGCAGAGCGTCTCGATCCGGTCCAGCCGCTTGTCGCGCAACAATCGCCTGCAGCCTTC
Source organism: uncultured bacterium (assembly GCA_903870275.1). Lineage (GTDB taxonomy): Bacteria > Verrucomicrobiota > Verrucomicrobiia > CAIQCK01 > CAIQCK01 > CAIQCK01. Next base: position 39,895 of record CAIQCK010000031.1, on the reverse strand, counting down.
GACGAAATCCGGGTCAACGATCTTGTCCCGGCGCAACGTCAAAAAGTAATACACGACCATGGCGAAGCCGCCGATCGACAACAACACCAGCGGCGCCAGCACCCAGCCACCGGCCTTGACGATTTCCCACAGGCTCATGCCCTCGGGCGTGAAAGGCTTCACCGGCACCGCCTCCTGCGCCCACGCGGCCATCGGAAGTGCGAGTGCCGTTAACGCAACTGCCACCTTGTTCATTTTCATAACGCTTATGAGTTTAGTCGCCGATTCCAACCGGCGCAAGGTGAGATTCCGTTGGGGAGTCGGGCGGGTGCTGGTCGGCATGCGTTCCGTAGCGCTGGTTTCCAACCTGCGCACCGCCGGCTTCCAGCCGGCCCATTGCCCGCGTTCGAAGTCGCGCCCGGCGCGCGCTCGGCCTGCGGATTGGAAATCCGCGATACGGCTGACACCAGCCACGTCAGTGACGGAGGCACTTCATAGCATCCCGGCATCCCGGATCAGATCGTCAACATGCCACCGTTCACATCGATTGTCGCACCGGTGATGTAACGCGCTTCGTCCGATAGCAGGAACAACACAACGCGAGACATGTCCTGTTCGGTTGCGAACCGTCCGAGAGGGATGCCGCCTAGCTGCCGAGCCCGGTCGGCTGGCGTCAGCAGGCCGGTAACTCGCTCACCCTCGGTCGTGCCGGGCGCAATGGCATTGACACGGATGCCGGCGGCCCCGAACTCCTTGGCCAGATGCCGGGTGAGCCCAAGAACGCCGGCCTTCGCCGCGGTGTAGTGCGAGCCGAGGGCCGGGCTCGTTTGTCGGCCGGCCACTGAGCTGAAATTGACGATGGCTCCAGACTTCTTGCGTATCATCTGCGGAATGGCAGCTTGGCAGCACAGGAACGTTCCTTTGAGATTCGAATCGAGGACCATGTCGTACTCGTCTTCCGTGATCTCGAGTGTTGGAACCAGGGGCTTGTAACCGCCGGCACAGTTGACCAAGAAGTCGATTCCGCCGGTCTCGCCATCAATCTGCCGGAATAGCGCCTTTACGGCGGACGCGTTGGTCACGTCGAGTTCGGCTGGTATAACCGATGGGCCGAGCAGCTTCGCTGTTGTTCTCGCCCGCTCAAGATCCAGATCGGGGATGTAGACCTTGACGCCCTCGGCGATCAGATCCGTCGTGATCACCTTGCCAATACCCCGTCCAGCGCCCGTTACAACAGCAATCTTGTTTGCGAATTGATACATTATGATCTCCGTCCGTTAACAGTAGTTGAGCTTTGCCGGGCTACTGACAGAATTTATTGCTTTTCGGCCCGTGTGCGGCTACGCCCAGCGAACATCAAAAGTAAAAATGGTGCCAGGGGAGGGAATTGAACCCCCGACCAAGGGCTTATGAGTCCCCTGCTCTACCCCTGAGCTACCCTGGCACCGTGAGCGCGACAGAGTAGGAAGCTCTTGCCTCGCTGTCAAATTTGAAAATTCAATTATGCAAAGCCACGCTGTCTGTGCCAACCTGTTCGCATGAACGTCGGCGATTTGATCGAAGTCACCATCCATGATGTCGCGGCCAGCGGCGGTGTCGCGCGGCATGAGGGCGAAGTCGTCTTCGTCCCCTACTCCATTGCCGGCGAACGCATCCGCGCCCGCGTCACCTCGCTGCGCAAGAATTTCGTTCTCGCCGAGACGGTCGAGATTCTCGAGGCGTCGCCGCATCGCGTCCAGTCGCCGTGTCCCTACTACGGGCCGCGGCCGACCGCGCTCGGCGCGACCATGCCGTGCGGCGGCTGCCAATACCAGCACATCGCCTACGCCGAACAACTCGTCATCAAAAAACACCAGATCATCGCCGCGCTCCAGCGCATTGGCGGCATCGCCGAGCCGCCCGTGAGCGATCCGATTCCGTCACCTCAGCCGTATGGCTACCGCAACAAGACTACCATGCAGGTGGACCCGCGCCGGCAATTCATCGGCTTCCACGCCGTGGACCATCGCACGCCGCTGGACATCGAACGCTGCGCCATTCTTGCCGAGCCGATCAACCAGGCCCTTGCCACCTACCGCGCCGCGCCGCCGCCCGCCGAACGGCCCTACACCCTGCTGCTGCGAATGGACTCCCGCGGCGTGGTCGGCAGCGGCAGCCAGATGCTTGAAGAAACCGTCGCGGGCGTCGCGCTGGAAGTGCCCGCCAACGGATTCTTTCAGGTCAACAGCGCCCTCACCGGCGAACTCGTCGCCCAGGTCCGCCAGCGCATCACCGCCACCGGCCACCGCCACCTGCTCGACGCCTACTGCGGCGTCGGCCTCTTCAGCATCGCCCTCGCCGGCCAGCTCGACGCCGCCGTCGGCATCGAGTTCGACAAGCACGCCACGGTCTGGGCGCGCAAAAACGCCCGCCGCCTCGGCCATCGCCACCTGCGCTTCTTTGAAGGCCCCGTCGAGGCCCACATCCGCGGCGCCCTCGAACTTCTCCCTCGCGATAAAACCACGCTGCTCGTGGACCCGCCACGCGCCGGTCTCAGCGACGCTGTGCTGGCCAGCGTGGCCGCCGCCGCCTTGCCGCACATCGTCTATGTCTCCTGCGATTTCGGCACCTTCGCCCGCGACGCCAAGTTTTTCCTGGGCCACGGCTACAGCCTCGTTGGTGTCCAGCCCGTGGACCTTTTTCCACAAACCTCCCACTGCGAAATCGTCGCCGAGTTCAAGCGATCAGCCGGAACGTAGGCCGCGTGCCCTCACGCGGCGCATCAGTTTGTTGTAGCGGCGGTCTCCGACCGCCGATGTTGTGGTAGGGCGCGACCGCCGGGCGCGCTGCATCGTTGTTTCGGCCACCCTGCCTTTCGGCGGTCGGAAACCGCCCCTACAGTTTTCAACTGACTCCCCCTCCTCGTTGCCGGGTTGGTGAAGCAGGGTATATTACGCCACAGCGGGGCCGAGGGATGAGAAATGGATTTGTGAATGCTGAGACGCGGGGGTTTATGAAAAAACTTATTTGGATACTGATTCTGGGCGCGGCGCTGGGGGCGGGACTCGCAAACGCGCAGGGGGTGAAATTCTACAGCCGTCTTCCGGTGGCGTATCCCGTTGCCGACGGCCAATACAGCGGCACGATCCTCAGCGTGGGAGCCGACAGCATCACGTTGTGGGATGGAAGCGCCGCCTACACGTTCCTGGTGTACGCAGGCACAAGCTACGGGCGGGACAACGCGCTGGGCCTCGCCGATTTCCAAATCGGCAGGCCGGCAATCGTCTACTATATACGGACGGAAAGGGTTGTTCCGACAGCGATCCATATAGACCAGGCGCGGTGAGAAAAACGGACGAGGTTTTCAGCGGCGGGGAGGCCGAGTTGGCGCAGTCCTCTCAATGCGACGGTATCAGCAAGCTTAAGCTGCGAGCCCCATGTGAGTAGTGTGAGACCGATCGTCTCGTCGGCTGTAGCGGCGCTCTCTGACCGCCGAAATCTTTTTCGAAATGAATAGCCGGCGCTCACAGAGCACCGCTACAGTCGGGATTGCATTGCGCCGCGCGTTGTGCAATAAACACAATTCAACCCTTTCTCGTCGTGCGGTTTCGACCCAAAGCATGGATAAGGGATCATCCAGCATAAAACAAAGAGTCGAATGGGTGATTATCATCGAGTGGGTGATCCTCATCGTTCTTGTCGCGGCTTGCGCGTATCTGGCGTTTGAAGACTCGATCCTGCGATGGAATACAAGCCGAGCCTGTGTTTCACTCAATCCTGTTCTCAAATCGGACCCACGATTTCAAGGAGTTCGTCTTTGGTGGGTAACGGATGGCAGCATTCATCTGCATGGCACTGTCGCGTCTGCTCAAGACCTCGACGCATTACATCAAATCGTGGAACAAGTTCACCTCTTATTTCCACCGTCCTTTTCAGTTCGAGTTGATACGAGTTCACCTCCTACCAACACGATATTAGCTCCGCCTGCCGCCAGCCCCTCACAATGACAATCACTGAGATGGGCATGACTTGAAGAATCGAAACGAATCTCCCTCTCGGACAATCGCTTTTGACAAAGGCCGTCGTTTTCCCTACCGTCGCCCGCCAACGGAGACACACGTTATGCCCATGACATCTCGCGAGCGATTGCAGAGGACGTTGAATCACCAACAGCCGGACCGCGTGTGCGTGGATTTCGGCGCGACGGCAGTGACGGGCATCCATGTGTCGGTGGTGCACCGGTTGCGGCTGCGGGTGCTCGGCGACACGAGCTGGCGGGTGAAGGTGATCGAGCCGTATCAGATGCTCGGCGAGGTGGACGATGAGTTGCGCGCGGCGCTGGGCATTGACGTGATCGGCGCGCTGCCGCGCAAGTCGCTGTTCGCCACGGAGGCGCGGGACTGGAAGCCGTTCACGTGCTTCGACGGCACGCCGTGCCTGGTGCCGGGGCAGTTCAACGTCGCGCCCGCGCCGGACGGCGGCTGGCACATTTTCCCCGAAGGCGACACGAGCGTGTCGCCGAGCGGACACATGCCGAAGGGCGGGTACTTCTTCGACTCGATCGTGCGGCAGGAGCCGATTGACGACGACAAGCTGGACCCGGCGAACAATCTGGAGGAGTTCGGCCTGTTCGGTGCGGAGGACCTCACGCACTTCCGCGAGCGGAAGCAGTGGCTGGAGGCGCACAAGGCGTCCGGCGCGATGCTGGTCGTACCGGGCGCGGCGTTTGGCGACATCGCGCTGGTGCCCGCGCCGTTCCTGAAGCACCCGAAGGGGATTCGCGACGTTGAGGAATGGTATGTCTCGACGCTGACGCGGCGCGACTACGTGCGGACGGTGTTCGAGAAGCAATGCGAGATCGCATTGCAGAACATCGCCACCCTGACAGGCATCTTCGGCGACACGGTGCAGGCGGCGATGGTGACAGGGACGGACTTCGGCACACAACGCGGGCCGTTCATCTCGCTGGAGGCGTATCGCGATTTGTTCAAACCGTTCCACAAACAGGTGAACGACCTGATCCACCGGCGCGCCGGCTGGAAGACGTTCATCCACTCGTGCGGCTCGGTGTATCAGTTCTTGCCGGATTTCGTGGAAGCCGGCTTCGACATCCTGAACCCGGTGCAGTGCTCCGCCGCCGAGATGGGCGCGGCGCGGCTGAAGAAGGAGTTCGGCAAGGAGCTGGTGTTCTGGGGCGGCGGCGTGGACACGCAGCACACGATGGCGGTCGGCGCGCCGGAGGAAGTCTATCGCGAGGTGCGCGAGCGGATTGACATCTTCAATCAGGACGGCGGTTTCGTCTTCGACGCGATCCACAACATCCAGGGCAACACCCCCATCGAGAACATGCTGGCGCTGTTCCGCGCGATCAAGGACAGCGGGAAGTAAAACTTCCCACCTGCTTCGACCTTGCTGTGGCTGCCGTGATCTGCGAAGAATCGGCCGTTGATTTGGAATGCAGGAGGCATCGCACCACACCATGAAAAAAACAATCCTGTTAATGTGCGTTGTTACATCGCTCGCGTTGGTCGGCTGCGAAGGTTATCGAGACGCCGTGCGTGACATGGGGTCTAGCATGGGTGCGATTCAGATCCGCGACATCCAGCAGGCCGACGCTTATCGCAAAGCGTTGCCAGAACACCTGGGCCTGACACCGAAGCAAGTTCTTGTCGAGGCCGGTTCCGGCGTGACATACGTCACCATCCGAGGCGTTGCTTCCGATGCCGAGCGACAACGTATTGCCACGGAACTGGCGACGCTCAACAGTAAGAATCCACAGTTGAATCCCCTGAAGTGGAATTTCATGTAGTAATCCACCTCGCTGGAAAGAAACGGGCGGAGTTGAAAAAAACCGGCTGGATTTGAGGGGCCGGGTTCCTATGATGCATCGGCAGCTGGACCGATGCCGGCTGAAAGAAGATTTATGACGTCACTCAATAGCGAGCAACCGCAAGCGCCGGTCGAACGGCAGAGCATGGACGTGGACATCGTCTGCGTCGGCTTCGGGCCGGCGACGGGCGGGTTCCTGACCACGCTCTCGCGCAACCTGACCAACGCGGACGGCACGCCCCGGTTCGAGAGCGCCGTCGCGCCGGGCATGCCGCCGCAGGTGATTTGCTACGAGCGCGCCGACGACATCGGCTTTGGCGTCTCCGGCGTGGTGACGCGGGCGCGCGGGCTGCGGGCGACATTCCCCGACCTCGATCCGGGCCAGATTCCAACGGCGGCGCCGGTCACGGAAGAGCGCGTGCTCTATCTGCTCGATCCGGTCGGAGCGAGCCGGCGCTCGGCGGTGTTGCGGGCCGGCGACGCGCTCATCCGGGCGTTCAAGTGGATGCTGCCGTATGAGAACGAGGCGGTGAAGCTGCCTTACATTCCACCGTTCCTGAGCAAACACGGCGGCCTGGTTTTCTCGCTCGGCCAGTTCAACCAGTGGGTCGGGCAGCAGGTGATGGCGACGGGCGCGGTGCAGGTCTGGCCCGGCACGCCCGTGGCGAAGCCGTTGATCGAGAAGGACCGCGTCGCCGGCGTGCGGCTGCTGGATCAAGGCGTGGACAAGCATGGCAAGGCGGAGGCCGGTTTCATGCCGGGCATGGATATCCGCGCGGCGCTCACGGTCGTCGGCGACGGCCCGGTGGGAACGGTCAGCCAGCAACTCGACCAGCATTTCGGCATGCCGCCGGAGCATCACACGCACGACTGGGCCGTGGGCATGAAGATGGTCGTCAACCTGCCGGAGAATTGTGATCTGCCACCCGGCACGGTCTTGCACACGTTCGGCTATCCCGAGCCGGAGATTTTCGGGTTCCTGTATGTCTATCCGGACCGCGTGGCGTCGTTGGGGATTTTCGTGCCGTCGTGGTTCGACAGCCCGGTGCGGACCAGCTACCGCTACCTCCAGCACTGGATGACGCATCCGTATCTCTGGCGCCACCTGGAAGGCGGCACGCTGCGCTCGTGGGGCGCGAAGACGTTGGGGGAATCCGGCAAGCGCGGCGAGCCGTGGCTCGTCGGCAACGGTTACGCGCGGATCGGCGAAGGCTCCGGCACGACGAACGTGCTCACCGGCTCCGGCGTGGATGAGGCGTGGACCAGCGGCGTGCAACTGGCCGAGGGCGTCATTGAGCTGCTCCAGGCAAAGCAACCGTTCACGAAAGAAAACCTCGAAGCCGCTTACGCGAGACGACGACGCGCCAGTTGGATTGAGAACGAGGGGCGCGTGGCGGAGCGGGCGCGCGACGGTTTCCACCGCGGCGTGGCGACCGGCATGATCGGAATGGGCCTCGCGGGATTCACCAAGGGGAAGATCGCGATTCCCGGCCAACCGCTCGCGCCGCACGCACGGCTGCCGCGCGTGGAAGACTACTATCGTGGGAAAATCCCCGCCGACGAGATCAGGACGATTCAGGAAGAATGCGCGGCGAAAGGCACGTCAGCGCACGCCGCGTTGATGGAGCGTTGCGGCTGGCCGGCGATCCCCTACGACGGCAAGCTGCTGGTGTCGCAACAGGACGCGCTGCTGCTCGGCGGCAAGGTGCAGGCGCCGGCCGGCTACGCGGATCACGTCGCGTTTCTGTATCCGAACCTCTGCGAGAACTGCGGAACGAAGATTTGCATCGAGGTCTGCTCAGGGCAAGCGATAACGCCCGGACCGAAGGGTGTGCCGGCGTTTGACCGGGAGAAGTGCATCCACTGCGGCGCGTGCCTGTGGAACTGCGCGACGCCGCTGCCCGACAATCCAGAACGCACGAACATCGAGTTCCGCGCCGGCACCGGCGGATTGCATTCGGCGGAAAACTAGAAAGCGCGCGCGGAGATTTTGCACTCACGGCCCCCGCCGTGAGAAACAGCAAAACACGGCTCCTATCAGACCGGATTCACAGCAAAGCCTGGCACACCGCTTTGCCGGTGCCAGGCAGAACCGCCAATTTCAAACCAATCGGTTCCGCCGACGGGTCGCGCCGTCACCCGGCGACGAACCTGACAAGCCCCCGCGCCATTCCGCTCCTTTCGATGACCCTTCCCATCAAAAGACTTCTCTTAACCTCGGCGACCGTCGCCACGCTCGCCAACATTGGAGGATTGGAAAAATCATAACCGGACCAATCAATTCGTTTCAGGCCGTGTTTTTTCAACACGTCAAAATAACCGCGTGTGCCCGGCAAAGGCAAATGAATGCAAAAACTGATCCTGTCGAGTGAGAGACGGGCCGCGCACGCCAGGGTGGCCCTCATTTCCCGCACCGTTTCACCGGGCAGACCCAACATGAAATACGCATCCGTTATAATGCCGTTTTGATGTATGGCGTTTACAATGTTCCCAATCTCACCAATGCTCGAAGGATAGTTCAGCCGCTCCCGGACATTATCGTCCCCGGATTCAATCCCAAATATGATCTTGTTACAGCCGGCTCTCTTCATCGTGCGAACTAATTCGCGGTCCTCGATTCTTCGAACATAAGCCGCCCCCGTGCAAGACCATCTCACACCAAGCCGCTTCTTGATAAACCATTCGCATAACTCCTCCGTGCGCCGCAAATCTGCAAGAAAGGCATTCCCGCTGAAGATAATATAGTTAACATTATAAACAGCAACCAACTCTTCAATCTCGGCACAAACCTGCTCGATCCCTTTGTGCCTGGGCCGGCTGCCATTCATCGTGCCGGCATTGCAATGCGCGCACTCGCATGGACATCCACGCGAGTCCTCGTAGAAAACAGAATGCCCGTTGAACTCATTCTTGAGGTCCTGAAACGCGGAAGGCGGTTGGGCGGTCCAATCCACCCTTGGAAGATCGGCGAAAGCAACATCGTAACTGTTGGGAATTTTAACCACACCATTTTTGCTCTTATACACTAATCCGGGAATGGTCTTCAGCGTCTCATCGGACTCAAGCGAATCTCCGTTCTTTATTAGAGCAATCAACCGCGAGACCGCAAGTTCTCCATCCCCTGCGATTACAAAATCAAACAGCCCCGGAAACTCATCAAACAAATCATCGGGCGCACTGGTTGTGGCATGCGGTCCACCCAGAAGGATCCGTGCGTCAGGCGCGTCGGCTCTAATGACCTTCAATGTATCCAGCACCCACTGAAAATGAGTTGTAAAGGTCTTTATCCCCACCACATCCGGCTTGGTTTCTCGCAAGTATCTGGCAACGTCCTCGCCAGAGTAATTCCGATCCCAGCTCCAAATGGTCGTTTCCGACCCCGCTGCTTTTGCCGCGGCGCCAATCATGGCAAGACCATTGTCATTCACCCATGGATAGCTTTGAGCCTGCCCCAAAGCGTCACCGGTCGGCCTTTGCATCGGCACGGTGAAGAGGCATTTTACGGGTCGCATGTTTTCCTTGGACAGGCTGGCTTCTTCCCGGGTTATTGCGGGCAAAGCTCGCTCTTGCCGCAGAAGTATAAGATGCGGATGCTGCAGTTCCCGAAGTTTCGGAAACCGCGCGGGTTGAATCTGATTACCTGGACTAATAACATCTGGCAGCCATCCATTACTTGATTCCCGCGATGACCCTCCGGGCCTCCGCAGCCATCTCGCCGGACAAATTCAAGTCCAGGGCGCGCTGGAGCGATTGTTTGCTTTCGCTCGGGTGTTTCAGCCGATACCCAGCCATTCCCAAGTAGAACATCAAGGTGGCATCCTGGCCGCGTTTGCCGGCGCTTTCTTTCAGCAAATTCGCCGCCGCTGCAAAATCGCCCCGTTTGTAAAGAATGATTCCCAGCGCCTTCGCCAACTCGGCGTCCTCGGGAAATGCTCCACGCGCCTCGATCGCCAGTTCGTAAAGCCGGTGATTGTCGCCCGGTTCTTCCGCGCCCAAAATTACCAGGCGCCTTTTCGCCGGCATGAAATCGGAAAAACGACTCAAGATCTTCTCATACATCTGCCTCGCGGTGTTGATATCCGATTTCTGTTCGCTGATGGCGGCTGCGGCCATGAGCGCCGGCGCGTAGTCCGGATCTGATTTCAAAATTTGCCCAACCTGCGATTCCGCCGCCAATGCCCGCGAGGGATTCGTCGACATCGCCACCAGGCTCAAGAACCGGCTGGCCTCGCCGGATCGGGAGAAAGAAGCGTCCGCTTGCAAAGCTCCTCGCGCCGCCGCCTCCGCCACCGCAACCTGGCCCACGCCGTAAGCGGCCTCTGCAAAGTCGTAGAGCAGCTCCGGATTCCCCCGTTGTCTAAGAACGGCCTGGCGGAGCAGGCTCATCGCCCATTTGCAGTTGCCCGCCCGATAAGCCATGCGACCCAAGGTGCCGGAAATATCCGGATCGTCCGGTGTGAGATTATAGGCGGCCTTGGCCAGATCAAATGCCTTTTGCGCATCCGCCGGACGCCTGGCGTAAAGTTCCGCCAGGCTCATCATCGCTTTCACATTTTTCGGATTCGCGCGCAAGATCGTCTGGCAGGCCGCGATGGCCTGGTCTAACGATCCCTCGCGCGCGCAGATGCCCGCCAAGCGGACCAACGCGACCGGGTCATCCGGTTTTTCCGCCAACCGCTTTTCCAAAGTGGCGCGCGCTTCGGCGCCCGCCGTTTTGGGATCAATCGTCAGCCTGGAAAGACATCCGCTGGCTTCATTCCTGCCGGTGAACGCCTTGGCCGATTGGAGCGCGCGCTGAAACGCGGTGCGAGCAGGCTCTTCCTCGCCCATCATGTAACAGGCCATGCCCAGATGATATTGGACCTCAGGCTCTGCGGGCAGTTTGTCCGCAATGTTCCGCAACAAGCTCAGCGCCGACGCATATTGACTCTGTTTGTAGAGAATCCACGCCAATGTGTCCGTGGTAAACAAGTCGGCTGGTTGCAGTTCCCTAGCCTTGTTCGCCAACTCGTAGGCTTTGTCGAGCCGGCCCAGATGCTCCGAATACAAATAAGCCAGATTGTTCAAGGCCGGGCCGAATTTCGGATTTACCGCCAGCAGTTTTTCGTAGGCGTCGCGGGCGGCGGCGTAGTCTTTTGCCTGATCATGAATCATGCCGATGATCATGAGCGCCCCGACATCCTTGGGATTCTTGGCCACGACCGCCAAGAGCTCCTGCATCGCCTTCTCGCGCTGGTCGGATTTAAGGTAGAGTTGTGCCAGCAACAAATAAGCCGGCTGGAAGTCGGCCTGCACCTCGATGGCCTTCAGCAACGCGGCCTCCGCCTGTTTCGTGTCCTGTTGCGCCAGAAACACCTTCGCCAGTAGAAGCCGCATCTCCGGCTGTTTCGGGTGCTTCTCGATTTCCTTTCCAACGCGGTCCAACGCCGCGGCGTAGTGTTTTTCCATCACGTCCAATGCCACGAGTTGGTCCAGCGCCGGCAGGCAGTCGGGGTCCTGTGCCAGGGCACTCTCAAACGATCTGCGGGCCTCGTCTCTCTTGCCTCGCTGTACATAAACCAACCCCATCTGAAAGGAAACCTGTGGACTGCGCGGAAATAATTCCTCATACCTGCGATAGGTACTGAGGGCGTCATCCAGATTGTCTTGGGCGCGGTAGGCGTCCGCCAGCAACAGCCAGGCCCGGGCAGTCTGCGGTTGCCGCTGGATCAACTGCTTCAGGGAGACAATCGTTGAACTCAAATCGCCTGTTCGTATCTTGAGCTCCGCCAAAAGCAGGACGGCCTCCGTAAAGTCGGGATTCAAGTTCACCGCCTTGATCAGGTTGCTTCTGGCCTTCCCCGTCTCGTTATTCACAAGGCATGCGAGCGCGAGCTGGTAGTGGACGTAAGGCGCCCTGGGGTAAACAAGCGCCAGCTTCTCGAATTCCGCCATGGCTTTCGCGGTCTCTCCTTGCGCCAGCTTCAGACGTCCACTCAACATCATGGCGTCATAATTCATCGAGTCGCGCGCCAGGATTTTCCTGACTAAAGCCTCGCAGTTGTCATACCTCTTCTCTTGGAAGGCAATCTCCGCCAGCAACGACCACGCAGGCAGATAGTCCGGAGCCTTTTGAACGATCTCTTCCAGAAGACGCTTGCCGGACGGCAAGTCTCCGGTCTGTATTTTGAATTGGGCGTATTGCAATCGCCTCGGAGACCGGATGGGAGCGAGTTCACATGCGCTTCGCAAGGCTGGCTCCGCCGCCTGGAGATTTTTTTGCGACCAGTAAAGGTTTCCAAGCGCCGAACAGGCCGCGCTCGATTTCGGATCCAGCATTTGCGCGCGCTTGAAGGCGGCCTCCGCGCCCTGAAAATCGCGTTGCCGAAAACAAAGATCGCCAAGGGCCACCTGCACGGCCGCCCGGTCCCCCACCGACTGCGACAGGAGGCGCAGCCGCTGCTTGGTTTCTTCGACGGTTTTTTCCGTCACAGCCGATTCGGCCAGCAAAATCAGCGCCTCATCGTCCCGCGGATTCTTCTCCAAAATAAAAACGGCCTCGTCATGCGCCTCCTTCGGTTTCCCCGTCGCAAGATAGGCACGACTCAGCTTTTCGCGCACCTGTAGATTGCCTGGTTGCAATTCGCGGCTCGCGATCAGAAGCGGCAAGGCGCGGTCCAAACGTCCTTGCTCAAACCAGATGAGACTCAGGTGACTGAGCGACTGAAAGTCCTGCGGATCGAGGTGAAGAACGCCGAGGTATTCGACCTCCGCCTTGTCATAATCACCTGCGTCGTAATACCGGTCGGCGCGCTCCAACCGGTGGGCCTTGTCGGCCGTGCGCGAACAACTGACGCCGGCGATGGCGATCACCATCACCGCCACCGTTGTGGAAACCAAATGCGTGAATTTTCGCATGTCAGACTCCAGAATGTTTGGGCTTCATTTCTTTCACCACGCGGTCGGACTTTCGTAGAACGGCCAGCAACAAAAAGAACGGCACGAGCGACAAAGCGAAAAACAACGGCCCGCCCTGACGATGAATCCAGGAATTCAGCATTCCGGTGCCGAAGTGAACACAAAGCTGCAGGATGATGAATATCCGGAAACCATTTCTCAGAATGGCCAGCGGGACCACTGCCAGGACCAACACGGCTTGTTTCCAACGCGTGCGCAGGAAAAGATGGCTGGCAATCAAGCTGGTGAGAAACATCACTAAACTGGCATGGAGGCCGCTACACTCCGGAGCTACATCAATGGGAAAATCCATCATCCCCTGTAATCGAAATCTCAGTCCTTCCCGGGAAAATGCCGTGCCCGCCAACGTTAACATGGCATCGGCAGTGGGAGCCGAGGTGTATTGAAAAAAGGATTCAATCCCATTGTGCACAAAAGTGGGCAACGGCACCGCGAAAATGAGAAAACCCAACGGGAACGCGGTCCTCCGCAATGTTTCCTTCCCCCAAAACAAACAACAGAGGCCGTAGAACAACAAAAGAAAAGACAACGTTGTTAACGCCAGAGAATCCTCCTCGGTCAACGGCACCATAGAACCAACTGCAACCCAATAGCCAACGAGCACTCCGAAACCGGCAACCAGTAAAAACACCCCCCATGACCGGGGTGGCTTGGAATTGAGTTCCAAACGCTGCCGCTGCAACCAAGCCAAATACAGGCTGATCGGCGGGATCAAAAACACGTGCGAATACAGATCGCTGAGTGCCGCAAATCGCGCCCAATGATACAGGGGTAAGGCGAAACAAAGCACAAGCGCGGCTGCCGCCAATGCGAAACCTTTGGATTGCCTAATGCGTTCGGTCAATGTTCCACTCCACATCAAGAACGATATTGCCGTTCAGTTCAGCCGCGGAAACATGAACCCCCGATAACGAAAGAACTGCGATCAGAACCGATATCCGACCTCAAATCCTATCCGACTGGTTCCATATTCGAACGCGCCGGCACGAGTCGAGGAAAGGTATCCGAATCTATACATCGCAGAAACCGTCCCGCCCTCCAGAAAAGTCGTGCTTAGCCTGAATCCAAAAAGATATTGCCTGTCTGTGCCAAGCCCCGAAGTATTGTTATCGCCTGATGCGTAGTCTGTCGTCTGATAGGCCGCATCAAAATTAAAATACAGTTTCTTGAAGAAACGTTGCTGTCCGCTAAACGCGTAGTAAGTGTTTTCGCTGACCTGATTAAGAAAATAAGACGGTCTCACACTACGACCAACGGTGAAAAGCAAGGTGGTCTCATCCACCGGCTTGTATGTCAGCGTCCCTTCACCGATGGGAAGAATCAAATCACTCCCGGACGAATTGATATACTGCCGGTCTTCCACGCCGCCCCGGACTTGCAATAATAGTTTCTCACTCACCAGCCAGAAGAATCTCGCCTGGACCCGCTCGAAACTCATGTCGGTCCCTACAGGATCCAGACTGTCAAAACCAATGCCGGGCCCGATGGCGCCGCTGAACCCGGGGAAGAACTCATAGTTGACCCAATCCGTCCCGCTCCATTCGCGCACGTTCTGCGTCAGCGGGGCAATGGTTGGCGCGCCTGGTTCGAGGAACAACATATCCTGGTTGAACTCAAATTCGTTCAAGGTGTTGGAGGCGAGGTAGTGGGAGACCTTGATCGTCGTTATATCTTCTTCCTGAGCGGTTTGCACGCCGGTTTCCATAAGTGGCACCGTGCTGGTGCGGTATTCCTGATCCATCGACAAAACCCAATCGTCAATGGCAGTTGCCCACCCCAATTTGATATCATGGTCGAAGGAGTTCCGAAAATTCGCATTCCCATAAATCGTTTCCGTCCCTGTATAATCCAATCGCCAGTGGTTGCCGAGAGTCATCAGAACGCCACCGGAGAGTTCCTGGACACTCGTGTTCTGGGGCTGGCCCAGATTGGCTGAAACTCCTTTGTCGTAGTAATGTCCGTAATACGCGTGAGGCCACATCAACACCGGTCCGGCTTTGATGGCCTGCGCTCCCGCCGAAGGAGCCGCAACGGTGGATATCGTTTTGATGAGCGAAAGCGACGGCAAAGCGGGCGGGCCTTGAGTCGTCCATGGCGCATTGACATAATCGTTTGGCCCCTCGGAAGTGATGAAGAGGCAAAGAGGGGAAAGGGCCATTGTGGTCGTGGTCTCACCTTCTGGCGCTGTGTTGGCCGGAGTCTGTTGCACAGAGGGCGAAGCCGCACAAAAACTGCGAGTGCGGAAGACCACCTCATTGACTTCTCCGCCGCCAGCGCGGGCAACGAAGACGACCGGCACATCTGCAACCGCTGCCGCTGGCAGAACGGCTCCCCTTGTATCGTTCGCGCCCGGCGCCGAACCGGCTGGAGCCACACAGTAGCCCCGGGTGCGGAACACTATTTCTTCCGATCCGGCCACACTGTTCCATACGAAACAACAAAGAACCATCGCTTGGAACAGGATTCCAGCGATGTGGCGTTCGCAGAATGACACAGTCCGGTTAAACGGCATCGTCATCACAGATCGGTTGCGTTGTCTCAGCACCAAATATACTGATAAGGGTTTTTGTCACCACGCCTCAAGTCTAAAGTCGCCGTCGCCGGCCGCCGCGTCCGCGGGACCACGCTCAAATCCTCCGTTCCATCCGCCCTGCCCCTCAAGGAAAGGCTGTTTGCGCTCTCCGTTCTCAGGCTTTCCAAACCTGACCCGGTTTCGTTTCGACACCCGCCATCGCATTGCGCGCGTCCACGATGCACGGCGACCAATCCGCCAGTTCCCGGTAATTGACGCACTTGTGGTGCGTGGCGATGAGCACAAGATCGAAGCCCGCTATCGTCTCGCGATTCCACACCACCGACCGGGTTCCGGCCCAATGCGGATGCTCGCGGGTCGGTTTGATGACGGGCAGGTAGGGATCGTAATAAACCGCCACCGCGCCGCGTTCGTGCAACAGATCCATCAAAATATAACTGGGAGACTCGCGCTCGTCATCCACGTCCGGTTTATAGGACAAACCCACGACCAACACGCGACTCCCCTTCACCGATTTGCTGACATTGTTCAAGGCATCGGCCACCCGGTGCATCACGTATTCAGGCATGCTGGTGTTGATCTCGCCTGCCAGTTCGATAAAGCGGGTGTGCTGGCCGTATTCGCGAGCTTTCCAAGTCAAATAAAACGGATCAATCGGAATGCAGTGGCCGCCGAGGCCCGGGCCGGGATAGAACGGCATGAAGCCAAACGGTTTGGTTTTGGCCGCCCCGATGACCTCCCAGATGTCAATGCCCATGGCGGAATAAACGACCTTCAGCTCGTTCACCAGGGCAATGTTGACGCCGCGGAAGGTGTTTTCAAGCAGCTTGGTGGCCTCGGCCACGCGGCAGGAAGACACCGGTACCAGTGTTCTGATTGCCTTGCTGTAAAGCTTCACCGCCTTTTCCAGACAGGCGGGAGTATAACCACCCACCACCTTGGGAATCGTGGCCACGACGCTGTGGGGATTGCCTGGATCCTCGCGTTCGGGAGAGAACGCCAGGTGAAACTCCGTGCCGGCTTTCATCCCCGAACCTTGTTCCAACACCGCCCGCAGATCCTCGTCCGTCGTCCCTGGGTAGGTGGTGGACTCCAGCACCACCAGGGAGCCTTTCTGCAAATGAGGGGCGATTGCTTTCCCGGTTTCCACGATGTAGGAAATATCCGGCTCCCGGTTCTTGTTGAGTGGCGTCGGCACACAGATGATCACTGCCTCAACCTCTTTCACGCGCCTAAAGTCGCTGGACGCGGAAAACACGCCGTTCTTGACAACCTTCTCAATAGCTTCCGGGGCAATATGCTTGATATAACTGCGTCCACTATTGAGGGCCTCCACTTTTGCCTGATCAATGTCCAACCCCACCACCGTCACGCCCGACCGGCCAAACTGAAGTGACAGGGGAAGCCCCACATAACCAAGCCCGACAACCGCGATCTTTGTTGAGTTCATGTTAGCCATAAGAACAATATGAATGATTCGCCTAAGAGTTGTTCGATATCCGCTTTCACATTTCAATTCGGATTCGCCGTCCGCCGTTTCATATCCGGGTCCATCCATGCCCGGATCATTCGCCGTCCGGGTTTCTCCAGAAATTCAAAACTAGCCAGACTGATACCCCAAATCAGCAAATAGAGACCCAGGACATACCACAGGTTTGTTTGCCATTGCTCCAGCCCGGCAACCTTCTTCATGAACCACGAAAACCAACAGCTACACGGATCATGGAGAATGTAAAAGCCATAGCTCGCATCGCCCAACCGAACCAACCATGGATGGCCCAGGATGGGGTGATCCCCTTGCGAAGCCAAGGCGCCCAAGACAATGATCATCCCAAACAGGGGAATCAACACCGCTTTCGAATACAGAACATTGGGCATGATTTGTTTTAGCGATAGCAACACGCAAAGTGCGGCCAGCAAGATATTGAATCCAAAACTGCCCAATTTCGCATTTTGATACTCTCCCCGGCGGAACACGATCCCCAAGCACATACCCAAAAAGAACGATGGGATATGGAACAACGGAAAGTAATTCAGGAAGTTATGCAACAACCCGTGCTCTGGAACGGCCGCGTCCCCCTGCAACTGTGCAGCGACGCCATTGCGTAGAAGCTCGCATCCCCACACCAAGGCAAGCCCGAAGACAACAGCATTCAACGGACGTTTCCGCGCCACCCACCGTGCCAGCCATGGAAACATAACATAAAAGAAAGCCTCCACCGACAACGACCATGCCGGAATGTTCCAGGAAACCGCCACAAGCGGGACCCATGCCTGCAAAAGGACTGGAACACATACGCAGCCTGTAACAAATTCCGGGCGCGAAACGGTGTTGACCTCAAACGCGCGGTACGCAAATGCAGGCAATGCCAGCACTATGGAGATGAGATATATAGGATAGATCCGCGAAATTCGAGCCACCCAAAATCCCTTCCGACTTACCTTCATGCCACCTTCGTCTTCGGGGACACAATAGTTGTAGGCCAGCACAAATCCTGAGAGCACGAAGAAAAACAACACCGCCCGGTATCCATGCCGGGTAAATCCTTGAACCCAAAAGGGCGAACCGGTCAAGACTTCCGGGCCATAATGCGACAAATACACCAGCGAAGCCGCGAAAAAGCGGAGGGTGGTAAGTATCTCCAGTTTTTGGTCCTTTGCGGTTGCCAGACTCATCATTCCCTTTCAGCCCCAGCTTGTTCAACACCCGCCATCAGCATCGGCTTTTGCAAATTAACTCCCAGACGATCCGCCGCTGTCGGAGTTTTTGTTTTCGTGACCTGCCAGCAACTCTTGGACGTTCTCAACACCGCCGTAGAGTTTTTCATACTGTTTTGGCATGCAATATTTCAAGACTATTTCGGCCAATGGGTTCAACTGAAGCCGCGCGGGCTTGATAATGAGCCGGCAGCCCCTGTAGATATAAAAACCATGCACCCCCGTCCTCCCTTGGAAATTATACATGCCTATGTAAAACCGTTTTATTTCCTCGTGGCCGGCAAGCGCTTCGCGTATCGAGTGGAGCATGAGCGAGGTCACATGCAGCCGCAAGGATTCGGTGTTGCCAAACACGGTCGAATAGACAAGCGTGTCTTCCACCAACTTCGAGATGCTGACCGCCTCCAACTCGGCGTTTCTGTATGCCCCAAGAACCGCAATCTTGGGAAATTGAAACAAAGAATCCGCATAGCGTGAAAAACAATCCCGATCTTTGCGTTCGGATTTGTATTGGTAATGAGTCCTCCCATAAAACGACAGGTAGGCTCGATAAGCCTTCTCTTTAAACTCATCCGCACTTTCCACCGGGCGAATAGTGAGCTGCTTGGCAGCCTGCCTGACCTCTCTTCGGTGGTCGCGATGCAACTTCTCCAGCGCATAGTCCTTGGTATTCTCAAATATCAGAACGCTCAAAAAAGAATTGGCTGACGCCTGCGGCGGCACAGCATATTGGCAACCTCCCAACCATGCGGCGCGAGGAGGAACCGCCGCATCCGGCGACAACTCCTGAAACGGCAAGAGCGGCCTGTACAAGCAGGCACGCACTTCTCTCCAGTAAATGTCGTTGACCTTGACGACTTTCACCCCCTGACTCCGCTCAGCGGCGGCGAATTCTTCCATGCTCATTTTCTGCCAAGGGAAATTCATGTCTCTCCTTTGTCCAACGCCTTGTTCATTTGCGATGGTGGTCCAACACGCCGAAACGGCGAAACCACCCCTGCAAAACCGATTATGCTGATACTTCAGCCGGTGGCAATCTCAACAAACTTTCGCGCCAGTAATTCGGCCATCGGCGGCTCAAGAGTCGAGTAAAGCGGAAGCAAAATCAGATTTTGCCTCGCCAACAGCGCGTGGGGATACCTCGTCGCATAGTCTGATTCCTCCGCCAGGGGACGCTCGAAATTCGTTTCCAGATACAACCCGTGTCTCAAAGCCAGGCGCAGGATTTCCGCCCGCGCCTTGCCGGGGACAGCGACCGGAAACCGCAACAAAGCGGCCTGGTCGCATTCGGGAGGCACAAGGGACACAACCGCCGTGTTCCGAAACACGCTCAGGTAAATGGAAACCAAGGACGCGATCCGCTCGCGAACCGTGTTTATCCTCTCGATGACGCGCAGCGCCAGTTCCGCCTGGTAGGGATGAAATTCCCGCGTGTAGTAGGAAGTGAGCACGGCGGCTTCCTTGCTCACGTCCTTGATGGCAGGCGCATTCCGATATCGCTCCACCAGTCGGGGCAGCACAAACCGGCCATAGAACCACGGAAGGGTGACGGCGTTGTAAACCAATGCGTGGATTATTTCCCGCAGCGGCATCACCCGTTTCGACTCTGTCACACGGCAAGCTTCAAGCCGGACAGGATCCAGAAGCTGATCGTTATTCACAATAATCGCCGCGCCGCGAAACGCAGAAACGCGCTTGGATCGCTCAAAACTGAAAACGCCAAAATCACCAAACGTTCCCAGCATGCGCCCGTTTCTCCGGCTTCCAAACGCGCCGGCCGCATCCTCAACCACCACACAGTCCCGCTCCCTCGCCAATGCGCAAATGGCCTCAATGTCCGTGGGGATGCCAAACAAATGCGTCACCAAAAGCACGCGGCCCGGTTTGGCAGCTTCGGCATACGCGGCGGATGTGGCATTGACACTGTCTTTGGCTATGTCCACGTAAACAATCCGCTTGCCGGCGACTTCAACGGCGGCTTTCACAACATCGCATGTGTAAGCCGGCATCACGACTTCCTCATGAGGAAGCAGCGAAAGAATCCGGGCAATCGCACAACGCCCGGACGAGGCAAATATGATGTTCTGGCGGCCTGTCAAATTTCGCAACGCGTCTCGCAACGCGGCCAATGAGTCGGGACGGCAAAACCATGCCAGCGAACGCAGGATGTCGCTGTTTCGGACCTCCATCCGGTTCAGCGGCACAACCGTGCGCCACGGACATGGATTGCCGTGAATCGTCTGAAGCGCTTCGGCGTATGCGACTTCCATCGAAGGATCAACTCTCCGCTGTTTTCAACCCGGCGTCTCCCATCAAACGCCTGAAATCATCCCCTGTAAACAGGCCCAAGGCCGACTTGCGAATCCCCGGCATTTTTTCCACCAACTGGAGCCTCAACGATTCCCGTTGCGCAAATGCCTCGCCAACCGCGGCGCGTGTCTGCGCTTCATCCGAGTGTCGCAAATCCACCACCTGCGAACCGCCGCCGATGGAATCCAACACTCCCACGAACTTTCGGCTGTAAGCAAGTCCCACCGTCGGCACACCCTGCGATAGCGCCGCGATACAGGCGTGCATCCGCGAGCCGAGAAAAAACGCGCACTGCCCGATGATGTATTTGATCTCGTGTTGATCAAAGGTCCCACGCAGGTAATGGAGGCGGCCAGCATACTGTTTCCCAAACTCCGCATAAATCCGCTCACAGGCAGCCGCGTCACTTTCCACCACCTCCGCCCCGCCAAAGACATGCGGGACCAGAAGCACCTGCCCGTTCCACTTTTGGATCACGTCGTCCAACAGCGCCCGAATCAGCCCCGGATAGTCCGACCGAAGGCCAAACATGTTGTTCCGGCTGTATCCGCCCGTGTAGAGCAACCCACTCACGTTAAGACCCACCAAAAGGCCGTTCCGTTTGATGGCTTCGAGCTGCCGCCTGACCTCATCCGCCGGCGGCTGCGGCTCCAGCGCGAAACCCATGTCGTAAGCAAACTGAACTCGCGCACCCGTCTTGCCTGCCAGTTCTTGAACCGTTTGCAGCCCCTCCTTGTCGCGGGAATAAATGACGGTCGCCCGCTTGAATATCCAGCCGGCCAGAATGCGGGCCAATGAAGACGCGAACGGCCCGTAAGTTTGCGGCATGAGCACCAACGGTTGACGCAACAAAAGTACGAGAATCTGCGGCAAGACGACATACATCAGCCGTTGGACACCATAAATGTCACTAAAGCTGTCTCCGCCTGCGATGGACAGGCACAAACGCGTTCTGCAAATATCGCGCAACCAAGGATTCCTTTGGACCATCCTTTGACGGGCACGGCGGGACGGAATCAGCCTGAGCCACATCGCCACCAGCAACAACCGCGCAATATGATTTTCCTGCCACGGCTTTTTCGAAAACCGCAGGTTGATCATCTCGACGCGCACAGCGCGGTCCCCGATCCGATCACTGCTTGCGACCGCTTCCCTGGCATAATCCAAGAACACCAATCTCGCTTCCGGCTGTGCTTGCAGCAGGGCGGAAAGCGTTCCCGAGGCCAGCGCCCCCACGCCGTGATTGCCGGAATCAAAGCTGGCCCCCAGCAAGGCAACCCACTTGTCATCATTTGGCCCGGTATCAACGGGAATCATGGTCTTGCCCAACACGGGTTCATTTCGATGGCTTCATGTCCGTCGCCATCAGTTCCGGCGGATCTCCAGTTACGCCCGCCGCCAAATCCGGTCACGCACTCCTTGAAGCATCGGGTGTTGCAGCACGCCGACGCCGCAAGCCGCCGCACAAACAAACCCTCCCACCAGCAACGACCCAAGAGTGCCCATACCGAGCCAGCGGACACCGAGCGACACCACAAGCACGACGCAGGAAAGCTTTAATCCCATGAACCACGCCTTCAGTTGATCCCATGGGTTCAAACCAAAAATACGTTGCGCTGAGTACAACTGGACCGCCAGCGCCGTCACCATGGATGCCAGCGCCGCCAAGGTCGCTCCCTTGGCGCCGTAAAACCTGCAAAGGGGATAGATCAAAACCACCAGCACGATGGTCCGCGCGATCGCCGCCAGCCGTTGAGTCTGCGGCGTGCCCAATGCCAGAAAGACATTCATCACGACCAGCGACAACACTTGCAGCAGCACGACCACGGAAAAGATTCCGAACGGCGCCCACATGGAACTTGTCATTTCGCCGTAGAGCAATCGGAGGCAGTGGTCCCCCAAACAACCGCAGAACGTGGCGTAAGGCAGGCCGAGCGTCATGATCAGTTCGGTGGCCTGAAGCACTTGTTTGCGGATTCGGGCAAGCTGGTCCTGCTGTGCGGAAAACGCCGGAAGCAACAGCGGCGAGATGACACGGTTCAACACCTTGTTGGGAAGATCCGCAAGCTCTTTGGCCAGATAGTAGGCCCCCAAAACAGTCGTGGACATGAGCTTTCCAATCACAAACGTATCGGTGTGAATCATGATCACCATGAGAATCGGAAGCCCAAAAATGCCTTTGGTGTATCTAAACACTTCAGCCTTGTGGTCGCGGCACACATGCCGCACGGGGCGAAAAGGCAGGAAGCCATAGGACAAAAGGCATTTGGCCGTCGCCTCAGTCAATAATCCCGCGACCAGCGCCCAGATGCTGTGTGTAAAACACCCGACGGTGACGGCGACCAGAACGCCGAGCGCGCCGCTGGACTGGATCAGCAGGACCCATTTGCCAAAAGCAAAATCCTTTTGCAGGGCGTGCAGTTGGGGACTGGCGAAACCATTGATCAACGACGCCAGAAACCCGACCTGCATCACCACGACGGCTCCGGGTTGATCGTGAAAGTAATAGTGAGCCAGCGGATACGACGTTACGAAAAGGCACGCGTAGATCACCATCCCGCGCACCGCTGAAAGCCACCAGATGACGTTCAGGAACTCATGATCGCGGCCTCGCTTGCTTTGAACCACCACCTCCCGCAGGCCCATCTCGCCGATCGCTTCGGCTACAGCCATGGCCGATGCCATCAGGGCATAAATACCGAAGGCATCCGGAACCAGGAGCCGGGCCAGAATGATGTTCCGGGCGAAACGCAGGACATTGTCCACCATGCTGGCCGCAGCCAGCACGCCGCCTCCCTTGACAAAATGCCCCAGCAAGCTAGCTGGATCGTTCAAGCGGGCAAACAATGCAGGCTGCCTGCGCGATAACCAACTCATCATCTTCAAGAAAAACATCCCGTAAAAACCCGAAGCATCCGTTTACGCCTCGGCATCATTGTCTTGCCGCCCCCTCGCCTCTCGCGCCACACGGTCGCGCCAGGCGCGTTTGAGCCGGCCGACGAAAGGAAGTTTCATGGCCACCATCCTGCACCCCTTGACCGCTTGGGCGAGCAACGTCATGATCCGGTTCCGGGCCGTCGGCGCGCAAAGCGCCAGATCACACTCTTCCCACGACTCGCTTCCAAACCGTTGTTTGTAAAGCGCGTCCCCCAATCCAAAATCAACGAATCGTATCTTCTCAAGAATCAGTTCCTCAACCATGTGTGCAAACATCAAGGACCCCAACTCGTATTTTCTGAAATCCGAATCATACCCCGTGAATTCGGAGTGAAACGTATCGCCGTAAACGCACCCCAACCAGAAAGCCCGGGGAACTCCTCCAAGCCGCAACACCCATCCCCGGAAGAACCCCTTTTCAGCAAACAGCCTGCACCTGTCCCGGTGAAAACCGTCGTTCTTGAACCCGACTCTCAACCCACGCTGGTAGGTCTTTCTGGCCACCTGCTCCACCACGTCACAAAGGGAATCCACTTGGGCCGGGCTTTTGATTGATTCGTATTCCAGTGATTTCGGAAAGTCGCTCTCAACCTGCTTGGCGAGCCGCTTCAACCAATAACGATGCTTCCTGCTCAAGCCCGACCAAAAGGCCGCGGCGTCATCCGGCAACTGCATCCGCCTGTGGGGTTGCGGCTCTGACAGCATCGTCGGAAGGAATCGCGCGGATACGTTTCGGGCAGCCTGGACCAATACATGATCGGTCCTCATGTTGCAAAGCACAACCCTGTCGGCTGCGCCGGCAACCAAGCTTTCACAAAGTTTTTGAATCACCAATCCGGCCGCCTCGGCGGACATGGTTCCAAGCACCCCTTCTGTGAGAATCCTCAATGACGTCATGCGACCCAACCCGATGGTCCAATAACCCAAATCCACCGTAGCGCGCCCGGCATCCATTCGCCCCACCACAATGCACTCAACAGCTTCTGCGTTTTTCACTGCCATCACCCAGGGCCGGGCAGACGATCCCTGATGGCTCAAGTAAAGGGCGAAGTGGTCCAGATCGGTGTTGGGATGGCGCTGCAACCGGCGCCAATCCTCCTGCAGCGCGTTGAACTTCAGCCCCTCGTTATACACATCTACGGTCATGTTCGGCTCTAACCGCCGACAACATCGGGAATAAACCGCCGCGTTTTTTCAGCCGGCGACAGCCGGTTGTCCGTCGTCACCAATACCGGCACACTGCACGATCCTGTTTCCGCGGATGAAACCCCGTGACAGCCATTGGCCGCAGGAGTTTCAGACTCTCTGCTTAGGACGCCATCGCCGGTTCGAGCGCCACCGAATTATCCCCTCCTGCCGTCTCCTCCTGAACAGAGGTGGCAAGTGACGCCACGATGGTGGGAAGCACGTAGTAAATCACCACGGTCTGATCAAAATACGAGACGGAAAGGAAGGAAATGACGTGAGCGGTAAACGCGCACCCAATTCCCCACACCAGCATCTGTCTCTCATATGAAATACCTTCCAGCGACCTGAGAACACGGCCAATCATCCGGAAGCAGGAGACGATAACGGCGATGAAGAGGACCATTTTGATCAGACCTCCGGAGATGCCCTCGATGATATACTGGTTGGTAATATCAATGTTGTCCGGGTCCAGAGGGAGAATGCTGGGTTCGTCCCAATGCGCCGTAAACGTCGTGCCCACCAGCCACCATTCTTGGAAATGTTTGAGAGCCTGATCAATCACCATGGATCGGTGCCATCCCGTTCCGCCCGAGAACACGCTCAACTTGCCGAAGAGATACCACACCGGCGATTTCATGAACAACTGAGCGATAATCAGGCCCCAAACCAGCCCCCTCCTGAAACGATACAACTGCAAGCGATATCTCCACAGGGCCAAACAGATGATTGCAAAGAGCCAGGCGCCCAGAGGACCGCTTGAAGCGGAAGCAAAAACCACAATCACCGAACACACCATGCCGATCACCGCCAGCGACCGGTCTCGTCCATTCGTAGACCCCCTCCAAACCCCGAACAACAACGGGAATGTCGTGGCACCCATGGTTCCCGCCAGAATCGGGTGCGCAAACGGACCTTGGCAGCGCAAACTGCCTTCGCGCTCGAACGTCTCCGGAGGCACTCCTCCGAACACGGCAAATGCGTTCCGGGCCGTGAATTTCTCAACGAGCATGGAGATGGCCAACGGAATGAAAATGACAGCCAACCCGCGAGTCAGAACGAGCCAATCGTCCCAGTCCCGCACAAGGCAGCGGACGAAGAAAAAGGACCCCAACGCGTTGTAGGCAAAACCGAGCCGGTTCTGGACGCCTTCACCTGTGGGAGTGAGTATCGAACCCGTGATAAAGCTGATGACAACCCACCATAGAAATATTTTGTCCAAAGAAGTCCACTTGATCCCCACATATTCGCCGCGCAACAGAATTCGAACCCAGCCAATGAAAATCAGGGCGCGAAACATGGTGAAGTGGAAACCGAAGATCAGCACCACCTGGCCCAAGGTCATGTAAAAACAGGTGACCAGCAAAGGCAGCAAGGCATAACGGCGTGGCAACACCAGAATCAAAAACGCCATCACGGCGGCGAACAACACCGCATAGCCGCTCAACCCTATCGTTTCCTGCAAATACCCAAAAGGACTCTCCATACAAATGTCTCAACCGACGACCATGCCACTCCAAAGGAGGTTCCTCAAGCCGAAATTCGCCGGACCCGGCAAGGACACTTCCAAACGGCCCGGCGACCATGCAAGACACCGGCATCGCAGTCCCCTCTTTACCGCGCTGCTGGGAACGTGTTGCGTCATCACAGGTCCTCTCATTTTCTTCCAAAGGCCCCGACTTCCCAGTTCCCCGCTGGCGGACGGGATGACCCGTCTTTGTCGACCGTGAACATGCCATACAGGTTCGTGCCCGTATGAATGCAAGGGGAGTTGTTCCATAGATGCAGATCGTTCTGGCTGCTGTTCAACCCTATGCCGGAGCTGACGTCCCTATAATTGGGGTTTGCACTCAGGCCATGCACTTCCCAACCCCATGTGCTCCTGGCTTGCGCCAAAGTCGCATACGCTTTGCCGCCCGGAACGATACGCTCCATGATAAGCTGGTCCGGGCGGGGAGTGTAGTAACAATTATAATCCAACATCTGCGGGACACTATTGGGGTCGTAGAATATCACCGAAAACGCCCCGTCACCCACCGATTTGTAAAACACGTTGTTCAAAATCCTGACGGTGCCGCGATTCAATTCCCCGCCCTCGGTCACGGTCCTCAACGTCACCGCAGATTTCTCGTCAAAGAACGAATTATTATAAATCTCAAAATTGGGAGGTGTGTCTCCCGATCCCTGCAGCGGGCCGTCCTGGGCATAAATCGCTCCAAGCGAATGCCGGACATTGACAAAAACGTTGTTGTAGATTTGGACGTTCCCACCCATCGTGGTCAGGAAAATCATCGCCGTTCCCCCGCCGTTGGTCGCGTTTTGATAAAAATAATTGGAATGCAACCGTATGACGCCGTAAGTGCGATTCTTGTATGTTTCGGAAACGCCCAGAATAATGCCGTCCGTATGAGGATTCGGCCCCGCGCCCTGCCATGAGTCTTTGTCGTATTCCGTGAAATCGTGGAACTGACAATGACACACCGTAATATCGTCCAGCATCGTGCCGTCACCGCTCGTGGATAGCTCGAGCAGCCAGCGCATGTAATTGTGGAAATCGCAATCCGTGATGAGCACTCGCCGCGCGGACTTGTTCCGTCCATACTGCCCCGGCGAGATGCGAATTCCTTTTTCCATCCGGGTGAATTCGCAATTGGCGACCTTCAGACCGTCCACGCCAAACGCATAGATGCCAAATCCGCCCAAGCCGTTTTGAGAAGACGCCGGCGGCCCGTTGGTCCAAATCCCCAACTCATGGAAATAGCAATCGCGCACCTCCACATCCTCGGCATCGCGCAAATACACGCCATAGCCCGGGTTATACACGGGTTGTGGCTTGCTGGTGGTGGGATTCTGAAGAACGGGCGCTCCACCGAGATGCACGACTTCAAAATTCCTGATGACGACATGGCTTGCACCGGCATCGGCCAGGAAACCGTAACGGCGCGCATCGTCGTTCAAATACTCGCCATCGATCACCGCCTTGCCTTTGCCCCAGTCGGCCAAAAGGTTGCCGTCGTAGGTGACCGGGTTATGGACCGCGCCATTGAATGCCAGATGAATCATGCCGCCATAGTGAACACCCCCCTTGAACCTGACCGTGTCGCCCGGGCTCAAGGCCGCCGCCTGTGGAACCTGCGTGGCGCTGGCGTCACCCGGACAATGCTTCCACGAAGCGGCTGTGGACCGCCCATCCCTGGCATCATCGCCTTTTTCGTAATCCACATAATAGGTTTCGGCCGACGCGCCGCACATGGAGATTCCCAGAGCAAGCACCAGCAACGAGAAGCGTATGGATATGGAATGGAATTGCATCATGTCTCGGATCATTTCTGATGGTTGGGATCGACGGAAACCATGGCTTCGCAAGCGTTCACTCGGTTTTTTTCCAGGAAAACAATCGAGCCCGCTGTTCGGCGCGAATGATGGCAACCAAATCGGGGGACAGATAACGCGCGCGCCGACTGAGGACACACCAGGCATAGCCGCAGAGCCTCGTCAGCGAACCGATTAAAAATGGCGGTTCCCACCCGCGAAAGGCGCATTTAAAACACTGAAACACCGGGTCATTGCCCAGCGCGTAATCCCGCACACCCATCTGCCAGCGGCGACGAAGGGCATGGCCTTCACTGCCGCAGCGGAACTTCAAGTGTTCCACGATCAGGTCGGGAAACGTCTGCGTTTCGTAGCCGTTGCGCCGCGCCTGGACGCTGGTAATCGCATCCCACCCACCCTCGGGAATGGGCATCAGCCCGCCCAGCGATTCGAAACAGGACCGCCGGAAGAACTGGGTTGCGCCGGCGATTTCTTTCAGATTCTGCGGCGGGGATGGGATGACCTTTCCATTGATCACATCCGGCACCAATCCGCCGGCAAGCCCCAATCGCGGATTGGCCTCAAACCGTTGAATCAGACTGGCAAAATAGTCGGGCTTGAAACGAACGTCCGCGTCCAGCAAGCCAATGTAGTCGTAATCCCTGGTCTCCAGCGCCTTGTATCCAGCCTCGGTGGCAAACACAACCGAAGCGAAACTGCGTGTGCCCCTGTTGTTCAATCGCAGAAGCGAAATGAATGGATGTTTGCTCGTGTAACGTTCAACGATCTGATCCGTCCGATCGGTCGAACCGTCGCTGACGATGATCCACTCCTGCGGCAAAATCGTTTGTGCCAGCACGGACTGGATTGTGGTCTCCACGGTCGCCTCCTCGTTGCGGGCAGGCGTCACCAGGACGTAGGCAGTGCGGTTCATGCGTTGAATCCGTTCATGGAACACGGGCCGCCGTTTTTTCGCCGCCGAACGACCAGCGAAGGATTGAGACCCACTTGCCGAGCGCCGCTTTGGCCTGCTCCCGACGGCGCGTCGAGGGGGCGAGCCAACGCACACACGCCAGCATGCAACAGCGCGAAACCGCCTTCGTTGCCATGCACGCGCGGAAGAGGGCGGCGTAAACCCGGCCGTGTTGAGCGAGGAAAAACCGCCAGCCCGACTCCGCCATCACCACGCTGGCGGTGCGGCTGTAATCCCCGCCGCTGCTCTTGCCGCCATGGTGCACCACTTCCGCCGCCGGCACGAAATAGTTGTTCCGGCCCGCCTTGCGAACCTTGAGGCAATAATCCATGTCCTCGTAATACATGAAATAATCTTCGCTGAAGCCGCCCACCCGGTCAAAAACCGCGCGCGATGTCATCAGGCACGCGCCGGAAATTCCCTCGACTTGAATCGGGTCCGTCGTTTTCGCATACAACGCAGCCGTCCCCCACACCCGCGCTTGCGGAAACCATTTCCTGAGAAGATCGGCATCGAGGACCTGGTTGGCAATAGTCGGGAAAGCCTGAAGGCAGCTTGTCTGCAACGTGCCGTCGCTGTTGAGAAGGCGCGCGCCCAGTGCGCCTGCGTCCGGAAGAGCCGTGGCGGCGTCGAACAACTTGTGGAGCGCGGGGCCGCGCACTTCGGTGTCGGGATTCAAGAAAAGCAGGAAGCGACCCTCCGCGCCTCTGGCGGCCAGGTTGTTGCTTTTGGCGAATCCCACGTTCTTGTCGCTTTGGATGAAGCGGACTTGGGGATGCTCTCGCGCCAACATGCCGCCGCAGTCGTCAAACGATCCGCTGTCCACAACGATGATCTCAAAACGGACGTCGCGCGTGTGCTGATAGATGGAGCGGACGCACGCTTGCACGTAAGCCGCGGAATTCCAGTTGACGATGATGATGGAAACATCCACGTCAGTTGCCACTCGGGTTGATTCCCCCCCGGAAACGTCTCCATTGCTTGAGCGTCTTGAACAAGCGTTGGGGCGCCGCCATCCAGTCATAGCCTCCGTCGAGTTTGGCTTCCAACAAGTTCACGTCATCATCGCCGTTCACCGGAAGGCGGGGGATGGCAAACGCATCGCTCGCCGCGCTCGCACTGCCAATGTCCGTCGTGACGCAACATTCGTAGCCCGTTTCCCGCAAAAGCCGGCCGAGACGGCCGACGAAATCCGTGCGCAAGCTTGGAAATGCATAAGGATAAGCGAACGAAATCACACGCTCGCCAAGGTGTTGTTCGATTTCAGCTTTCGAAACACGCACTTCTTTTTCGACGTCCTTCCACGCCAGATCAACCAGCATCGAGTGGTTCACCGTGTGGGAACCAAACTCCATTCCGGCCTGCTGCAATTCCCGCACGTCGCCCCACGTCAGACATTCCCGCATTTTGAAACGATCCGGCTTTTGACCAACGAAAGCGGTGGTCAAAAAGACGGTGGCGTTAAACCCGTATTGCCGCAGGACCGGAAAAGCCGCCGTGCGAAAGTCGCGAAATCCGTCGTCGAAGGTCAACACCACGGATTTCTCCCGCGCGGCATCTTCGCCGCGGAGCATCCGCAGGCCGGTTTTTAAACTCACCGTCTGGAAGCCATGCGCCCGCAGCAGCGCCATGTGCCCGGCAAAAGCTCTCGGGCTGGTGGATGTCCGGTAGTATGGAGGCACTCCAGCCTCGGACTCGTCCGAAACACTGTGATACATCAACACGGGCAGGCGGAATCCGCCCGTTTTCCAAACCGAGCGCCGCAGCGGTTGGAACAGCCACAGCGTCAGCAAGCGATCCAGACGGACTGGCATGAGAATACCGTTGAAGTCTTTCGCCGGTCTCCGCGCGTGCCTCAAGCGCCTTTGCGCGTCCCAGCGCAAAGAGAATCCACCAGTTCGAGATAACCGGCCTTGCGAGTCTGCCATGTGTTTTGGGCGGCATACTCGGAAGCGTGCGAGACAAGCTGCCGGCGGAACGTCTCGTCGCGCACCACGCGCAGCACGGCCTCGGCAAGGCCGTCGCGGTCGCCCGATTCAAAAAAACAGACCACGGAATCGTTAAAATAGTACCGGTCTATCTTGGTGTTCGATGCCACGACCGGGACACCAAGCGACATGAATTCCATGATCTTGGTGCTGTAGGCTTCGTTGCCGAAAGAGTCGGCGCGCTTGGGGACGACGCCGATGTCGGCGTTGGCCATGATGCCGGCGATCTGACGCACCGGCACCGGATCAAAGAAACGAACCTTGCCGTCCAGACCGAGCCTTCTGCACAGGTCTATCCACACCTCCTTCATGCTGCCGTCACCGTAAATGTGAAATTCCGCATCCGGCAGTTCCTCGTTGATTTTGCAAAAGGCACCAATGGCGATGTCCAACCCCTGATGTCTTTGAAGGCCGCCCGGAAACAAGAGGATGGTCTTGCCGTCGTGCCGGGTGCGCGGACGCGGGTGGAAAATGTCCGCATCCACATTATTGATGAAGACGGAGCACTTGCCGTCCGCGCCGGTTCTGGACGCATACTTGTGCAGCCAAAGATGGTTCGCAATGATCACGTGATCCGCCCACTTGGCCGAGAGGCGCTCCATCCATCTCAGCAGGGAGACGATGGGGGTGTTCTCGCCGATGCCAAACTTGCTGGCATAAAACTCCGGAACAATGTCGTGGATGTCGAGGATCACCTTGGCGCCGGTCAGTCTGGGATAGGCGGCGGCAAACACCAGAAAATCCGGCACGTTATGGACATGGATCAAGTCGTAGCGTTCGCGCGCGTGCTGGCGGGCAATCCACAGTGTGGCCACGAACAAGAAACGCGCCAGACGATAAAGAAACGACAGGGGGGAACGCTCCGTCTTGCCAAACCGCATCTGAATGCGAAACAGGTTGACGTTGCCGATTTTCTCCTGCGTCAAGCTTTCAGGCTTCGGTCGCAAGGCCAGCATATCCACGTGGTCGCCCCGGTCAGCCAGGGTTTCCGCATAACGAATGACCCGCGTGTCCTCCGCGTAATCCGAGTAGCTGAGCATGCAAACGCGCTTTGGCCTCGGACGAAGCTTCAACTTGAGCGGTGCCGCGAAGGCCGCCACGTCCCTGGGCAGGCAACACCACGCCGACGAGCCGTAGCGGTCACACACGTGACGCAAAAGTTTTTCGTAGAAAGCAACCGGGTAGGTTCGCTCCGAAGCCGCTTCGCCTTCAAAGCGAATGTAATCCGGATGGACGTTGACGAGCGCCATGCCGCCGTGTTGCGCCACCCAGTCCAGTTTTCGAATCCAGATGTCCGCCGTGGTTTCCTGCAGAACCAGGAAAAGCGTGGAGTCCTGGCACAGTGTGTAAGGAAGCTCCACATATCCCGGCCTGTCCGGTTGGGAGACCCAAAATGGGAAGATGGTCCCCATCCCATCCGGCTGCGGTTCGAAAGGATCGGTGTCGAAGGTGGATCCGTCGTAAAACGCGCCGATGTCGTGGGCCCAATCCAGATTGTGGAGCATGAAGCCCGATCGGAAACCAATGGCGCCCCATTCTTTGAGGTAATGGTTGATCTGCGCCGCCTTTCGGGCGAAGTCCTGCCGGTTGTTGTAGAGCTTGCCGTCGTGGTGCAGGTCATGCACGCCTATCTCGAAACCGCTCTGTGTCAGTTCCGCGCGCAATTCAGGCGGGACGGTGTAATCACCCTCAGGAACAAGGTTGAATGAAGAGCGGAAACCCAACTTCATCTCGAATTGCGCCAGTTGCCGGCACTTGGCCAAGCCTCTGGGGCCTTCGACATCGTGGGTAAGGACAAAAGCGAATTTTTTGCCATCCGGCCAGCCGGGCCAGCCATCGGGCGGGCGGTCTGCTGACGGATTCATCGGCCAAACATCCTTCCACTGCCGCCGTTTTCTCCCGGCCAGCACCCTTCGCAAAGCCATGCGCAACCGCCAAGGCAGTAAGGGCTTGATTAGGTAATAAAGCCGCTCTTTCAACATGGAAATTTACTGAAGAACAGATTCAAAAAAGTCGTCTTCAGGAGAACGCACCCTGGGCGGAACATGGACGTACCACCATCGACCCTCAAGGCTGCCGTAAAGCACGCCTGCCATCTCTCTCGTAAAACCCGGAAGGAATCCTTCCTCTTCTCAAACACCGCCCCAAAACTCCTGATGCAGTGACGACGGAACGTAGTTCCGAATTTTGTTCAGCACGGCCGACACGCTGATTTTCGATTCCAGGAGCAGTGAAATTCCATCCCCGGCAACGTCCTGATTGGTCTTCTCCGATTCGATGACGAGCACCACCTCATCCATGAATCCCGCAAGCCGCAACGTGATGCTGGTCGGGGCGATCGGAGACATGTCGAAAACCACGCAATCATACTCGCTGACCTTGAGTTTTTTCAGAATGTCGGGGTATTGATTTCGCAAAACGTGGGCGAGTTTTTCAAAGTCCGGTTCCCCGCCCGTCCCGTCGCTGTTCTGGATCAAGACTTTGTATTTGGGATCCAGGGCATCGCCCAAATCGTGCTCCGTGATCTGTCCCTTGTAAAACTGCTTCGCCACTCCCAAATCCCGATCCAAATCAATCAAAAGGACGTTTCTGTTTTCGGTCTCCGAAAGGGAAACGGCCAGGCCCGTCGCCAGCGTCGTCACACCGGCATTCTCGTCAACGGCCGTGACGCCAATGAATTTCGGTTTGTGATCGAGATTTCGGCTCTCCAGTCGCTGGTCCAGCCGGTCTCTGAGCGCCTCATAAAACGGCAGGAGAGGATCATTGAAGAGTTTGGGAACCAGCCCGGCGGTTTCTTCAGACAACCCACCTCCGGCGCTTGCGTCCGTCCTCTGCAACATTCGTTGATTGGCCTTGGCGACGCGGCGGCGGCCAAACCAACCGATGTCGCGAATGGTCAGGAGCAACGGCAGGCGCAATTTCTTCTCAACATCCACCGGGCGCCTGATGGAACGATCCAGATACAGATCGGACACAAACGCCAACGCGATTCCGGCCAGGATACCGCCCATGACGATCGTTGCCAGGAGCCGGAGAGTCACAAACCAGTCTCTAAAGGGAGGTGATGGCGTTTGAATCTTGTTGATGTTCAGGACCTTCCCGGCACCCAAGGCTTCCTCAATACGGGCCTGTTCCAGACTGTTGGCATAAAACCGGTAGCTGGCCTCCTGCAATTCTTTCTTCCGTTGCAGTTCGTTGATGATATCCCCCTTCTCATCAAATCTGCTGGTTTCGATCCGGATCTGATCCAACTGCGCATTCAAAATCTTGATCCGCGTTTGGAGAGCCATGATCTTGGCAGATTCGGTCACCGAATCGTAGGAGGTCGCTGGCTGGGGGTAAGCCACTGCCGACCCGGGAGCCGACGCGGGTGCCGACGCCGGCGTCGCTGCCGGCGTCGCCGTGGGAATACTGATCATGGTCAGACTCGGATTCGCCGCCTCAAGCTGCCGCTTGCGATTCTCGGCTTCGACAATCTGATCGTTGATCCCTTTGACCAACACACTGTGCTCCGTGTATTGAGTCCGCAACTCCATCTTCTTCTTCCGCAAGAAATCAAGCCGCTCCAGAACGTGCTGGTATTCATCATCGGGTTTCATGCGCAGTTCCGGCGGCGGGGGTGTCGACGGCGGGGCGGTCGTCGGTGCCACGGTGGCCGGCCGGACAACAGGCACGACCGAGGTCTTCCTCATCTCCTGGAATTCCGCCTGGCGTTCCGCCAACTCGGCGGCGGCGGAAAGGATGTTCCGGCGGATTTCTGAAATCTGATCGGTGTAGGCCCTTCTCGCGTCATCGAGCGAGAGCACGTCCGCCTTGCTTTTGGCGGTGTGGAGTTCCTGTTCCGTCTGTTCGAGCCGGAGACGCATCTGGTCCGTCTCCTGGGTCAAGAGATCGTGTATGATTCCGACCGCCCGGTGGATCTCAATGTGCCGTTTGATGTAATTGTCAATCAAGCTGCTGAGAACGGGCTGAACCACTTGAGGGTCCGGATGCTGCAAGACGACGCGAATCACATCGCTTCTTTTTGGCGTCTCCACGGTCAGATTACTCTTGATGAACGCGGCCGCTCTGATGCGGTCATCGCCGCCGCCCGCTTTCGCCAGAATCTTGTCCGCTCCAAAGGTGTCCACCGTTTGTTGCACCAAATCCATGCTCGTCAGGATTTCAACCTCGGAATTCATGATGTTCTCGCCCCGCTCATCGGGCGTTTTCACATTGGCTTCCGGGCCGGACAGCTTCGGCACCTGGGTGGTCACCACATAGAGAATAAACAGCTTGGCCTCGGACTGGAATAGCGGCGGCTTGGCCCAGTAAAAACCGGTGGCCGCCAGAACGCCCAGCGCGGAAAAAAGGACGATTTTCAGCTTCTGCCGGAACAGCACGTAGTAAATATCGCCCAAAGAAATCCCTAAACTTGGGGCCGCTGTCTGTTTGTTATCCACAGTATTCACGCGTTGCTCTGCCTTTCTCTGCGGGTCTCGTTTATCGTTGCCCTGATCAAAGTCTCACCTTAACAACTCTGAAGCTGCCATGCCACTTCACATCAACCCTACGCCATGTGTTTATAAAGCACCGTCCCAACCCACTTGGAAAGAAAGCCTGGCATCCTGTGAAACACGTGACTGTGCCAGCCAGATGATTCATCTTTAACCGTTACGAAATCCTTTTTTCGCCTGTCGTATCTCACATATTCGATGCTGCGTTCTTCCGTCCCCCAACCCAGTTTGAATCGCCGCAAGCCTTGATTTGTAAGAGAAGTGCGGCCAAAATGCAACTGTTCAAAATCGTGGCGGCCATACCATCGGATGGCCTCCCACATGACAAGGTTGTTGGCGCGCAAGTGCTGAAAGGCTTCGTCGGATGCGCCATATTTGTAGATGGCGTTTTTCCCCCAATGAAAAAAAACAGAGGACGCCACCGGCGCCTGCTGATATCTGGCCAGAACGACAAACCCATGGTTCTGTGACAGAATGTGGTCGTGGATGTTTTGGAAAAAACGAAACGGTTGCGGCGGCAAGCCGTGCCGGATGCGCGTCTTGCAGTGCAGGTCGTAGAACGTCCGCATGGCGTCCAGACTCTGGGCAAACTCCACGCTGACGCCGGTTTTTTCGGCTTTGCGTATCGCCCGCCGCACGGCGCTTTCCACTTTGGCGAAAAGCGCCTCGTCACCGCCGGTCAGGCTGAGTAGATGGCTGTAAAAAGAGGTGGAAGCCGGCGCGCCGGTGAAAAACTCTTTTCCGCCTCTGCATTCCAGGTATTTCCAGTCCCGTTCCGCCGCGTATTCCGTCACTTTTTGCAGGACATCGCGGAACTCGGCGGCATCCAAACACAACGGCTCGCAATCATCCGTGAAAGGCAGTGAAACGCCGCGCCGTCCCGTCAACCAGCTATCCACTTCCATGACCGGCAACAACGCCCGTAGGCGGCCGGATTCCCGACGGGTGAAATAGAGGGGCGTATAGCCGTAAGTGCTTTGCAGAACCCTGGCCCAAGCCGCTGTGTGAAAAATCGAGGAACCGGGGTATGCAAGCACCATCGCATCCCACCCAGCGATCTCCAACGGATTCACCCGCTCCACGGTGTCACCGGCGGCGCGCGTTCGGTCTGTTGGAAGCGCGTCCCCGGAAACCGGTTGAATTTCAGACGGCGCGGACACGCGGTTTTGAGCGGCGGGCGATTACAGGGAGTTTCTTTTTCAGGGCGCGGGCGGGGTTTCCCGCAACCACCGCGCCGGCCGGCACGTCTTTGGTCACGACACTGCCCGCGCCGATCACGGCGTTTTCGCCGACGGTGATTCCACAAAGCAAGGTCGCACTGGAACCGATGGATGCGCCGCGCTTGACCAGCGTTCCAATGCACTTCCAATCGGCCTCGGTCTGCAAGGCGCCTTCCGCATTCGTGGCCCGCGGATAGCGGTCATTAATGAAAGTGACGTTGTGGCCGACAAAGACCTCCTCTTCCAGTGTCACGCCTTCGCAGATAAACGTATGACTGGAGATTTTGCAGCGATGGCCGATCCTGGCCCCTTTTTGGATTTCCACGAAAGTCCCGATCTTCACGTCATCGCCGATTTCGCAACCATACAGGTTCACAAAACCGTGGACGCGAACGTTTTTGCCGAGTTTTACGTCCGGGGCGATTTTCTGAAAAGGGTGCTGGGATGAGTTCATGGGCCGCTGGAGTTTTCTAAATCATTCCATGCAACAAATTCGTTCGCTGGGTCTTCCGGCAACTCGCGCGCAGAGTTTCCCGTGTCAATGCGTCAGATCCACCGAGGCGCCGCCCGTCTTCAAAGACGCGGA
This sequence comes from uncultured bacterium, assembly GCA_903870275.1. GTDB lineage: Bacteria > Verrucomicrobiota > Verrucomicrobiia > CAIQCK01 > CAIQCK01 > CAIQCK01. Next base: position 2,893 of record CAIQCK010000031.1, on the reverse strand, counting down.
GGACGCCTCCAGAATCCGCACGAGTTCCAGCCCCCGCTTGCCGCTCGTCAGCGGGGTGGTTCCATGCCGGATACAATCCAAAAAGTGCTGGCACTCAACCTTCAACGGTTCTTCCTGCCGGACGTAGGGTGCGTGCATGTCGCCGTAATGATACGCGTAATGGAATTCGGCAAAGGTGTCGTAGTGAGGCGGCTTGTCAACGCGCGCGTCGTAAATTTTGACCTTCTCCTGCGGTTCGAGGTCGTCATAAACAACCATCTTTTTGCTGCCGACGATGGTAATCTCCCGGATCTTCCTTGGATCGAGCCAACTGCTGTGAATGATGGCCGACCGCTCCCGGTTAAACAAAAGGCTCATCATGGTGACATCCTCGATCCCCGGAGTAATGTGGGCCGTGCCCCAACAGTTGACGCGGGTGGGCTGCTCTCCCATGATGTATAAAACAATGGAAATATCGTGCGGCGCCAAATCCCACGCCACATTGATGTCTCTCTGGAAAAGCCCCAGATTGAGCCGACGGGCGGAAATATACCGGATCTCGCCCAAGTCGCCGCCCTCCACAATTTCCCTGATTTTCCTGACCGTGGGCGAATAGAGGAAGGTGTGCCCCACCATCAACACCACCCCTTTCTTGCGCGCAATCTCGATCAACTCTTCGCACTCAAACGACGACCGCGCCATGGGCTTTTCGATGAAGGTGTGCTTGCCGGCCAACAAGCTCGCTTTGGCCATGGGATAATGCAGTTTGACGGCCGTGGCAATGACCAACGCGTCCACATCGGCGCCGTCCAGCACGCGATCATAATCATTGAAACCCTCGATTTCGGGATACAACGACTTGAGGTGTTTCAGGCGAAGCTCGCTGGTGTCGCACATCGCTGTCAGGCTGCAATCGGGCAGCGACCTGAAATTGCGGACCAAGTTCGGCCCCCAATACCCGCACCCCACAACACCGATCTTTATTGGTTTTGGCATTTTTTCCCAGGTTAAATCGTCTCCTGCGTCTTTGGATAACTAGCAGAGAAACACTTGATTGCCAAGTGTCGCCAATGGGCCCCCTGTTCAGGGCGGACCCACCTTGGCTGAACCGGAACGCTCGACAGACTTTTGCCCGTTTCGCATATCATACATTTGCACGATCAGAGCCGGGATGGTTTTGGCGATGATCTTCAAGTCCAACCATAGGGTCTTGTTCCGAACGTATTCAATGTCCAAATGCATCATTTCAACGAAGGTGGTCCTGTTCTTGCCACTGACCTGCCAAAGGCCTGTCAAGCCCGGCAGCGTATTGAATCGTTCTCGCTGCCACGTCAAATATTTTTCATACTCGTAGGGAATGCAGGGGCGAGGCCCGACCAGGCTCATTTCGCCCCAAAGCACATTGATAATCTGCGGCAATTCGTCCAAGCCGGACACCCGCAACAACCGACCACCGGGAATCAACCGAGGGTCGCCGTGCAAATCCATTTTTTTCATCGGCACATTGGACGTGATCAGGTTGTTCCAATGCCCCTGGTGGACGGCCGCGTCCGCGCCCACGAACATCGTCCGAAACTTCAAACACACGAATCGTCTGCCTTGGTAACCCACACGCTCCTGCCTGAAGAGAACCGGCCCGCGGGAGCCGATCTTGATCATCACGGCGATGACCAGGGCCACCGGCAAAAGCAAAGGGATCGTCAGCAGCACGCACGCCACGTCCAAGACCCGCTTCCAGAGCGGAATCCGCGCGGGACCGACGGGACTCGATCCTTCGCAATGAACTTCATCAGAGGAGCGATTCATGCCCGGAAAACCATAAACAGGGTTCGACACGAAACGAAGCCGCCATTTTGGACGCAAAGCTCCGCACTTGCTGGCGCGGTTGTTTCTTCGCGCCAACCCATGTTGCCGCCTCCGAAAACAGTCATCGGAGGTTGGATTGTTTGCTGCTTCAACTTAAACCTGCAGCATCTCTCGATGCGGCACTGCCAATAACGGTATGCGATCCGCCACACAACTTTTCTCCAGCACCACCGAACGCCGGTCCACTTCCACCAGCGTGGCGCGCCCCAGAATATCCAGCAAAACCTGAACGCGCTGCCGTGCCGGCAAGGCGCGCAATACGAAGGCGCGCATCCCGGCAAAAGCCCCTTCCGTCAGAACCACCTCGACCCCGTCCGGGAGATGATCGTCAACGATCATGGGTTCTTCGGCTTCGAAAAACTCCCGCAACTCCCCGATCACCGCGTCCGGCACCGGTGGAATCCGGTCGCCAAAATGCACGAGGCTGCTGACGCCCGTCGTGTAACGAATCTCGCTGGCTTTCTCGTCGAGCGCACAACGGACAAAGACGTAACAGGGAAAGAGAGGCTCGACGACCCGTACCACCCCGCGCTGAGTCGCCCGTTCGGCCCGCAGCCGCGGCAGGAACACTTCCAGCCCAAGATTTTTGCGCACATTCGCTGCTGCGATATGCTCGTGCTTGGGCTTGGTCCGCGCGCAATACCACGCCAAGTCGCTGGTTTGCATGCTAGAAATTGGGATCAACGGCCTTGTTGCCCGCATTTTCGACTCGATCCATCCGCCTGCCCCATTTCCAAACACGTTGTGAGGACCCAGGCGATTGCCAAGGCGGGCACAGGCATCGGACAAAAATCAAACACGCGCCGCAACCGGTTGCGGCAATACGACGTCCCAACATGACACCTTCGCCTACCAAGCATGGGCAGGGTAGTCAACCGCTCCATCGTCGTCAAGCAAAAGGGCGAAAAGGTGTCGGAACTCCATGAGAATGTCCCCCTTGTAACTCAATAGAAATGTCCCCTTTGGGACGGGGTTGCGGTAGCAACTCCGGTCACAAGATGGAGACATTAACGATGAGTCGGAAGGAACGGGATCGGTTGACGATCAT
>CAIQCK010000030.1 GCA_903870275.1 uncultured bacterium | reverse complement strand
CCCAACGGGTCATACATTGGCGGCCAACCGCTTCCCAGCCGCTGGCCGCCGCCATTCCCGCCACTGCCTCTAATCATGCGTTTGGGCAACAGGCCCTAAAGCACTGGGCTATTTTCGGCCAGCCCTCCGGGCCTTGGCGCGGGTGCCAAGATGCGCCCAACGTCCTCTGGCTGCGCAAAAACTTTTTGCGGTGTGCGGTTCTCTGTGTTTCATTCCTCGAAATACTTATGAGACCGAGTTCCATTGGCTTCCTGCTGGCTGTGGTCCTGACCACAGGGGCCAATATTGCGCTTGCGACGCAGCAGCCGGAGTCGCTGATTCCTTTTGACAAGCTCGACGCGGCGGCGCGTGCGCGCGTGCGGCAGGTCGTGCCGGGCTACACACTCTACCGAAACATCCGGAGACCCGGGCTGACAGTCCACGCGCGATACGACATCTTCGAGTATCTCATGAGCCACCTTGGCCAAAGCTCCATCGTGGCGCAGTCGTTGAAGATCGCGGACTATCGCATGGAGCGGCAGCCGGACGGTTCTTATTTCGCCGACGACCACAAGGGCGCCGCCGGTTATCTCCGGCCGCTTCGCGTCGCGCCGGGCGAGCGACTTTTCTTCTGCGAGGGCGCGGACAAGGAAGCCGCGCAGCAGTCGGGCCGCGCCATCCTGTTGTTCCACTACCGGGAACTGCAACCCGGCGTTCTCAAGTGCGACCTTCACGGTTTCGTGAAGGTGGATGGCGCGATGCAGCGGTTTTGCGCGGTTCTATTCCTGCCGTTCATTGCGGGCGCGGTGGACCGCGATCTTTTCGAGGTGGTGGACGAGCCGATGCGCGTGGCGGAAGAAGCGACCGCCCATCCCGCCAAAGTGCTGAAACTGATGGACTCCTTGCCGCCCGAAGACGCAGCGAAGTTGAAAGAGTTTCGCGCGTTGCTCGCCAGACCGGAAACGAAGTCATGAAAAGCCCGCCGCTGTCCATGGCCCACTGAACACGGACTGCTGACCGCTGACTGCCGACCTCCGATCTCTGTCTTCCGTCCTTGGTCCTTGCTCATCCGTCATCTGCGTTGCCCTCTTCCATCTCCCATCTGCCAACCGCATCTTCCCCCTTGTCCCTCCTGGCGGTCACGACGCCATCACGCCCGCGCAGATCCAGTGGGTATTGGCCGACTATCTGTTGGTCAAAGGCGTCCACAGCTACATGAGCATCTATCCTTATGATCCCGTCGCCGAGAAACAATTCTACGGCGGCTTCAACGACCGGCCCGGATGCCACGCCGCCGTTGCTTCAGAGGAATCATGTTGCGGGAAACCAGGTGACGACCCCGGCTCGACGCTTCGGAATGGCCAATGGGCAATAGCCGATAGCCGATCATCGCGTTGCGAAGCGCATGATATGCGCACCTGGCCATTGGCTCATTAGCTCATTAGTTGTTGGTTATTGGGTAACGGCTATCAGCTATTTTCCCTTATTCGTCTTGCCGCCACCGCCGCGACGCACACTTGGTATTGGCTCATTGGCTTCTGACTATTCACCCGTAAACTTCTTGCCGCCATCACCGTAGTGCGCAATGGGCTATTGGCACATTGCGCCGTTGGTTGCATTGGCTATCGACTCTTGGCTATTGGCTATTCTCCGGTTGCTGTTCTCCGGCTTCCTCACCGCGCGCGGCACGCGCTTCGGGCGAATGATAGAGCGGGTGATCCGGCTTGAGGCCGCGCAGAAAATCGAGCCGGAACTGGCGCGCCACCTGCACCGCTTCGCGCTGCGCCTTCACCGGCCCGGTCAAGTGCCGTTTGCCTTGCACCGGCGACCTCTCGATGGAACCGGTCCACGCCGTGATCTGCCGGGCGCACGATTCCGCCATGGCGCGAATCTCTTGCAGGCGCCGCGCCAGGGGCTTGAGCCTCGGCCGGTCTTTCACCACCGCCATCATCGAACGCACCTCGCCGGCGGACCCGCGGGCGATGGCGAGGAACGCCGTCAATTCATGGGTCGTCACCCGCTCAAAACCTTCCGCGATGTTGTTCGACACCGACAGCGCCGCACGGTCGAGTTGGTTTCTGAAACCCGGCGACAGCGGCACGTCCCGTTCTTCGAGCAGATCGAGCACCCGGTTGTAAAGGCGTGCCGCCTCCTGCCAGACCGGCAAATCCTCAAACTTTCATACTTGGGCATGGTGTTTGTCTCCTTTCTGAAATCTTTGCAAAAGCCGTTGGCCACACTGGCGGCCTGCACTCCAAAAGCTCTTGAGGATGACCGCCGAATTGTTTGAGTTTGGCGATCATTCGGCGCTCGCAGGAACGCCGCTACAGGGCTTTTGCAGAAATTTCTTTCGTGGTTGTTGTCAGTGGAGTTTCTTTCCCGGCGCCGCAGGCTGTGGGCGGGCGTGGTGTGTGTCTTTTCCTCCGTGAGGATTGCTTGTTGATAGCCGAGAGGCAATAGCCGATAGCCGGTCATCCATTGCGAGGCCATGATACACCCACCTGGCCATTGATTCACTGGTTATTGGCTGTGTTCCCTTATTATCTTGCCGCCACCACCACGGCGCGCAATGGGCCTATTGACTGTTAGCTCATTGGCTGCCGGCTATCGGTTATGGGCTGGTCTCCAGCATCGAGGCAAGTTAAGTGAAAAGAACCGCCAGCGTCATGGTGTTTCTCAACGGGAAACAATTTCGGCTGCCATCTTTCGTCTCCCATCTCCCATCTGCCAGCCGCGTCTTCTCATCGCAGGGCGAAGCCATGATGCGCGCACTTGGCCATTGGCTCATTGGCTGTCGGCTATCGGCGCTTGGCCGTTCTCCGATCGCCACGGCAGACCCTCGCGTTGGCATGAGGAGACGGCGTTGGCGGGGGCGCGGCGGAGGGCGGAAGAGCAGCAAATTTCACTTTACATAATAGAGAAAATCGCTATATTCTGCGCGTGATGATGAAAGGAGAAGTCAGAAACCAGTAGTCAGTAGTCAGAAGACAGAAAGGAGAGGACAGAGGTCAGAAAGCAGTCGGAAAACAGAGAGGCAGCCATGAGGAGAAAGACGATGGAAAGAAGACAGAAGGGAAAACGAGTTGCGCTGGCGCTACGGCAAATGTGCAAAACGAAGCCAAATGATGGACGCGGTCAAAACTGGAAAACATCGGTTGTTCATAGGAAAATGAACGTTTCGAGTAGGAGAAGTCCCGGTGAGAAAACAGTTTTTTACGAAACGAACCCAAATAGAGAAAATCAAGAGGCGTGATTGCAGTATGTTGTGAAAAACGCCCGACGGACAAAAAATAAAACGAACCCAAATGATCCAAAGTGAGAATCCGAATGCAGGGAATAACCGACTGAATCTGAGCATGATACGACTGTGTGATTCCAATCCAACGCCGCTTGGTGTGCAAACGGCGGCGGGCAGGATGTCCGCGCTCCCGGTGGGGTCGTTCCGACTCGATCCGACTGAATCCGACTCGATCCAACCTGAGCCGACCAGATGAGAGCCGTTACACATTGCAATTGCACGATGGCGGTGGTCATAAATCGCCACCATGGTTTTCAAGACTCCACATCGGTCGTGTGCGCTGCACAAGTGCTGTATCCGTTCGCTGTAGCGGCGGTTTCTGACCGCCGGAGTCGTCGATGGGATCGCAGACGGCGGTCAGAGACCGCCGCTACAGTTTCCAAAATGTCACGTTGGTTGGGGATGCGGCATCTTGCGATTGGATGAAGGGCATGTAAGATGACGGCCAGGTTATCCATGATGAAATGCTCGATGCCGGTGGTTCTATCCTTGTCGCTCGCCGCGGGCGCGCTGGTGGTTGGTGCGGCCGAAACGGCGGTGCTGCCGGCAGCTGCGGCGGCGGTGTCGCCGTTGGAACAATTCCACCAGGTGATGGCGAAGTTGAAAGAACTCAATCTAGGATTCGATGGCAGGGAGACGCACCGGTTTCAGGATGGCGCGCTGACGGAACTTTCGTTTTCGTCGGCGGGGGTGACGGATCTTTCACCGGTGCGGGCGCTGACGAGCCTGCGCAAGCTTTCCTGCCGGGGCACGCCGGAGAAACGCACGTTAAGCGATCTCTCGCCGTTGCGCGGCATGATGCTGTCGGAGCTGGATATCCGGGACACGGGCGTGAGCGATCTGTCGCCGCTGAAGGAGATGCCTCTGAAGGAGCTGCGTTGCGATGTGTGGGTGGTGGCGAACAAGGAGGCGGCGCGGCTGTTGATTGAGAAGCAGATGCTGCAGCGGATCAACGGAAAGCCGGTGGCGGAGTTCATTCAGGTCGCCAACGTGGCCGTGACCAGGCGCGCCGCCGAGGCGTCCAAGGAAGCCGATCGCGCGGCGGCAGCGTTTCTCGTGAACGTCGGGACGATGCCGCCCGAGCAGCAGGTGTCCGCGGTGATGGCGAAGTTGAAGGAAGTCAATCCGGGCTTCGACGGCAAGGAGACGCACCGGGTGCAGCGCAACGCGGTGGTGGAACTGTCGTTCTCGACGGCGGGCGTGCGAAACCTCTGGCCGGTGCGCGCGCTCAAGTCGCTGAAGTGGCTCACGGTCTCACCGGCGGCGAACGAGAAGGGGACGTTGTCGGATCTGTCGCCGCTGCAAGGAATGGCGTTGACGGCATTGTATTGCCACAACAACCCGATTCGCGATCTCTCGTCGCTGAAAGGGATGCCGCTGTCCGCGCTCACGTGCGGCGGCACGCAGGTGGAGGACTTGAAGCCGCTGGCCGGCATGAAGCTGACGCTGCTGAGTTGCAACGACACGGCTGTGAGCAGTCTGTCGCCGCTGGAGGGGATGCCGTTGACGGTGCTCTGGTGCAATCGCACGAAAGTGACCGACCTCTCGCCGCTGCGGGGGACGCCGCTGAAGGAGTTGCGGTGCGATTTTGTGCCCGAACGCGACGCCGCCATCCTGCGCGAGATCAAGACGCTGACGAAGATCAATGACACCGTGGCTGGAGTGATCTGGGTTCGCATGGATGCGGCCGGCGGCGGAACGCGGCGATGACAAATGGCCATTCCATGACTCCGACTCCTTGCATCGGCGGCTGCGGTGAATCTTCGCAGACCGCGAGAATTTTGCAGGATGCTAAGCGGAAATCCCCTGTTGCCGGGGCAGGAGGAATCTGCATAATCGCTGCGCGCGTTCGAAGCGCGCGCCTTATGCACAAGACCATCCTGCTCCTCATGTTTTTGTTTGCGGCAGCGAGCGTTCGTGCCGCCGACACCCCCGAACCCGGCCCCGACGGCGTGCAGTCGGCCAAGTCGTTCAAGACGCGGGTCACGCGCACCGTCAGCGCGGACTATTTGCTGTTTTTGCCGAAGGAATACAAAGCCTCCGGCAAAACAAAATGGCCGTTGATTTATTTTCTGCACGGCTCCGGCGAGCGCGGCACCAATGTCTGGAAAACGGGCATCCACGGCCCGCCGAAGCTCGTGCGGGAACGGCCGGATTTTCCGTTCATCGTCCTGTCGCCGCAATGCGCGCCGGGCCAGCGGTGGGACAACGATGCGCTCATCGCGCTGCTCGACGACGTAATCCATAAATACCGCGTGGACACCAAGCGCATGTACCTCACCGGCCTGAGCATGGGCGGTTACGGAACGTGGAGCCTCGGCCTCGCCTGCCCGGAACGGTTCGCGGCCATCGCGCCGATTTGCGGCGGCGGCGAGCGCATCGCGGTGCTGCTGCCCGATCCGAAAAAGAAGGAGGCGCTCAAGTCGCTGGGCGTCTGGGCATTTCACGGCGCGAAAGACCCGGTGGTGGAGGTGGATGAGTCGGAACGGATGGTGAAGGCGTTGCGCAAGGTCGGCTGCACGGATGTGGAACTGACCGTCTATCCCGAAGCCAAACACGATGCCTGGACGGAAACCTATGCCAATCCGAAACTCTATGACTGGTTTCTCCAGCACCAACGCCCGTAGCCGCTGCAGCGGGGGGCAGGCACTGGACTTGATTTAATCACTGGAAACAAGCGCCTACTTGGCGCATAATCGGGACTGGTGAAACGAGCGATGCACGAGATGAGACGACACTTTCAGGAGACAGAGACGCTGTGAAAACGCGAGCGTGGATGATGTGCGCGATGGTTTCGGCGGCGTTCGCCCAGGCGCCGCAGCCGCCGCAGCCCGAAGTGAACCAGCCGGGATTTGCGGGCGAGTGGCGCGTGACCGGATTCATTCGGCAAGGCAAGATCGAAGAAGCCAGCCTGGAGCGCCCGGGGATGATGGCGCGGTTTGTCAAAGAGGGCGACCATCTGCCGGGCGATATCGTTGTGTTGGACGTGAAATACGACAGCCGCAGCGTTGTTTTGGCCAAGGGCAAGGAAACAGCCATTCTCCAGCAAGAGACGACCATGACACCGCCGCCCGTGACGGCGTCGTCGGCTGCGAAAGCGCCGCCTCCGCCCGTGGTCAAGAAGCCGACGGTGGACAAGGCGACCGCGATGCAGGACGAGTCCGGCAAATGGGTGGTGGCGTTCCCGAACGGGAAATCGCTCGACATGCAAGCCTACGTGGACCGTCACGGTGGCGTGCCGGAGGCCATCCAGCACGTGCAGGAGTTGATCAGCCGCGAGCAGGATCCGGAGCGGCTGGCTTACCGGCAGCAACAACTGATCGCGTTGCAACAGATGGCCGCAAGTCCCGCGTCCTCGACGCCGGCGGCATCCACATCAACCGGCGGCACCTCCACATCGGCATCGACGCCGACGGTGACCCGGAAGTATCCCAACAGCGCTGTCGTTTTCTAACCGCCGGCTTGGTGGCCGGCCTCGTCACGCCAAACGTCGTCAGGGTTTGGCCAGAAACCACGTTCGCGCGCCGGCGTCGGTCTTGACAAACTTCAGCAGCAACTCCGCCACCTTCTGCCGGCCGGCCATGCTGGGATGTGTTCCATCGCCCGCGCCCAGATCGTTGCGCGTCCACGTGAACCCGTCGCTCTTGCGCGGCGTGGTGCCGTCGGCCCAGAGATACGGCCCCCACAACAGCAGTGGCGCCTTCACCTCGCCGCGCGCCGGGTCGTAGTTGAGTTTCGCATCGCCTTTGATCTGGTCCTGGATCAGCCAGCGCACCGCGAACGCGCTCTCGTAAGAATAAGGCTCCGGATTGAGCGGCGTGGTGGCGTAGCCGGCGTAGATGCGGTTGCTGAGATAGGCGACGCGCAGGTTCGGGAACGTCGCCTTCAAGAGGTTCAAATCCGTGGCGATGTCCGCCTGCAATTGTTTCGCATAATCGGGGAATGTCCCGGTCGGCCGGGCATTTGCCTGCTTGAGCCAAACCAGTTGCACTTGAGACGGCGTGACGTCCGCGGCTTTCAACCGCTGGAGCACTGTTTGCCAAACTGCGGTGTCCGTGCCGGCGGCCCATCGCGCCGCTGTCTGGCCGCCTTGCGCGCCGTCCACGAGCACCAGCTTCGGTGATTTGTCCGGGTCGGCGTCGGCCAGTTGCTTGAAACGGGAGAACTCCATCGTCGTGTTCGACATGCCCACCGACAGCAACACGATCTTGCCGTCGGTGGCCGGCTTGCCGTCGGCGTCGAGTGGACGGATTTTTGCCAGCTCTTGTTGCGCGGCGGCGGCGTGCGCGGGCGGCGGCTCGTTTTTGCCCCCGCCGTAGAGGCCGCCGTCCTCGTCCTTGTATTTTCCGGCGCCGAGTTCGGTGAGCGGCGTGAGACCGACCGAGTCCTTGCCGCCGGGCGCCGGCCCGGTTTGTCCGCCTTGCTTGTTGCCGCCTCCGGGACCGCCTCCGCGATCATGAATCGCCTTGGCCTTGTCATAGTAGGCTTGGTCTTCCGGCGAAAGCTTCTCGCCGTTCTGCACGCGCCGGTGAAGCTCGCCGGCTCGTTGCCAGTCAATGTCGCCTCCGCCCGCCTGCGGTTGCGACTGCGTTTGCGTCTGCATCTGGCGACGGTGGGCTTCCATCGCTTTTTGGAGATACGCCTGGTCGTCGGCGGAAATGGTCTCGCCGCTTTGCTTCCGCTGGAAAATCTCGCGGGCGCGGGTGAAGTCAATCTCGCCGGCCGGGTCGGCGGCGAAGGCGGCGCTGCACACGCACGTCAGAACGATGAGGAATCGGCGGAGCGTTTTCATGGTTGTCAGTCCGGGTTCAGCTTGAAATTAAGAATAGCCATCACCCGTTATACCGGCGCGCCGGGCCCGAGGTTACACGCGCGACTCTTCTAAAACACCGCCGGCCGGAATCAGCGCGATCAACGCGCCGTGATGCTTGCGTGCCAGAGAAACTTCACGTCGCGCGCGCTGCCGCGTGCCGGCAGATGGAAACGGACGACACTGCCGCTCGTTTGTACGGTCGCTACGGGTGCGCCGTCGAGCGCCAGCGTCAACTCGCCGGCCATGCGCTTTGGCAATTCGACGGATGTGTCGCTCTCCGGCGTGGCGTAAACCCACACGTCGGCGCGTCGCGCGTCGCCTTCGGCCGCGAACGAGGCGCCATCGTCTTGCAGGCTGCCCGCAACAACGCCGGGCGCGGTGGCGCGGAAACCCCATGTCGGCAGCGCGCGGCCGGCGACGGCGCGAGGTTGCGGGCCGAGATTGGCAACGATCTCAACAGGGCCGTAGGTGGCGCGAATGACACCGTCGTTATCGCGCGTTGGTTGGTTGCCGCGTTCATGGACGAAACACTTCATCGGTTCGCCAACGTAGCGGGCGACGACGGACTTTTGCAGCCGGTCGAGCCAGCGCAGCCACTCGCGCGGCGCGTCCTTCTCCAGCGTGGAGGCGTTGATGCGGCAGCTCAAGCCGTAGCCGAGCGCGAGCGTCCATGCGAGCGTTTCGCGGTTCGTGACGAATTGGCCGAGGTCATGGTGGATGAGTGAGCATTTGTCGTGGGCGATGATCTGCGCCACCGGAAAAATATCCCACGTCGCCGGCGAGTAATCGTATTTCATCAATCGCCGCCACGACGGCCCGCCCTCGGTCGGCACGATGCCCCACGTCATGCCGCAGAGTTGGGACTCGTAGTTCACCACCCGGTCGCAACCCGACTCGGTCGAGAGCGGTTTCCTCCGGCAATCCTCGGCGACCATCGAAATCATCCCGTCCGCGTAGGCGCACGGCGTCGGCGAGGCGGCATTGGTGTCGTAGCGCCAGCCGCGCGCGCCGCACTGGTCCTGGAACAGCACGTCCACTGGATATTCGTCGCTGAACTGGCGCACCGTCTCGCGGTTGGCGCGCTGCACGGCGGGGTGCCAGTGGCAGACCGTCCAGCCATCATTGGCGGAGTAGCGCTCGTAGCTTGGCTTGCCGTTGAGATCGCGCAGTAACGGCGCGTCGCCTTCGCGCTCGAACGTCGGCCCCTTGGGGTGATCGCACCACCACGTCGGGTTGGTGTATGGCATCACGAGATGGCCGAGCGCGTGGCAGCGGTCGAAGAACTCGCGGAACTGTTGCGGCGTGCCGAAGTCCGCACGGGGCGGCAGGTGGTCGGGATACTGTTTATCGAAGCCGCCTTGGAGATAATCGGCAAAATGAACCAACGCTGGCGACGGCAGCTTGTCGAGGTGCGCCAATTTCTCGGCGCAGTTCCCGCTGTAGTAAACGAGCACCGATTGTTTGAACTTCGCCAGCACATCGGCTGACATCTTCTCATCGAGCCGGCGGTTGATCTGGTTCGCTGCGCAATAATCGCGCAGCGACTGCTCGGCCGGCTTGCCGACGGCCAGCCGCACGGTGGGTGTGCGCCATGTTTGTCCCGCGGCGACAAACGTGCCGAACGCGCGCTCGCACCAGCCGCCGCGCTCGTCGCCACCGCAGCCGAGTGCGCCGGGCACGAAGATCGCATCATGGTCTTTTGCGCCGGCCCACGGCGGCCACTGCTGCGGCTGCACGCCGTAGAGCGACGCGGCACCGGCGCGCGCGTCGAGATGCATGAAATCGGCGAACGCGGGCGGATAGGACGAAGTGAAGTTCATCCAGCGAACCGGCCGCAGCGCGGCGTGGAAGGGATGGCCGCCGACCTCGAACCAATTGCCGCCTGCGCGGACAAATTTGCCAACGGCCGCAACCGCCGCGGGCAACCCATCATCACTCGCCGCAGGCAGACATTCGCCGTAGGGATTGACAATGGCAAGGAACTCGTGCGAATCGAGCGCCGACAACATCTCGCGCGGCGACCGCAACTCGACGAGCGCAAGTTTGCCGTCGGCCACTGCCTTCGACGCGCGCAATGCCGTGAGCATCTCTTGAACGGCCATTGAGGTGCCGCCTCCGCGCTGAGGGCCGGCAGCGAGCGAGACGATGCCGAGCTTGGCGCGGCCCTCGACAGGTTTCGCGGCGAGCTTCTCGATTGTCGTCTTCACCATTGCAATCACAAGGCGCTGTTCCTTGTCGCCAATGAAACCGCCGACGCGCCAGAGCCAGCCCGCGCCGCCAAGATGGCTTGCGGAGAAATAAGCGCCGTGGTCGGAGTCGGCGAGCACTAGATCGGCTTGGCCCTTCGCCGGCGCGCGGTTGACGGTGGCTTGCGCGTTCTCGATGCGGCGGGCGAGGCCGGCTCCGAACCACTTCTGGCCGTCGGGCGTGACGCGCAACGCGACGGGCGCATCGTGAACGTCGCGCATCTGGAGCGGGCCGCCGTAGAGGCTCGCGTAGCCGCGCGAGCCTGCGGTGATGGGCCGCCAGCCGCCCGGTTCGTCTTCGGACTGCATCTTGAAAAACGCCGGCCGGAACGCCATGCCGACGCCGTTATTGCCGTTGGCGGGGCAGACGAAGCGTTCGAGCGCACCGGGGTCGAATCGCAGCCGCGCCGGCAGCGCAAAATCAAGCAGCGTGTTTTTCGCCGGCTGAACTTCTGCTACAAAATCAACGCCGCCGTCGCGGCCCGTGGCCGTCACGTTGACGGTGAGTTCGGCATGGCGGTAGTGGAGATGGACCGCGTTCGCCTTGGAGTCAGACTCGCAGGAAAAGGCACCGTTCGTGGCGCAGAGTTCGCCGCCGTCGCGAAATCGCGCGTGCCACAAGCCGGACTCGCCGCTGGCGCAAATGGAGCCGGACTTGCCATGCTCGTTGACGGCGACGATGGAGCCGTCGGCGGCACTGAAGCTGATCGTGCAGGAGCCGCTCGTCAGTGTGACGGCATCGCCCCCCTGCGCAGCAAATGCAACCGAAGCCCATATGCCGCACGCGAACAAGGCTCTCGCAAGGGCGGCGATTTGTCGAAGCCGGAGATTCATACGCAGCTCTTACCAGAAGTGCTGGTACGACCGCAACCGCAACTGCTTCCTGCCGGCGTGCTTGTTTGACAAGGAAGACGGCACTGGTATTGTTCGCACCCATGAAAGTCATCGCGACAATCGCGTTGCTCGCGTTCGGCTCCGTTGCTTTTGCGCAGGCGCCCCGCAATCTGCGCTGCGAGTGGGATATCAACCCCAAGGCCGTCCACGATCCCTGCCCGGAGTTCTACTGGGAGTGCGCTTCGCAGAGCGCGTTTCGGATCGCTGTTGCGGCCACGCCGGACGGGTTTGCCCGGCCGCTGTGGGAAGCCACCTGCCGGGGCAAGCTGCCGATGGTCGAATATGCCGGGCCGCCGCTGAAAAGCGGTTTCACTTATTACTGGAAAGTTTGGGTCTCCGACAATGACGGGCGGCCGCTCGGCGAGCCGCCGGTCCAGCATTTCACCTTCGAGGCCCAGCCGTTGCCGCACGTGTTGCCGACGGCGCGGACGTTCGTGAACTTCGCAGGCGATCCGAAATGGGCGAAAGACAAAATAGACATGTGCTTTCGCAAGGAAGCCAAGCGCGGTCGCGCCAACATCCTCGCCACACAATACGCGTTGATCTCCACGATGGTCGTGCCCTCGGAGAAGGCCGACGACCTGCAGAAGTTTTGCAATCAACACGGCCTCGACTTCGAGGATTGTTTTGGTCACTTCGCGCAGGACGCGGAGGTGACGTTGCACGTTGGTGCGGAACTGGCGGCGAACCCCCGCGAAACGCGCCTCTGTCCGGGCTGGGACCCGCGCAACGATCGCAACGGCGATGGCCGCGTGGACGACGCCGAGGCGCGTTCTCCGGCCAACCCGAGGGCGACCGCGCGCGAGCGCCGCGCCGCGCGCATTCCGATCTATTTCTGGGGGCCGCCGCGCGACGATTACGTGATGAACGTCGGCAACGCGGGCTACCAGGCGTTCATGGCGGGCGTCCATGCGCCGCAGATGGCGGACGGCTTCGACGGCATTTACTTCGACACCGTGCCGCCCCGGATTCCCACCGCCGGCAGCAACCCCGTGGTCGAGTATCCGCGCGACGACGACGGCCGCTGGTTGCGCGACGTGCAGACGCTGCTTGCAAAAATCAAGATTGCCATGCCCCGATCCATCATCACCGCCAACGGCTGGCAGGCCGATCCTATGGTGATCGAAGGATTCCAGTCGGAAGGCTGGATGAACATCACCTGCCAGGGCGTGCGTTGGCAGCGCGCGATTGAAGCGGCGCGCGCCTGTGACCGCCGCGGCAAATGGCAGATGCTCCAATACAATCCGATCTACGACAAACGGCTGGCTGAGTTCGGCCCCAAGGCCGAGGGCGTCAGCCGCGAGCGCGACCAGTTGTACGGTTTGGCAACGTATCTGATGGCCCACGGCGACTACACATTCTCTGGCTTCGGATCGCATCCCTACGCGCACGTCGCGGACCTGTGGTTCAGCGCCATCGCCGCCGACATCGGCCAACCCGCCGGCGAGTATCGTGTGTTCAGTGAGACCGAACGTTCAACAGTGGCGAATGCCGCGAACCTGCTGAACAACGGCGGGTTCGAGACCGACGGCGCATGGCAATTCACAAAGCCGGTCGAGCGCGATAGCCAGGTGAAGCACAGCGGCCGCTCCAGCGCGCGGATCACCAGCGACTCCACGCGGATCAACAACATCAATTTCCAGCGCGTGACGCTGAAGCCGCGCACATCCTACACACTCACGGCCTGGATCAAGACCGACGGCGTCGCCGGCTCGCCCGGCGCGCAGGTTTATCCTTACGAGTTTCACGACGCGACCGGCGCGGGCCTGCAAATCACCGTCACCGGCTCGACCGGCTGGACGCGCTACCGGCATGTTTTCAAAACCGGCGACGCCGTTGCCGGCCGCATCAATTTTCGGATGTTTGGGGCGATGGGCACGGCGTGGTTTGACGACATCGAACTGGTCGAGGGCGCAATCTACACGGACACGGTATTCGCGCGCGAGTTCACGAAAGGGCTTGTGCTCGTCAAGCCTTATGCCGGCGGCAGCTACGGCGACGAAACAGCCTCCGCGATCAAATTACCGCGCCCTCTGCGCCCGTTAAACGCCGACGGCTCGTTGGGCGCGGCCACGGCGGCAATCTCCCTGCGGAGCGCTGAAGCGGCGATCTTGCTGCGCCCGTGAAACCGGCCTTGGTTTGAGCGCGAGTCTCCACGTCACCGGGCGGCGACGAGGCGCGGTGGCCGCGCCAGAAACGACTGGCGCAAAGGAGGGCAATCGGCGTAAGAACAGGAAGACAAACCGCGTCTGTCGGAGTTTTTTGCAGGCGCACCGAAATTGTCAGAGTGGAAAGCCAGTCATGAACAAACGCGAACTTCTTTTGAAAGCGCTGCGCAACGAACCCACGCCGCGGCCGGCGTGGGTGCCGTTCGTCGGCGTCCACGGCGGCAAGTTGATCGGCAAGAGCGCGCGCGAATACCTCCAGTCGAGCGACCTGATCGTGCAGGGTCTCAAGAAAGCGTGCGAACTTTACAAGCCCGACGGGCTGCCGGTCGTGTTCGACCTGCAATTGGAGGCCGAGGTGCTCGGCTGCGAGTTGCGCTGGGCCGAGCAGACGCCGCCCGCGGTTTGCACGCATCCGTTGGAGCAGGGGAAGTCGCTCGCCACGCTGCCGGTGTTCGACGCGGCCAACGGGCGTTTCCCCGTCGTCATGGAGGCGGTGCGCGCGATGAAGAAGGACCTCGGCGGCGAGATCGCACTCTACGGCCTCATCTGTGGCCCGTTCACGCTCGCGCTGCACCTGATGGGCAACGACATCTTCCTCCAGATGTTCGATCATCCCGACTACGTGAAGGCCGTGATCGGCTTTTGCGCGTCGGTCGGCCAGAAGGTGGCGCAGGCTTATCTCGATAACGGCGTGGATGTCATCGCCGTCGTGGATCCGATGACCAGCCAGATTTCGGCGGAACACTTCGCGGACTTCGTCACGCCGGCGGTGAACCAGATATTCGCGTTCATCAAGGGCCGCGGCGCTCTCTCGTCGTTGTTCGTCTGTGGCGACGCCACGCGCAACATTGAGGCGATGTGCCGCACCGCCTGCGACAACATCTCCATTGACGAGAACATCCCGCTGGAGCGCATCCGCGACTTCACGCGCGGCCACAACAAATCGTTCGGCGGCAACCTCCGCCTCACCACCGTGCTGCTGCTCGGCGACGAGGACGACGCGCGGCTCGACGCCATCCGTTGCGTGGATGTCGGCGGCGGCTGCGGCTTCGTGCTCGCGCCCGGCTGTGACCTGCCCTACGACACGCCGGCAAAAAACATCGCCGCCGCCGCGGAGATGGTCCTCGAAAGCTATCGCCGCGAGATTGCCAAGCGCACCATCATCGCCAAGACCGCCGAGGCCGCTGTCGCCGAGGCGGCGCCGGATTATCGAAAGGAGCCGCTCGTCACTATTGACGTCGTCACGCTCGACTCCTCCTCGTGCGCGCCGTGCCAATACATGATGGACGCCGTGCACCGCGCCTCCAAGCGGCTCTCGAAGCCCGTCGCCATCAAGGAGCATCGCATCACCACGCGCGAAGGCATCAGCATGATGACCCGGCTCGGCGTGAAGAACATCCCCACCATCTGTCTCGACGGCGAGGTGAAGTTCATCTCCATCATCCCGGACCAGAACACATTGGTGAGCGCCATCGAGGCGAAGATTATGGGTAAGAAGGGTGAATAAGGGGCAATGAGTAATTCGTAATCCGTGATTCGTGGTTCGTTGCTTGTTTCGGAGGTAAACTACAAATTACGAATCACGAGTTACCAGTTACGAATTCCGAATCCCGAACTTCCCCATGATCCCCCTCGCGCTTGTCACCGGATTCCTCGGCAGCGGCAAGACGACTTTCCTCAAGCAGCTCGCGCGGCGATACCGCGGGCGGAAGATTGTCTTTCTCGTTAACGAGTTCTCCGCGAAGGACGTGGACGGCGCGCTGCTGGCGCGCGAGACGCCCGATGTTGTTTCCGTCGCCGGCGGCAGCATCTTCTGCCGGTGCCTCGTCACGGAGTTCATCGCGCGCCTGCGGGAACTGCCCGCGCGCTTCGGCACGTCTGCCGCGCTGGTCGAGGCGGTCGTCGTCGAGGCCAGCGGCATCGCCAACCCGGCGGTGGCCGGCCAGATGCTCCGCGAGGCGCAGCTCGACCGCCAGTATGACTTGACTGCCGTCGTCGCCATCGTGGACCCCGGCAGCTTCGGCAAACTCCTCCGCACGCTGCCGAACATCCGCGCCCAGATCGAAGGCGCCAGCCACATCCTCATCAACAAGACCGACGCCTATCCCGCCGCGCTCATCGGGCAAACCGAAGCTTTCGTCCGCGAGATCAATTCCGCCGTCACGCCCGTGCGCACCACTTTCGGCGCGGCCGACGTGGAACTGTTCGGCGCGCGGTTCGCTGGCGCGCAGGGCGGCGAGCTGGCGGCGTGCAGCGACCCGAACTACGCGACCTTCAACGTGCCGTTGGATCACGACCTTGACCTCGACCGTTTCCGCGCCGCACTGGAAGCCGTGAAGGACGACGTTTACCGGATCAAAGGATTCGTCGTCGCCGCCGGCCAGCGCCTCTACCTGGACTACTCCGCCTCCGGCCTGCGCGTTGAGGAGACTTCGGAGCAGTGTCCCTCCGAACTTGCCTTCATCCTGCGCGGTCCCGCCACCGCCGCCGCCCGCCGTTTCCTGAACGACATCCACACCGGACGTTAAAAACTGAAGGAAGGCGGCCTGTTCCGATTTCGTGCATTTGGTGAATCCCGTAGCTAAAAAGAATCCTCCAAGTGGATCAGCAGAATCTGTTGATTTCGTCGGGCTGGGTGATACGGTTCGCTCCCGCAGCGGTCAACTTGCTTTCCAATCATGAGCTACAGGAATCTCTCGCGAATCGTTTCAGGGTGCGCGGCTTTGTGCGCGGCTGCCATCGTCACCGGTCAGGAAGTGCGGACCAAGTCCGGCGACGTGCTGGTGTTCACAGCCGACGGGACGTGGAAATCGGCGACGGTGAAAGAGCAGCGATTGCCGCTCGCGGCCGGAGCGCCGGTGTTGAGCGTCTGCGATGTCGAGCGGGGCGGGGAATATCTGCCGATGTTGGGTTCAGTTCGCGTGGAGAACGGCGGCGTTACCATGTCGCTCGGCTCGGAGCCGCTGGCGTTGAAGGCCGTGCTGCGGATCGAGGACGACGGCGGTGTGTTCAAGTGCAAGCTTCGGATCGAGGACACGACGGGCAAAGACCGCGGCCTTTTGGTGCGGGTGGGCATGCCGGTAGACGCGACGCGCTGGACATGGTGGGACGACATGAACCAGGGGCGTACGATCGAGCCGGGCAAGCTGTATGAGAACGCGAAGCCGCTCCGGGCGTTTGCGGCGCTGCCGGAGTGGAAGGACAAGCCGGATTTGCGGATGGGCTACAACACCGAGAACTTCTGCTCGGTGATCACTGGCGCAGGTGGGCTGTGCCTCGCGGTGCCGCTGGACCAGCCGCGCATTTTCCGCACCGCCTATGACGCGCGGCAAAAGTTGTTCGGCATCACTTACGACGTGGCGTTGTGCAAGGAGACCGCGCCGCCGTCGCAGGCAGCGTTCGAGTTCGAGTTATTCAAGTGCTATTCGGAGGAAGGCATGCGCGGCGCGCTTAACACCTACTACCGGCGGCACCCGGAATTTTTCAAGAAGCACCTGACGGACGAGGGCATGTGGATCGCCTTCACCGGCCTCGACACGATAGACAACACGACGGAGTTCGGCGTCGCCATCCAGGAAGGCGCGGGGTCAGTCGGGTATGACGACAAGATCGGCGTGAAGAGTTTCAGTTACTACACACACGCCGGGATGTATGCCGACGTGCCGGATCACAAACGCGGCGTGGACCCGACGCCGTCGCTGGAGCGGCGCATCGCGGCCGTGGAGGCGACGTTCAAACGGAACACGGGGCGCGACGGCGTCTATGCCGAATGCGGCCTGTACGACGCGAAGGGCCAGCTTTCCGCCGAGCCGGGGTCGGTTTATGGCGACGTGCTCGCGCAGTTCTGCCTGGAGCCGGACATG
Organism: uncultured bacterium; assembly: GCA_903870275.1. GTDB lineage: Bacteria > Verrucomicrobiota > Verrucomicrobiia > CAIQCK01 > CAIQCK01 > CAIQCK01. The sequence continues at coordinate 163,882 of CAIQCK010000030.1, read as the reverse complement.
GTTTACGGGCACTGGCTGCTGGATCGGATTGACAAGTTTTTCGAAGACTACCGCAAGCGCGGCGAGCTGGACGGTTTTTACTACGACGGTCTCACCACCGGCATCAACTACCGCCGCGAACATTTCCGCCACGCGGCCTACCCGCCGTCGTGGGACCCGGTGGCGAAGAAGCCGTATCTCTACAACTATTTTTCATCGGTGGCGTGGGCGCGGGCCGTGGCGGAAAAGCTCCACGGGATGGGGAAGTTCACGATGATGAACGGGGCGATGGGCGCGAGTCCGTTTTGCGCGCCGTATCTCGACGTGATGGGCGCGGAGACCGGCCTGAACATTTTGCGCAGCGACTACAACTTCGTGAGGACGATCTGCCATCACAAGATATTCGCCACGCTGCTCAAGGGCAACTACGCGAAGATGACCGGCGCAGAGATCGAGTTGTTCATGAAACGCTGTCTGGCTTACGGCGTGTTCCCCGGCTTCTTCGACTGGCCGCCGAGCGGCCTCGGCCCCGGCGGCACCTATTGGGACCATCCGGAGTATTACGAGCGCGACCGGCTGCTGTTCCGCAAATACCAGCCGCTCGTGAAGACCATCGCCGCGGCGGGATGGGAACCGATGACGATGGCGAGCGTGGATAACCCGGCGTTGCAGGTGGAGCGGTTCGGCCTGATGAACGGGGCGGAGGGAATAACAGGGAAGTCGGGAAGGCGCGAAGACGGAGCACATGTTTTCTTCACCGTACTGAACGATTCGGCAGAGCCAGTGCGGAGCGCGCTAAAAGTTGAGGCTGACAAACTCGGTCTGCCGGCGAAGGACCTGGTTGTATTCGACGAAGTGGCGCAGCGACGGCTCAACTACGAAGCCGAAGGCGGGCTCAAGATACCGCTGGAGTTGCCGCCGCAATCCGTGGCGCTGGTTCATATGGCCAAGCCGGCGGATTTCGTCGTGTATCATCTGAAGGAAGCCGCGAAGATATTCGACGTTGCCGACGTGCAGCGGAAAGCGGATGAGGGCCGTCCGCCCCGGCCGCGTTACTGGCGCGTGACGGAGGAGCGGTGCTTCCGCGACAACGGGGCGCTGCTGTTGCGCAACGACAGCGACAAACAATTCACGACGGCCTCGCAGTGGGTGATGTTGTTCCAGGAGAAGGCGCGCCCCATCACCATCCGCGCGCGGGTCCGGACGAAGGACGTCGCGGGCACAAAAGGCGACAGGTTCGCGCTGCACGCGGTGGTTTGCTACGTGGACAAGCAGTTCACCACTCGCGATCCGCGCGTGCTGCCGTTGGAGCCGGGATCGGGCGACTGGCAGAATGTCGAATGGACCATCGAGCCGACGCGGCCGGTGCGCAGTATTCAACTTACCCTGCGGCTCAACGGCCGGCGCGGCAGTGTGTGGATTGATGATGTTACCGTTCGCTCCAGCGACGCGCCCGGCAAGGAGTGCGTGGTGGATGGCGGATTTGACGCGTGGTATGAGCAGTTGACGCCGGAACAGGCGGCCCTGCTCACGCCGAAGATGGCGGCAGTGCGCTCCGCGTTGTCCGATGGGAGCAAGCCAGCCGGAAAGCTGATCGGGGCGTTGTCCACAATCCAAGCCGCCTCCGCGGCGATCACTGAACAGCACCTTGAGAACCCCGCGCGCCGGGAGCGCCGCGATCTCGACGCGGCACGGGAGCATTTGATGGCGTGCAGTTCGGTCGTGTTTGGAATCGAGGGCTTGGAGTTGACCGCGCCGGACAAGGCCGCGCCGGGAGAAAAGATCGAGGTCGCGGCGAAAGTCCTCTCGTCAAAGAAAACTGTGCGCCGCGTGAAACTCTCGTTGCGGTCGGAGAGTAATCTGAAGATTACCGCCAAGCGTGCCGATTCACTCTACGAGGTTGCCATCCCTGCGTCCGCAAAACCCGGCGACACGATGGTGTTGCACGGCGAGGCGACGGCGGAATTGGCGAGCGGTGGCAGTTTGCCGCTGCGCGCGAAGAAAACCATCGCTGTCGTGGCGCCGTTCGAAGCGGAAGCAATGCTGGAAGGCGTGAGCGCCGATGCCAGCCAGACCGTCGCGCTGCGGTTGGTGAACAACCTTTCGCGCCCTCAGCACTTCAAAATCGCCGTGAACGCGCCGGCCGGTTGGACAACGAACGGCGCGCCACCGGAAGAAACCGTGCCGCCAAAGTCGAACGCGCAGGTGCGGTTCGCGCTCGCGCCGGGCGCTGCGACGAAGCCCGGCAGACAAGAGCTTGGCGTGACCGTGCAAAGCGAGGGCGAGCCTAAATCATTCCGGTTGGAGTTGAACCACGTGCCGGCGTCGGTAAACCGGCTGAAGAATGCCGGTTTTGAATCGAGCGCCGGCGCGGGCTTGGAGAACTGGGGACGATGGGAAGGCGGCTACGCGACCGACGCGAACGTCGCCCACTCCGGTCGCCAAAGCTTGCGGTTGCAAACCGACGCTGTAACCGCACCTGTCGGAGCGGTTCAGGGCGTGGCGTTGAATCAGAAGTCTGTCGCGCCGCTGATCGTGCGCGGCTGGTGCAAGGCGGAGAAGGTCGGCGGCGATCATTCGGGCTGCTGTCTCTATGTGGACATTTACTATGCCGACGGGACGAAACTTTACGGGCAGAAAATCCTGTTCGACCACGGCACCCACGACTGGCAGTTCCGGGAGATGCGCATTCCGACGACCAAGCCGGCGCGGACCGCCAGTGTTTATCTCATGTTTCGCGGCGTGACCGGCGCGGCATGGTTTGACGACGTGGTTCTCGCCGAGGACGCGGCGAGTCCTGACGGTGTGGCGCGGTAAAAAGGGGCGGAAAGGGAGCGAGACGCTTCCGTTAATTCTTGTCGCGCATGAGAGGCGCGAACGTAACGAGCCGGCTTCCGCCATTGCATGCCGCTTGGGCGATATATTGAACAGCCGAATCGGAGAGCTTTTCCGTGCGGGCCTTGTGCGTGTGCCCTGCGAGGACGGCAATCAGGTTTCCCGTCTTGCCGACGCGGTCAACGAAGTCCGTGGTGGATTTCAAGTTTCCGCTCTTGGGCCATCGTTCCCGGCGTTCGATGGCGAAACCGTGGTCTGTCTCCCATCCCCACACTGGATTGCCGCAGCAGCTTGAAGCGCTCGCACTGGTATTCGCCGGCGTGTAGATGGGGATGTGCAGCAGCAGGACTGTCGGCAGGCCGCGGGCTGTTTCTTTTTCATAGAAAACGAGTTGCTCGCCGGTTACTTGATAGGTTGAGTTGTCGATCGCGACGAAGTTGATGCCGCCGATCTGGACCGCATAGCAAAGAGGATTTCGTCCCGGATAGAGCGAAAGCAACCTCTCCTGGGTCCAGGTCTTGCGCAACGCGTCGTCGCTGCCCGGCATTCCTTCGTAGTGCCAGTCGTGATTGCCGGAGATGTACAGCCGGCGGATGCCGGTGTCGTTGAGGGCCTTGCCGATGAACCGCACGCTGGATTGCGAGGGATTGTTGACGATGTCGCCCGTCAACGCAATCAGGTCCACGTTCCGGTCTTTGGCCAGCGTCAACAGGTTGAGGAAATGCGCCGCAGGCAGGGCTTTCTTTTTTGTGCGCCAGTGCTCCTTTTCACCGCCGTAGGACTTGTCCATCCGGGAACTGTATTGCTGGTATTGTGCCTCGAGTTCGTCGGCGACCGTGACGTGGGAATCCGTGATGTGGAGAACAACCAAAGGTTTTTCAAGGCCGGCAACCTGAATGGTCGCGGTGTCATCGGTGGAACTGTGCCTGACAGCGATGGCCTTTCCGGCGGATTCCTCTCCGCGTACGACGAGGGTTGCCACGAACAAGCCCAACGCGACGCTGCCAGTAGTTTTGATGAAGGTGCGTATCGTCATTTTACGTCGGGTCGAAACTTGGAATCCTCATCTGCTCGCCGCCTTTGAGCGCGGATTGATGCGCGACGATGCCGGGGACGGTGTAGGCGACGGCTTCATACACGTTCACAGTGGGCCGGCGGTTGTGGACGAGCGCGTCAATGAACTCGTGCGTCAGGAACGTGTGCGAGCCGTCATGGCCGCTGGCGTGGCGCAACGGCTCCGGCAGCAGATCGGTCTTCCACCACTCCGGCTGCTCGTATTTCTCGAACGCCGCGAGCTGGCGCTCGAAGCCGCCGGCCTCCTTTTCCTTCTGGCCGCTGGCGCGGACGATGATCGGGCCGAGGCCGTTCGGGTGCGGGAAGAAGAAGCTCATTTTGTCGCCATACCACTGGGCGCGTTCGCCGCCGCGATGCGCGCCCTTCCAGAAGACGGCCACGCGGAACGGGTGGCCCTTGTTGGTCTTGAAAAACGCCGTCTCGTTCCAGAACGGGTTGTTGTAAGGATTGCCCTTGAGTCGCGGGTCATCGTCGCCCCAGCCGAGACACGACACTTCGGTGAGCCGTTCGCCGGTAACGCTTACCAGATGCGCCGTGCAATGCGTCGGATAATTCATCGGCGCAAGGCCGTGCCGCCAGGTGGGTTTGCCATTCTCCCACCACAGTGTTTCCAGCCCGGCGTGGTGATACTCCGACTCCGTGAAGAAGATTTCGCCAAACTTTCCCTCTTTGAAAAACTTCCGCGCCGAAATGGTGGGCTGCTGGTAGTGACTCGTCTCGGCCATCATGTAGGTAAGGCCGGTCTGCTTCACCGTGTCCACGAGCAGCCGGCAATCCTCCAGCGTCATCGCCGCCGGCACGGCGCAGAGCGCATGCTTGCCGGCGCGCAGTGTCGCCACGACGTGCCGGACGTGGTCGGGCGCGGGTGTGAAGACAGCCACCGCCTCGATGTTCTTGTCGAGGATCAGCGTCTCCAGTGAGTCATAGGCTTTGTCGCAACGATACGTTTTTTGAAGGGCGGCGCGGCGTTCGGGTCGCAGGTCGCTGACGGCCTCGACGATGCAGTTCGGGTGCTCGTGAAACTGGAAACCGAGGCCGAACCGCCCGCCGACGATGCCGACGTGGATTTTGCGCGACGACGGCTCGGCGAAGGCAAGCCGCGGCGCGAGCGCCGCGCCTGCGATGGCGGCGGCGCTGCCCAGAAATTCGCGGCGGGATGGGTGCGTGGAGTCGGAATCGGGAGGCACTTGGATTGGGTTCATGGTGAGTGTTCCTTTGCCGCGCAGCCTAGCGCAGTCCGGCGGCCGTGTCACGAAAGTCGTTTTGCATTTAGACCCGGAAATGCTAGAATGCATTGGTATTCTCAAGACAATATTTGTGTTTTGGAGGTTAAAGTCATGAAAGCATTGAAAATCCTGTTGAAGGTTGTGGTGGGAATAGTTTTCCTCATCGTCGTGCTCGCCGCGGGCGGCGTCTGGTATCTGAACAGCTACCTGCAAACGCCCGAGTTCAAGCAAATGGTGCTGACAAAGGCGCATGACGCGCTCGGCACGGACGTCAAGATCACGGACCTGAACGTGTCGTTGTTCAGCGGCGTGCATTTGAAAGGCATCGCCATCGGCAATCCGCAGGGATTTGCGGGCAATCTGCTGACGGCCGATGCGTTTGTGCTGAGTTACAATCTTGCGCCGTTGCTGAGCCGGCGCGTCGAGGTGGAACAACTCTCGGTAACCAAGCCGGTGGTGACATTGTCGCGCAACGAGAAGGGCGAATGGAATTACGACAAGATCGCGGCCTCGACGGGCGGCGCGGCGGCGCAACCGGCGGCGAAGCCCGAGGCGAAACCCGCGGCGGGCGGTTCGGGAGCGCCGGCGTTGGACATCGCGCTGTCGAAATTGGCGGTGAACGATGGTGAAGTGGCGTTGCTCAACGAGAAAGGCAAGCCGCTGACAAAAGTCCAGGGGTTGGATTTCAGCAGCGCGGTGAGTTACATCGGTGGCAAATTCAACGGCACCGGCCGCGCCAAGATCGGCACGCTTGCGATAGCCGAATCGCTGTTTGTGCGGCAGCTCGATACGCCGATAAGCATGTCGGCGTCGGAGGTCAAATTGTCGCCGGCAACCGGCAAGCTGGCGGACGGCGACGTAACGTGCGACCTGACGTTGAAGCTGGCGGAAGGTTTCAAATACATCTTGAACCTGCAGACCAAAAACAGCGACGTGGCCAAGCTGTTGCAGGAGGCGGGTGTGAAACAGGTCATTACCGGGAAGCTCCAGGGCACGACTGCGGTTGAAGGCACGGGCGGCCTGCCCACCATTACGGGCAATGGCAAATTTGAAATCACGAACGGCCAGCTCATGCAGTTGCCGTTGCTGGGAGTGTTGGCGACGCTGTTGCAAGTGCCGGAGTTGAACGAGATCAAGTTTGACGAGTGCGTCCTGGAATACACGCTGGCGAACAGTGTCATGCAGACGCCGGTCATCAAGCTCTCGTCGTCGGGCATTCAGATCACGGGCAAAGGTTCCGTTTCGCTGGCGGACAACACTCTCAACCACGACCTGACGCTGGCGTTGTCGAAGACGCTGCTCGCCAAGGTTCCCAAGGAGGTGCAGTCGGCGTTCAAGGACCGCGGCGATGGTTTTCTGGCGGTGGATTTCCACGTCTCCGGCCCTTACGACTCGCCGAAGACAGACCTTGCGCAAGGACTGTTGAAGAACGCCGCGAAGGATCAAATCCAGCAGCGGCTGTTCAAGTTGTTCAAGTAGCCTCGAACTGCCGCACGCGGTTCGTCAAAACAAAGCCGGCCTCTCACGCGGGTGCGGCCTCTTTCACGTCAAGGCCACCTCGCTGCGGAGCGCGCACACCAGGCAACCGGCGCGGAAGCGCGACGATTACTTGCTGCCGCCTAACAGATTGCCGATTGTCTTGGAGGCCTGCGACGTGGCTGAATCGGTCGCACTGCTGACGGCCTGTTTAGCCGCGGCCTGCTGCGCTTGCTTGATCAGGTTGTCCACCGTGGCCTTGTTTTCCGGCGACAGGGCCTGGCCGGCGAGCGACTGCAAGGTGGTGAGCGCGTCAGCATACTTCTTGTCGGCCATGAGCGCCTGGGCTTTGTCGATCACGCCCTTGGCCATGTCGGTGGCTTGGTCAGTCATGCTCGGGGCTGCCGGCGCAGGCGCTGGCTTGGCCTCAGCGGCCTTTGGCGCTTCGGTGACGGTCTTGGGCGCTTCGGTTTGGGCGGCCGGCGCGGTCTCTTCCTTCTTGCCGCACGAGACGGCGAGGGCGAACGCTCCGCAGACCACTAATCCTACGATCCATTTGCTGTTCATTTTCATACTCCTCGTTGGGTTTTGGATTTATAAAATCCTACGTCACCACTTTCACTTATGCAAGCAACGCGAGCAGAATATCCCCACGTTGTGGACCTTGCCCTGTGCTGCCGGCGATGAGGTTGTTGCTGTGGTGGTTCCTGCACCACTTTTGTTTGCCTCGACCGTCCGCGGCGCGTTAAACAAAACGTGTCATGAGAATTCGCCATTCGCTCCTCCTTGCCTTGTTGCTGCTCGCGCTGGCTTTGGCTGGTCCCGCAACCGCCGCCGCGCCGTGGCTGGAAACCCGTTATCTCGCGGGCGGCGGCTGGTGGCCGTTGCGCGTGCCGGTCACTATCGAGAATTCCGGCGATGCGGCGGTGGCGGGCGAGCCGGTGACGGTGAACGCGGCGGCGCTGGCGGGGCAGCGTGTGGAATCGTTGCGCGTTTGCAACGCGGCGGGGCAGGAGTTGCTGTTCGACGTAAGCGATGCCGGCGGCAGGCCGAAACGGAGCGGCATCATGGCGGCGGACGACCGCATTACGATTCCGGCGGAGTGCCCGGCGAAAGGCGCGGCGACGGTTTTTCTTTACGCGGGCAACGATGCGGCGTGGCCGGTGCCGGAGTTTTTGGCGGCCGGCTTCGTGAACGGCGGTTTCGAGTCGGGCAGCGGCGCGCCGGACGGGTGGAGCGACATCAACACCGACGAGCATCATCGCGCGACGTGGGATTTGGCGGGTGGACGTAGCGGGCGGTGTGTGAAGGTGGAGGTGGACGCGGGCGCGGAGCCGAAGTGGGTGCAGTGGAACCAGCATAACCTCCCGGTGACGCCGGGCCGCGCCTACAAGGTCAGCGGATGGGTGCGCGCCGAGAACGTCGTTGGCCGAGCGGGTTGGTTCGTCCACGTGAATGGCGAAAAGCCGCAACTCGTCAGCAAAGTCCTTGAAGCGGGAGACGGGACCTTCGGTTGGAGGGAAGTGAGCGTCACTTTCACTGCGCCGCCGGGGTCGGCGACGGCGACCATCGGCACGGTGCTGCACGGCACGGGCCGGGCATGGTTCGACGACGCGCAATTTGAAGCGGCGGGTGGCGGAAACGGCTTGCAAGTGAACGTCGGCGGCGTTGAGCGGCTGGAACTGGCGAAGTCGGAGCGAAGGAAAATGGAGTGCTCGCGCCAGTGGCCGTGTTGCGCCGTGGTGCGAGTGTTCAATCTTGCCGACGAGCCGGTTATGGGCGCGCTGGTCCACGCGAACTTGCTCCCGGCGCTGGCGAAACTGCGTGCGGCGCCAACGAACGCCGTGCTGCGCGTCGTGGACGCCGCGACCGGTGCGGAGTCGGCGAATTGCGTGCGGCGCGGCAGCGAGCTGTTGTTTGACGCGTCGCTGTCGGCCAGGTCGGAGCGCGAGTTTCAGGTCTGTTTCAGCGCGGCGCAGCATGAGGCGACGAATGCGTTTGTGTTGGCCTACGAAAAACTGCTCGGCAGCGCGTTGAACCTCGTGCCGAACGCAAGCTTCGAGTCGGGCGCGGATTTGCCGGACGGATGGCAGGCGACCGACAAGAGCGGCGGTTTCAGCGCGGACGCACTGTTCGGCAAACGCAGCGCGGTATTCGCCGTGCTCCCCGACGCGAAGAACGCCTGGGTTGGCTGGCGGTCGCAACCGATTCCTGTGCGGCCCAACGCGAGCTATTTTTACGGCGGATTTCTGAAGAGCCGGGGGCTGGCCGGCAGCGCCGCGTTGCATGCGCATCAACTGAATCGCGACGGGCGAATTGTTTCGAGCGGCGGCTACGCTAGCACGCAACCGGCGGTCAGTGGCGACGGCGACTGGACATTCAGTTCGACATTGATCCAGACGCCGCCGGATGCCACGGCGATCCAACTGCACCTGACGATGAACGAGCGCGGCACGCTTCCAGAGGGTGGTGTGGTGCTGTCGGATGCCGCCACGCTTCAATCGCGCATGGGCGCAAATGGACACGGCGCGCTTCAGCATGACGGCGTGGTGTTGTGCCGCGTGTTGCCGGGAGAAATCGTCGGTTGGGCGGGTGAAGAGACGGCCGGCAGCACGAGACCGTCGCTCCAGGTCTGGGAAGTGAATCCGCTGGTGAAGGTGTTTCAGGATTCGGTGCCGGGCCGGGCGGCGAAATCTGTGGCGGTGGAGTGCGCGCGCAACGAATACGAGCCGTTCGAGCTGGCGCTGCGCAGCGCGGAGACGCGGCGCGGTGTGGAGGTGGTGGTATCGGCGTTGCGCGGGCCGAAAGGCGCGACGTTGCCGGCGGTGAAGGTGGATCGCGTCGGCTTCGTGCCAATTGACTGGCCGAGCGGCTACTTTCAGACGGACGTGCCGGCGTGGCATCGGCGCGTGCCGCGCGGGCACGGCTCCACGGACGGTTGGGCAGATTGGTGGCCGGACCCGCTGATTCCGAACAGCGCGTTCGACCTGAAGGCGGGCCGCGCGCAACCGATGTGGTTCACGGTGCGCGTGCCGCGCGACGCTGCGCCGGGCGAGTATCGCGGCGAGGTGACGATCCGTGCGGCGGGCGACCGGCTGGCGCTGCCGCTGCGCGTGAGGGTGTTGCCCTTTGCGTTGCCGGAGCGGACGCGGTTGAAAGTGATGTTCGATTTTCGCAGCGGACCCGGCGGCGATTTCGGCGCGGGCATCCACACCGCGGAAGGTCAACGCACATGGTATCGCCTCATGGCAGAACACCGGATGGGCACGGACCACATCGCGCCGTCGCCGAAGTTCAGTTTCCGCGACGGCAAAGTGACGATGGACGCAACGGCGTTCGACGAAGTAGCGCACTACTGCCTCGACGAATTGAAGATGCAAGTGTGCTACACGCCGGAGTTTTTCTACGCGTTCGGCTGGGCCTACACGCCGAAGAAAATTTTCGGGCTGGAGCCGTTCACACTGGCCTACAACGACGCGTTGAAGCAGGCGTATCGGCTTTTCACCGAGCACGTCCGGCAGAAAGGCTGGCACGACAGGTTTGTCTATTACATCTCCGACGAACCGCACTTTGATCATCCGTTCGTCGTCGAGCAGATGAAGAAGCTTTGCGCGCTGGTCCACGAAGTGGATCCGGAGATTCCGATTTATTCCAGCACCTGGCGGCACGTGCCCGCGTGGGACGAATCGCTCGACCTCTGGGGCATCGGCCAATACGGCTGTTTCCCGGTGCCGCAGATCGAGCGGTTGTTGAAGGCGGGCAAACGTTTTCTGTTCACATGCGACGGGCAGATGGCGACCGATACCCCGTTGCTGGCGACGGAGCGGATGCTGCCCTACTACTGTTGGAAATACGGCGTCAGCGGCTATGAGTTCTGGGGTCTGTCGTGGTGGACTTACGATCCGTGGCAGTTCGGCTGGCACACGTTCATCAACCAGAGCGACGACGGCAAGCGGCACTATTGGGTCCGGTATCCGAACGGCGACGGCTTCCTGACGTATCCCGGCGGGCCGGTCGGCGTGGACGGGCCGGTGAGCACGATCCGGCTGGAACAAATCCGCGAAGGCTTGGAGGACTACGAAGCGCTGGCAATGCTGGCGGAGTTGGCGGCGAAGGCGAAAGAGCAGGGGAAACCGACCGCCGCCGCCGATCGCGCGCTGGCGATGGCGCGGGATCTGGTGACGATTCCGAACGCCGGCGGTTTGCGCTCGGCGGAAATTCTGCCGGACCCCGATCGCATTCCGGCGATCCGCAAGGCGGTAAACGCCGCCATCGTGCAGCTCGGCGGGAAGTGACACATGGCTGGATGAGGTGGTGCGAGACTCTGTCGAGCCTCCGCTCCAGGCATGGTGCAGGCTCAAAGGAGGCTCGACGGAGTCTCGCCCCACCTTGTTGGATTGCGACTCTTTGCGTTTACGCGCCGGCACCGCGCACCGACTTACGCGTTTTTGGGGAAGATGCCGCGGAGGAACTGGCAGTTGGCCTTGTAGCTGTCGAGCATCTTGGCGCCCTTCGGCACGGCGCCCTCGATTTGCATCCAGCCGGCGTAGCCGATCTCATCCATCGCCTGGCGGACCTTCTGGAAATCCACCTTGCCCTGGCCGAGCAGCGAGCCGTTCTCCTTCATGTGAAACTCGCAAATGTGTTTCGTGCCAAGCCAGCGGATTTCCTTGTAGATGTCGTAGCCGCGGTCGTTGGAGTTGCAAACGTCGTAATAAACCTGCACCGCCGGCGAGCCGACGCGCTGGATGATGTCCATGTGCGCCTCGGCGCTGAGCCAACTCTCGATGCCGAGGACGACGCCAGCCTTCTCGGCCTTGGGCGCGACGGCTTTGAGGCGCTTGACGACCTCGTCGGTGCCGGGCTTGTCGTCACGCAGGTCGCCTTTGCCGAAGAACGCCAGCAACACGACCTTGACGCCGAGCGCCTTCATCACGTCCACGCAATCGCTGACCCACTCGATGGTGCGCGGGTCGCTCTTGTAGGGAATGCTGTTCATCTCGCCGATGGCGAGCGAGGAAACTTCGAGGCCGGTCTGGCGCGCGGCGTCCTTGTATTGCTGCTGCACCTCCGGCTGGCGCAGATGCATGTTGTTCGCGAGGCTGCCGAGGCTCACCTGCACACCGTCGAGACCGATTTCCTTCGCCACCTCGAACGCATCGGGCGTGCTCGACTTGCCGATGGACCAGTCGCACGCGCCGATCTTGAACCGCCGTTTTTCCGGCGCGGCCAGCAACGGCGCGAGCGGCGAGGCGAGCGCCAGCGCGGCGGTGCGGGTGATCCATTCACGGCGGGTCAGGTGGAGATGGGTTGTGTTCATGGCGATGTCTTTCTTATGTCGGCGTAGCTTTATTCGCACGATTCGTGTCCGGACGGAAAGCGGAAAATGTCGGGACGGAGACGATCAGTCGTTTAGGGATTGGTCTTGAGAAATTTTTCGATCTCTTTGCGTATCGGTGCGGACGGCTGCGCGCCGAGCTTGGTGACGGAAAGCGCGGCGGCGGCGTTGGCGAAGCGAACGGCGCAGGGCAGCGGCTTGCCTTCGGCCAGCGCGACAGCGAGCGCGCCGTTGAAAATATCGCCCGCGGCGGTGGTGTCCACGGCCTTCACTTTGAAGCCGGGCACGAGTTGCTTTCCCGTCTTGTCGGCGATGAACGCGCCGCGCGGACCAAGCGTGAGGATGACCGTCTGCGCGCCGCGTGACCGCAGCTTGTCGGCGGCTTTCGCGGCGGCGGGTTCATCAGTGACTTTGATGCCGGTGAGCAGTTCTGCCTCCGTTTCGTTCGGCGTGAGGATGGAGACGAGCTTCAGCAGCGAGTCGGGCAGGGGACGGGCGGGAGCGGGATTGAGGATGACGCACACGCCGGCCTTGGCGGCGATGGCCGCGGCGGCCTCGACCGTTTCCAGCGGCGTCTCAAGCTGCGTCACCAGCACGGTGGCGGAACGGATGGACTTTGATGCTTTTTTCACATCGGCGGGCGCGAGTTTCGCGTTTGCTCCGCCGGCGACGGCGATGCTGTTCTCGCCGTCCTTGGCGACAAAGATGAGCGCGACGCCCGACGGCGCGGCTTTGTCTCGGAAGACGTGATCCACGCCGATGCCATCGCGTTGAAAACCGGCGACGGCCTGGTCGCCGAACATGTCGCGGCCGACGCGCGCGACAAAAGTGACGTGACCGCCCGCGCGTGCCGCGCCGACAGCTTGGTTGGCGCCTTTGCCGCCGGCGGCGGTGGAGAACTCGCCGCCGAGGATGGTTTCGCCCGGCCGCGGGATGCGGTCGAGTTGGATGATCATGTCGGTGTTGGAACTGCCGACGACGACGATGGAAGAGCGCATGGGAAGTTAAGAGTTAAGAATTAAGAGTGAAGAGTTGTCAGAGTTTGGAAGCGATGAGCACGCCGAGGCCGATGAGGTAGAAAAGGAACATCGCGCCGAGCAACTTGCCGGTGCCGGCGGGCGCACCTTTGAATTCCTTCCAGATGAATACGCCCCAGAACGCGCCGACCATCGTCGCGCCCTGGCCGAGGCCGTAGGAGAGAGCCGGGCCGGCGGTGGTGCTGGCGATGATGCTGAACGCCATGCCGACGTTCCAGATGATGCCGCCGAGGATACCGATGAGGTGGAGTCGCGCGTTGCCCTTGGTGAAGTAGTCGCGATAGGTCACCGGCGGTCCGCTGAACGGCTTGGCCATGACGATGCTGTTCCAGATGAAGTTCGACGCGAGCAGCCCGGCGCTGAAGAGCACGATGGCCGTGTAAGGGCTGAGCTTTCCGGCATCGAGCGCCTTCGTAGCCGGATTAATCGCGCCCATCGCCTGCGCGACGAAACTGTAGAACCAGCCCATCAGCACGCCGGCGGCGACCGAGAGCACGATGCCTTTCATTGGCGTCTTCCGGCCCGTCGAGGCGAGCCGTTTGTAAGCGAGGGCATCGAGCACGATGGCAACCATCACGCCCACCACGCCGGCCGCGAGTATCGGGACGTTGCCTTCAGGCTTGGCGATGTAGGTGGTGATAACACCGAGCACGAGCGCGAGGCCGACGCCGACGGGAAACGCCACCGCGAGGCCCGCGATGTCAATCGCCGCCACGAGCAAGATGTTCGAGAGGTTGAAAATGACGCCGCCGAGGAATGCCGAGGCGAGCCATTTGCCGTCGGCCTGCGCGAGGTCTGCGAGGAAACCGCGCCCGCCGCTGCCGCTGCTGCCCATCGTGAACGCGAGGATCAGCGAGAGCAGGAAAACGCCGATGGCGTAGTCCCAGTAGAATAGTTGGAAGCGCCATTCCTTGCTGGCGAGCTTTTGCGTGTTGGCCCACGACCCCCAGCACAACATCGTCACAACGCACATCACGATGGCGACAGGATACGATTCAACGATGACCATGATTTTCTCCTTTGCGCAATTTGAACATCATTTGCCGAACGCTTGCAACCCAGCATGTCACAGGGCGTATCGTTCACGGTTTGCTCGAGCGGTCCGCGATCTCATACGTTCCCGGGGTGAGCAGGAACGAACCATCGGCCGCCGTGGGCACCGGATCTCCTTGACCACGCCATGTGCAAACCAAATTGCCTTTGCCGCCCAGGTGAAAAGCGAAGCGCCGCGGCCCCTCTATCAATCGCGACACAACCGGCCACTCGTTGACGTTGATGTAACGATTGGCCATCGAGCGAAATGAACGGCCGCGAAACGGATCGTTCACCAAGCGTTCATTGGGGAACACAGTCAGCTCCCAGCCGCCATTGTCGGCGCGCTTCAAACGATATACGCCGTTGCCCTCGGCGCTGACGAATCGCGACGAACCGCTGGCCAGAATCGTGGCGGGTGCCGTCGCGGGTGTCTTTGAATCAGGAAGTTTGCCGGAATGAACCAGCAGGCCATCGCCAACAAATGTTACGGCGTCAGGCTCGCGCTGAATGGTCCAGCCTGGTCCTTCCCAGCGTTGCGCATCGGTTGGCAGATCAGCCCCAACCGGCGCGCGACGAAACATCTCACCAGCCGCCGCGAACGCGACAGCGCGCGCCGGCGTATGCAGCAAGTTCAGATAATGAATGCGCCAGCCGGGATTGTAGGCAGCGACGGCCGAGGGCGTGTAAGTGAACATCGCCGCCATTTGCGCCCGGCGCGCAGCAAAGGCCAGCGCCATCGCCCCGTAGGGGTAACCTTCCAACGTGCTCGGCGCGTCGAACTCGTAAATGATCCGCGGGCAATCCGCGGGCTTTTGGCCCGCCACGTTTTTGTTCCATTTACCGATCAAGTCAAAGAAATTAAGATGATCGTTCCAACTCGAATCGAACTGGTTCGCGCCGAGCGGATAGCAACCGGTCGTCAGGACTTCAATTCCAAGGGCGGTGACAGCGTCACGAATATAGGTGTCATTCAAGGACCGGTCGCTCTGCGCGTGCAGATAGCGGTGGCCCATGGCGCCGTCAATCGCCGCGAACATCCGTTTGATGTAACGTTGCGCCAACTCGCCGCGGAATTGTCCGAAGACCTGCGCCTCCTCGCCCGGATGCGCCCCGCGATAATCTTCCCAGAGCTTGCGCAACCGCTCGCAGGCGGCTGGGCCGGACCGCTCGGCCCGGCTGTTTCCCGCCGCCAGCTCGTTCGGACCCGCGGCCTGGGTGAGCAAGCCGCGATCCACGTAGTTCGGTTCGTTGAGCGGCTCGACCGCCACGAGATTGGCAAAGTCCCCATAGCGCCGCCCGGAAATACTGCTGCGGTGCGCCAGCAGTTCCGCGATGTAGCGCTCCTGGCAGCGGATGGCATCTTCGTTCCATGTCATCTCGTCTTTGCTGAAGAAATTGGAGAAACCGAAGCTGCCACCGACCCCGACGTGCCAGAAGGCGTAGTGACGATCCATCAGCGCTTGGTTCTCCGGTGTGTTCCACCAGGTCATCGGCGTGAGCATCACGAAGATGCCGGCGCGGTCGAGTTCCTCCAGGAGCATGTCGAAAACTTCGAGATGGCGGTTGGGCGTGAGATGGCCTTCGGCGTCGGTGATCTCGCGGTCGTAAACGTGGATGCGCACGAAGTCCACTCCCATGAGCCGGAACTGGGCCACGTCCTCGGCGATGGCTTGCCGGTAGTCGGCGCCCACTTCGGCGATGTTGAGAAAGTTGTGGGCGAACGGTGCGTAATAGTTCACTCCCCACAACCGCACCTCGCGCCCGGCGGCATCACGGATGATTCCGTCACGCACGACGAACGGAGCCGTGAATCGTGCTGGTGTCGGTCGCTCTTGCGCGCCAGCAGAGATCGCGCACATCCATGCGACGGCAAATAACGCGAACGTTTGGATTTTTATGATTATCGCAGTTCTCACAGTCGTCTCCTTTTCAACTCTGCAACATCTACTGCTGGGGCACGTTGGTTGTTCGACAGCGTCAGGTTGGCCGGGCGCTGCGTGGACAGGCTTTGCCCGCAAGCTTCCGTGGTGGGAGATTGCTATGGGCCGAACGCCTGCAACTCCGCGCACGACGAGAACGCCTGAGTTGGTTTGTTGCCGCAGGCCGGCGTGCCGATGACGCGGACGGCGACAGCCTTGACCGGCTCCGGCAGGCGCAGCGTGAACGTCTGGCCCGGTTTGAGATTCTTGTCGTCGGTGGCGGTTGTGGCGGGATAGTCGCTCAGATCGCCGACGGTTTCCCACTTGCCATTGTTCTCGCGACGAATCTGCACTTTTGGTTTGCCTTTGCTGGCGTCGAACCAGCCGCCGTCGTGGAAATTCTTGCCGTGCGCAAACACCACGCGCTGCACGCTGACCGGCGCGGCGAGCGCGACCGCGAACCAGTCTTCCTTTGCCGGCTTGCCGTCGTAGGTGACGGCGAAACTTTCAAAATCGCCATCGTTGATCGAACCGTGCTGGTTGCCCTGGCGCGAGCGACTCTCCTCGCCGTCGGCGAGTAGTGAATTATTTTGCGCCGCCGTGACGCCCGGCGCGCGCAACCAGATGCGATAGACCCCGCCGTCGCTGCCGGCGTCGGCGAATGTCAGGAACGTCGCCGGCTTTGGCTCGCTCCCGGTCCGCCCGACCGTTTTTGTGGCGAACTTCAGATTGTCGCCAGGTTCCAGCGTGAACGGCGGCTGCGACTCGATCAAGCCGAGCGCGCTCGGCGCGGGCAGGTCGGGATTCTGTTTCTGGTCACAGGCGAGCACGAACGGCCCCCATGTCAGCGAGGCGCGGCCGGCGTTGGTGTATTCGCCGATGACGAGGCGCGGGGCGAGGGTGAATTTCACGGCGATGCGGTCGCCGTCCTTCCACTCGCGCGCGGGCAGCACGGCCCAGCCGGATTGGACGCCGGCCGATTCCACCGTCACCGGCGCGGCCCATGCGGGAGCGCGGATTTTCACGGCGAATGTCGCCGGCTTCGCGAGGCGCAACGTCAGTACCGACTCGCCTTGGCGCGGGAACCGGCTTTTTTGTTCGACGGTCACCCGTTGGCCGCCGAGTTCCAAGGTGGCGGATGACGTTTCGAAGGTGCTGACGAGCAGGGCGTCGCGGCTGGCGAGATACGACGACTGCGGCACGAGCGCCATGCCGCGCGGGCCGCTGGAGTGGCAGCAGGTGATGCCCTTGTCGTAGGGCTTGTGGCCTTCGAGCGCGGTGTAATAGCACCAATCATGACCCTGCGGATGCTGCGCGGCGGCGAGATGGTTGTAGAACGCGCGCTCCAGTTCGTCGCCGAACTTTGCTTCACCGGTGAGGCGCAGCAGTTGGAGGTTGAGTTGAATCCACGTGACCGTCACGCATGTCTCGCCGATGTGGGCGGCCGTGTCATTGCGCAGTTCGTGATCAGTTTGGAAATGCTCCCACTGGCTGGCGCTGCCGGTGATGTAGAGGCGCTTGTCCACGATGTCTTGCCACGCGTTGAGCACGGCCTGCAACATGTCGCGGTCACCGGTGACGCGCGCCAGTTCGCAAAGGCCGACAAGGTTCGAGAGCATCTCGTAAGCTTTCCCGTTGGCGGTTTTGTTTACCTGTTTCTCAGTGAGCAGCGTTTTGAGAATCGCCGGTCCTTTTGGCTCATCCCACGATTTCACAATGTAGCGCGCGAAGTTGAGATAACGCTCGTCGCCCGTCAGCCGGTAGAGCAACACGACCGGCTCCAGCACGCTGGTGGCGGCCATGCCGACGTGCGTGCCGGCGGCGAGGATGCTTTTCTTCGCCGGGAACGTCGCGATCAGCAGGTCGCCCATCTTGCGGCAGGCGTTGAGCGCGGCTTCGTTGCCGGTGTATTGATAATAGGTGAGCAGGCCGATGAGGTTGTATTTGTGCGACCACACGTCCCAATCGGCGCCTTTGAAAAGGCCGAATCGCTGCTCCGGCGCGTAGGTGCCGAGATAACCGTCCGGCTCCTGCGTCGAGATCAGTTCGGCGGCGACGCGGTCGAGCTTTTCGCGTAGCGCGGTGTCGCCAGTGTTGGCCCACGCGAGCGTGGCGGCGTGCATCCACTTGCCGACGTGTTCGCCGATCCAGGGATGACTGCCGGGTTTTTGGTGGTAGCCTGCCAGCAGCGGCTCGGTGTCCACGACGAGCAGGCGGTTCTTTTCGTTCGCGGCGACGCGTTCGCCGAGCCAGCCGCCGATGCGAACGTCGGAGGGCGGGAGCAATTCGGCGGCGTCGGGCAATTTCGCTTCCACGCGGTAGGGCACGGGAACCGGCGCGGCAAGCGCGTGAACGGAGATACACGAAACGGCGGCGAGAAAAGCAAAACGGTTCATGGCGCCATGCTATTCGTCAGCATCAGATTGTCGAGATAGAAGACGGTCTTTGCATCGGCCGTGCTGCAGAAGCCGAACCAATGAAGCCTCTTCCAGTCGGGACTGCCGTTCTTCAAGCCGGCGAAGCGGTGCGGCGATTCGCCGGGCAGCGTCACGATGAGGTCCCACGTGCCGGTGGATTGCGCGCCGAGGCCGGCGGAGATTTCGAAGTGGACCCACTGGCTGGCGGGAATCGTCAGCATCTCTTTGCCTTGGACGCGCAGCTTGCCGCCGCCGATCCAGATACTTGGGCCGACACGGTAGGGATTGCCTTCGCTGCGCCATTCGTGAAACAGCATGGCGCCCGGCTCGACGCGGATATCGAAGGTGAATCGTGTGACGCCGTTGGTGTGGCGCGGGTCGTAGTAGAAGTGCGGGTCGTAAGCATATTTCAATCCGGGTGCATCGGTGATCTTGAGGCTGTGCTTGCCGCTCGCGGCAGTTTCGTCGGAGACAGCGATGGAGTCGCTTTTCTTCTCGACCTCGATGCGTGCGTCGGCCGGCGGCGCGCCAACGGGCAAGGACTCGAAGTCCTGGTTGAGCGTCAGCGGCGGCCTTGGCGGCGGCTCGGGCGGACGCTCGGCGGCCGGAAATTTCGCGTTGCGGGCGAGCTTCACCCACGCGCGATCGCCATAGACGCCGGCAACAGGCGGAGCGGGGCAATGGAGTGATGGAGCAATGGAGTGTTGGAGTATGGGAGTGAAGCATTGATCGAACGGTTTGAAGCCGAGCTTTAGCGCGGGCGAGTCGGACTTCAGGCGGAAGTCGGAGCGCGCGGCATCCACGAACTTCGGGTCGGCGATGAGCGAACCAGCGTCCTTGCCGGCGCGCTGCCATTCCTCGAACGATTTGCCCTGGAACTTTACCGGCTCCTTGCCGCCGTTCCAATAGAGGTTGTTCCGCAGGATGAAATTAGTGTCTTTCCACTGGCCGGAGAAGAGCGTGCCTTCCTTCCAGAGGATGATATTGTTCTCGAACGTGAACGACAGGTGCGGTTCGACGCGGGTGCGCTGGAGCTGGCCTTCCAGACTGAACGCGAAAATGTTGTTACGGATGATGTTTTCCTTGCCGTAGTGCTGGTGGAAGCCGCCGGTCTTCGTGTTGAAGACGAGATTGTTCTCCATTGTGATGCCGGTGCTGCCTTCGTCGGTGTAAAGACCCCAGCCGCCGTAGCTGTAGGCATAGATGTCGTGGCAGAGATTGTTGCTGACGACCGTGCCTTCGGACGGCCCGAGCGTATAAACTGCGCCCATATCGCTCATGACCCAATTGCCGAGATGATGGAGATGATTGAACTCGATGCGATTGCGCTTGGCGCGGCTCGCGGCGTAGCCCCAACGCCAGCCGACCGAAACGGCTGTGTAGGGAACGTCGGCGATGTCATTGTGCGTGACGGCGTTGTCGGGACTGTGGCCGATCCAGACGCCGACCGTGCCCGCGTCAATCCGTCCGCAGCCGTGGATGACGTTGTTATCCACGGTGATATGGCTGGTGAGATCGGCGTCGTTGGGATTGTCGTTCTCCCAACCCTGGCCGATGCGCACGCCACCCGCGCCGAGGTCGTGCAGGTAACAATGCTCCAAGCGGCAATCGCGGCAGCCGCGCCGGAACCAGACGGCGTAAGTGCCGAGATGCGCCACCTCGCAGTCGCTGAGTGTGATGTGTCGAGCGCCGTCGGCAAGGATCATGCCGGACATGCTCGCCGCCGCCTGGCCGTCGCTCTGGCCTTTGTCGGGCAGGACGAACTGGCCGTGGCGAAACGCCAGCCCGTGCAACGCGATGTGTTCGACCAGTTTTCCGGCCGACGGGTCGCCTGCAAACTCGACGAACCTCTCAACGACCGGCGCGACGACCTCCGCGCGGGCCATGTTCTCGCCGGGCAGCGGGATGTAGGAGAGCGTACCGTTGCGATCGAGGAACCACTCACCCGGCGCATCGAGCGCCTCGCGGAAGTTCTCGATGTGATACCGTTGCGGTTCCCATTGGAAGAACGGCCACGCCGCGTTGCCGGTGCAAACGACCGCGCCGGTCTTCGCGTCCGCCGCCGCCACGCGATGGCGCGAGATTTCCCAGGCGTGATAGGCCACCACCGTCACGTCGCGCAGTTCCGCGGCGGTTTTGCCGGCCAGCGACTTGATGTCGTCGGGCCGCGCCACGAACGCGCGCGACGCAAGGTCGGCGGTTTTGCCGGTCAGCGGGTCGAGGCCATAACCGGTTTTTTTCGCCATGTAAAAATAAAACTTGTTCGGCGACCGCGCCCGCGTCGCGCGCTGGCCGTTGACGAAAAGCTGCTCGAAATACCACCGGCCCGTCTTCACCTCCGGCACCTGCGCGGTCCAGACGCCGTCAGCGCCGCGCTGCCAACCGGTGATGCGCTTGCCGCCGCTGAAGACCGGCTTCGCGCCGCGCGCGGCTTCGTAGCTGATCTGGCACGACTCCGAGCCGCTGTCCTCCGGCGCAAACACCATTGGCGCGGTGAGCGCGTAGTTGCCGCCGGCGACGATGACGCGCACCGGCTCGGCCAGCGGGGCGGCCGTCTTCAGCTTGCGCACCGCGTCGCGCGCGCCTTGCAACGACGCCAGCGGGCCGTCGCTGCGGTCGCGATTGGGCCGCGCGAGCCTGCCGGACCAGCCGTCGTTTCCGTCGGGCGCGACATGGAGTGTGACAGCGTTTGCGATAACGGCGAACGCCAGCAGCGCCAGCGCGGCGAGGAAGGTTCGGACCTGGGTGGATTTGTGTTGATGCGCGACGGTTTTCATTGAGGACCTTGTTTTTTGCGGTTTCTCGGCTCCCAAACGGCTGCACTTTACGTTGACCCGAAAAGTGATACCTTAGTAGCAGAGGATAGCAAACATGAAAAAGATACTTCTCGTGATCGTAGCCGTTTTTCTCGTTCTCGCCGCGGGGTTATATCTCGGTCGCAATGTTATCGCCCGTTACGCGGTCCAGGCGGGTGCCGAGAAGATAACCGGCTTCCCGCTGAAGATCGGCTCGTTGGATTTGGAGTTTGGTCAGAGCCGGATCGCGGTGCGCGACATCCAATTGCTCAATCCGCCGGAATTCAAGGAGCCGGTCTTCGTTGAGATGCCGGAATTGACGGTGGACTACGACGCCGGCTCGATGCTCGGCGGCACACCGCATCTGACGAACCTTGTCGTGAACCTGAAACGCGTCGTCATCGTCCGGACCAAGAACGGCGATTCGAACGCGATGAAACTCAAAGGCGCGCTCGGCAGCGGTGGTGGTGGTGGTGGCGGCGGCAAGAACCATTACAAGGTGGATACGCTCCGCCTGAAGATCGGCACGGTGGAACTCAAGGATTACAAGGGGGGCAACACGATGCAGAGAAGCATCCCGCTCAACCTGGACGACACCTACCACAATCTCACCGACGCCACCGACATCAACCGCCTCGTGCTGCTCACCATCCTCAAGAAGTCGGGCCTGCCGAACATCGGCATTGACGTGGTCCAACTGGCCGATTCGCTAGGCAACATCACCAATGCCGCGGGCGAAGTCGTCAAGGGTCTCACGGACACGCTCGGCAAGGTTGGCTCCGGTGCGGTGGACACGGTGCAAAAAACCGGCAAGGGATTGTTCAACTTCTTCAGTCCCAAGTCGTCGTCTGCACCTTCCCCGTAGCGACCGGGTGGCCGGAACGCGCGGCGCAGATCATTTAGAAGGCAACTTTTTCTGGCTATTGGGGTTCTTGCTCCCTACAAGAGAAGTCCGAGTGCGATTGAGCAGGAATCCAGATGAGTCAACCGACGCGGTCATTTCTGGCCGGTGAGTTCCGCCAGGAGTTTCTTCAGGACGAACTGCTGCATGAGCTTTTCGTCGCCTCAGCCCGCCGCCGGCCGGAGCATACGGCGCTGCGTTGCGGCGGCGTTTCGTTGGGCTACGCTGAACTGCTCCGGCGCTCGACACAGGCCGCCCGCTACTTGCGCCGCCTCGGCGTCGGTCGCGGCGAGCGCGTCGCCATCTGGATGCCTCGCGGCATGGACATGTATGTGGCCGTGCTCGGTGTGCTCCAGGCCGGCGCGGCTTACGTGCCGCTCGATCCCGATTGCCCGCTGGACCGCGTCGCCTATGTGGTGCGCGACAGCGGCGCGCGCGCTGTCATCACCGCCCGGCAACTCGCGCCGCCGCCGGGCGCGTTGCCGTGCCACGAAATTGTTTTTGAGGACGACGAGGCCGAAATGGCCGCGTGCGCGCACGAGCCGCTGACGCGCGAGGAGACCGGCCTGACGCCGGATGACTGCGCGTACGTCATCTACACGTCGGGTTCCACTGGCCGGCCAAAGGGCGTGATGATTTCGCACCGCTCGATCTGCCATTTCGTGCGCTCCGAAGGGTCGGTGCTCGGCCTGCGCGATGACGACGTGGTATTCCAAGGCTTCTCGCTTTCATTCGACATGTCGTTGGAGGAAATCTGGCCGGCGTGGGCCGCCGGCGCGACGTTGTTGGTGGGCACGGCAGAACTGATCCGCGCAGGCGGCGATCTCGCGGCGATTCTGGCGCGCGAGGGACTGACGGCGTGGACATGCGTGCCGACACTGCTGGCGATGCAGGAAACGTCGGTGCCGACGCTGCGCTTGCTGAATCTCGGCGGCGAAGCGTGCCCACCGGAGTTGGTGCGCCGCTTTGCGCGGTCCGGCCTGCGCATCCTCAACACCTACGGCCCGACCGAGGCGACCATCACCGCCACCGTCGCCGAGGTGAGGCCGGACCAGCCGGTCACCATCGGACGGCCGTTGCCCAACTACACCTGCCACATTGTGGGCGAGAACCTCGCGCCCGTTGCGCCCGGCGAGGCGGGCGAGTTGTGCGTGGGCGGCCCCGGCCTCGCGCTCGGCTACGTTGGCCGCACCGATTTGACGGCGGAGAAATTCATTCCGAATCCATTCTTCGAACACGGCGGGCGCGACCCGATGCTTTATCGTACGGGCGACCTTGCGCGGCTCAACGCCGCCGGCGAGATCGAATACCTCGGCCGCATGGACACACAGGTGAAAATTCGCGGCTTCCGCGTCGAGCTTGCCGAGATCGAGTCGGTTATCATGGCTGTTGGCAGCGTTCGCAACGCCGTCGTGTCGCTGCACAAGGACGGCGCAGGCGTGGACACGCTGGTGGCCTATCTCGTGCCGAGCGACGGCGCGATGGACAAAAAGGCGCTGCGTGCGCGGTTGAAAGAACGGCTGCCCGCCTACATGGTGCCGTCCATTTTTGAGATCGTCCCGACGCTGCCGACGTTGCCGAGCGGCAAGGTGGACCGGAAAAACCTCCCGAAGCCGACGCACACGCCGGTGACCGAGGAGCGGCCTGTGGTGCCGCCCGCGACGCCGGACGAAACGGCGTTGCACGCCGCATGGGCCGGGATTTTTGCGCCGACGCACGTCTCGGTGGAGGATGATTTCTTTCTCGATCTCGGCGGCCATTCGCTGCGCGCGGCGCAGATGGTCTCGCGCATCCGCAAACTGCCGGGCCTGCGCCACATCTCGATGGTGGATGTTTACAACCACCCGACCATCCGCCGGCTCGCCGCGCATCTGAACGCGATGCGGCCGGCGGAAGCTGCGACCACCGCCGCTGCCGCGCGCAAGGAGGAATTCCTGCCGGTGCCACGGTGGCGTTACTGGTTGTGCGCTGTCGCGCAGGCAGTGAGCCTTATCTTCATCTTCGCCGTGTTTTCGCTCCAGTGGCTCATTCCCTACCTGACTTACGCCGTGCTGTCGAACTGGGAAGAGAACAAGGCGGTGGCGGTCGGCGTTTCGATGGCGTTCTACATCCTGGCGATTCCGATTATGCTCGTCATTGGCATCGTCACGAAATGGGTCGTGCTGGGCCGGCTGCGGCCCGGCGAATATCCACTGTGGGGCGCGTATTACTTCCGCTGGTGGTTCGTGAACCGCGTGCTCGACACGGTGCCGACGCATTTTCTCGGCGGCACGCCGCTGATGGTGTTCTACGAGCGGCTGCTCGGTGCGCGCATCGGACACAACGTCCACCTGCGCGATGACACGGTGGACGAGCCGGACTGCACCGAGATCGGCGATGATTGCAGTTTCAGCCCCGGCGCGACGCTTTCCTGTTCGAAGGTGGAAAACGGCCGCTTGAAAATCGGCTGCGTGCGCGTCGGGCGTGGTTGCTACGTCGGCGCCAACAGTTCCGCCAACGCCGGCTGCGTGATCGGCGATGGCGCTGAGATCGAAGACCTCACGATGGTGCCGCCGGGCGTGAGCGTGCCGGCCGGCGAAGTGTGGGGCGGCTCGCCCGGGCGGTTCGTAGGCCGCGCGACGGCCCCGGCGGTGGTGCGACCGCCGCGCGCGAAGCGCGCGTGCTACGGATTGTTGTTCGGCGCGCTGCTGTTTGTTTTTCCGCTGTTCGCCATCATCCCGATTTTCCCCGGCATGATGCTGATGGCGGAACTCGACCAGGCGACGGACGCCTATCATTTCCTGCTGCTGTCGCCGGCGCTGGCGGTGGTGTTTGTCCTCTCGATGTGTTTCCAGATTGCGGTGCTGAAGTGGCTGCTCGTCGGCCGTGTGAAACCGGGCCGTCACGACGTGTTCAGTTTCGCCTACGTGCGGCATTGGCTGGTGGACAAATTGATGGAACTGAGCCTCGACCTGCTCTCGCCACTCTACGCCACGATTTACCTGAACCCGTGGTATCGGCTCCTCGGCGTGAAACTCGGCCGGCGCGCGGAGGTGTCCACAGCGGCGTCCATCGGCTTCGACACGCTGCGCATTGGCGAAGAGAGTTTCATCGCCGACGGCGTCGGACTCGGCGTGCCGCGCGTGCATCACGGGAAGCTGGAGATCGAGGAGACCGTCGTGGGCCGGCGAACTTTTATTGGCAACAGCGCGGTGCTGCCGGCAGGCGCGGAGGTGGGCGACGGCGTGCTCATCGGCGTGCTGTCGGTGCCGCCGCGCCAGCGCGAGGACGCGCTGAAAGCGGAGTCGTCGTGGTTTGGCACGCCGGCGGTGTTTTTGCCGCAGCGCCAGATGGCGACGCAGTTCGACGAGGGCAGCACGTTCCGTCCGCACCGGCATCTGCGGGTGCAGCGGGCGCTGATCGAGTTCGTGCGCGTGATCCTGCCCCTGATGTGCATGATCGCGCTGACCTCGATGATGATGTCGGTGGTCGTGGACCTGAACGACGAGGAACAATATGACTGGAGTCTTGGGCAGATTGCCGCGGTCTTCCCGCTGCTTTACTTGGGTTACGGCGCGCTGGCGGCGGCGTTTGTCGTCGCGCTGAAGTGGCTCATCATCGGCCGCTACAAGCCGGTGGAAAAACCGCTCTGGAACCGCTTCGTCTGGCGCAGCGAACTGGTGACTTCGACTTACGAGAACCTCGCCGTGCCGTTTTTCGCCGCGCTGCTAAGCGGCACGCCGTTCCTGCCGGCGTATCTGCGGCTGCTCGGCTGCAAGATCGGCCGGCGCGTTTACATGGATACGACCGACGTGACGGAGTTTGATGTCGTCTCCATCGGCGACGACGCGGCGCTCAACAGCGATTGCGGCCCGCAGACGCACCTCTTCGAGGACCGCGTGATGAAAGTTTCCAACATCGTGATCGGCGCGCGCTGCACGGTCGGCGGCGGCTCGATCGTGCTCTACGACGCGACGATGGAGGATGACAGCGCGCTCGGCGAACTGTCGCTGTTGATGAAAGGCGAGACGCTGCCGGCCGGCACGAGTTGGCACGGCAGTCCCGCGAGACCGGTGGCTTCTTCATGAAGCGGACCTTTTCCTTGATTTGCATCGCCTGCGCAGTTTGCGCGTTGCTTGCGCCTGTGAGCCTGGCCGCGGGACGCGGCGGTGGCGGCTTGGGTGGACGGGGCAAAAATCCCAATCAGAAGCCAGACCAGCCATCGACCTCCGGGGACGAAGGCATGACGCCGCTTCCTCCGGCCGTGCGCAAGACGGCGGAGGAGGAGGCGGGCCGCGGCAAGATTGTGGAGACCGAGCGCACGATGGAGGATGGCGAGGCCGTTTACGACGTGACAATCCGGGGCCTGATCTTCGAGCACACCGTCACCATCGCGCCCGACGGCACGCTGCTCAGCCGGCAGGTGTTCACGTGGAAGCTGCCGGCGGCGGTGAAGCGGACGGTCACGTCGTTGGAGCGCCACGGCCAGATTGGCGATATTTACCTGACTTTCGAGGACGGGGACGCCAGCTACGCGGTGGAAATCCAGCAGGTGGCTGGCAAACGGTTTTTCACCGTCGCCCTCGACGGCACGCACGAAGCCACGCAGATGCACATGAACGAAATTCCGGCGGCCGTGCAGAAGGCCATCCTTGCGCAGGCGGCTGGCGGGAATGTTTTCAACATTGACCGCAGCGAAGTGGATGGTGGAAAAATTTTCAACGTGCTGATGATCCAGGGCGGCAAACGCCGCACCGTGAGCATTGACACGGACGGCGCGGTGGTCGGCACGCAGGTTTATCTGCCGGAGATTCCAGCCCAGTGCCAGATGGGCATCACCAAACAAGCTGCGGGCGCGAAGATCATTTACATCGAGCGTTCCATTGAGGAAGGCCAGCTCCAGTTTGATGTCACCACGATTCACAACGGCACGAAGCGGGAGTTCACTGTTGGCAAGGATGGCAAGCTGCTGAGCACCGTCGTGCCGCTGTCCGAAGTGCCCGAATCCGTGAAGACCGCCATCCGTGAGAAAACCACCGGCGGCCGCATCACGCGCGTGGACAAGCTGGCCGACGAACCCAGCTACGAAGTCGAAGTCGAGCGGGACGGCAAGAAGCGCACCGTTTCCGTTTCCGCCGACGGCAAGTTGGAATAAAGTGGCGTCCGAGAATCGCCTCCGCCATATTGAAAATTGTAATGATCGCCGGTCTGTTTCGCAGAAGATTTTGGCGGTCCTGGATCGCTGCTGTAGCAAACCGAGACATCGCCAAAAAATGGAGAACTGGACATGCACAAGGCCGTGATTTCGTTGATCTTCGTCCTGATGGTTGGTGTTGCGTTCGCGCCCGCCACCCTCGCGCAGGGATTGGGCCGGCAGCGCGTGGCGCCGGCGCCAAAGGAGCCGCACCTGCCGCAAATGTCACCGGAAGCGCGCCAGGCTATCCTCACCGAGGCCGGCATCGCCACGATTGACGACTGCCGGCGCGTCACGGAAGACGGCGAAGATGTCTTCGAGGTGGACATTACCCGCAACGGCATCGAGCGGTCGTTCACCGTCGCGCTCGACGGCACGCTGCGAAGCCGGCAGGTGTTTATTGGTGAACTGGCGCTCCCCGTCCAGCGCGCCGTCAACGCCTTGCAAAACAACGGTCAGGTGAAGGGCATCTACTTGTGCGACGAGGACGGCGACCGCGTTTACGAGGTCGAGGTCCTCAACGGTGAGGATAAGCGCTTCTACACCATCGGCCTCGACGGCGTGTTTCAAGCCACACAGATGCGCATGACCGAACTGCCGGAACCGGTGCAGAAGACCATCGGCGACCAAGCCGCCAAAGCCAAAGCGCGCATGCTTTATATCAGCCGTAGCGAGGTGGACGCCGGACAGGTCTTTGACGTGCTTCTGGCCAACGACGGCAAACGCCGTGTCGTGAGCGTCGGCGCCGACGGCTCCGTGCAGGCCGTGCAAGTGGCTCTGACCGAGACGCCGCAGCCGGTCCAGAAAACTATCGCCACCACCGCCGGCCCCGCCAAGGTCGTCTACGTCGGCCGCGCCGACGAGGACGGCGACGTCACCTTCAGCGTTGTCACGACCGACAACGCCGTCCGAAAGGAATTCGTCGTTGGCCTCGACGGCGCGTTGCTTGCCACCGTCATCCCCCTTGCCGAGGCGCCCGAGATCGTGCAAAAAGCCCTCCGCGACAAAGCCGGCGCCGGCCGCATCCTGCACGTACAGAAACTCACCGACGGCTCCGGCTTCGAGGCCGACCTTTTCACCGGCGGCAAGAAAACAACCGTCTCCGTTGCCCTCGATGGCAAACTGCGCTGAAATAAAGTTTTTGTCGGCGGCTCACCGGCTCGTGATGCTTGCCGCGCGCCCGCGCTTTGCCCGCATGGCGCGTCCATTGTAAAGAAACCCCATGCCTTCGCCGCTAGCACAAGTGCTTCCGGTACAAACGGTTCCGTGTGAATATGGAATGAGCTTCAATACCCACGCCGTTGACGCTCCCAGCCGCGTCGCCTATCTTTTTTCATAAACCGCAACATTACCGAACGCCAGCAGGCGGAGGACCGGCTTCTCACGTTGTCCCGGGCCGTGGAGCAAGCCACGACCATGGTGGTTATTTCCAGCAGCCGGGGAGACATTGAATACGTCAACCCGAAGTTCACTCAAGTCACCGGTTATACATTGGAGGAACTCATCGGCAAGAACGTGCGCGTTCTGAAATCCGATCATACCTCGCGCGAGGAATACGCCCGGCTGTGGGATGACATCTCCGCTGGTCGGGAATGGAGAGGGCAGTTTTATAACAGAAAGAAAAACGGCGAGTTCTACTGGGCCACGGCCATCATAAGCTCCATCAAGAATGCGGAGGGTGTCATCACGCATTATGTGTCGGTGCAGGAAGACATCACGGAACGCAAGCAAGCCGAAGAGCAAATGCGACAACTCAACGAGGACCTGCTGCGCAAACAGCAGGAGCTGCTTGCCGCCATGGAAGAGCTTGAGGCAACTCAAATGCAACTCGTCGAGGCCGAGAAAATGAAAACCATCGGCGACTTGGCGGCCGGTGTTGTCCACGAGGTCAAGAACCCGCTCGGTATTCTGCGCCTCGGCCTTGAATACCTCTCGCGCCAGCGCGGCAACAAAGATCCTGACGCTGTGCAGATAATGGACGACATGAGGCACGCCGTCGAGCGGGCTTCGAGCGTTGTGGGCGAACTGCTCTCATTGGGCAAAGCGCAGGAACTGGCCATGGGAACAGTGGACTTGCACAACTTGCTGGAGGGTTCCCTGGCGCTGCTGCGCGTTGCGCTGGCAAACAATCGCGTCAAGGTGGTGCGCGAACTGGCCCCCGGTTTGCCGGCATTGCGGCTGGATGCGCGAAAAATCGAGCAGGTGTTTATCAATCTCGTGATGAACGCCATCCACGCCATGCCCGACGGCGGCACGCTGACCGTGCGCACCTGCGTGAAACAACTCGATCCGGCGGAAGCGGACGCCGTCCCCGGCCCTCAATTGCGTTCACGACTCCGGTCGGGCGACACTGTGGTCATGGTGGACATCGACGACACGGGCATCGGTATTTCCGAAGACAAACTACCAAAAGTTTTCGACCCGTTCTTCACCACCAAGACCCAGGGCAAAGGCACGGGTTTGGGGTTGACGGTTTGCAAGACCATCGTCGGTTTTCATGGCGGCGTGCTCAACCTCCGCAACCGCCCGGAAGGCGGCGTGCGCGCTTCCGTTATGTTCAAAGCCTGATGGTGTTTTAGCCGGTCCGTATCTCCAAACGAAAACGACCGGTGGTTCGTTTGCCGCCCATCGCCGATGTTCTCATCCAGTCACCTCTTCGCGCCTCGTTGCTTCAGCGCCTTGAAATGTTTTGCCCAGGACTTGGGAGGTGACAAACACATGTCGTCTTGACGGACAAACGCACAGACTTTCGGCATGCTGTTCTTGGTGCAAACCGCAGGTTGTGTGTGGCGGCAGCCAGCCGTTTGCTTCTCCGTGTCCTTTCGATGCAGCGGCGCATGCGAAGCTTTGTCGTTCTTCTGAGTCGGCATCATCTTGGTATTCTTGACCGCCATGCGTAAACTTAGTTCATTCTCCACTGCAAACATATCCCCACCAAACGCACTGCCCTCTTGGACACCCGCGCCCGCGCAGTTTCTGCTGTGATTCCCGGCTGATCGGGAGCATCTTTAAGCGGTTTCGGACAACAACCGAAACCGTAGAAGGAATAAACTATGAAGCGTTATCTGATTACAACACTCGCCCTGATCGCCATGCTGAGTTGCTTGCTGGTCGTGCCCAGCGCCCAGGCCGAAGACACCAAAGTCACCTTGAAGGTGGACGGCATGATGTGCTCGGCATGCAGCGCCAAGGTCACCGCGGCGCTCAAGCAGGTTGATGGCGTTAAGTCCGCTGAAGTCAGTCTGGACAAGAAACAGGCCATCGTCTGCTTCGACTCCTCCAAGACCAGTGCTGACAAACTCATCGCGGCGGTGACCAAGGCCGAATTCAAGGCGCAGCAAGTCGCGTTCAAGTGCGACTCTTGCGGCAAAACCGCCGGCGCGCCGGGCGCCTGCTGTGGCAAGGCGTTGACGCAAGTGCCCGCGAAGTAAATCTGCCGGTTTCGCCGCCGGGACGGTGCCCGCATCTCCCGGCGGCGGGACGCGGTGTTCACGGGACGAGGCGGCAGAGCCGGGAAGAATCCCAACGGGATTCCGGAGCAGGGAATATGTGCTTGCCGGTGGCGTGAGCTTCCAAGCTCGCGCGGCGATTCTCTGGCATGACGAGCGAAGCTCCGGAAAACTTCACCCCACCTATGGGATGACCGCGCTCCGAAAGCGTTCCGCCTGTGCTGCATTTCGGCGGTCATTGACCGCCGCTTGTATTTTGACAACGACGAGGTATGCTATAACACGTCTTTTAGAGTCATCAAGGAAAACGAAACCGATGCCGAAGCGTCATGCCAACGAATGGGACCGCATCCAGCGAGCGGTGGAGAAGTCGCTGATGGAGCCGTTTGGCGAGGAATTGACCGGCGGCATCGCCAGCGGGCATCAATGGATTCCAGCCGCGGATGTGTATGAGACGCCGGAGCGGTGGGTGGTGAAGATGGAGGTGGCGGGCATCAGCCGGGAGGATGTGGAAATCACTTTGGAGGACCGAACGCTGATCGTGCGCGGTCACCGGCCCGATCCGTGCCGGACGGGGAAGTGCAAGTTCCGGCAGGTGGAGATTGATTACGGACATTTTGAACGGCGGTTTGTGATCCCGCGCTCGGTGAACGCGGAGCAGGTGACGGCCAGTTACCGGAACGGGTTTCTGGTGATCGAGCTGCCGAAGTCGGAGAAGTCGGAGCACGCGACGGTGACGGTGGTGGTCGAGCCGTCGGAGTCGTGAGCGCCGAAGAACAGCAATCGCCAACATAAACCATGACAGACAAATCGGAACAACCCGTCCCGCCGTTGCCAGCGGCGCCGCTGACGCTGCCGGCGCAGTTGCCGGTGCTGCCGTTGAGCGATCTGGTGGTGTTTCCGCACATGGTGGCGTCGTTGGTGATCTCGAACGCGTCGAGTATCCGGCTGGTGGATGACGTGGTGGCCGGATCGCGGCTGCTGGCGTTGGTGTTGCAGCGGGACGCGCACGTGGAAAATCCGCACAAGGAGGATTTGCACGAGTATGGCTGCGTGGGACGCGTGCTGCGGATGTTGAAATTTCCCGACGACAGCGTGCGTGTGTTGGTGCAGGGCGTGCAGCGCGTCCGCGTCGTGAGGGTCGAGCGCGAGGAGCCTTATATCCTCGCGCGCGTCGCGGCGTTGCGGGAGGAGGCGGACGCCTCCATCGAGGTGAGCGCGCTGGCGAGCAACGCCAGCAAACAATTCCAGAAAATCATCAGCCTCTCGCCCGCGATGCCCGACGAACTGAAGGTGGCGGCGCTCAACACGCAGGACCCCAGCCGGCTCACGGATTTGATCGCATCGAACCTGAACATCGCGCTGGAGGAGCGGCAGCGGTTGCTGGAAACCAACAGCGTCAAGTCGCGGCTGGCGCGGCTGACGGATTTGCTCAATCGCGAGCTGGAGGTGCTCGAACTCGGCAGCGAAATCCAGAGCAAGGTCGCCTCCACGCTGTCGAAGGGCCAGCGCGATTTCTTCCTGCGCGAGCAGCTCAAGCAGATTCAGAAGGAACTGGGTGAGGAAGGCGAGCACGGCCTTGAGATCAAGGAGCTGCGCGAGAAAATTGACAAGGCGCGGATGCCGGAGGAGCCGAAGAAGGTCGCGTTGCGGGAACTGGAGCGGCTCGCGGCCATCCCCAGCGCGTCGGCCGAATATACTGTCGCGCGCAGTTACCTCGACTGGCTTGTGACGCTGCCGTGGTCGCACTGCACGGAGGACAATCTCGACATCGCCCGCGCGCGGCGCGTTCTCGACGAGGACCATTTCGATCTGAAGCGCGTCAAGGAGCGCATTCTGGAGTATCTCAGCGTGCGCCGGCTCAAACCGGACATGAAGGGCCCGATCCTCTGCTTTGCCGGTCCGCCCGGTGTCGGCAAAACCTCGCTCGGCATGAGCATCGCCCGCGCGCTCGGCCGGAAATTTGTCCGCCTCTCGCTCGGCGGCGTCCGCGACGAGGCGGAGATTCGCGGCCATCGCCGCACCTACATCGGCGCGCTGCCGGGTCGTGTCCTCCAGGGCATCCGCAAAGCCGAGAGCGCCAACCCAGTGTTCATGCTCGACGAGATTGACAAAGTCGGCGCGGACTTCCGCGGCGATCCGAGCGCGGCCTTGCTGGAGGTGCTCGATCCGCAGCAGAACCACAGTTTCTCCGACCACTACCTCGAAGTGCCGTTCGACTTGTCGAAAGTGATGTTCATCACCACCGCCAACGTGCTCGACACGGTGATCCCGGCGTTGCGCGACCGGATGGAAGTGCTGGAGCTGCCCGGTTACACCGAGGAGGAGAAGGTGAACATCGCCACCAAATACGTCCTGCCGCGCCAGCTCAACGAGCACGGTTTGAAAAACGGCCAGCTTCGTTTCGATCGCAACGCCCTGCGCACGCTCGTGGCCGATTACACGCGCGAGGCCGGCGTGCGCAACATGGAGCGCGAGATCGCCTCCGTGTGCCGCAAGATCGCGCGCCGCATCGTCGAGGGCGATTTGAAAAAGTTCCGCGTCTCGAAGCAAGCACTGCCCGACCTGCTCGGCCCGGCGAAGTTCCAGGCCGAGGTCGCGGAGCGCAAAGGCGAGCCAGGCGTGGTCACCGGCGTCGCGTGGACATCCACCGGCGGCGACATCCTCTTCATCGAGGCGACGCGCATGGCCGGTAAAGGCAGCCTGCTGCTGACCGGATCGCTCGGCGACGTGATGAAAGAATCCGGGACGGCGGCGCTCAGCTTCGTGCGTTCGCATTGCGAGCAACTCGGAATTGACGGCGGCGAGTTTGCCAAGTCCGACATCCACATCCACGTTCCCTCCGGCGGGATACCGAAGGACGGCCCGTCGGCGGGCGTGGCGATGGCCGTCGCGCTCGCGTCGTTGATGGGCAACCACGTGGTGCGGCCCGACGTGGCGATGACCGGTGAGATCACGCTGCGCGGCAAAGTGCTCGCCGTCGGCGGCGTCAAAGAAAAAGTCCTCGCCGCGGCGCGCGCGGGCATTCGCACGATGATCATGCCGGAGCGCAACCGCAAGGATCTGGCGGACGTGCCCGCCGAAGTCCGCCGCAGTTTGAAATTTGTTTTTGCGAACCACGTCGGCGATGCGCTGGAGGTGGCCATGCCGAAAGCCGCCGCGTCCGCCCGCCGCGCGTAATTGGTCGGCCGCTCCGTCCGGAAGGGGACAATCCTCGGAACAATCTTTTTTGCCTTTTGGGATTGACGGTGGAGCAAAGTGGAGTAGAATCCCATTCAGTGGTTTGTAGAGGAGTTGATGCCCAAAATGGCTGCGCGACCGTCCAATATTCTGAGCGGCGAACACCGCCACACGCTCGACGAAAAAAATCGTCTGATCGTGCCGCTCGCCTTGCGGGCCAGGGGCGCGCGGGAGTTGATCGTCGTGCAGCACCCGGACGCCTACCTCGCCGTGTTCACGCCGCAACAGTTCGACAAGTTTCATCAGTCGTTGGTGGAGAAGAACATGGAGCCGGAGGAGCGTCGGCGTTTTATTTTCATGATGAACCACGTGGCGCGGCCGGCGGCGATGGATGCGCAGGGCCGGATGAGTCTTTCGCAGATCGAGATTGAGCACATGGGCGCCGGTCGCGAGGTGGTGTTCACGCGCGGCAGCGAAGTCTCCTTGTTTGAGATCTGGAACCCCGTGCGCCACGGCGCGGCGGTCCAGGATCAACGCGACCGTTTCCGGCAGACGCTGGTGAAGGGAGGCGTCTAAACGCATGAGAGGCGTGATGGATTTCAAGCGCGGGCAAAATCCGGAATCAGGAGGTGACCGATGCACAGCATGAGTTTGGTGCGATTTCTGAAAGCGAACCACAGCGTCCGGCTGATGCGGGAGAACGACCGGCATTTCTCGCTGCCCCGAGGCCCCGTGTTTCCGCAGTTTGGCAGAGCGGCCCACTCGGCGAAGGAAGTGCTGGCGGAGGTGATGGTTCCGGCCGGCGGCGCGAAGTTGCGCCGGGTCCAACGCGAGCCGGACATCCTGGACGACTACCGGTTGCCGGCGGAACACCCCGGCCACGGTTTGGGACGCTGGGGCGAAGCGCTGCGGCGTGTATTTGGCGGCGCGCCCAGACCGTAAGCGCGGGCCGTCGCCCGGTTGGCAACGGCGCAAAGACAGAACTCAAGGCGCGAGCGTGAGAAATGACATCAACCAGTTTTCATACACCGGTGATGCTCGCCCAGGTCATCGAAGTTTTGCGGCCGGCGCCGGGAGAAATTTTTGTAGACGGAACCGTGGGTGGCGGCGGCCATGCCGAGGCTTTATTGGAACGGACCGCGCCGGACGGCCGGTTGATCGGCCTTGACGTGGACGACGAATCGCTGGCGGAGGCCGGCGATCGGCTGGCGCGGTTCGGCGAGCGGGTGCGGTTGGTGCGGTCGAATTTTGCGGACATGAAAGCGGCGAACGCGAGCGCAGGAGTGGCGGCAGTGGACGGGGTGCTGTTGGACCTCGGCGGATCGTCGCATCAATTCGACACGCCGGAGCGCGGCTTCAGTTTTCGGGAAGACGGTCCGTTGGATATGCGCCAGGACCGTCGGCTCGGCCGCACGGCGGCGGACATCCTCGCGGAATCGAGCGAGGAGGAATTGGTGCGGATTTTTTGGATTTATGGCGAGGAACCCCTCGCCAAATGGCTGGCGGCGGCTGTCGTGCAGGAACGTGTGCGGCAGCCTATCACACGCACGACCCAGTTGGCCGATTTGGTAAAGCGGGTCAAGCGCGGCGGTCACCGCAGCTTTCATCCGGCGACGCTGGTGTTTCAGGCGTTGCGCATTGCCGTAAATGACGAGTTGAACCAGCTCCGGCGTGGCCTCGAGGCGGCGGTGGACTTGTGCCGGCCCCGCGGGCGGATCGCGGTGATCGCGTTCCACTCGTTGGAAGACCGGATTGTGAAGGATTTCGTGCGGCGGATGGCGTCCCCGTGCATATGCCCGCCGGGTCTGCCGGTGTGCCGCTGCGGACAACGGATGCGGCTGCGCCTGGTGCAACGAAAAGCTTTTCGACCGACCGAGGCGGAGGTGGCGGCAAACCCCCGCGCCCGCAGCGCGCGGTTGCGCGCGGCGGAGAAACTTGAGGAATAAACAACAGGGCCCCGAGGACGCAGAGTCACCGGCGGCCGGGAGAATGGAACGATGGTTGCGGATGCATTGGATACCAACAGAGGCCGGATCACGGCCCACTTGCTTTGCCTGGGCCGCAGTTTGCGGCGGGGACGCCTGGGGTCTTTGGGATTTTTCTGCGCGGGCATCTGGCGGGAATTGCAAATGATGCGGCGGGAAGCGTGGCAGTCGAACCGGACGGAAATCGTAAAATGATCGTCGTGTCGCCGGCGCGCTTTGGCGCGGCAGCGACAACCGGGGAACAAAATCATGGCTCAGTGGATGCGGAATAATCGGCGGCGGGAGAGCGGCGTGGTGCGGCTCTGGCCGGTGATGAAACTGATCGGCGTGGCCGCGATGCTGGCGTTGGGCGCGATGCTGGTGATCTGGCAGCACACGCAAAACGTGGCGCTGGCCCGTGACATCGAAGAGTGCCGGCTGAACGCGGAGAAAAAGCGGCGCGACAACACCCAGCTCGATTTGCAGATTGCACAACTGGAAAAACCGGAAGTGTTGGAGTGGAAGAACCAGGCGTGGCATCTCGGCTTGGTGACGCCTTACGAAAGCCAGATTGTTCGCGTGACGCCGCGCGATCGTTACGCGCCGGTGCCGCGGCCGGCCGTGCGGCCCATGCGCAATCCCGGCGCGGTGGCGATGCGCCCGTGAACCTGCGGCCGCGACCATGACTTACGACCGACATCGCTGGCAAGGCTGGATGGTGGGAATTGTGCTGCTGGTGGGATTCCTGCCGGTAGGCGCCCGGCTTTACCTCTGGCAGGTGGAGCAGCGCGACGAGATGCTGGCCAAGGTGGGCGACCACACCAAAAAACAGGTTCTGGAGGGTTACCGCGGCAAC
This sequence comes from uncultured bacterium, assembly GCA_903870275.1. Taxonomy (GTDB): domain Bacteria; phylum Verrucomicrobiota; class Verrucomicrobiia; order CAIQCK01; family CAIQCK01; genus CAIQCK01. Next base: position 127,228 of record CAIQCK010000030.1, on the reverse strand, counting down.
ATCCTCGATGCACACGGCGCGATTCTGGCCACAAGCCTGCCGAAGAAAACACTGGTGGCCGATGCGATGTTGTTGAGCAGTCTCGATTTGCCTGCGACGGTCGCACCGGCGATTGTGGCCAAGACCGCCGAGGTGATCGGCGTCAACGAGCGGCAGATTTGGGACCGTTTCAATCGCAACAGCCAATACGTCATCATTGCGCACAAAGTGGACGAGGCGGTCTTCAACCGCCTGACCAACGAAATCTCGCGGCTCGACTTCGGTGTGGACCTCCGCCAGCTTTCCTCGAAGCAGCGAGCCAAGTTGAAACAAGCGCGGCTCAGCGCGATTTACGCCGACGACAAGGACGAGTTTGTGCGCGTCTATCCGAACGGTCAGTTGGGCGCGCACGTGCTCGGCTACGTGGACGGAAGCCACCGGGGTCTGACCGGCATTGAGCGGCAGTTCGACAGTTTGTTGCGAGCCTACGACGGCGCGCGCGTGACCGAGCGCGACGCGCTGGGCGAGGCGTTGTGGATTTACAAGAAAGAGGAGATTTTGCCGCACGACGGCTTCGACGTGCAGTTGACCGTGGACCAGGTCATCCAGGGCGCGCTGGAAGAGGAGTTGCAGAACGTCATGGACGAACGCCAGCCGGACGCAGCGATGGGTATCGTCATGCGACCGCGCACCGGCGAGATTCTGGCGATGGCCGCCTGTCCGACGTTCGATCCGAACGCGCCGGGCAAGAAATTCCCCGGTGACACGGAATTGGCGGCGCTGGACCGGCTGCGCAACCGCTGCATCGCCGACGTGGCCGAGCCGGGTTCCACGTTCAAGATCGTCACGGTGGCCGGCGCGCTCGACAAGGGCGTGGTGACGCTGAGCGACGCGTTCGACTGTCACATGCCGTGGTTTTTCTGCGGCGTGCCGCTACGCGACTCGCACCATTACGGCACTCTCACCGTGAAGGAGATCATCACCAAGTCGAGTAACATCGGCGCGGGCAAGATCGGCGCGACGCGGCTGGGCCAGCAACGGCTCTACGATTATATGAGGGCGTTTGGTTTCGGCAGCCGTTCGGGCGTGCAGTTGCCCGGCGAGGTCAACGGCATCGTGCATCCTCCGAAAGCGTGGTCCGCGATCAGTATCGCGCATATTCCGATGGGCCACGAAGTCGCCGTGACGCCGCTGCAGATGATCACCGCCATGAGCGCCATTGCCAACGGCGGTCTTCGGATGCAGCCGATGATTGTCAGCGGCGTGCGCGACCGCTCCGGCCAGCTCGTGGGCCGCTTCAATCCGAAGCCGGCTTGCCAGGTCATTCGCAAGGAGACGGCGGACCTGATGGTGGAGGCGCTCACGACCGTGACGGAAAAAGGCGGCACCGGCACCAGGGGCGCCGTGCCCGGCTTCGACGTGGCGGGAAAAACCGGCACCGCGCAAAAACTCGAAGGCGGCCATTACGTGCAGAAATATTATTCATCCTTCGTAGGGTTTTTCCCGGCGCGACAGCCGGAGATTTGCATTCTAATTTCACTGGACAACCCGCACGATCCGAAGGGCGAATACTACGGCGGGGCCATCGCCGCGCCGGTGTTTGCAGCCGTGGCCGGGCGGGTGGCGAAATACCTGAGCGTCCGGCCGGACCGGCCGGTCGAAGAAATGGCCGTCCAAACGGCAAAGGCCAACGGTCATTTCAAAACTGTGCAGAACCATGCAAATTAAAAAACTGATTGAAGTGTTGAGCGGCGCGGAAGTGGAAGGACCGCTCGACCGGGACGTGCTTTCGATTCAATACGACTCGCGGCGCGTGACGCCGGAGAGTTTGTTCATCGCGTTGCCGGGACTGAAAACCGACGGCCACAAGTTTGTCGAGCACGCGGTGCAACGCGGCGCGGCGGCCATCCTCGTGGAGAAACCCGTGGCCGCCATCCGGCGGGCCACCGTCATCCGCGTGCCCGACGCGCGCGAGGCGATGGCGAAGTTGGCGGGGCAGTTCTATGGCCATCCGCATCGAAAGATGAAGGTGATCGGCATCACCGGCACCAACGGCAAGACCACGACGGCGTTCATGATCCAGCGCATCTTGCAGGAGGCCGGCATCAAGACCGGACTCATCAGCACCGTCCGCTACGAGATCGGCGAGCGCGTCATTCCCGCGGCGCGCACGACGCCGGAGGCGGTGGAACTGCACGAGATGATGGCGCAGATGGTGCGGCAGAACTGCGGCGCGGTCGTGATGGAGGTCAGCAGCCATTCGCTGGTGCAGAAGCGCGTGCTCGGCGTTGATTTCGATGTCGCCGTGTTCACTAACCTGACGCAGGACCATCTCGATTATCACAAGACGATGGACGGCTACTTCGACGCCAAAACCGTTCTATTCAAATCGCTCTCCACCAACGGCAAAATCGGCATTGCGGTCATCAACGTGGACGATCCGCGCGGCCGCGATTTGGCGGCGATGTCGTTGAAGGCGGCCAAGCTCACATTCGGCATCGAGAACGAGGCGACGGTTCGAGGCCAGACACTCGCGGTGAACTGCGTCGGCTTGAAGTTTGAGGTCGCCACGCCGAAGGGCGTCGACCGGATTTCGCTGCCGTTATTTGGACGTTACAATGTGTCCAACGCCCTCGGCGCCATCGGCGCGTCTTTGGCGCTCGGCGTGAAGCTGCCGGCGATGGCGCGCGCGCTGAAGTCGCTGCCGCCGGTGCCGGGCCGGCTGGAGCGGATGGATTGTGGCCAGCCGTTCCAAGTGTTTGTGGATTACGCGCACACCGACGACGCGCTGAAGAACGTGCTGACGACGATGCGCGAGTCCGCCAAGGGCCGGCTGCTGGTGTGCTTCGGCTGCGGCGGCAACCGCGACACTCGCAAACGCGCGCTCATGGGCCGCGTCGCCGGCGAACTGGCCGACTTCAGCGTGCTCACGTCCGACAACCCGCGCAAGGAAGAGCCGCGCGCGATCATTGCGCAGATCGAGGAAGGTTTCACGCACGCCGGCGCCGCGGCGAAATACGAGGTTGTCGAGGAACGGCGCGAAGCCATTAACCGGGTCCTGGCGGTGGCGGAGGCCGGCGACGTGGTGGTGATTGCCGGCAAAGGCCACGAGACCTATCAGGAATTCGCCGATACGGTCATTTCATTTGACGACCGCGAAGTTGCACGGGAGTATTTGACGCAATGCTGGAAAAACCAACCCTCGAATACGCCGCCTGCGCCTGCGGCGGGCAATTAAAGGGCGCCATGGTGGAGACTTTCTTCCACGGTGTGTCGGGCGACTCACGCCAGGTTCGGCCTGGCGAAATCTTCGTGGCGTTGCGCGGCGGCCGGTTTGACGGGCACGATTATTTACAGCAAGCCGCGGAACGCGGCGCGGTCGCTGCGATCATCTCCAGCCCGCGCCGGCTGCCGGACGCGTTCAGGCTCCCCGTTATTGAGGTGCGCGACACGCTGGTCGCGCTGCAACAATTGGCGGCGGCTTACCGGCAGGCGATGCCGCTGCGCACCGTGGCGATCACCGGTTCCAACGGCAAGACCAGCACCAAGGACATGCTGGCCGCGCTGCTGGCGGAACGGTTCTCCACGATCAAGACCGAGGGCAACTTGAACAACCACATCGGCGTGCCGTTGAGCCTGCTGCGGATTCGGCGCTCGCACGAGGTCGGCGTCTTTGAGATGGGCATGAACCATCCGGGCGAACTCGCTCCGCTGGCGGCCATGGTCGCGCCAACGGTGTCCATCGTCACCAATGTCGGCCCGGCGCATCTCGAAGGCATGGGCGACGAGGCCGCCGTGGCGCGCGAAAAGGCCGCCGTCGTTCTGGCGCTTCCGAAAGAGGGCGTTGCCGTTTTGAACGCGGACAACCCCTGGACGCCGCAGCTTCGCCGTCACACGTCGTCGCGCGTGATCATGGCCGGTTTTTCGCCGGAGGCCGGCGTGCGCGCCGAAAACATCCAACGCTTGGCGGACGGCGCGGAATTTGATTTGATCCTACCGCCGCTGGACTCGCCGGACTGGCCGTGCGCGGTGCCGCCGCGCGCGCCGGTGATCGAAAGTCCGTCGCCCGTCCGCGTCAAGCTGGCCGCCATCGGCGATCACTGGATTTCCAACGCGCTGCTGGCCGCCGCCGCCGCGCGCGTGTTCGGGCTGACGGCGGAGGAGATCGTTGCCGGTTTTGGAAAGATCGAGTTGCCGGCGATGCGAATGCAGTCGTGTGAGATCGAAGGCGTCCGGTGGATCAACGACGCTTACAATGCAAATCCCGATTCGATGCGCGCGGCGTTGCACACGCTGGCGGAGCGGCCGTGCCGTGGCCGGCGCGTGGCCGTGTTAGGCGACATGCTGGAGTTGGGCGCGGAAAGTGAACGCTGGCATCGGCGTCTCGGCGCCGAGGCGGCGGGGCTGGGGCTGGACTTGCTCATCACCGTCGGTTCGCAAGCGAAATTTATTGCGGAAGAGGCCACGGCCCATGCGATGCCCGCCGGCGGGGTCATCATGTGCGACGACGTGGCGCAAGCGGTAGCGGTGTTGCGAGAACGTTTCCGGCCGGGAGATTGCGTGCTCCTGAAAGGTTCGCGCGGCATGAAGATGGAATCGCTGATTCCCGGAGCCGGGCCGCGAGGGGTGAAATAGCATGTTCTACTTCCTCCACCATCTGACGCACTACGGCGGCGCGTTGGGGCCGCTGAATGTTTTCCGTTATGTCAACTTCCGCGCGGTGATGGCGGCGGTGACGGCGATGCTCGTGAGCGTCTGGTTGGGGCCGGCGATCATCCGGTGGCTGCGACGGCTGAAGATCGGCGAGCACGTGGGCGGCGACGCGGATCTCGCGACACTGGCGGCGTTGCGCAAAGGCAAGAGCGAGACGCCTTCGATGGGCGGCATTCTGATCGTCGTTGCGCTCACAGTCTCGACGCTGCTATGGGCGAACCCCGGAGTGAGGTTCGTCTGGCTGACGTTGTTCTGTCTGCTCTGGCTGGCGGCGCTCGGCTGGGCGGATGATTATCTGAAAGTTCGCAACAAGGCGCGGCAGGGACTCAGCGGCTGGCAGAAACTCACCGGCCAGGTCGCGCTCGGTTTGCTCGTAGGGGCGTGGTTGTGGCTCGATCCAGACACGTCGCGGCAGGTGCGCGAACTGTGGCTGCCGTTCGCGAAGAAGCCCGTGATCGCCGATGTCGGTCTGTGGGCGATCGTGTGGATCGAACTCATTGTGGTTGCCAGTTCCAACGCGGTAAACCTGACCGATGGCATGGACGGGCTGGCGATTGGTTGCACAATCACCGCGGCGGCGGCGCTCGGCGTGATGGCCTACGTGGCGGACCAACCGAAACTGGCGGCGTATCTGCACATCGCGCATTTGAAAAACGCTGGCGAATTGACGGTGTTCTGTTCGGCGCTGTTCGGCGCGGGCATCGGGTTTCTCTGGTTTAACTGCCATCCGGCGCAGGTATTTATGGGCGACACCGGTTCGCTGGCCATTGGCGGCGTGCTGGGCATTATCGCGGTGTTGATCCAGCAACCGGTCACGCTGCTCATCATCGGCGGCATCTTCGTGGTCGAAGCGGCCAGCGTCATCATTCAAGTCAGCTACTTCAAATGGACCAAGCGCCTTTACGGCGAGGGCCGGCGCGTGTTCCTCATGACGCCGTTGCATCACCACTTTCAACTTAAAGGTTGGAGCGAAACGCAAGTCGTCGTGCGGTTTTGGATTCTCGCGCTGCTTTTCGCGCTCGTCGGCCTCGGCACGTTGAAACTGCGATGAACTTTGACGTGAAAAACAAGCGGGTTTTGGTGCTCGGTTTGGGCCGCAGCGGCGTGGCGGCGGCACGGTTGCTGGCCGCGCGCGGCGCGCGAGTTATCGGTATTGACAATGCCGACAACGAAGCCCTACAAACGGTGGCGCAGTCGTTGCGGGCGCAAGGCGTCGAGGCGCGGCTCGGCGTCCAACAACTGGGGCGTGCGGCCGCGGATTTAACCGTGCTCAGCCCTGGTTTTCCGCCGGACAACATGTTGCTTCGCGAGGTGGAAAACTCCGGCGTGCCGGTGATCAGCGAATTGGAAATCGGATTCCGGTTGTGCCCGTGCCCGGTCGTGGCCGTCACGGGCACTAACGGCAAGACGACCACGACGGAGTTGTGCGCCGCCGTGCTACAGGCCGGCGGAATCGCCGCGCCGCCAGCCGGAAACATCGGCCGGGCGTTTTGTGATTTGTTATGCGACGACGCGGCGGCCCGGCGGCTCAATGTGGTGGTGTTGGAAGTCAGTTCTTTCCAATTAGAACGTATCGAGCGGTTTCATCCGCACGTGAGCGTGATGCTGAACGTGACGCCCGACCATCTGGACCGCTACGCTTCGATGCGCGATTACGCGGCGGCGAAGGAGCGGGTGTTCATGAACCAGCAGCCGGATGACCTCGCGGTGGTGAACGCGGATTGCAGGGGCGACTTCGCCTCGCTCCGGCGACCGGACGCGCCTCGGCAGGTGGTGTTCAGCGCGCGCGGACGGCGCGAAGGTTGCGCGATGTGGCTGGAGGACACGAAGATTTACAGCGCGCAGGCCGGTGAGTTGCTCGACATGGCGGACACGCATCTGCGCGGGCCGCACAACGCCGAGAACATCATGTCGGCGCTGGCGGTTGGTGAGGCGTTTCATGTGCCGCTGGACGCGGCGCGGCGGGCCATTGCAGTGTATCGGCCGCTGCCGCATCGGTGCGAGTGGGTCGCGGAGATCGATGGCGTCGATTACGTCAACGACTCGAAAGCGACCAACACCGACGCGGTGGAGAAGGCGCTGGCCGGGTTCAACCGGCCCGTGGTTCTGATTGCGGGCGGCAAGGATAAAGGTTTTGATTTTGCGTCGTTGAATGCGACATTGAAGTTGAAGGCGAAACTGGCGGTGCTGATCGGCGAAACGCGCGATAAACTGGCAACGAGTTGGTCGCCCGCGGTGCGGTGCGTCCGGGCCGACACGCTGGAAGCGGCAGTGCGGCTGGCACGGGACAACGCGCGGCGCGGCGATGTTGTTCTTTTGTCGCCAGCGTGCTCAAGTTTTGATATGTTTGACAACTACGAAGACCGTGGTGAACAATTTAAGCAAATCGTCCGGACACTCGCGTCCGGCCAACAAATTTCGCGAGCCAAACATTAACCCAAACCAGTAGGAAGTAACGCAGAGAGGACCGGAGGATAAGTAAACATGAACTCGAAGACGTCGAAGATAATGCTGATTGCCGGGATGCACATCGCGGTGATCGGAGGACTGTTGTTGTTTGAAAGCTGCAAGCCGACACACAAGACCCAGCCGGCTGTTGTGACACCGCCGCCCGGAGCGCCGCCGGCCGCGGTGGTGCCGACGGAGGTGGCTCCGCCGCCGGTTGCGCCCGTGACGCCGATTGCGACCGCGCCAGCCATTGAATCGAAGCCAATGCCTCTGACCGCTCCTGCTGCGAAAGCCCCGTCAAGCTACACGGTGGTCAAAGGGGACACGCTCTCCGGCATCGCGCACAAGAGCGGCACGACGGTGACCGCGCTGAAGCAGGCTAATAATCTGAGCAGCGACACCATCCGTATCGGCCAGAAGCTGTCGGTTCCGTCGCCGCTGGAGAGCGGTCAGAAGGAAGTCGCCGCGCCGAAGAAGACGGTTCACAAGAAAGCCGCCAAAGCCGCGCCGAAGAAGGAAGGTGCCGAGGCCGCCGCGCCTGCTGGCGCCGCGGGTGGCCAGTATGTTGTTGAGAAGGGCGATTCGCCGGCGACGATCGCCAAGAAACTCGGCGTCAAGAGCAAGGACCTGATCGACGCCAATCCTGGCCTTGATCCGAAGAAACTTCAGATCGGCCAGAAGCTGAACGTGCCCGGTGGCGCTGCGCCCGCCGCAGGTGGCACTCCCACCGGTGGCATTCCCGCGCCGACCGCAGGTGGCGCGCCGCCGCCCGCGCCGACCGTTACGACGCCGTCGCTGCCGGAGCCTCCTCCGTCCGCGCCGTCCATTCCCGCGCCGCCGCCTTCGGCGCCAAACACTCCGGCTCCGGGATCAATGTAAATCAGACAACCCTTACGAGTTCATGAAACCGCGGGAGACTTCCCCAGACCAGATCGGCGGCTGGGGAGGTCTCCCGACAAGAGTGAAACCCAAACTAGGTGAAGAAAAGTTTTGCGGCGATTCTAGTTAGCGTGTTGTTCTTGCTGGGCCTCGGATTGGTGATGCTCTACAGCGCCAGTTATCCGTATGCCCAAAAAGCCTCCCTCTGTCACGGTGACCTCTACTGGTTCGTCAAGCGCCAGGCCGTCTGGTGCGGCATCGGCGTGATCGGTTTGCTCGCCGCAGCAAAAATTGATTACGCGGTCTGGCGCAAGCCCGCGTGGGTATTCTGGGTTCTTGCCGTCATCCTGCTCGTGCTCGTGCTCGTGCCGGGTTTAGGCATGAGGATCAACGGCGCACGCCGCTGGCTGAAGCCGGGCTTCCAGCCGTCGGAGTTGGGTAAGGTCGCCGTCGTTTTCATGCTCGCGTGGTGCCTGGACCGCGGTCGTGCGGCCATCCAGAACGTCCGTTTCTGGCAATGCCTCCGGTTCCGGCAAAGCGTTTCCGACCTCGGCTGGGGCTTCGTGTGGCCGATGGGCGTGATGGGACTGGTCGTAATGCCGATCATGCTCGAAACCGACGTGGGCACGAGCGTGCTGATCGGCGTCGTTGCCCTGGGTGTGATGCTGCTCGGCGGCGTCCGGTGGTGGCTGGTGTTGCCGTCTTACAGCGCGGCGGGCTGGTTGCTCTTCGAATACTTGCGTCGGGACCCGGCGCGTTGGAGCCGGATCACCAATATCGGCGCCGATGTGCAGCAGGTGCATGCGAAAGTGGCATTCGCGCTCGGCGGCGTCCAGGGCGTCGGCCTCGGGCTCAGCCGCATCAAGGAACATTACCTGCCGCTGGCGTTCAGCGATTTTATCGCGCCGATCATCGGCGAGGAACTCGGCCTCGTGACGATGGCGCTGATGCTGCTGGCGTTCATGGTGCTGATCGCCGCCGGCGTTTACGTCAGCACGCGGGCGCGCGAACATTTCGGCTACTTGTTAGGCATGGGCCTCGTGACGCTCATCGGACTTCAAGCCCTGATCAATTTCGCGGTGGTGACGAGTTGCATGCCGAACAAAGGCATGCCGCTGCCGTTCATCAGCTACGGCGGCACCGACTTGTGCGTGCTGCTGGTTTGCGTCGGCGTGCTCTTGAGCATCGCCCGTCACGCGGATACCCCCGAACCGGCGCTCGCGCCGGCGAGGCGCGTGACGAATCCGTTCAAAGTCGGGACACTGCGCGGATGAATGTAGCCATTGCTTGCGGCGGATCGGGCGGCCATCTCTTTCCGGGGGTGGCCGTCGCCGAAATGCTTCGCCTTCGCGGCCACCGCGTGATGCTCCTGGTTTCCGGCAAGGACATTGACCGGCAGGCCGCCGCTGCCGCGCCCGGCTTTGAGGTGCGCGCGCTTCCCGTCATCGCATTGCCGTCGCTGCTTTCGCCGCGGGTGCTGACGTTCACGGTCCGGTTGCTGCGCGCCATCCGTCAATGCGCGCGGATCTTTGACGATTTCAAACCCGACGTTCTTCTCGGCACGGGCGGGTTCACGCTCGCGCCGGCGGCGTGGGTGGCGCGGCAGCGCCGCGTGCCGTTTGTCATCCACGAATCCAACGCGGTTCCCGGCCGCGCCACGCGGCTGCTCGCGCCTTTCGCCGCCGCCGTCGCCGTGGGCATGGAGGAATGCGCCGCGTTTTTCCCCGGCCGCCGCGTGGTGGATACCGGCACGCCGGTCCGCAGCGCATTGCGCAGACTGCCCGCCGCCGAGGCGCGCTGGCAGTTGGGTCTTGACCAGCAGCGCCGCACCATCCTGGTCGTTGGCGGCAGCCAGGGCGCGCGCGGCCTCAACAGCCTTGTCATCGAAGCACTGCCTCACTTGCAGCATCTGGGCCGGCAAATTCAGTTTGTTCACCTCTGCGGCGAGTCGGATTTCGAACGTGTGCGCGCCGCTTACGAGGCCAATGGACTCAAAGCGATGGTCCGTCCGTTTTTCAAGGAGATGGAACTGGCCTATAGCGCGGCGACTCTGGCCGTGTCGCGTTCCGGCGCGGCGGCGTTGTCGGAGCTGGCGTGGTTCGGTCTGCCGTCGTTGCTCGTGCCGTTCCCGGCTGCGGCGGACAACCACCAGTTTTTCAACGCCGATTCCGCCGCCAGACGCGGTGGCGCGCGCGTAATAACCGAAATCGCCACGACCGGCGCGATGCTCGCGGCGGCGCTGGACGACCTGCTTCGCGGCGGCGATCGGAAGGCGATGTCGGAAAAAATGGCGGAACTGCGGCGGCCCAACGCGGCGGCGGCACTGGTGGCGTTACTGACCGAGGTGGGCGGCATTGTTGAGCCGGCGGTGGTGCCACGCGAATTGCAGAAAAACGACATTGTCCGGTTGCTCGGCGAGCGAGCCTGCGCCGTGCATTTCGTCGGCGTGGCCGGCTGCGGCATGAGCGGCATCGCCCGATTGTTGCTGGCGCGCGGTCATCGCGTGAGCGGCTCCGACACCGGCGGCGCGGCCGAACTGGAGGCATTGCGCGGCCGCGGTGCGACGGTGTTTGCGGAACACGCCGCCGCCAACATCGGCCAGCCAGACCTCGTCGTTTATTCCAACGCCATTGCCAGGGACAATCCGGAGCTTCGCGCTGCCGAGGCCGCGGGCATTCCGATCATCCGGCGCGCGCGCATGCTGGCGGCGGTGATGCAGAATCCGTTTTTGACCGGCAAACCGGCGCCGGCGTCGGTCTGCGTCGCGGGCATCCATGGCAAGACCACCACCAGCGCGATGATCTCACACGTGCTCAAGACTGGCGGACACGACCCGTCGTTTTGCATTGGCGGCTGTCTGCGCACGCTCGGCGGCAACGCCGGCGAAGGCGCGGGCGAATTTTTCGTCGCCGAGTGCGACGAGAGCGACGGCACGCTGGTGGAATATGCGCCGACGCACGCCGTCGTGATGAACATCGAGGAGGAACACCTCGATTACTACCGCGACCTCCAGGCGATCCTCGATACTTTTGCCGAATTCATCGAGAACACGCGCAACCGTCTTTTCTTTTGCGCCGACGACGCCAACGTCGGGCGGCTTTGCGCCGGCCATCCGCGCGGCGTCTCGTTCGGCTTCGCCGGGGACGCGACCTACCGCGCCGTGGACGCGCGGCCGGAGGCGACCGGCACGCGGTTCGCCGTCAAACGCGGTGGCCAGATGCTCGGTGAGATTTCGCTCGCTGTGCCGGGACGGCACAATGTCTCAAACGCCACCGCCGCCGTCGCCGTGGGCATGACGCTGGGGTTGACGTTTGCGCAAGTCGTTGCCGCGCTCGCGACGTTCCGCGGCGCGGAGCGGCGGCTGGAGGTGAAATTCGAGGACAAGGATTACCTCGTCGTGGACGACTATGCGCATCATCCGACGGAGTTGCGCGCGACGCTGGAGGCGCTGCGCTCGCTGGGCCGGCGGCGCATCGTCGCGGCGTTCCAGCCGCACCGCTTCACGCGCACGAAATTCCTGAGCGCACAGTTTGGCCGGGCGTTTGACGGGGCGGACAAGCTCGTGCTGACGGATGTCTATGCCGCGAGCGAGCCGGCGATCGAAGGCATCAGCGGCCGGACAATCCTCGAGGCGGTGAAGGCGAGCGGGCATCGCGACGTGGAGTTCGAGCCAGAGCTGTCGCGCGTGGCGGACCGGTTGCTGGCGGCGGCCCGGCCCGGCGACATCATCGCCATCCTGGGCGCGGGCGACATTTACAAGACGGCCGACGAGGTGGCGCGGCGCGCACGGGCCGGCCAGATCGGCACAAAGGCGAACCTGGTCATGAAAACCGAGGGCGAAATTTTTGCCGAACTTCGCGCGTTGCTCGACGCGCAGACGACGTTGCTGCGAAACGAGCCGATGGCAAAGAAGACGACGTTCCAGCTCGGCGGTTGCGCGCAGTTCTGGTGCGAGCCGGCGAGCGAAGGCGATCTCGGCAAAGTGCTCGGCTATTGCGCGGCGCAGAAGCTGCCGTTCTTCCTGATCGGCCGCGGCTCGAACCTGCTTGTGCGCGACAGCGGCATCAAGGGCGTCGTCATCCGGCTTTCCCATCCGCAATTAAGTCTGGTTGAAGTGCACGGCGAACGGATCGCCGCTGGCGCCGGCGCAAAGGTTCGCGACGTCGTCATGGCGGCAAAGCGGTCGAACCTGGCCGGGCTGGAGTTTCTCGAAGGCATTCCCGGTTCCGTGGGCGGCGCGCTGCGGATGAACGCGGGCGCGATGGGACAGTGGACGTTCGAGGTGTCGGAAAGTGTGCGGTTTATGGATTACGCCGGCAACGTTTACGAAAAACCGGCGAATGAAATCCATTACGAATATCGCGGCTGTCCGCTGTTCCGGGACCACATCGCGCTGTCGGCGGTGTTCAAAGGCACGCCGGCCGCGCCGGAAGTGATCGAAAACCGTCTCAAAAGCTTCCAGCAAAAACGCTGGAGCACGCAGCCGCGCGAATCGTCGGCGGGCTGTATTTTTAAGAACCCAAAGCAGATTTCAGCAGGCAAGCTGATTGACGAGCTGGGTCTGAAAGGCAAGACCATCGGCAAGGCGCGCGTCAGCGAGGTGCACGGGAATTTTATCGTCAACGACGGCGGCGCGACCGCGGCTGACGTGTTGCAACTCATCGAGTTTATCCAAAAACGCGCGAAAGAAGAGCGCGGCATCGAACTGGAGACCGAGGTGATGATCCTCGGCGAGTGAACGGAGCATAAGGAAGTGAAGACGGAGATTCAAAGCAGAGACGCAGAAGGCGCAGCGGAACGCGGAGAGGATCAAACACCTCCGTGGTACTCGGCGTTCTTAGCGTTTCTGCGCTGAGTTTTCAGCACGGACAGAAACGGCAACCGATTATGAAAGTGCGGAACGAAAAGATCGCAGTGTTGATGGGCGGGCCGAGCGCCGAGCGCGAGGTGTCTTTGCACTCGGGCGCAGCCTGCTCGGCGGGTCTCCGGCGCGCGGGATGGCGCGTGTGCGACGTGGACGTGCGCGGGCCGGAGTTTGCGCTGGAACCGGACACGGCGGTTGCGTTTCTGGCGTTGCACGGTACTTTCGGCGAAGACGGTGCGCTGCAGCGGTTGCTGGAGGAGCGCCGCGTCACCTACACCGGTAGCGGTGCGCAGGCGAGCAGCGATTGTTTTGACAAAATTCGGGCGAAGGGGATTTTTCTGGAGGCGCACGTTCCGACGCCGCGGTGCGAGGTGCTGACGCCAGGCTCGGTGCGGCAGGTGACATTGGACCTGCCGTATGTGGTGAAGCCGGCGCGTCAGGGGTCGAGCGTCGGTATAACCATTGTGCGCGAGAGTGGTCAACTGGCGGCGGCGTTGGAAGAGGCGTTCCGGTTTGACGACCGGGTGCTGGTGGAGGAGTTTGTGGACGGCCGCGAATTGACGGTGGGCATTCTCGATGGGGAGCCGCTGCCGGTGGTCGAGGTCCGGATCAAGAGCGGATTCTACGATTACAACAACAAATACACAAAGGGCGCGACAGAATATGAAGTGCCGGCCCGCTTGTCCGATGCCACGACACGTGCGGTGCAGGCGGCGGCGCTGGCGGCGTTTCGCGCGGCCGGTTGCCGCGACTACGCGCGCGTGGACGTGTTGCTGGACCGGCGCGACGAGCAACCTTCCGTTTTGGAGATCAACACGCTGCCGGGCATGACCGAGACGAGTCTGTTGCCGAAGGCGGCGGCGGCGGCGGGGATTGGTTTTGAGGACCTGTGCTCGCGCATGGTGGAGATGGCTTTGGAAAGGCGAGTGGCGCATGTTTGACCGATGGCTTCGAAATCCGCGGGAAAACCGCCGCAAACGGCGTGATCAGTATTCGCTAAACGTCAAAGTGCGCGCGCCGCATCGCACGGAGGCGCAGATCGGCAAGGCCGTGATGTCGGTGGCGGCGGCGCTGACCATGGGACTGGTGGCGTTCGGCGGCTTCCGGGCGTTCCAGTATTTTGTGCAGACGGCGTTCACCGAAAATGCGCGGTATAGCATCGCTTCGATTCAGGTGGAAAACGACGGCGGGTTGACGCGCGAGGACATCCTGACGCTGGCCGGCGTTCGCGAAGGCCAGAACCTCTACGCCGTCAACCTCGGCGCGATTCGCGCCGCGCTGGAGTCGAATCCGGTGATCCGGCGCGCGGAGATTTATCGTGTGTTGCCGGACAAGCTGCGGATCGTGGTCAGCGAGCGCGTGGCGGCGGCGCAGTTTTTCACACGCGCCCGTTACGACGCTGCCATGCGGCGGGTGATCGCGCCTCCGATGGGCTACCTGATTGGCTCCGACGGTGTGGTGATGAAGCCGCTGAATCCGTTTGCGCCGTCCAAGGACACGGCGCGGCTGCCGTTGATCAGCGGCGTGGAGCCGGGTGAAATCAAGCTGGGCCAGCCGTTGAGTGGCGCGCAATTGCAATGCGGTTTGAATTTGATCCACCTTTGCGAATCGCCCGACATCGCGCCGCTGTTGGACTACGAGCGCATTGATTTGTCGCGGAAAGACGCGCTGGTGATGGTGACGCGCTACGGCGGGCAGATTACGTTCGGCCTCGACGATTTGCCGGCGCAATTGAAACGTCTGAAAACCATCCTGACGCACCCGTCGCGCGCCGGACAACTCATCCGCACATGCGACTTGTCGGTTCTCATGAACGTCCCGGTGACTTATTTCGTCCCGGCGCAGCCCCATGCCGGGATTTCCAACAGCGCCGCCACCGCCGTCGCGGGCGGGACGGCTTCCATCCGCAGCTCTCAAGGAGGAATGCATCCATGAGCCGTTCGCACTACATTGTCGGTCTCGAAATCGGCACGTCGAAAATCTGCACGGTCGTCGGCGAATTGCGCGACGACGGCGCGGTCGCCATCATCGGCGTCGGCGAATGCCCGTCGCGCGGCGTTCGCAAAGCGGAGATCGTGGACCTCGACACCGCCGAGCAATGTGTGCTCCAGTCGGCGCACGCGGCGGAGGACTCGTCCGGCGTGGACATCCGCAGCGTCTATGCCGGCATCAGTGGCGCGCACGTTGGCAGCTTGAACAACCGCGGGGTGCAACCGATCCTTGGCGAGCACAGCGAGGTGGCCGAGTCGGATGTGGAAGCGGTGCTGAGGCACGCGCGCACTATCAACATCCCGAATCAGGATGTGATCCTCCACTCGCTTTGTCTGCACTACGACGTGGACGGCCAGGACGGCGTGGTGAACCCGGTCGGCATGTCGGGGTCGCGATTGCAGGCGGAGGTTCACGTCATCCATGGTGTCCGCAGCCGCACGGAAAACGTCATCAAGTGCATCCGCGAAGTGCCGCCGCTCGATGTCAACGAAGTCGTGTTCAATGGGTATGCCGCGTCGCTGGCCGTGCTCACGGAGGAGCAGAAGCAACTCGGCGCGCTGGTGGTGGACATGGGAGGCGGCACCACGGACTTCGCCGTGTATGCGCGGGGCGCGCTCCGGCACAGCGGCGTGGTGGCCGTCGGCGGCGATCACATCGCCAATGACATCTCGCTGGGCCTTAAAATTCCGCTCAGCGCGGCGGAGCGGCTGAAAGTGGAATACGGCAGCGTTCTGATCGAAGACACCCTGAAGAGCCAGACGATTTCGCTCAACGGCGAAATCAGCATCGGCGCGACCGTCATCTTCAAGGATCATCTCTGCCAACTCATGCGGCTGCGCGTCGAGGAAACGCTCCAATTGATCAAGCGGGAGCTGGACAAGTCGGGTTGCGCGCAACTGATAGGCGCGGGCGTGTTTCTAACGGGTGGCTGCGCCCACGTTCGCGGCATCAAGGAATTGGCGGGAGACGTGATCGGCTTGCCGGTGCAGATTGGCACCGCGAAGACCGTAATGGGACTGACCGCGGCACTCGACCGGCCGGAGTATGCCGCGCCGATCGGCATCGTGCGGTTCGGCGCGATGCGCGAGGAAATGGTCCGCAAGAACGCCAAACGCGGCGGGCGGCTCAAGGGCATCATCGGCGGCATTTTTGGGTCCATGCGAAACTGGATGTTCTGACGGTCGTCGCGAAAATATTTTGGAGGAAATGACTATGAGCTTGCGCGATACAAAAGTCCGCATCCTGGTGCTCGGCGTCGGTGGCGCCGGCTGCAACGCGCTCGATCGCGTGGCAATGGACGGCCTTCGGCCGGTGTCGGCGGAGGACCCGCCCGATACAGGCGTGCCGCATTTGGTGGCGATCAACACCGACCTGCATGCGTTGTCGAGTTCGCTCTGCGGAGAAAAATTCCAGCTTGGTCTCAAAACCACGTTTGGTCTCGGTGCTGGCGGCGACCCGTCGGTTGGGCGCAAGGCAGCCGGCGAGGATCGCGACCGCCTCGCCGAGTTGGTGCGCGGCGCGGATCTGGTGTTTATCGCGGCAGGGCTGGGTGGTGGCACGGGTGGCGGCGCAGGCCCGGTCATTGCGCAGCTCGCCCGCGAAGCCGGCGCGTTGACGCTGGGGTTTGTGACGCTGCCGTTTGAGTTTGAAGGCGACCGCCGGCGCGAACAGGCGGCGGCGGCGCTGGACGAATTCAAGCGCGCGACGGATGCGGTCGCCTGTGTGCCGAACGACAAACTGTTCGAGATGGCCGGCGAACAGGCAACGGTGCTCAACGTGTTTCGCACGGCCGACGATTTGTTGGCCGAGGGCGTCCGCGCGCTCTGGCGGATGCTGACCATGCCCGGCTTGATCAACCGCGACTTTAACGACCTGAGGCGGGCGCTGGAAAAGCGGCACGACGAAATTGTTTTTGCGTTCGGCACCGGTGAGGGGGACGACAAGGCCGCGGCGGCTGCGACGGCCGTCATCAGCAACCCGTTGCTTGGAGGCGGCGCGATCTTGGCGGAGGCGGACACGATCCTGGTGAGTCTGCGCGGCGGACCTGAGCTGACGATGACGGAGGTGAAACGGGCCGTCTCGCAGATCAGCCAGCAGTGCGCGCAGAAACCGCACGTGTTGGTGGCCGCGTCCATTGACGAAAACTTCTCCGGCAAACTTTCGGTGTTGCTGATCGCGTCGCGCGGCTGCTCGGCGACGGCCGAGGCCGCGGCGGCGAGTCCACTGCCGTCCGATCGAGAGATGGCGGCGTCCATGAAAGACGCAGTGAGCGCGCCATCGCCGGTGACGGCAGCCGGGGCCGTCACGCCCGTCCGTAGGCCGGAGCCGGCATCCGAGCAAAGTGTGCCCCGGCGCATCAGCGTGGACGTCAGCCGGCTGCGGCAACAGCGATTGGCGCTGGAGGTCAACGTCAAGGGACGGTTCGACAAAGTGGAGCCGACCATCTACGAAGGCGAAGACCTTGACCTGCCGACCTTCCTCCGCCGCGGCATCAAGATCGGTTGACGGCCAAAGACGCTCGCCGCGCTCCGCCCAACGCTTTCCTTTGGCGAATTATACCGGCTTGTTGAGTTGGGGTAGAGGAGGGGGAAAACTTCACGCAGTCGTCGCCACAAACCACAGGGCGGCAAGAATGCGGATGAGGTGCTGCGTCGGTTAAACGCGGTCCCGGACCTGCTCAAAAATATCCTCTTCGGGGAAAATGGCCTTGTAACCGCGCTCGGTCACAAACCGGAACGCGCAGTCCAACCGATCCGCATGGTCGGGCATATAGTTCTTATAGAACGGCCAGAAATACTGCTCGTGTGTGGCCAAGTCCATAACCTCCCGGGTATTCGGGTTGTCGTAAGCCTTTTGCAGCGTCGGCAGTGTTTCCTTGAGTGGAACCCGATTGCAGCACAGGTCGATCTTAACGAACAACAGTCCATTGTCGAAATTATACCAGGCGTCCTGCTCGTCGAGATGCCGCATCGCACGTTGGGGCACTTGGTATTGGTTGAGGTAGGCAGAGCTTGATGGGCTGCGAAGCGGCCACATGGAACCGGACAATGTTCGCCAGCCTCGAGTGATCAAGGCCGGCAGGGATTCCGGGCGAACGGTGCCCCAATGCAACAGGGCTGTTCGCGTATACACCTTCTCGCCGGCAAACCGCTTGATCTCCCGTTCGATGAGATCAATGTCTTCGCCGAATTGTTTTGGCGTCCTGGCAAGGCAGGGATGATTTGGGAATTCGTTGCGGGCATGAAAGGCCAGTTTCAGCCAGTGCGCGTTGTCCTGCCATTGGGACTTATACTTGTCCGACAACTGCGACAGGTTGAAGTCTTCTTCCGGGGTTGAATAAAACAGGTTCAAGACCACCTTGGCCCCGTATTTCTTGTTGAAATCGCGGAACATGCCCAGATACGGCGAGTCGAAAATACTCTTGTAGCCCTTCTGGTGAAGATCCCGCGTGCAAAAGCTGTTGTCGTCAATCTGGAACCGGTAGCGTGGATAGGAGTCTTTGAGCCAGACCACCCGCGTGCGCGCCACCCTCGGCCGTCCACCCTGAGAATCCGCCCACCGGGCAATGAACTCAGTCTTGACGTCCTCCAGAACGGATTCGGCAAAGAACTTCCTCCCTTCCTGCCGAAGAGGAATCTTCCGCTGCGGATGCCTGACGTCATTGACCTCGACGCGGCCGGGTGAATCGGGCATGGTTCCGGCTATCTGGATTTTCAGTTGTTTCCCGTCCGCACCGGCGATAACCCCGAGTATCGGGCTGGCGCAACGTTCGTGGACGACGGCGCCATCGAACGGTTGGTCAAAATGGAATTCGTTGTCACCGCCGGCGAGTTCCTGTTCCGCGAAGGAAGAACCGCGGAAACCCAACAACAGGGCGCCGGAGGCTCCTGTGGCAAATTGAAGAAACTCTCGTCGTTTCATTCCTGGTTTCGATTCAGAGGTGGCCGGACTCACTTTTCAAACTGCATGCACGATCCACTCTGCGGCTAAAGTTTATGTTGCCTGATCGTTTTTGTCCTGTCCATCTCCAACGTAAGGGGAGCGCAGCCCGTCTGAAACAGCATTATGAATCATCACGGTCGTCTTTTTTTCATCACTCGAGCGCAACGGTCAGATCCATCCGACCGGACTCAATTTTTGTTCACATCAACCAGGATGTTTGTCTGCCGGCAGGTTCCAGTTGTTGAATCTTGCAGAAAGCTGCGTAGCTATTGAAGCAGTCGTTCGTAGTCAGGATTCGCTCAGGCTCGACCGTCAGGGCTTCTCGGATGAAGAGCGTGCGCCAGACGGAACGTCACCATCGTTCCATTGAGAATATCCTTGCGCCATGGCGCGGCGGTTCCTACGTTAGCCGGGCCGTAGCCGCGGAGAGGTGGCTGAGCGGTTGAAAGCGCCGGTCTCGAAAACCGGTTTGGCCGAAAGGTCAACGTGAGTTCAAATCTCACCCTCTCCGCCATTTTTCCACCCCGATTTCCTTGCAGGCTGTCAATCTCCCGACGGTTTGGCAAGGTTATGATATGGGGTTTGGGCGGCATAAAAGACTTGAGACGAAACGGGAGTTGTGGTCATCGTTGGCGTTGCGTGGGTTGCGGCGAAGTGCCGGCACGCGCGGCGGCTGACGAGATGACACGGAAGTGGAAAACCAGTTTCGAGGAAATACGATGAATCATCGGTTGGCAGTGTTGATGGTTGCGAGTGCGACGGCGGCGACGGCGGCGATTGGCGCGGAGGGCGTTGTCATCACCGACTTGGACGGCAAGTTGAGCGTCAAGATCGATGGCGAGCTTTTCACGGAGTATCACTACAAGGACGTGGCGCGGCCGTATTTTTATCCCATCATCGGCCCCGGCGGCGTGGGGATGACGCGCGACTGGCCGATGCAGGAGAACAACGACAATGACGTGCACGACCACCCGCATCACAAAGGGCTGTGGTATGCGCACGGCAAGGTCAACGGCGTGGATTGCTGGTCCGAACTGAAGACTTTCGGCAAAACCGTTCACGAAAAATTTCTGGAGACCACCTCCGGCGCCAAACAAGGCGTGATCCGCTCGCGCAACAACTGGGTCACGGCCGATGGCAAGGTGCTCTGTTCCGACGAGCGCACGATTTGCATCCAGCCGTGCGGAGACGCGCGGATACTCGATTTTGAGATCACGTTCATTGCGTCACAGGGCGACGTGACGTTCGGCGACACGAAGGAAGGCTCGATGAGCATTCGCTTGCCGACTTCGATGAGCGTCACTGCCAAGGGCAAGGTGGCGCAGGGCCACATTATCAACAGCGAGGGCGCGCGCGACAAGGACGCCTGGGGCAAACGGGCCGACTGGGTGGATTACTACGGCCCGGTCAATGGCAAGCCCGTCGGCGTCGCCATCTTCGACCATCCGCAAAATCCGCGGCACCCGACGTATTGGCATGTGCGCGACTACGGTTTGTTCAGCGTGAATCCATACGGCATCCATGACTTCACCGTGAAAACTGCCAACGAGCAGCCCGCAGGCGCCGGTGACCTGAAGGTTGAGGCGGGCAAGCGCGTGACTTTCCGGTATCGGTTTCTGTTCCACACCGGTGACGAGAAGAGCGGCAAAGTGGCGGAACTATACAAGAAATACGCCGCGTCGAAGGCCGCGAATTGATGACGAACCAGAGAACGCACTGAACTCAGCGAGGATAAAGACATGACCACGATCACACGCAGAAATTTCCTGAAAAACTCACTGGCCGGCACCGCGGCGGCATTCAGTTTGCCGCGCTGGACATGGGCCCAAACCGAAGGCGCCAACAGCGACATTCGCGTCGCCGTGGTCGGCGTTCGCGGCCGCGGCGGCTCGCACATCAGCGGATTCAGCTCGCTGCCCGGCGTGCGCGTCGTGGCGTTCTGTGATGTTGATTCCGACGTGCTTGGCAAAGGGGCCGCCAATTTCGAGAAGAAACACAACAAAGTCGAGACCTACGCCGACATCCGCAAGCTGCTCGAAAGCAAGGAAATTGACGCGATCAGTATCGCCACGCCGAACCACTGGCATTCGCTGGCAACCATCTGGGCCTGCCAGGCTGGCAAGGATGTCTATGTCGAGAAACCCGTCTCCCACAACGTCTGGGAAGGCCGGCAAGCGGTGAAGGCGGCAAAAAAATATCAGCGCATCGTGCAGGCCGGGATGCAATGCCGATCCAGCGGCGGCATCCGCGCTGGCATCGAGTTCATCCACAAGGGCGGCCTCGGTAAAATTCTAGTTTCGCGCGGCCTGTGCTACAAACGCCGCGACAGCATCGGCAAGACCAGCGGCCCGCAGCCGGTCCCGGAGACCATCAACTATGACCTCTGGTGCGGGCCGGCTCCGATGGATCCACCGCGCCGCAACGGCAAGAACGGCCCGGTCCATTACGATTGGCATTGGATCTGGAACTACGGCAACGGCGATCTCGGCAACCAAGGCATCCACCAGATGGACATCTGCCGCTGGGCGCTCGGGGTCCACGAACTGTCGCCGCGCGTGATGAGCCTCGGCGGCCGGTTCGGTTACGACGACGACGGTGAAACGCCCAACACGCAGATTGCCTACCACGATTACGACGTCGCACCGTTGATCTTTGAAGTGCGCGGCCTGCCCGAAAAGAAGGGCGCCAAGAACATGGATAAATTCCTCGGAGCGGGCGTCGGCTGTGTCATCCATTGCGAGAACGGCTACCTCCTCATTCCCAGCTACAGCGAAGCGATTGCGTTCGACAAGGACGGCAACAAATTCAAGGAGTTCAAAGCCCCCAGCAGGAAACCGAAACAGGCTGGCGCCGGCGCCGCCTCCGGCGTGGTCATGGACTTCGCCGAGGACGGCAACCACTTCGGCAACTTCATCAAGGCCGTTCGCAGTCGCAAAGTCTCCGACCTCAACGGTCCGATCACCGAGGGCCACTACTCCAGCGCGCTCTGCCACACGCCGAACATTTCCTATCGCATCGGCAAACAAGCGGCGCCTGGCGTAATCCTCGAACAGATCAAAGGCCACCGCGACGCCGCCGAGACGTTCGGCCGCTTCAAAGAGCACCTCGCTGCCAACGACGTCAATATTGACGAAACCAAAGCCGTCCTCGGTCCGTGGTTGAAGATGGATCCGAAGACCGAACGGTTTGAAGGCAACGACGCCGCCAACGCGCTGCTGAAGGACAACTCTCGCGCGCCGTTCGTCGTGCCGGAGATCAGTTGAATCGTGGAGTGATTCCGTCTGGCGGCGTAGCAAATGTTCCGGCGCCCGGCGCGCTGTGGCGCGGGCCATGGATTTCATGGCCGGATGTCTTGTCCGCCGCGCGGCGTTTATAATCGCGTTGACAGGCGTTTCGCGCGTGGCAAAGCTGGATCCAGTGTGAGACGCAACGCATCACCCTTATTCCGCCTGCCGAGCCTCGATGAACGCGCGGACGCGCTGAAGTCGGCGTTGGTGCGCGCCTTTCATGTGACGCCGGCCGACGTGCGCGTGGTCGTTTCGCCCTATCGGATTTGTCCGCTCGGCGCGCACGTGGACCATCAGCTCGGCATGGTCACGGGACTGGCGCTGAATCAGGCGGTGCTGCTGGCATTCGCGCCGTCACCGGAATCGCGCGGCAAGGAAGTCGCCGCGCTCAGCAAAAACTATCCGGGCAAGGTCCGCTTCGAACTGGATTCGATTCCGTCATTCCGGCCTGGCGATTGGGGCAACTACCTGCGCGGCGCGGCCCTGGCGCTGCGCCAACAGTTTGACGGGCGTTTGAGTCGGGGCATGGTGGCGATGGCGGACGGCGATCTGCCCATCGGCGGCCTGAGTTCGTCCGCGGCGGTGGGCGTGGCGTATCTTCTCGCGCTCGAAGCGGTGAACGGCCTTTCGGCGACCGTCGCGGAAAACATCCATTTCGACCGCGCGATCGAGAACGGCTACATCGGCTTGCGCAACGGCATTCTCGACCAGTCGGTCATTCTCGCGAGCCGGCGCGGCCGGTTGCTGTTGCTGGATTGCCAGAGCGAGAACTGGCGCGACGTGAGCGGTTTGAAAGAGGGTTCGTACCAGATTCTCGTGGTTCACTCCGGTGTCGAACAGGCGCTGGTGTCCACCGGTTACAACCAGCGCGTGGCCGAGTGTCGCGAGGCGGCGAAGCAACTGCTGAACGCCTCCGGCCGGCGCGCGGCGGACGGCGCGGTGCTGCGGCAGGTGGGGGAGGATGTTTTCGCGAAGCACGGCGCGGCGCTGCCGCCGACGTTGCGGAAACGCGCGACGCATTTTTTCACCGAGCAGGCGCGGGTGCGCGACGGCGCGGCGGCGTGGATGGCTGGAGAATTGGGGCGGCTTGGGCGGCTGGTGACCGAGAGCGGCGAAAGCTCGGTGAAAAACTATGAGTGCGGCTCGCCGCCGCTGATCACGCTTTACGAATTGCTCGTCGGCGCGCCGGGCGTGATGGGTGCGCGGTTCAGCGGCGCGGGATTTCGCGGCAACTGCATCGCGCTGGTGGAACCCGGCCGGGCGGAGGCCGTCGCGACGGTTGTTGGCGACGGCTACGCCCGCCGGCACCCCGCGGAGGCCCGGGGTTTTGCGGCGTGCGTCTGCGAGACGGACGACGGAGCGCGGACGCTTTAGACTCGGAGATACCATGCACGCAATTGTTCTGGCGGCAGGTTACGCGCGGCGGCTCTCGCCGCTGACGGACAACTGTCCGAAGGCGCTGCTGCCGGTGCGCGGCGTGCCCCTGCTGGATTACGTGATGGCGAAAGTGTTCGCCGTGCCGGGGATCGAGGCCGTGACGCTGGTGAGCAATCACCGGTTCATCGCGCATTTTGAAAACTGGTTGCGGTGGCGGCGGCCGCCGGCGCCGGTGCGCCTGCTCGACGATGGCACGCTCACCAACGAAACGCGCCTTGGCGGCATCGGGGACTTGCTGCTGGCGGTGGAGCGCCACGACGTCCGCGACGACGCGCTGGTACTGGCCTCCGACAACCTTTTCGCGGCGGACCTCGCGCAAATGGTGGCGTTTGCCCGAGAGCGCCGCGGCGATTGCGTGATTGTGCGCGGGCTCGACGACTTGAAGGCGCGGCAGCGCACGGGCATCGCGGTGCTCGATGCCGACAGCCGGCTGGTGGAGTTTCAGGAAAAACCGCAGCAGCCGAAAACCAACCTCGCCGTGCCGCCAATATATGTTTATCGCAGTGAGAGTCTGCGCTTGCTCGGCGAGTATCTCGACGGCGGCAACAACCCGGATTCGCCCGGCCATTTCCTCGGCTGGCTATGCGCGCGGCAGCCGGTGTTTGGCTGGCGGTGCGACGGCGAGATTTGGGACATCGGCAACCTGGAGCAATACGCGCAGGCGCAGGAAAAGTTTGACGCCGCAAGGGAGTCGGCGTTTGGTATCCGGTCATGGTAGCGCGTTGGACATTGTTGTTGCTGTTGCTGGCGGCGCCGGCGTGGAGCCAGACGTCGCGTCGCGTCGCGGAATTGCAGATTGCGCTCGACCGGCAGCTGTTCTCGCCGGGCTGCATTGACGACCACGTCGGGGCGCAAACGCGCGCGGCGTTGCGTGCCTGGCAGTCGGCGCACGACATGAACGTCACCGGCGCGTTGAACGATGCCACGACCGAGGCGCTGAAGCTCGACGTGCCGGCGTTCATTCCTTACGAGATCACCACCAACGACTTCGCCCAGCTTGGCCGCGTGCCAGTGGACTGGCGTGAGCGCGCGGCGCAAAACTCCATGCCTTTCGAGACAGCACTGGAACTGGTGGCGGAAAAGTTTCACGCCTCGCAACGGTTCATCCGCGCGTTGAACTCGCAGATTCCGTGGGACACGCTCAACACGCCCACCAACGCCGTGGTGCCGAACGTGGAGGCCGGGGCCAGACCTCCGAAAGCGGCCGAGGTGAGGATCAACCTCGCGCAGAAATGGCTGACGGTCTATGACGGCGAGGGCAAGCTCTGCGCGTTCTTCCCGTGCTCCATCGGCCGTGACAAGATGAAGCGGCCGATCGGCGACTTGCAGATCGTGGCGGTGGCGCCGAATCCGAACTACACGTTCGACCCGAAGGTGTTCCCGGAGTCGCCGGAAGCGCAGGCCATCGGCACGAGGCTCATCATTCCGCCCGGCCCGAACAACCCCGTCGGCGTGCTCTGGCTTTCCATCGGGCGCGCGGCCGGCAGCGAAGAACCGCCGCTGACCGGCTACGGCATCCACGGCACGCCGAAGCCGGAGGAGATCGGTCGCACCGAAAGCCACGGCTGCTTCCGGCTCGCCAACTGGAACGCCGTGCGTCTCCTCAAAATGGTCACGGTCGGCACGCCGGTGGTTGTCGAGGAGGAATGAGGCGTCGCGCCATTCTTCCGCCTTGACGCCGATGGCAAACGCGGTAGCCTCTGGCGCAACTGAAAGAAGTCAACATGAAGCGATTTCATTATTTGTTCGTTGTCGGCGCGGTGGCGGCATTTGTCTGGTTTTCGGCAACGCCAGCGCAGGCGGAAGGGCCGGTGGACAAACTCAAGCGCGGTCTGGCGGGCATCATGTTCGGCGGCTTGGAAGTGCCGGGCACGTTGTGTGAGGAATGCCGCAACCAGGGTTGGCCGCTGGGCGTGAGCGTCGGTTTTTTCAAAGCCACCGGAAACTTTGCCGCGCGCGAGGTGACTGGCATCTTCGAGTTCCTCACCGCGCCGATCCCGTGGCCCAACGAAGATTACAAATCTTACATGGACACGGCGTATCCGTGGGATCGTTTCCACACGACCAAGGAAGCGCCGGTGGTGCCGCCGCCGCCCACGATTCCACAATCGCCTCCGTCCACGACTCCACAACCACCTCCCGCGGCGAAGTGAGCGGAACGCGGCGGAGCAAGGGAGGCGAGGAGGACTTGGAGTATTGGAGTGGCAGAAAACTGATGTCCGCCACGACGATTTTGCGCGCACTTTCCAATATCCCAATACTCCACCACTCCATTACCCCACCACTCCCTTCCTCATGAAGATCGCCCATCCCGACCTCG
Organism: uncultured bacterium; assembly: GCA_903870275.1. Classification (GTDB taxonomy): domain Bacteria; phylum Verrucomicrobiota; class Verrucomicrobiia; order CAIQCK01; family CAIQCK01; genus CAIQCK01. The sequence goes on along the minus strand of CAIQCK010000030.1, from coordinate 101,367 downwards.
CGCCGTCGCGGCCGGAATACCACGCTGCCGTCGCGTTTCAGCAACGGTTGCGCGGGCTGGTGGTGACGAGCGGTGCGGTCCGGTCGCCGTGCCGGGTCGCCGGGGTGGATGTCTCCTACGATTTCGTTCCGACGCGCTTTTCGAGCAGAAAAAAAGCTTCCGGGAAACTCTACGCGGCGGTGGTGGTGCTGGAACTGCCTTCGCTGCGCGTCGTCGAGTCGGTCGGTATCGCCGGACGCGCGGAATTTCCCTATGTGCCGGGCCTGCTGAGCTTCCGCGAGCTTCCGCCGCTGCTCAAAGCGTTTCGGAAACTGCGCACAACGCCTGACGTGGTGCTGGTGGACGGGCAGGGTATCGCGCATCCGCGTCGCTGCGGGCTGGCGTCGCATCTGGGGCTGGTGCTGGACCTGCCGGCGGTCGGCTGCGCCAAGAGCCGGCTCATTGGCGAGTATCGCGAGCCGGCGCTGCGCCGGGGCAGCGCAAGCGACCTGCTCGACGGCGGCGAAATCATCGGCCGCGTCGTGCGCACGCGCGACCATGTGGCGCCGCTGTTCGTCAGCGTCGGTCACAAAATCTCGCTCGACGCCGCCGTGGCGCTCGTGCTGGAATGCGCCCCGCGCTTTCGGTTGCCGGAGACAACACGGCAGGCGCACACTTTGGTCAATGAATTGAGGAGAAAACAGAGTTAGCAGGGATTCGTGATTGGTCACTCATGATTCGTGGTTTGTTTTGAAAAACAAATGTTCAAATCGCGAATTACTGGTCACGAACCACGAGTCACGAGTTCCAAATCACGAATCACAAACCACGAGTCACCACTATGAAAATTGGCATCATCGGCGGAAGCGGCCTTTACGACATCGAAGGATTCACCCATCGCAAGTCGGTTCGTGTCAAAACACCGTTTGGCGCGCCATCGGACGCTTACGTCACCGGCATGCTCGCAGGGCGCGACGTGGTGTTCCTGCCGCGGCACGGGCGCGGTCACCGCATCACGCCGGGCGAGCTCAACCACCGCGCCAACATCTGGGGCATGAAGAAGCTTGGTGTCACGCACATCATCAGCGTCTCGGCGGTCGGCTCGTTGCAGGAGCAATACAAGCCGCTCGACATCGTGCTGGTGGATCAATTCTTTGATCGCACCAAGAAATCGCTGGAGCACACGTTCTTCGGGCGCGGCATCGTGGCGCACGTTGGTTTTTCCGATCCGTTATGCGCGGGTCTGCGCGGTTTGATCGCCGACTGCTCGCGCGAAGCCGGCGCGACGGTCCACGTCGGCGGCGCCTACGTGAACATGGAAGGGCCGGCATTCTCAACACGCGCTGAGAGCAACGCCTACCGCAAACTGGGCTTCGACGTGATCGGCATGACCAACCTTGGCGAGGCCAAGTGCGCGCGCGAGGCGGAGATTTGCTACCAGACGATGGCGATGGTCACCGACTACGATTGTTGGAAGGAACACGAAGAAACCGTGACGATCGAGATGATCATCCGCAACCTCAACCAGAACGCCGCGACCGCGAAGAAGATCGTCCAGATGGTGGTGGGGCGGATCGAGGAAAAAGACTGTTCGTGCCAGCACGCACTGGCGACCGCAATCATCACCGGCAAGAAATTCTGGCCGCCAAAGACCAAGCGGGAACTGGCGCCGTTGTTGAAGAAATACGTGTAGCAAGAATCTGCAGGCCGGCTGTGTGAGTCGGCATTTACCAAAATACCTCGCCGGTTCGCGGAACTGGCCTGTATTGCTCTCGGCTACTTCTGCCGGTGGAGTTCCTTCGGCTCCTGGAACGCTTCCTTCTCGTCGGCGTGGGCACGGATGAATTCCTGCAACTCCCTAGTCGGGGCCGTGAGGACGATCATGTCGTTCACGGTTTCATGGCGGATGGTGACCTGATTCTGCTCAATGCCTTTCTTGATCCACTCGACGTTGAGCGTGGCGTAACGCAGGACATCGCCCTCGATTGAGATCTTTGTGATCAGGTGGACCGGCAGGAGGTGGAACTTGGGGTAATCGCTCTTGGTGTCCGGCAGGTCGTTCACGGTGGTGTCCAGGAAGAGATGCTTGCCGAGCCGTAGAAGACGCGCTTCGAGTTTGCCGCTGCCTTTCTCGCCAATGCAGGTAATGTCGTATTTGATGTCCTGTTCGTCGGCTTTGAAGGTGAACTTGTCCTTGCCGTCTTCGGAAACCCACGTGCCGGCCAGCGGAGCCAGCAGGATCGGGTCCTTTTCGGAATACAACGGCTGGAGCGACGGGACGCAGCCGAGCATCACGGCAGCGGCGGCACAGGTGAGGAACAACATGACTTGGCGCATATGGAGTCTCCTGGTTGAGAGTTTGTGTTCAGCGGCGAAAATCCCGTGCCTGAAAACCGAAGGCGGCGGTTTCCGGTTCTTTCACGTTTCCGTATTCGTCCTTCCAATACTTCACGAGGCACGTCAAGAAAGGCGCGCTTGCCGCCCGGATATAACGCACATTTTCACCGCGCCGCCGGAATTATTCGAAAGCGGGACGCGGTCACTTCCCGAACCACTTCTTCGCCTTCTCCACGAAGCTCTTCATCATCGGCTGGGTGTCCTCGCCGCACAGCTCAGCGAACTCTTGGAGCTTCTTGCGCTGCTCGGCGTTCAGGCGGGCAGGGACTTCGACGACGACGCGGACATGCTGGTCGCCGCGGCCGTAACCTTCCACGTTCGGCACGCCTTTGCCGCGCATGCGAAAGACCGTGCCACTTTGCGTGCCAACGGGAATGGTCAGTTTGACGTGGCCGTTGATCGTCGGTACGTCAATTTGTCCGCCCAAGGCCGCCACGGGAAAAGCGATCGGCACGTCGCAAAGCAGATCGTCGCCGCGCCGCACAAAGATGTCGTGGGGCTTGACGTGGACGACGACGTAAAGATCGCCGTGGGGGCCGCCGCGTGGACCGGCGTTGCCGTGGCCGGCGGAGCGGAGCCGCATGCCCGTCTCGATGCCGGCGGGCAGGCGGACCTTGATGCGGCTTTCCACGCGGGCCAAACCCTGGCCGCGGCAGTGCGTGCAGACCTTGTCCACCGACTCGCCCTCGCCGTTGCAACGCGGGCAGTCCTGGCTGATGTTGAGAAATCCCTGCGAGCGCGTGACGCGCCCACGACCGTGGCACATGGGGCATTGAGCCCGGTGCGCGCCGGGTGCCGCGCCGGTGCCGTGGCACGAGGCGCAGGCGTCGAGGCGATCCACGGTGATTTCTTTTTCGATGCCGTAGATGGCATCCTCGAACGTGATCTCCATGTCATAGCGCAAGTCGTCGCCCTGCATGGGGCCGCCGCGTTGCCGGCCGCCACCGAAGAAATCCTCGAAGATGCTGCCGCCCATGCCGCCGAAGACCTCGCGGAAAATGTCGAACGGATCGTGAAAGCCGCCCCATTGCTGGCCGGCGGTCGCGGAACCGGGGCCGCCGCGCGCGGTGAAAGCCGCATGGCCATACTGATCGTAGGCGGCGCGCTTTTGCTGATCGGCGAGCACCTCATAGGCTTCGCCGAGTTCCTTGAACTTCTCCTCCGCCGCCTTGTCGCCGGGGTTCTTGTCGGGATGATACTTGATGGCCATCTTGCGGTAGGCCTTCTTGATGTTCTCGACGCTGGCATCGCGCGAGACGCCCAACACTTCGTAGTAGTCGCGGGTGGAGGCCATGGTCAGGTCGCGTTCGGTTTGGCTGAGGTGTCGGCGTCACCGGGTTTCCCGGCTGGGCCCGGTTCGGGCGACTCCGGCTTGCCTTTGGAGACAACGACGGTGGCGGGCCGCAGCAAACGGTCGGAGAGCTTGTAGCCTTTGCGTAATTGCTGGATCACGTTGCCTGCGGGATGGGCGTCGGACTCGATGTGTTGGACCGCTTCGTGCAATTGCGGGTCGAAGGCCTGGCCCTCGGCATTGACCACCTCGACGCCGGCCTCGCGCAGCACCGCGTGCAGTTGGCCAAGCGTCATCTTGAGGCCGTCCACCAACGATTGGGCGGTGGCGGAGCCTGCTGCCGTGTCGGCGTGTTGCAGTGCCGCTTCAAAATGGTCGATCGTCGGCAGCAGACGGCCCAGCAGTTGCTGCGTGGCATACTTGCTGGTTTCAATCTTCTCACGCGCGGCGCGTTTGCGAAAATTGTCAAAATCGGCGGCGGTGCGCAGGCATTTGTCTTTCCATTCGGCGGCCTGCGCCGCATCGCTTTTCAACTTCTCGATCTCGGCCGGCGTCAGCGACGGCGGCGGTGGCACGGCGGCGGCAGAGGCCTGCGCGGTTTCGGTTGAGGTTGGCGCGACGGCGTTTCCAGCCGATGCCGGCGCGGCCGTGGCCGTTGCCTGCGTGGCGTTGGCGGCGGGCTGGCACTCCGCATTGTTCAATTTTGTTTTCTTGGGACGAAACATACTAGGTTCAGTGTAGCGACAATGGCACGACAGTCAACTTTCAGCCGGCGTTTTCCGCGGGGCGCATCCTGGCACACGCGCCACGATCAAGCCAGAGGCAGGGCGAAGCGTCCCCGCTGAGCCGTCATCGCTCACGTTCCAAAGGGCGCGGCTCGCCCTACCCAACGGCGCGGGTGCCAAGTTGTGCCCGTTCCGTCTTGGTTTCGCTTCTTGCTGTCCACCATTTATGATGTCGTTGTCAAAGAACCTCCGGGTTCGCCGTCCGGGGACGCAGTCCCGCCCCCGGCATCATTTGGCTTCGTTTCGCAAATTTGTGTTGTGTCCGCGGGACAGTTGCCACCCAAAACATCCATATTTCCATTGGAAACCGCCGTTTCCGCGTCCGCGCGTCCGCCATCATTTGGCTTCGTTATTGCAGCCGCGTCACTCCGTGACGCGGCCACTTCGTCCGGCTCCGCCGCCCGTAAGTCGGTGGCCGCCCGTTCTCGTCGCTCACCCGGTTTTCCGGCGACAGGCCGACGTGAGTCGGTGGCCGCCCGTTCTCGCCGCTTGCTCCGGTTCCCGACCACAGCCTTTACGCCCAATCCCGGCCCCTTCGAACGACCGGATGGCTTCCTGACTATGGGAGGGTCCTCCGCGTCCCAACCGCGAACGCCCGAACTCGCGTCAACATCCGCCATGCGGTCTTCATCCGCCCACTCGCCCGACGCTCCGGCGGCCAGGGCGCTGAGACCCCTCCCACAGTCATCCGGCCCGCGTTCTTCCACCGCATCCCATTTCATCCTCGCGGCCTCATCCTCTGCCGCCGGCTTCGGCATTTTCCCCGCCATCCGCATCCGCTGCCACCGCTCCAGTTGCCGCAGCAGCCGGAACAATTGCCGGTCCAGCGCGCCCTCATACCGCAGGATTCGCTCCGCCGATTCCCCCGACGGCAGCGCCGACGCCCGGCGCATCTCTTCCTCTTCCCTCGCCTCCCGCGTCTCCATCGCCGCCCGCAGATGCCCGTAAAGCTCCAGCCGCTCCGCGATAAACCCCGACGCTGCCTCCCCATACGTCGCCTTCAACGCCGCCGCTTTCAGCCCGTCCGGATTGTCCTGACGCCACTTCTCCAGCGTCATCAACTCCACGGCCGGCCCGTCCGAGTCCGCGCCGAAGACCCGGATCAACTCCTTGCGCATTTCATCGGCCAGTTTCCCCTTCACCTCAATATCGTCGCCGACGGCCTGCAATATCTCCGTCATGTAATCCAGGCCGGCGGTGCTCATCTTCATCTTCGACTCGCCCAAAACGCCCTGCGTTTCCTCGAATCGGGTGTGCTGCCCTGCGCGGTGGCGCAGCCGTGCCCAGACGCCCCCGCCCACGCTCTGGGCGATCTCCCCGCTCTCGGCCCGCAGCACGCGGCGTTTGCGCCAGTAGCAGGTGACGATCTGCTCCACCAGCATTTCCTCCAGCGCCCCGACCGGCGCGCACTGCCGCCAGAACTGCCGGTGCAACGCCTCCAGCTCGCGCGGGGATTCCTTGATCCAAAAGCCCTGGAGCACCGCCTCGCGGGCCAGCAGGCCGTGTTGGAGGGCGTTCAGGCGCGAGTGGGCCTTGCCCTGGGGTGTTTTCGGTCCGGTGGAATGGCGGGAGTTGCGGCGGTTGGCCTGGATTTGTTTCGGCGACATGTTTTTGGTCTGTCCTTTGTTCATGGGTTTCTCCTGGGCGGTGTAGGGGTGGATTTTACGTCCAGAGAACTATAGCATATTTCTCTACTATGTCAAGGTAAAATCGCTTATGCGATGGAGGCGCGCCCGGCCGACCCACCCCAACGGGGTGGGAATCACTCAGCCCGGCGTTGGCCGGTCCTCCGGCCTACGCCGGGAAACCATCCCAAAAACAAATTCAACTCCAACGGAGTTGCATCATCATGGGAAATGGATCCAACTCTTTCAGAGTTGGACTGCTTTTGGGAACGTTGACCCAGGGTAGGCCGGAGGACCGGCCAACCCTGGGCTGAGCGATGGAATCCCGTTGGGATTCCCCGAATTCACGGCGATCCGGTTTCGGCAACCAGAGATTGACGGGCCGGCAACGTAGAACGGGTTTCCAAGCCGTTTACTGGATGAATGAAACCGTTCGGATCAATGATCAACGGATGTGGACATCCGTTCTACGCCGGCAAGCCCGCGTTCTGAGACAGACTCCGCCGCGCCGGCCAAAAGTTTGGGTCAAGAGACTGCGATGCCGATTTGAGAACGTTGCGGCGCGCCCGGCGGTCGCGCCCTACCGGCGACAACCCGGTAGGGCGAGGCGTCCCCGCCGAGCCGCGCGTTGCGTCGTCACAGGGTACGGCTCAGCGGGGACGCTTCGCCCCACCTCTGGGGCTTGATCGCGGCGCGGGTGCCAAGATGCGCCCGTTTCCGCACCTTGGTTGCCCGGCAGGGACGGCGGCACGAGAAGTTGAGGGCTCAGACTGAGGAATCAAGAGATTGAGGGGCTTATAACCGGCACGTCTCAGGAGTTGGGGTTCTTCTGGCTGGCGCGGAGTTTTTCCAGGTCCTCGGCAAGGAAGCGGACGCAGTCTTTGAACTTGGGGACGTTGCGCGGATCAATCTGCATGAGGGTGCGGTGCGCCTCAATCATCATCTCCGCGTGGCTCGCTTTGGCCTCCGTGTCGCCCGGCACGGGCTGCGGCGTTGCCAGCGGCTGAAGTTCGGCAGGCTGCGGTTGGGCATCGCCGTTGGGCGCGGTGGCGCGAAGATCGCAGAAATCCACCGTGGAAAGCCGGTCAATGCCGAGCGAGGCGACGACTTCACGGCAGCGCGGGTTCAGGTTGGCCAGATGAACGTGACCGTTGGCAGGCATCAAACGCAGGCCGATGCCGGCGATCACGCCGAGGAAGGTGCTGTCCATGGACGAGCAATCGGCGAGGTCCACAATAAACTCGCCAAAGCCGCGGTTGATCACTTCGCTGGTAAATCGGGTCAACGGGTGGCTGATCAGGTGCGTGCCTTTGCCTTCCACCTTGACGAACACCCGGTTGTCCGCAATGCCTACAACGATATTGCCTTGTTTGCCGTTTACCATGTTGCCCTCCGCAGTGGCGGCCAGACTCAAACCCACTTCACTATAGGCCCGCTTGCAGTCGCGTCAAGGAGCGGTGGCACGGGGGCCGGCCGTCTCTTGCAGCGCCTGCCGGCGCAACTCGGTTTTCAGGATTTTGCCGGTGGCATTGCGTGGCAACGGCTCGTTTTGGATGCGGATTTCGCGCGGCAGTTTGTAGTTGGCCAGCCGTTCGCGGCAAAAGGTCAGCACCGCCGCCTCGTCGAGCGTGGCGTTGTCGGCGGGGACGACGAACGCCACGGGCAGTTCGCCGTGACGCGGGTCGGGCCGGCCGACCACCGCCGTTTCGCGGACGCCGGGGATTTGGTAGATGACCTCCTCGATTTCCCGCGGATAAACGTTGTTGCCGTGGACCAGCAGCATGTCCTTCTTGCGGTCGGTGATGTAAACGTAGCCGTCCGCGTCGAGTCGGCCGATGTCGCCGGTGCGCAGCCAGCCGCCGCGCAACGCGGCGGCGGTCGCCTCCTCCTGGTTCCAGTAGCCGAGCATGACGTTGTCGCCACGCACGACGATCTCGCCGTCCTGGCCGGGGCCGAGGTCGTGATCCTGGTCGTCGAAGACGCGCACTTGCACGCCGGGAATCGGCGGGCCGACGGAACCGGGCTTGCTCGCGCCGTGGATTGGGTTGAAAGAAACCACCGGCGCGGCCTCGCTGAGGCCGTAGCCTTCGCGCAGCGGAAACCGGAAGCGTTCGCTGAAACGGCGGAGCGTTTCGGCAGACAACGGCGCGGAGCCGCTGACGGCCAGCCGCAACGGCAGCAGCCAGCGCAGCCACCACGGAATGTGCGCGGTGGCGAGCGCCTGGAAAATTTGCGGGATGCCGAGGAACACCGTCGCGCGGCGGCGGATCATCTCGAACAGCACGTGGCGAAACGGTTTGATGGATTTGATGATGAGCACGGAAGCGCCGATGGACAGCGGCGCCAGGATCGCCACGGTGAGCATGAAGCTGTGAAACATCGGCAGCGCCAGCACCAAGCGGTCGCTTTCGACATTGCCGAGCACGACGCTAATGCTGTGGATGTTGGCCACGAGGTTTGCGTGCGTGAGCACGGCGCCCTTGGGCCGGCCGGTGGTGCCGGACGTGTAGATGATGACAGCCCGATCGGCCGGGCGCACCAGGGTCAACGGCTCCATCGGTTTGGCGGCCAGTTCCGTCCAGTTGAGCGCGGCGATGTCCAGCGGCCGAAGTTCCGGCAACTGCCCGCGCAGGTGGCTCAGCACCGGCTTAAAATCCGCGGAGGCCGTGATCAGCACCCTCGCGCCGGCGTCGCGGAGGATGAATTCGATTTCGGCCGGCTTGAGGAAGTTGTTGATCGGCACGACCGTCGCCCCGGTGAAGAGGATGCCGTAGAGCGCGTAGATGAATTCCGGGCAGTTCTTCATCAGCAGCCCGACGCGGTCGCCGGGCCGGACAGCGCAGGCATCGGAGAGCAACCGCGCCAGACCGAGTGAGCGGGTTTGGACTTCGCCGTAGCGGATGACTTCGCTGCCGGAGAAGATGGCTTTCCGATGCGGGAAGAACGTGGCGGTCTTGTCCAGATAGCCGGTCAGTGTCGTGGGCGTCGGAGTCATGGGATGACGTTGGCGGTGTTCGTCAGTCTCTGGCAATGCGAAATCGAAGGCGGCCTATCGGTCGGGCCACATGACGGATTGTTTGGTGCCGAGCATACGGTCGCCGCTGAAGACCGACACACGCCACGCGGCGACATGCACCGTGTCCCGGTATTCACCGCCGTTGAGATCGAAGTTGGTCCAATGGCCCTTTATCGGCAGATCATGGAATTGCTGCTCCGTCGTGCGGACGGCTTGCGTCTTGGCTTGCTGATACTCCAGCCGCAGTGTGACATCGTGCAACGGCTCGCCGGTGCGATTTTCCCAAAGCACGGCGATCCGAATACCGCGATTTCTGGACAAGGTCCCGATGGAATCGCTACCCGCAAAAACGGAGCGGTGGGACTCGGGTGTAGGATGCAGCATGAGTTTTTCGTTGGCCGGAAACTCGGTGATGATCACCTTGAGGATCGGGCAAGGCTGGGCCGGTTCCTCGCGCGCGGCGAGGGAACCGGACGTCCCTATGACGACTGCCAACCCAAAGGCCACCAGAATCCGTTTCACGCCCGAATGTTTGCAGGTTCCGTCGCGCAGTCAAGAGCGAATCCCAAGCGCGATGCGCCCGGCCGGCGGCGGTCTTCAATGGCTTGCGGCGGGTGGTGGTTTCGCCGATTTGCGGTTTTTCCAGAAGTGGAAACAGATGGCGGGGAAGGTTTTCAGCAGGATCAGCATGTCCAGCGCGCGGGTCTTGTGCTCGACGTAAAACATGTCCAGCACCACCCGCCTCGGATAGCCCATCTCGCCGCCCATCGTCACCTGCCAGTAGCCGGTGACGCCCGGCCGGACGGAGAGCAGACGTTTGGCGTAGATGCCGTAGTTGACGATTTCCGGCGGCACAATGGGGCGCGACCCGACGAGAGTCATCTCGCCGCGCAGCACGTTCCAGATTTGCGGCAGCTCGTCGAGCTTGCTGCGGCGCAGAAAGCGGCCGCACGGCGAAATGCGCGGGTCTTCCCAGAGATCGAGTTTGAAGTTGTTGGCCACGTAGCGGCGGTAGAGGTCGGCGTGTTCGCGCAGAAATTTCTCCGCGTCGATGCGCATGCTGCGGAATTTCAGGATGTCGAACGGCACGCCGTGCTTGCCGAGGCGTTTCTGGCGGAAGATAAGCGGTCCCGGCGACTTGTAGCGCGTCAGGATGGCGGCAAGCAGAAACAGCGGCGAGAGCGCCACCAACGCGATGGAAGCGAGCACCACGTCCCAGAGCCGCTCCCGAATCGCCGCCGTGTCCCATTGTGGACGCACGCGCAGGACGGTTACGCGCGCCAAACCGCCTTCAAACTCCTCCATGGCTTGCTGAATAATTGGGTCCGTCCCGCCCGGCGCCAGCGCATCCGGCGTGGTTTGCGATTGCGTGTGAGGATTGCTGCCAACCATTTCGGGGTCCGAAGCCATGATGCGATGGGCGGCAGTATAAGCCATGACGAAGGATTGGAAACAAGAATCTTCGTGTGGTGCCGCGCGTATCGTGCAACCGGCGGAGACAGACGCCGGCTGGGGCGGAGAATGCGCAGGCATTTTGCGGTTGAGCCGGACGGGGATAGTTGTTAGATGTTGACGCGAAATTTGCGCCCGGGAGACGATGATGATTTCAACGGTTGCCGGCGGTTCAATTCATCCGTGGTTGCTGGCCGCGTTGCTGGTCGTGCTGGCGATTCAGAGCGTGGTGTTGTGGCTGGTGTTGCTGCGGCTGAACCGATTGTTGAAATCGGTGGGCGCGATCGGCGTGCGGTTGCATTGGGCGAGCCGGGCGGCGCAGGCTCCGGCGGCTGGGGGAGCTTTGGACACGCCGCCGCCGCCCAAGGCCAAAAGCTCCGGCGACGTGACCAGGATCGGGATCGCGGCGGTTAAGCCGTCGAAACCGGCGGCGAACGCGACGTGGACCAACTCGGTCGGCATGGCGCTGGCGCGGATCGAACCAGTGGAGTTCACGATGGGCAGTTCCGATGCCAAATCCCCCGACAACGAAAAACCCGCGCATTCCGTGAAGCTGACCCAGGCTTATTTCATGGCGGTCACGCCTGTGACCAATGCCCAATACGAGCAGTTCAACCCCGACCACCGGCAGCTTCGTCCGCCGTGGAATGGTGACGATCATCCGGTGGTGTTTACGAACTGGAACGAAGCCGCGGCGTTTTGCCTCTGGCTCTCGCAGCGCGAGGGCCGCGATTACCGCCTGCCGACGGAGGCCCAATGGGAGTTCGCGGCACGCGGCTCCGATGGACGCATTTTCCCGTGGGGCAATCAGTGGGATCCGCGCCGGTGCAATAGCGCGGAGGAGGGTGGGGGCTTCGACCAGACTTCGCCCGTCACGCAGTTTTTGAACGGCGCCAGTCCGCATGGCATTCTCGATATGGTCGGTAATGTTTGGGAATGGTGCGCGGACTGGTATGAGCCGGGCTACGGCAGCGGCGCGGCGCGGGAGAATCCGACGGGGCCGGCGGACGGCCAGTATAAAGTATGCCGCGGCGGCAGTTGGATGAATCACGGTTACAGTTGCCGCGCGACCATGCGGGCGCGGCGGGCGGCGGATTTCAGCGACGCCTATCTTGGTTTCCGGGTGGTGTGCGTGTCGGAGATCGGCACCGATACGGCTGTGGCTGCGAAGTAAGAGTGCGGGGGGTGCGAAACCGGCTGAAGCGTTTTGCAATTTCGCAAGTCACGCGCGTGCAAACCTCGATGCTTTAGCTGCACCGCATTGCGTGACGCTGCGCGGCATTTGTTTGGCACTCGTTTACACGCACTGGTTGCTTTAAGCCGGCTCAAGGCGTTTGAGCCAATGATGCCGGCTTCCACCCTCGTTTCGATTGCGGCAGTGCCACCGAACTGCGCCACGAGGCTGTCGGCTGAGAAGAGCAGCGGACACCGCGTATAGGATTTATTCCTATACTAAAACCGACCGCCGTCCCATAGACAAGACGGGTTGGATGCTCCATGTTAGCTGGTTGGAGCCGACTTTTCTCCGACATTAAAAGGAAGAAAGGACAGTGCATAAATGAGAATACAACTGCGGAAAGCAAAGAAGAGCGGACAGTCCCTGGTGGAGTATGGGTTGGTGCTGGCGTTGATCGCCATCGTGGCCATTCTGGTCGTGAAGGCGGTGGGCACCAAGACCGCGAGCACCTTCGACAACATCCAAAGTACGATGACGTCGCAAGGCATTGCGGCCACTGTGCCAGTGTCAGCCAGTTCGTAGAAATTGGCAAAAACACAAAACCGGCGTTGCCGTCACTGGCGCGCCGGTTTTGCTTTGCCAGCCTCCGCATCATTTTGGCAGCCAAAACAAGCTCCCACGGCTTGCCGCAACAGGGTTCCGGGTCATTCCTATGGGCGGGTCACGATCTGTCGGCGGCCGGTCGCGTTTCGGTTGGGCTTCCGTCACGCAAAAAACACTGGTGCGAAAACCGGGCTGAGATCGTCCGGTGACAACGGCGCGTCAATGGTCCGTCAGGAACGTGGCGATGCCGTGAAAACCGGGCATGATTTTGTGATCGGGGTTCTTGATCAACACCTTGACGCGAAAACTGGCGCTGTTGGGGTCCACCATCGGGTCAATGTTTGCGACTTCGCCGGCCAGCTTTTCCTGGCCGCGTATCGGAACCAACACTTCGACTTTCTGCCCCAATTGGATCAGCCCCGCGTATTTCGCGTCGGGGTAGGCCACGAAATAGACCGAATCAATGTGAACCACGCGCAGGAGGTTTTCCAGGCCCGCGCTGAGAACCAGCGTTTCGCCGATTTTTTTGAGTTGTCGGGTGACAACACAATTGACCGGTGCGCAAACGGTCCGTCTCGTAACGTCCTCGATGGCGAGTTTGTGGTTGGCGATGGCCTCCTCGAGCTGATCTTTGGCCCGCACGTAGTTGAACTCCCGAGATCGCATATCCTCATCGCTGAGGATTTTTCGCGCGTTCAAAGGCTTGCCAGCCTCGAAGTCGAGCTTGTAGCGATCCACGGCATGGCGGGCGGTGTCCACCTGGGCTTTGCGCAGTTCCACCGTCAGGCGTTCGATCGTGTCGCGCAACTTGACCAGCGGCTGGCCTCGGGGTACCGCAGCGCCTTCATCGGCCATCCAGACAATGGTGCCGAGCAGTTCGCTGCCCACTTCAATTTCCTGCAAGGGCGTCAGCACACCACTGGCACGGATAGGATCACCGGCGATCGCGCGGACAGCTAGGATCACCGCCAGTATGGCGCACGGGCAAAAGCGACGCATGGCGCAAGTGAAAGCATTTCGGCGCGTTCCGTCAAGCGTTGTCTGACTCGTGTCTGACTCGCCCCTTTTTCGCCCCCTCAGCCCGTCCCCTTCGGTGTCATTTAATTTGAGTCAACGCGCTCGCGGCGGGCGGTCTCCTTTTGCAATTGAGCAACGCGGCGCTGTTCTGCTAGGCTGCCGGCCCGAGTGGAGGAGTTTGAGTTGGACGGTTTAACCGGCAGGACGCGCAAAGGGCATAACCAATGGACGACGAAGTTCGATTACGGGACCTGATCCGCGCGATGTGGCGGGTGAAATGGCACATTGTTTGGACGACACTGTTGGTGATGGCGGGCACTGCGACGGTGTCATTGCAAATGCCCAAAACCTATCGCGCCTCGGCCGCCTTGGTGCCGCCGGAGGTGGATGTGGAGTGGCCTACGGCCGATGGGATGAAAACGCGCTTCGGGGCTGCAGCATTGGGTGGCGCCATCCGCCCCAACAATACCGCAACCGATATCATCGTTGGCATTCTCAAGAGCCGGCGGGTGGCGTTGAAGGTCATTGACCAGTTCAAGCTGGCCGAGCTTTATGAGGCGGAAGCGCTGATCAAACTGCCCAAGCTGCCGTGGCAGGAAGCAGGCGGCGGCAGCAAATTGACGGATATCCTTGATGAGTTGGGAAATCGAACCGACGTTAAGGTGACTAAAGACGGGTTGTTGACGATCAGCGTGGACGATCACAGTCCGCAACGGGCGGCGGCGATGGTGCAGTGTTATCTGGACGAGTTGAACCGGGTGAACGTGGATTTGCAGACGACCTACAACCTGTATTTGGCGCGAGTGCTCGATCCGCCCATGGTGCCGGACAAAAAGGTCAAACCGCGCACGGCGATCAACACGCTCATCAGCGGCGCGGCCATGGGGTTTCTTTGGACGCTGGTGATGTTGCTGCGCTTGACACTGTCGCTCCCTGACGCGCGGGAATCGGCGGACACGGCGACGGCCCATCCCGAGGCGGCGGCACGAAAAGCGACCGCCGAGTGACGCGAGTGAATCGGTTTTGCCGACGCTATTCTGCCGCGACGGCGCGATCACACCGGCACACATCATCCTTGGGCGCATGAAACCATCTGTCATCCTGGACCGACTTAAGGGCAGCCTGATTGCCAGGAACACCTTGTGGATGCTGGTGGGGCAGACCACGCGGACTTTTTTGCAGGCGGCTTACTTCATCCTGCTGGCACGCACGCTTGGTGCGTCGGGTTACGGGGCGTTTGTGGGCGTGACGGCGCTGGTGGCGATTCTGGCACCCTTCGCCAGCATGGGCAGCGGCAACATTCTGATCAAGAACGTCGCGCGCAACGCGAAAGTCTTCAGCGTGTATTGGGGCAATTCGATCGCGCTGACGCTGATGTCGGCCTTGTTTTTGCTGGTCGTTTTGTTGGGGGTGTCGGTGTTTGTTTTGCCGCCCTCCATCCCGTTCTTGTTGGTGTTGACGGTGGCGTTGACCGATTTGTTGTTCACCCGGTTGACGGATGTGAGTGCGCAGGCGTATCAGGCGTTTCAACGCTTGGGCCGGACGGCGCAGATTCAGGTGCTGGTCAACCTGTGCAGGCTCATCGGGGTGGTGGTGTTGATATTTGCGACGGCCGGCCATACCTCGGCCCAGTGGGGCGCGCTCTATCTGGCCAGCACGGCGTTCAGCGCGGGGGTGGCGGTCTGGCTGACATGCCGGGAGTTGGGCCGGCCCAAGCTGGACGCCTCGAAGCTGGAGTTGAAGGAGGGGTTTTATTTTTCCATCAGCTTGTCGGCGATGGGCATTTACAACGACATTGACAAAACCATGTTGGTCCGGCTTTCGACATTGGAGAGCGCGGGCATTTACGGCGCGGCGTATCGGCTGATTGACATCGCGTTCGCCCCGGTGAGGTCGCTGTTGTTCGCGGCGTATGCGCGTTTTTTCCAGCATGGCGCGACGGGGGTGCGGGGCAGTCTCGACTTTGCGATGCGGTTTGTGCCACTGGCGGCGGTGTATGGTTTATTCGCCGGCGCGGTTCTGTTTCTGATGGCACCGATCGTTCCCTATGTGTTGGGAGGGGAGTATGTGAACGCGGTGGGAGCGATCCGGTGGTTGTCGTTGATACCGTTTTTCAGGTCGGTTCATTATTTCGCGGCGGACACGCTGACGGGAGCGGGCCATCAAGGACTGCGAAGCGCGGTGCAGGTTGTCGTGGCGTTGTTCAACGTGCTGCTTAATTTTTGGTTGATTCCAGCCTATTCCTGGCGCGGCGCGGCATGGTCGAGCCTGGCGTCGGACGGATTGCTGATGGTGCTGCTGTGGGTGGCGGTGTGGCATTTGGCGCGAAAAGCAGACGTGAAGGAGCCGGGCAAGGTTCCATACGTCGCGGGGAGCGAACCATGAACCTCGGCCGCATGAGCGTGGGAGAGGTGATCGAGCGATGCTTTGCACTGCTCGCGCTGTTGTTGTTGACAGACGTGCGGATGGATATGACAGCGGTCGCGCAGGAAGTCCGGGCGGTCAATCCATTGAAACAGTTGATTTTCGCCGGGATTTACGGGGTGGTTTTCCTCATACTTGCTTTTCGCATGAAGCGAGTGGCGCGGGTCGTTTGGAGCGACTCCTTGACGTGGATGTTGGTTGGGTTTGCCGGGATTTCGCTTTTCTGGTCCGTGGAGCCGGAGGTGACGTTGCGGCGGCTGGTGGCGTTGTTGGGGACGACGATGTTCGGCGTTTATCTGGCCAGCCGTTTCACGTTCCGCGACCAGGTGTCGTTGGTGGCGATTGCATTGATCGTTGCGGCGGTGGCCAGCGTGGCGTTTGCTGCGATGATGCCACAACTCGGCTTTCAACATGATGCCAGCGGCGATCTTTTGCGGGGGATCTACATGAACAAGAACGCCCTTGGACGGATGATGGCGTTAAGCGTGGTGGTCATGTTTTTGCTTCTGCAGGGTCGTTGGCTTCGGCTGTTGCCCTGGTTGGGGATGATCTTGTCGTTGGGATTGCTGGTGTTGACGCGGTCGAAAACGTCGCTGGTGGGGATGCTTGCGGTGATGAGCCTGGTGCCACTTTACAGGACGTTGCGGCGGGACTGGACCATTGCGATGACGCTGTGTTTGCTGTCTTTGATACCCCTGGCAGTGGCGGCGGTGTGGGCGATGGACAACCAGCAAATCGTGATGCGCTGGCTTGGCAAAGACACGACGCTGACAGGGCGAACGGACATTTGGTCGGCTGCGGTCGTCATGATTCGCGAACGCCCGTGGTTGGGCTATGGGTTCGCCGGCTTTTGGCGGGGGTTGGATGGCGCGTCCGCTTATGTCTGCAACTTCGTGGGATGGGAGCCGCCGCATGGTCACAACGGGTTTCTCGATATCTGGCTGGACTTGGGCGTGGCGGGTTTGGCGCTGTTCGCGGTCAGCTACATTGTCGCCTTTGCCCGTGCGCTGGGGCGGCTGCGGGGAACCGACCGGCTTGAGGGGCTTTGGCCGGTGGTTTTTCTGACATTTCTAATTCTCTTTAATCTGACCGAGAGCACGTTCTTAAGGATCAACCACTTGTTTTGGGCCTTATACGTGTCTTGTCTTCTTTCGAGGCCGGCCAAGTTGCCTCGCCGGCCTGTTGCCAAAGAGCTGGCGGCTGCGCGTGCTTCCAAAACGCCCGTGGCCTTGCTGGACACGGCGGCAGGAGAAACCACATGAAAGTCGCCATCTGCGTCATCACCTTTCGGCGGCCGGAAGGGCTGAAGCGGTTGCTGGGCAGCCTGAACCGGCTTGAGTTCAAGAAACTGCCGCCGCCCGACATCCAGCTTGTGGTGGTGGACAACGATCCGGCTGGCCTCGGCCACGCCTATTGCCAGCGAATCCAATCGGAATTGAAGTGGCCGTTGACTTCCTGCGTGGAGCCGCGCCGCGGCGTCGCGGCGGCTCGGAACACGTCAATCGCCCGTGCACCGGCTGACGCGGATTTTATCGCTTCCATCGACGACGACGAATGGGCGGAGCCGAACTGGCTGGAGGAGTTGCTGTGCGCGCAGCAGGCGCACGATGCCGACGTGGTGTCGGGCGTGGTGATTCCCGAATTCGAGAAAGGAACGCCCGATTGGATCAAGAAGGGCGGGTTCTTCCAACGCCGCCGCTTTCGCACGGGCGAGAGGGTGAGGTTCGGCATCACCGGCAATGCGCTGGTGCGCGCCAGCGTCTATCGGAGCATGGGAACGGTTTTCGACGAGCAGTTCTCGTTGACCGGCGGCGAGGACATGCATTTCTTTACACGCGTTTGGATTGCCGGTTACAAAATGATCTACGCCAACGAAGCCATCGTGGGCGAGACGGTCCCGGCAAGCCGTGCCAACGTCAAATGGCTGGTGATGCGCGCCTACAGCGGTGGCAGCATCCGAAGCCGCTGCGAGCGGGCCGTGATGCCGTCGTTGAAAATGTGGTGCCGGCGGTTCGCCTTTGGCGCGGGACGAATGGCGCAAGGCGTTTGCCTGATCGTGCCGGGATGTTTTCTGGGCCGGGTGCTGCTCGTAAAAGGGTTGCATTGGTTTTTTGTCGGTGCGGGAATGGTCGCGGGTCTGGTTGGCGCGCGCGTCGAGCAGTATCGCCAGATCCACGGCAAATGACGGCGGACGGCACGGCCGTGCCGTCGGGCGATTGAAGGCAGGCTAAGGAGTCCGAAGATGAGCCATCTGGAGGACGGAGTGAAACGAAAAGACATTGTGCTTTTGTCCACGGCGGATTGGGACAATCCGTTCTGGACGAACAAGCAGCACGTGGCGTCGGAACTGGCCCGGCGTGGCCACCGTGTCTTTTACATCGAGTCGCTTGGCTTGCGCCGGCCCAGCGCCAGCGCAGCGGACCTCAAGCGCATCCTGCGCCGCCTGCGCCGGGCGGTGGCGGCGCCGCGGGCGGTGCGCGGAAACCTCTGGGTCTGGTCTCCGGTGGTGCTGCCGTTCCAACGCTACGGCGTCGTCCGGGCTTTCAACCGTTTTCTTCTGGCGGCCACGCTGAAATTCCATTTGAAGCGGCTCGGTCTTCGCCGCGATATTTTGTGGACGTATAATCCGCTGACGACGCGGCTGGTGCCGCTGACGTCGTTCGGACAGGTGGTGTATCACTGCGTGGACGAGATCAAGGCACAGCCCGGCATGCCGGCAGAGGTGTTGGAGCCAGCGGAGCACGAACTGGTGGAGAAGTCGGACATCGTCTTCACCACAGCGCCGAAGCTGGCCGAGACACGGAAGGCGTGGAACCCGAACACGCATGACTTTGGCAACGTCGCCGACTTCGACCATTTTGCAAAGGCGCGCGCGGCGGTGACGACCGTGCCAGACGATCTTGCGACGATTCCCGCGCCGCGGATTGGTTTCATCGGCGCAGTCAGCAGCTACAAAGTGGATTTCCAACTGATTCGCTTTGTGGCGCAATCCCGGCCGGATTGGTCGGTGGTGCTGATCGGCAAGGTGGGCGAGGGGGATCCGTGGACCGATTCGGCCGCGCTGGCCGGGCTGCCCAATCTGCATTTGTTGGGGCCGCGGCCCTACGCCGAGTTGCCGCGCTACTTGAAGGGACTGGATGTGGCATTGCTGCCCAATACGATGAATGACTACACCGAGTCCATGTTTCCCATGAAGTTCTTCGAGTATCTGGCGGCGGGCAAGCCGGTGGTTAGCGTGGACTTGCCGGCGTTGAGGGCCTATCATCGGCTGGTGTGGCTGGCGAAATCGCCGGAGGAGTTTGTGAAAGGCATTGAGGAGGCTTTGCGGGGCGCCGCTGCGCCGCTGGAGGAGCGGCTGGCGCTTGCGCAACAACACACGTATACGGCGCGCACGGAACGGATGATGGCGTTGGTGGATCAACTGGACGCGAAGGGCGATGCTGCACGGTGACAGGAGATAATTCATGACAGGCAAAACACCCAAAACGGCCCTGGTCCACGATTGGCTCACTGGCATGCGCGGCGGCGAGAAAGTGCTGGAGGTGTTCTGCGAGCTGTTTCCCGACGCGCCGATCTACACGCTGCTGCACGTTCCCGGCAGCGTGTCGCAGACCATCGAGCGACACCGCATTGAGACGACGTTCGTGCAGCGGTTGCCGAAAGTGGTGGCGAAGTATCGCAACTATCTGCCGCTGTTTCCGACGGCTATCGAGTCGTTCAACTTCGCCGGTTATGACCTGATTCTTTCCTCCAGTCATTGCGTCGCCAAGGGCGTCATCCCGCACGCCGGCACGACGCACATCAGCTATGTCCACACGCCGATGCGCTACGTCTATGAAATGTATGATCAGTATTTCGGGCCGGAGCGCATGGGCCGGCTCAAACGATGCATCATTCCGTTTTTCGCGAATTACCTTCGGATGTGGGACGTGGCGACCGCCGGCCGCGTGGACCACTTTGTAGCCAATTCGGAGAACGTCCGGCGCCGCATTCAACGGCACTACCGGCGCGACGCGACGGTCATTTGGGCGCCGGTGGATACGCAGCGATTGACGCTGTCGGAGAAGTCCGACGACTACTATCTGGTCGTCAGCGCGCTGGTGCCTTACAAACGCGTTGATCTCGCGGTCGCGGCGGCGGCGAAACTCGGCCGGCGGCTGGTGATTGTCGGCATGGGCCCGGAGCGCGCGGCGCTGGAGAAACTCGCCGGCCCGAACGTGAAATTTCTCGGCTGGCAGAGCGACGAGCAGGTGCGCGACTGGTATGCCGGCTGCCGCGCGCTGTTGTTTCCCGGCGAGGAGGATTTTGGCATCGTGCCGCTGGAGACGCAGGCGTGCGGCAAGCCGGTGATCGCGTTCGGACGCGGCGGCGCGCTGGAAACGGTGGCGGACGGCGAGACAGGCCTTTTCTTCGCCGAGCAAACGGTGGACGCGCTGGCGGCGGCGATGACGCGGCTGGAGCAGCAACGCGACCGGTTTGTGCCCGCGAAGATTCGCGCGCACGCGATGAAGTTCGACCGCGCCGTGTTCAAACAACGGATGCAGGAGTTTGTTCAACAAGCGATGGGGGCATCATGGTCAGTATAATCATTCCGACCTACAACCGCGCGGCGTTTATCGCCGAGACGATTGAGAGCGTGCTGGCGCAAACCTATCGGGACATCGAGATCATCGTGATTGACGACGGCTCGAAAGACAACACGGCCGAGGTGGTGAAGCCGTTCGGTGGCCGCGTGCGCTACGTCTGGCAGGAGAACAGCGAGCGGGCGGTGTCGCGCAACAACGGCCTGAAGCTGTCGCGCGGCGAGTTTGTGTCCTTTCCGGATTCGGACGATTGCTGGCTGCCGGAGACGCTCGGCGAAATGGTGGACACGATGCGACGCGTGCCGGCGGCGGCGCTGGTGGCGGTGGGTTGCGCCATCGTGAACCGCGACCGCCGGGTGATGGGGATGTTTCATCCGGGCGGCAACGTGGACGGCGTGGCGACCAACGCCTTCCATCAATTGCTGCACTCGAACATCGTCGGCTCGCCGTCGGCGGTGCTGGTCCGGCGCAGCGTGATGGAGCGCGCGGGCGCGTTTGACGAGGACCGCCGCTTGATCGGCGTGGAGGACTGGGAATTGTGGGCCCGGCTGGCGTTTTTCGGGCCGGTGGTGTGCCGGCGCAAACCGCTGGTGCATTACCGGCGGCACAAGGGCAATTTTCCGATCGCGGAGATGCGGCTGCGCTATCCGTGGGTGGTGGAGGCGCTGTTGCGCAACCTGCCGCTGAACCCCGACCAACGCGTGGATATGTGCGCCACCAGCGCGCATCGGCTGGTGGATTACGCGGAAGAGTTGATGCAGATTGAAGAGCGGGAGCCGGCCGGCCACTGCCTGAAGGCGGCGGCGCGGTTGTTTACACCGATTGAAAGCGATCCGACCTACCGCCAGCTTGCTGTGCAGTGTCAGGCGCTGGCCTGACCAGGCTGAACGGCCGTTTTGCGGATTTACAAGTTACATGGTTTGTGCCTAATACTTCACATGTTCATCCTAGGCTGGCGGGGAATGCCGGCAACAGGTCCGAGAGAAAATGACGACCGAGAAGCCTATCCGAATCCTGCACATCGAGGACAACCCCGGAGAAGTCGTCTTGATGCAGGCGATGCTCAAGGAGGCGGGCGCGGACCGGTTTGAATTGGAGTCGGTGGAGCGGCTGTCGAAAGGGCTGGAGCGGCTTGCGTCCGGAGGCGTTGATTTGGTGATGTTGGATCTCGGTTTGCCAGACAGCCACGGGTTGGACACTTTCATCAAGGTTCACACGCAGTCACCACAAGTGCCGATCATCGTGTTGAGCAGTGTGGACGATGAGTCTGTTGCGATCAAAACCGTGCATGAGGGCGCGCAGGATTATGTGGTGAAAGGGCAGATAGACGCCCACCTGCTGCGACGGACGATTCACTACGCCATCGAGCGCAAGCGCGCGGAGCAGGCGTTGGCCGAGCAGCATAAGTTGTTGCGCACGCTGATTGACAATCTGCCCGACCTGATCTACGCCAAGGACCCGCAAGGCCGGTTGTTTCTCAACAACACCGCGCACCTGCGCTTCCTGGGGGCGACCAAGCGGGAGGAGGTGCTGGGCAAAACGGTTTACGACTGCTTCCCAAAGGAGATCGCCGATGCCTTTTTCGCCGACGAGCAGCGCGTGATCCATTCGGGCGAGCCGCTGGTCAACCGCGAGGAAGCCTCGGTGGATCGCGCGGGCCGGCGAATCTGGGTGCTGACAACGAAAGTGCCGCTGCACGATGAAACGGGCAAGCCGCTGGGCTTGGTCGGCATCACGAGGGACATCACGACACGCAAACAAATCGAGCAGCGCCAGAACATGCACTCCGGCGTGACGCGCGTGCTGGCCGAGGCCGGCTCGTTGGAGAAGGCGATTCCGAAGGTGCTGGAGTGCGTTTGTGAAACCATGGAATGGGATGTCGGACAAATGTGGAGTCTGGATTCCAAAACCAACCGCATGGTCTGCGTCAACTCCTATTCGGTGCCGGCATTTGGCACAGCCGAACTGGACAACGCCCGCTGCCAGACGAGCTTTGCCTCCGGTGAGGGGTTGCCTGGCCGCGTTTGGGCCGCCAATCAGGCGGCGTGGGTGGCGGATTTGGCCGCGGAGGCCGGCTCGCCGTGGGGAACGGCGATCATTCGCGCGGGCTTGCGCCAGTGCATGGCTTTTCCCATCGGCGATCACAGCGGTGTTCTCAGCGTCATGGTTTTCCTCAGCCGCACGATGGGTGTGATGGACGAATCGTTGCTGGCGCTCATGCAGGACATTGGCCGGCAGATAGACCAGTTCGTCCAGCGCAAGAACGCGGAAGACGCGTTGGGGGAAGAGCGCAACCTGCTGCGGTCGCTGATTGACAGCCTGCCTGTTCATATTTATGTGAAGGACAAGGAGGGCCGTTTTATCGTCGTCAACGAGGAAGTGGCGCGGTTCTTCCACGTGAAAAGCCCGGCCGACGTCGCGGGCAAGACCGACTTTGATTTCTTCTCCCGCGAGCTGGCCGAGAGCTTTCGTGCCGAGGAGCAGGCCGTCCTTTGTTCCGGCGAATCCATCGTCAATCGCGAGGCGCGCGTCACCGACGAGCGGGGTAAAGACCGTTGGATACTCACCGTCAAAGTGCCATTCCGCGACAGCCGCGGCAACATCGTCGGCTTGGTCGGCGCCACGCGCGACATTACCGAGTCCAAGGAAGCGGAGGAGCAGTTGCGGAAAGCCAACGCCGAACTCGAAAGAAGCAAAGAGGAACTGCAACTATCCAACGAGCAACTCAAAGCCGCCCACCTGCTGCTCTTCGAGGCCGAAAAACACCATGCCATTGGCCGCCTGGCCGCAGGCGTGGCCCACGAGGTCAAGAACCCGCTGGCCACCATCCTCATGGGCATCAGCTACCTCTCCAAAACCGTCTCCGCCGCCGACAGCAACGCCGCCTCCGTCCTCGATGAGATGAGACACGCCATCAAGCGCGCCGACACCATCATCGCCGAACTGTTGGAATTCTCCTCGCCGACCCGGATGGACTCCAAGTCCGAAGACCTCAACGCAATCATTACCCGATCCCTCGGCTTGGTGAAACACGAACTCGACAAACACCACATCCTGGTGGAGCAGAAACTCGGCGAGAACCTGCCGCCGGTGCAGGTGGACCGCAACAAAATCGAGGAGGTGTTTGTCAATGTCTTCACCAACGCCGTCCACGCCATGCTGTCGGGGTCCGCGGGAAAGTGGTCGCCTACGACCTTTGTCAGGGTCTTCACCACTGCCGACCACCCCATACCCTCCAGCGGCATGCTCACCGTCCGCACCTACGCCAAAATGCTGGATTCCTCCGAAGTCCGGCACGACGCCGGCGACCGCAGCGGCGTCCGCCTCCGTGCCGGCGACGCGGTCGTCGTTACCGAAGTGGACGACACCGGCCACGGCATTCCGGAAGACAATCTTCCGCGAGTGTTCGACCCGTTTTTCACCACCAAGCCCACCGGTGTCGGCACTGGCCTCGGCCTGACTGTGGTGAAAAAAATTCTGGAGATGCACAGCGGCACCATCGAGCTGGCCAACCGGCCCGAAGGCGGCGTCCGCGTCACCATCATGTTCAAAGCCGATAGGAGATGACCCCTCGTGGAAAAAAAACGCATCCTTGTCGTTGACGA
Organism: uncultured bacterium; assembly: GCA_903870275.1. Taxonomy (GTDB): domain Bacteria; phylum Verrucomicrobiota; class Verrucomicrobiia; order CAIQCK01; family CAIQCK01; genus CAIQCK01. The sequence goes on along the minus strand of CAIQCK010000030.1, from coordinate 77,413 downwards.
CGACCGCTCATTCTCGCGGATGCTGAAGCTGAACCTGGAAAGCGCCGGCGCCTACGACATCCGCATTGAGAACGCCGGCGCGCGCGCCGTCGCCACCGCGCGCGAGTTTCGACCTCACCTCATCTTCCTCGACGTCATCATGCCTGAAGTGGACGGCGGCGACGTCGCCGCCCAGCTCAAGGAAGATGCCGAGTTGAAGGAAATTCCTGTCGTTTTCCTCACCGCTCTCGTCAGCGGCCAGGAAAACGTCGTCGGCGGGCTCATTCGCAGCGGCTACCGTTTCATCGGCAAGCTCGCCAGCGAAAAGGAGATCCTCCAATGCATCGAGGAGAACATCCGGTAAGCCTTCCCCGCCGCCCCGCTGGACCCCCCTTGCCGCGCGCGGCCTGCCGCGGCCGGCATATCGGAGTCAGAGACATCGTGGAATGCCTGTCGCTTCCGGAGCATCATTGCGAATTCTTGATGAGCTTCGGCCATCGCTACTACTGCAATCATCCGCAACGGCTGCAAATCGCCGGGCGCACGGCGGCCGCGGCGCGCCAGTCCAACGGGCACAATCACTTGCCGTCCGCCGCCGCGCATCACAAAACAAAATTTTAAAACGGGCCGATCCCCTCCGGATAATACCTCCACCGGAGACGGCCCGCCAGAGCCTCGGTGGGACTCGGCCCGCCGAGGCTCGCTTTGTTACTGGCACGATCGGCGGGGCGTGAAGGTTGACTCCGGTAAGGGCGGCTCTTATGCTTGGGGCGCTTCGGTTTCCGTTTCGGGCGGTTCGATGCCCGGGGTGAATGCCGTAGCGAACTGTTTTTGAGGCAACCCTGAATTTTGAATTTACTGTCTGAGTTTTTTGTCTGGCTGCGCCACCTGAAGCCGAAACGGGCGTTCGTGTCGGTCATCACGCTCATTTTGCCGGCGGGCGTCATGCCGCCATGTTTCGCAGTTTGCGGTTGCGGATTCGGAATTTCAGCACCAACGATAAAGTGGTGACCTGGCAAAACGTATGTCATTGATTAGCACGCTATTCTTGTTTCGAGGCCGCATCCCGCGAAGGACATACTGGGCGGTAATACTCGGCGGAATTGCCAGCGCTGTTGTATGGAGCTTGTTGGGGGGGCGGTTGAGCGAAGTCATTGAGAATACGGGTCAAGTTGGTTACATCGCGGCCAGGATTCTGTTCATCCTGCCGTTGGTCGTCTTGACCTGGGTGGTTTTGGCCGTCGAGGTCAAACGCTGGCATGATATTGGCAATTCGGGGTGGATGGTCCTGATGTGCCTGGTCCCGATTTGGGGAAACTTGACTCGTTTCGTTTGCTGCGCCTTCACGAAGGGAACCAGGGGCCGGAATAAATATGGTGAAGATCCGTTGCCTTCATCCGAAGCAAAGCCGGCAAATCAAGCGCGACGCGAATGGCGAATGAATCTGCCGGTCGAATTGTTCGTCTGCCTGCGCAACTTGAAACCCAGGGGGTTTGCGTCGGTCATTACGCTGATTTCACTTGAAGGGGTGACGCTCGGCGTGGCGGTGCTCATTGTGGTGCTCGCGGTGATGAGCGGCTTCGACCGCGATTTGCGCTCGAAAATTCTGGAGATGAACGCGCATCTCATCGTTACCAACGGCGGCATCATCAGCCATTCGGATAAAATCATGAAGACGATGCTGGCCGTGCCTGGCGTGCAAGCGGTCGCGCCGCGTGTCTGGGGGCCGGTGCCGGTTATGTTCGACAACAAGTTCTCCGTAAACTTCGTGACGGGCATAGACGCGGAGCGCGAACGGCAGGTGACAAAGTTGGAACATTTTATCCAGCGCGGCAAATACGACTTGGACGGACAGAGTGTCCTCATTGGCACCGAGCTGGCGCGGCAATTCAACATCGTCCCCGGCGACAAGATCATGATCAATCCGCCCAAAAATTTCCAACAGCGGAAGGAAGTCTTTTTGCCCGTGGAATTGACAGTGACCGGCATCTTCGATACCGGCCTTTACGAATACGACCTGGGCATCATCTTCACCTCGCTGGCGGTGGCGCAGGACCTCTACAACCTCGGCTCCGGCGTGCATATGATCGTGGCCATGGTGGACGGCGGCGACGACCCGATGCGTTGCCAGACGACGGCCAACCGTCTGAACGCGCTGCTCAAGCCGCCGTTGCGCGCCGAAACGTGGATGCATCGCAACCAGAAGGTGCTGATGGCGGTGCAGGTGGAGAAAAACGTGATGTTTTACATTATGTTCTTCATCATGATCGTGGCGGCGTTCGGCATTTGCAGCACGTTGATTACCACCACCATCCAAAAGACGCGGGAGATTGGGGTGCTTAAGGCGGTGGGTATGGGGCCGCTGCGCGTCATGGGGATTTTTGTATTGCAAGGATTCGTGATTGGCGTCCTCGGGACGCTGCTCGGCATCGGCGTGGGGATGTTGTTGCTGTACTACCGCAATCCGTTCAACCACGCACTCTCCAGCGCGCTCGGTGTCGAACTGTTTCCCCGCGAGATTTATAACTTTTCGGAGATCCCCGCACAGATCAGCGTGCCGGACGTGGCGTGGATTTGCGTGGCGGCGCTGGTGATCTGCACGGTGGCGGGCGTCATCCCGGCGTTGCGCGCGGCCCAATTAGACCCGGTGGAGGCGCTGCGCTATGAGTGAAACTTCCGGAGTGAGTTCGGTGAAGCCGGCGGCGGAACACATCCTCGTCGCGCGAGGCCTGCACAAGACCTACTCCCTCGACGTGTCCCGGCTGGATGTGCTGAAGGGCATCGAGTTGCAGGTGACCCGCTCGGAATCGGTGGCGCTCGTCGGCGCATCCGGAGCGGGCAAGAGCACATTGATGCACGTCCTTGGCGGCCTCGACCGGCCGACGGCGGGCGGCGTCTGGCTCGACGGCGAATCCATGTATGAGTTGCCGTCGCGACAGCTAACGCGGTTGCGCAATTGGAAGATCGGCTTTATTTTCCAAGCGTATCAACTCCTGCCCGATCTGGAGGCGGTGGAAAACGTGGCGCTGGGCGGATGGGTGGCCCGCCGGCCGGCGGCGGAGGTGAGACGGGAGGCGGAGGAGTTGCTCGCGTTGGTCGGGCTGGCGGAACGGATGCATCACCGGCCGGTCGAGTTGAGTGGCGGCGAGCAGCAGCGCGTGGCCATCGCGCGGGCGCTGATCAACGATCCGGTTCTCCTGTTTGCGGACGAGCCGACCGGCAACCTGGATTCAGCGACGGGTGCGGGCGTGATGGAATTGTTATTGCGCTTGCAACGCGAGCGCGGCATGACTTTGATTCTGGTGACGCACGAGGTCGGCATCGCGCAGCGGTGTCAGCGAGTGCTGGAGATTCGCGATGGCGTCCTCAGCGGTGTTTTGAAAACGCAGCAGGAACAGACAGACAGATGAAAATTTACATTGACGGCCGATTTCACTCCGAGCGCAACGCGAAGATTTCCGTCTTCGACCACGGCGTGCTCTACGGCGATGGCGTCTTCGAGGGCATTCGCTTCTATAACGGGCGCATCTTCAAGCTGGATGAACACCTGGACCGCTTGTTCGCGTCAGCCCAGGCGATCCTGTTGACGATCCCGATGCCGAAAGAGGCGGTGGCCGAGGCAACGATCAAGACCTGCCGGTTGAACAAGCTGAAGGACGGCTACATCCGGCTCGTGGTGACGCGCGGCGTGGGCAATCTGGGCTTGAGTCCCTATAAGTGTAAAAAGGCGTCGGTGTTCATCATCGCGGCGACGATTGAGTTGTATTCCGAGAGTGTGTATCGCGAGGGCTTGAAAGTGGCGACCACCGGCACCATGCGGACGCCAGCGAATGTGTTGAGTCCGGCGGTCAAATCGCTGAACTACCTGAACAACATCCTGGCCAAGGTCGAGGCGATCCAAGCCGGCGCGGAAGAGGGCTTGATGCTCAACGCGCAGGGCCACGTCGCGGAATGCACCGGTGACAACATTTTCATCATCAAAGGCGGCGCGCTGATCACGCCGCCGATTACCGCCGGTGCGCTGGACGGCATCACGCGGCGAACGGTGATGGCCCTGGCCGTTCATGCGGGTTTGCCCGTGCGCGAGGAGAACCTCGCGCGCTATGACATCTACACGGCGGACGAGTGTTTTCTCACGGGCACGGCGGCGGAAGTGGTGCCGGTCGCGCAAGTGGACGGTCGCGTGATCGGTACGCGGCGGCCCGGCCCGGTCACGCTGGACCTCATGCAGAAATATCGCGAGTTGACAGCGCGCGAGGGTGCGCCAATTTACTCCCGATAGGGAACAGTCATTATGCTTTGCGATTTCTGCAAGGAAAACGAGGCGACCATCCACCTTTCGCAAGTGGTCGGCGACAAGGTGTCCAAGGTGGACCTTTGCGAAGCCTGTGCGAAGGCCAAGGGAATTACCGATCCCGGCAACATCACCTTGCTCGGCGACGTGCTGGGAGAATTCGGTGCCGGCCCGGTGGCGGCGGATTCCGAAGGACTGCGCTGCCCGGCATGCGGTTTCACGCAGGCGAACTTCAAGAAACAGGGCAGGCTTGGTTGCGGTACCTGTTATGAAACGTTCGAGCCGGGTCTGAGGCCGTTGTTGAAGGCGATGCACAAAGGCGAGCGGCACGTCGGCAAGTCGCCTCGGAGAGTGGCGGTGACGAAGGGGTCGCCCGAACGCATTAAACAACTGGAGAAGGAATTGGCCCGCGCCATCAAAGATGAGCGCTTCGAGCAGGCCGCGCAGTTGCGGGACGAGATCCGATCATTGGAAGCGGGGGCAAAATCAAGCCCCGCGGTTTGAGCGGATCAGCATCACAAGAGTTCTGAGAATATGGAAAACAGTGAAACACGTGCGGATGGCGAAGTGGATGTCAGCCGGCTGGTGGTCATGAGCAGCCGTGTGCGGCTGGCGCGCAATCTCAGCGGTACGGCGTTTCCCGGTTGGGCCAAGAAGGCCGACCGCCAGAAATCGTTGGAGAGCATCAAGGCAGTCGCCCGCGAGCTGCCCGAAATGAAGGGCGCCTTGGTGCGCTCAATGGACGAGTTTACCGCCATTGAGAAGCAGTTGCTTGTTGAACGGCATCTCATCAGCCGCGAACACGCCGCGAAAACCGTCGGCAGCGGCGTCGTCATCAGTGAGTCGGAAACGATCAGCCTGATGATCAACGAAGAGGATCACCTTCGGATGCAGGCGCTGATGCCGGGTCTCTGCCTGCGCGAAGTGTGGGCGGTGATTGACCGGGTGGATTCCGAGTTGGAGGAACATCTCAATTACGCCTACTCGCCGAAACTCGGTTACCTCACGGCCTGTCCCACCAACGTCGGCACCGGAATGCGGGCCAGCGCGATGTTGCATCTGCCGGCGCTGGTGCTGGCGGATCAGATCAACCAGATCGTCCAGGCGGTCAATAAACTCGGCCTCGCCGTGCGCGGCCTCTACGGCGAAGGCACCGAGGCGTCCGGCAACCTGTTCCAGGTTTCCAATCAAACGACCTTGGGCGAGCGCGAAACCGATTTGATCGAACGGCTCGGCAAGGTGATTCTGCAAATCATCGAGCACGAGAAAAATGCCCGGCAGGCGTTGATGGAGAAGCGTCCGCAGATGATCTACGACCAAGTCGGCCGCGCCTACGGCATCCTGGGCAACGCCTGCGTGCAAAGCTCCAAAGAGGCGATGAACCTTCTGTCCATGTTGCGATTGGGACTGGACCTCGACTTGATCCAAGGTCTGGACCGGAAACGCATTGACGACATGTTTCTGCTGACGCAGCCTGCGCACTTGCAGAAGCACGTCCAGCAGAAGCTGACGGCCGAGCAACGGGACGTAACGCGAGCGAGTTTGTTGCGCGACATGCTGAAAGACATCGGCCGGCCCAAGACGATGTCGTTTTCTTCTCCGGAATCCACCGACCAAGGGCAACAGGATCGTCCGAATGTTTCCTGACCGGCCGCCGGTTTTGCTGGCGATTTGGCAAACGAGGCGGGACATGATGTCAGACCCCGGCAGGGTTCGTTGACAATCATCGTGAAAGCGCTTTAGATTTAACCGTAAGGACTATGACCCATGATTGAGGGCATGAATAATTTTACGCCTCGAGCGCAGCAAGCGTTGGCGCTGGCGCGCAAAGAGGCAGAGCGGTTTAACCACAACTATGTGGGAACGGAGCACCTGTTGCTGGGCCTCATCAAGCTCGGCCAGGGCGTGGCGGTCAACGTGCTCCAGAAGATGAACCTGGACCTTGAAACCGTCCGGCTTGAAGTCGAGAAACAGGTCGGCACCGGTCCGGAGACGAAACAGCTCGGCAATGTTCCCTTCACGCCACGGGTGAAGAAAGTGCTGGCGCTGGCGAGCAAAGAAGCCCGCGCGCTGAATCATTCCTACGTCGGCACCGAGCACATCTTGCTGGGTCTTTTGCGCGAAGGCGACGGCGTGGCCGCGCGCGTCCTGAAGAACCTCGAAGTGGACATCGAACGCACGCGCAACGAAATCCTCAAGGAACTGGATCCGAATTTTCAGCCGCCGCCGGAGGGGGAAGCCGCCGGTCAAGTCGAGCCGGGCGAGAAGAAAGAGACCAAGACACCGGCGCTGAAAGCGTTCGGCCGCGATCTGACGGAGTTCGCCCGCAAAGGCGAGTTGGACCCCGTCATCGGACGCAAGAACGAGATCGAGCGCGTGATGCAGATTCTCTGCCGTCGCACGAAGAACAATCCGGTGCTGATTGGCGAGGCGGGTGTTGGCAAGACGGCGATTGTCGAGGGGCTGGCGCAGGAGATTATCAAGGGCAACGTGCCGGAGATTCTGCGCGAGAAGCGCGTCATCATGCTCGACATGGCGTTGATGGTGGCCGGCACCAAGTATCGCGGGCAATTCGAGGAACGCATCAAGGCCGTCATGGACGAAATCCGGCGCTCCAAGAACGTCATCATGTTCCTGGACGAGTTGCACACGATCGTTGGCGCGGGTTCGGCGGAGGGTGCGATGGACGCGGCGAACATCATCAAGCCGGCCCTGTCGCGCGGCGAGTTGCAGTGCATCGGCGCGACGACCATGACGGAGTATCGGAAGTATATCGAGAAGGACGCGGCGCTGGAGCGGCGGTTCCAGCAGGTGATGGTGAACGCGCCAAGCGTGGATGAAGCCATCGAGATTTTGAAAGGGTTGCGACCGAAATACGAGGAACATCATCACGCGAAGCTGTCCGATGAATCGCTCGAAGCCGCAGTGCGCCTGTCGGATCGGTATCTGTCGGGCCGATTCCTGCCGGACAAAGCGATTGACGTGATGGACGAGGCCGGCGCTCGCGTGCGGATCAGGTCCATGACCCGGCCGGTGGAGTTTCAGGAGTTGGAAAAGGAAGTGGCTGAGCTGAAGAAGCAAAAGGAAAAGGCCATCCAAGCGCAAGATTTCGAGGGCGCGGCGGCGCTTCGCGACAAAGAGAAGCAAGCCAAGGAACGGCTGGAGAAAACGCTGGCGCAATGGCGCGAGCAGAGCGACGAGAAGCAATCGCTCATTACGGAAGAGGATATTCTTCACGTGGTTTCCAAGTGGACCGGTGTGCCGCTGAGCCGGATGGAGAAGAGCGAAACCGAGAAGCTGCTCCAGATGGAAACAGAGTTGAAAAAAGTGGTGATCGGCCAGGACGATGCCTGCGCCTCCATCAGCAAGGCGATGCGGCGTTCACGGGCGGACCTCAAAGACCCGCGGCGCCCCATCGGTTCCTTTGCCTTTCTCGGCCCCACCGGCGTGGGCAAGAGTTTGCTGGCGAAGGCGCTGGCGGAGTTTTTGTTCGGCAACCAGGACGCGTTGATCCAGTTGGACATGTCCGAATACATGGAGAAGTTCAACACGTCGCGACTCGTCGGTTCGCCGCCGGGTTACGTCGGCTACGAAGAGGGCGGCCAGCTCACGGAGCGCGTGCGCCGGCGTCCGTATTCGGTGGTGCTGTTCGATGAAATCGAGAAGGCCCACCCGGACGTGTTGAACATGCTGCTGCAGGTGTTGGAGGACGGCAAGCTGACCGACAGCCTCGGCCGCACCGTGGATTTCCGCAACACGGTCATCATTATGACCTCCAATGTCGGCGCGGACGTGATCCGAAAAGGCACGACGATGGGATTTGGTGTCGCCAGCGAGGCGCAGACCTACGACACGATGAAAGAAAAACTCGTGGACGAGGCGAAGCGGGTTTTCCGGCCGGAATTTCTCAACCGGCTCGACGACGTGATCGTCTTCCGGTCCTTGACCAAGGAGGACATGGCCAAGATCATCGAGATTGAAGTCGAGAAAGTGCGCGCGCGGCTGAAATACAAGGACATCCGCATCCGGCTGTCGGAAGCAGCCAAGAGTTTCATGATCGAGAAGGGATACGACCCCGCGCTGGGCGCACGGCCGTTGCGCCGGGCTGTCGAACGTTATCTTGAGGAACCACTGGCTGAGGAACTCATCCGCGGTTCGCTCAAGGGAAACGACACGATCGAAATTGGAGTCGGCGCCGGGAAACTGACGTTTCAGCAACTGGCTGGCCAGGCTCCGTAGCGGCAAGCGCCGGCAAGACCTGGTTTGAGCAGAGCCGGATGAGAATTCGAGAAGCAACCACGTGGCGGCGGAGCGCACGCGCGCAAGCGGTTGAGCTGGTAAAAATATTTCCATGATAGCGGCAATCATTGTTGCAGGCGGCAGGAGTTCCCGCATGGGGAAGGGGGTTGACAAGCTGTTTCTCAAGCTGGGGGAAGTCCCGCTCATCGCGCACACGCTGATGAAGTTCCAGAATTGCCAGGCGGTGAAACACATTTATCTGGTCGTGCGTGGCGACGCGCGGGGGGAATTCCAGAACGTCATCCGCGATTGCAGGATATCGAAGGTGCGGCAGATCGTTGTGGGCGGCGCGGAGCGGCAGAACTCTGTGTGGAACGGCTTGCAGGCGCTGCACCCCGGCACTGATTTCGTTTTGATTCACGATGGCGCGCGGCCTTGCGTGTCCAACGTGCTGATTCAGCAGACCATCGAATCGGCGCGCCAGTTTGGTTCGGGCATCGCCGCGTGCAAGATTGCGGATACAATCAAGGAAGTGGATGAGGACGGGCGCATTCTCGCGACTGTGCCCCGGGAACGCTTGTGGGCGGTACAGACGCCGCAGGCGTTTCGTTACGACCTGATTATGCGGGCTTATCGCGCGGTGATCGAACGCAACGCCCGCGTCACCGACGACGCCGCGGCCGTGGAGTTGCTCGGCGAGCCGGTGTATATCGTCGAGAGCCTTCCCACGAATCTAAAAGTGACGACGCCCGCCGATATGGACATCGCCCGTGTCTTGCTGCCCGCGAAGGTGGAGGTTGAGTCGGCAACCGTGCCAACGGGGACCTTCTATTTCGGCAAGGCGATCGAAAAGAACTACCGGTAACGCGAAACCAACTGCGGACTCCGTTGGGTGGTCACGCTCCCAGAAGCTTCATCACGATTTGGTTAACTTGCCTGCCGTCGGCCTTGCCTCCGAGCTTTGGCATGACGGTCTTCATCACTAACCCGGTGTGCGCCTTGGAGATTGCGCCGGTTTCGGCAATGGCGGCTTTCACGAAAGCGGTGATATCCGCCTCCGAAAGTTGTTGCGGCAGGTATTCCTCCAGGATGACCAGTTCCTGCCGCTCTTTCTCGGCAAGTTCCGCGCGATTGGCGGCGGTGAAGCTCTCAATGGAATCGCGGCGTTGCTTCACCTGGCGTTTCAACACCTGGATCATGTCCTCGTCGGCGAGCGCCGCCAGTGATTTTTCCTCTTGGTGATAGCGCGCGGCGGATACGAGCAAACGCAGCACCGAAGTGCGCAGCACGTCCTTTTTCAGCATCGCCTGTTTCAGGTCGGTTTGGATTTTCTCGAATAGCATGGGCGTCTCCGGATGTCGCCGCGAACGATACCTGTTGCTCAACGAATGGCAATCGAAATGAGCAATTGACCGTTGTCGTGTTCCGGTCCGGTAATGAAGTAGGCGCTGCCGCTGGCCATGGAGACGGACGTTTGCAGAATCTCTTCTTCACCCCGCAGCACCTGGCATCTAACGAGATAAGTCAGCCCCTGTTGTTTCAACAACTTGACGCGCAATGCCAGCTTGCGGCCCAAATCCAGTTGCCGTATTTCGCCTTCCTGCAGCGACGAGGACGTTTTCGACAGAAGACGATACTCCCTCCACCCAAACGCCTTGGCGAGCCGCGGCTCGCTTTCTTGCAGTCCTTTCTCGCCGCCGGGAATAGGCGCGTTGGTCGCGTGGATCAGGCGCACGGCGATGTCCGCTGCGCCGGCAAGCGGCACGGAAAACGCCATCACCGTCGCTGCCAGTATCCCGATCTTGATTAGCTTTAGCGCGCTCAATGGGTCACAGTCCTTCACTGTTGTTCGGAGAGTTGAGTTCGTTTTCGGCCACGGTGAGTCCGTTGACCCAGATCACGGGAATGTCCACGTCCGGTTTGTTGAAACGGACCTCCCCGGCCCAGATGTGCTTCGCGTATTTCAAGTCTTTAAACTCCACTTTGCCGCCGCCCAGCGGCGGCAGCAGCGGAAGATCGCCGGCCAGTTGCAAACCGCGGCCCGGCGCGAAGGTCAACCAGCCGCCGATCATGGCCGTCACGAGCAGCGACGCCGCGACTGACACAAGCGCCAGTCGCCGCCTGGGAAACAAGCCGACAAGCGAGAGACCGCGCGGCTCGGTGGTATTCTCAGCGGTTTGCAATCGCGCCCGGAGTTGCGGCCAGAACCGCGCGTCGTCCAACTTGCCGATGAGGAGCGATTTCTGGCTGGCAATCAGGTGCCTGACGCGGCGCAGCTTGCCGAGTTCGGCCACGCAGTGCGCGCAGCCGGCCAGGTGCCGGTGCAACAACACGGCACGCCATCCGGCGAGTTCATCGTCGGCATAGGCCGTCAACCACCGTTGATACCATCCGCACATCATAAAACGTCCTTTAACAGGCGTTGGAGGTGACGCCGCGCGTAAAACAGCCGCGACATCACCGTTCCCGGCGAACATCCGACGGCCTTGGCGATGTCTTTGTATTCCATGCCTTCAAAATCTTTCAGCAAAATCACGGCGCGGTGTTCCGGCGACAATTCCGCCATCGCCCGGTCAATCGCGATCCGCAGATCGCCGCGTTGCGCCTCGTCCGAGGGCAAGTGGCCGCTGGGCGTATCGGCCATCTGGGCCTCGATCGGCTTCGCGCCTTCGGGCGTCTCCAGTGTCACCGTCTGGTTGCGCGATTTCTTCCGCATCATGTCAATCGCCAGATTGGTCGTGATGCGATACAGCCACGTGTAAAACGCCGACTGCCCGCGGAACCGGTGAATGGACTGCCACGCCCGGACAAACGTTTCCTGCCGAATGTCTTGCGCGTCGGATTCGTTACGGGCCATTCCGTAGGCCAGCCCATAAACTTTTTCACGATACCGATTCACGAGTTCCTCAAAGGCGGCCATCTCGCCGCGCTGGCAGCGGAGCACCAACTCAACGTCGCTCGGCAGGTTCGGCTCCACCGATCCTGCTGCGTTTGACGAAGTTGAGTCCGCGTTATTCATAAAAAAACAACTAATGCTCAGCGTTGGTATTTTTCAACAATTACCCTTTGACGACGCCAATCGGGCGCATACGGCAAACTTTCTTCGCCAGGCCCGCGGCATCCACCACGTTCACCACTTCGGCCACGTCCTTGTATGCCGCCGAGGCTTCCTCGACCGCCGTGCCGCGTCCGCGCGCCATCATGACCACGCCGCGCTGCTCCATGTCGCGGCGAAGCTGGTCGAAATTCAGCTCGCGTTTGGCCTGGCTGCGGCTCATCACGCGGCCCGCGCCATGGCAAACGGTGCCGAACGTCTGTGCCATTGCTTGCGGCTGGCCGGCAAGAACAAAAGAATAGCGTCCCATGTCTCCCGGCACCAGCACCGGCTGGCCGACGGCCCGGTAGCGCGCCGGCACCGACGGATGGTTTGGCGGAAACGAGCGGGTCGCGCCCTTGCGGTGCACACAGACCCGCCGCGGCCGGCCGTTGATCATGTGCTCCTCGAACTTCGCGATATTGTGCGGCACGTCATACACCAGTTCCATGCCCAGTGCGTTCGGCGAAATTCCGAGCGCGTGCAGGAACGAACGTTCCGCCTTGGCCGCCAGCACCTGCCGGTTGGCAAACGCGTAATTCGCCGCGCAACGCATGGCCGCGAGATATTCCTGGCCTTCGGGCGATTGAATGGGCGCGCTGGCGAGCTGGCGGTCCGGCAGGCGGAAACCGTATTTCTCCGGAGCGCGGCCGAGGACGCGCAGGTAATCGTCGCACACCTGGTAGCCAAACCCGCGCGAACCGCAGTGAATCATCACGGTGACGCCGCCGAGAAACAACCCCATCGTCTGCGCGGCGGTGTCGTCGAAAATCTCATCAACGACCTGGACCTCCAGAAAATGATTGCCGCTGCCGAGGCTGCCGACCTGTCCCGCGCCGCGCTCGAGGGCGCGTTCGGTGATGTTTGACGATTCTGCCTCCGCCATGCAACCGCCCTCTTCAATGAATTCCAGGTCATCGGCCTTGCCGAAACCCCGCTTCACGGCCCAGCGCGCGCCTTGCACGAGGACCTGGCGTTCGTCGTCGCGCGCAAGACGCAAGTCGCTTTTCTCGCCCAGCCCGCACGGAATATCGCGGAAGAGTTGGCTGACCAGATCGTGAATCTTCGGAGCGACGTCCTCTCGCGACAACTGGGTCCGCATCAAGCGCACGCCGCAGTTAATGTCGTAGCCGACGCCGCCGGGCGAGATCACGCCGCCTTCGTCCGGCGCGGTGGCGGCGACGCCGCCGATGGGAAACCCGTAGCCCCAATGAATATCGGGCATCGCCAGCGAGTATTGCTGAATCCCCGGCAGGCACGCGACGTTGGCCACTTGTTCGAGACAGTTGTCGCCGACGATGTGCCGGAGCATCGCTTCGCTGGCATAGACGCGCCCGCACACCCGCATTCCAGCCTTGTAGGTGAGCGGCAGCTCCCAAAGCACGTCCGTGATCTTGGTCAGCGGTTGCATCTACAAAACCGTAGCGCCGGCGAAGGCAATTTCAAACATCGAAAATCACCGTCGCCGTCCAGCCGTCGGCGGTTTGTTGCACCGACAACTGATGATAGGTGACCGCTTTCACCTCTTCGGACACCTCGGAATGGCTGAAATCCACAACGCCGCCTTCCATTTGGGCGGTGAGTTTGTTCGGTTCGATGAACTGAAGCCGGAAATGCGTGAAGCACACACCCTCCGTGCTGAAGCGGTAGAGCAGTTCGGAAAGCCAGCGCACCAGCAACTCGTCGGCGGAGTCGGCGGACAATTCGATTTTGATCATCCGCCGGTCGGCGAGATCGAAGCGCCCCTGAATCTCGTAGAGGGCGCGGGCGGCGTTGACGAACAGTTCCTCCAACGTCCGGCCGAAGGCGCGTACGCCGATGTCGGCGGTGTGTTCGAAGAACTCGAAAGCCTTCATGGCACGGCAGGAGTGACGGGCGGCTTGTCGCGCATGGTTTGCAACCGCAGTTGGCCGCACGCCGCGGCAATGTCGCCGCCTTTCTCGATCCGGAGGGTCGCCGCCACGCCGCGGCTTTTCACGCGGGCGGCAAACGCGTGGCAACGGTCCAGGGACGGCCGCCGCCAGTGCAAACCCTCCACCGGGTTGTAGGGAATCAGGTTCACCTTGGCATGAAGCCGGCGCGCCATCGCGGTGAGTTGGTCGGCCAGATTCAAATCATCGTTCACGCCCTCGATGAGGATATACTCGAACGTCATCATCCGGCCTTTGGTCTTCGCGTAATACTCGCAGGCGTGCATCAATTCGCGCACCGGGTGCTTGAGGTTGACCGGCATGATCTGGTCGCGCACGGTGTCATTGGTGCCGTGCAACGAGACGGCGAGCCGGATTTGCATCGGTTCGTTGGCCAGTTGCTTGATCTGCTCCGGCAAGCCGCATGTGGAAACGGTGATTTTCCGCGAGCCGATGTTCAGGCCCCACGGCGCGTTGATGATCTTCAACGCCTTCATCAGGTGGTCGTAGTTCGCCAGCGGTTCGCCCATGCCCATGACCACGATGTTCTGAACGCGAAATTCCGGATCGGGCACAGGGGGCGCGTCGCCGACGCGGATGCCCGTGGTGCGGCCCATGCGGACGACGGCGAGCACCTGATCCACGATTTCTCCCGCGGTGAGATTGCGGCGGAACCCGTTCAATCCGCTGGCGCAAAACTTGCAGCCGTAGGCGCAGCCGACCTGTGTGGAAACGCAAACCGTGTGGCGGTCGGCGCAGGACGTGAGACCCGGCGTGGCAGGGATGAGGACCGTCTCGACGAGTTGGCCGTCGCGCAACTGCCAGAGAAGCTTCTCGGTGGTGTCCGTTGAACGCTGGTCGCGCAAGGCCTTGACGGTCCAGAGGTCGAACTCCGACGCCAGCCACTGACGCAACGGCAGCGACAGATTGCTCATGGCATCGAAAGATTCTGCCGCGCGCTCGTAGGCCCACTGGACCACTTGCGTCGCGCGATAAGTCGGATGCCCCTGCTTGATCAACAAGCGGGTAATCTCATCATGTGTCAGCGATTTCAGGTCTGGTTTCACGTCATTAAAATCTACCGCTGCTTGCGCTGAAGGCAATTCCGCGGCTAGCCCTTCGTTTCCGGAGCCGGAGGCGCGGGGATGGCCAGCGGCGCGCTCTCAGCGGCGTCTTCCTGCGATTCGCTGATGACGCGGGCGATGGCCACGAGTTTGTCCCCGGAGCCAAGGTGGATGAGTCGCACCCCCTGGGTGTTGCGGCCGCAGACGCGCACGCCCTTGACGGCGCAGCGGACTGTCTGGCCGCCGGCGGTGGTCAGCATGATCTCGTCAGTGTCGGTCACGCTCAGGGCGCCGACGACATGGCCGGTTTTCTCGCTGGTGGCCATGGTGATGATGCCTTTGCCGCCGCGCGATTGCTTGCGGTATTCCTCGAACTCGGTGCGCTTGCCGATGCCGTTTTCGCCGGCGACCAGCAGCGTGGCCTGTGGGTCCACGGTCTCGACTCCGACGAGTTGGTCGTCTTCTTCGAGGTCCATGCCCCAGACGCCGGTGGCGGTGCGGCCCATGTCGCGCACGTCTTCCTCATGGAATCGGATGGACTGGCCCTTGCGCGAAACCAGTACGAGCTCGCTGTTGCCGGTGGTGAGGCGCACGCCGATGAGTTGGTCGTCCTTCTCGATGTTGATGCCCGCCACGCCGGTGCGGCGGACATTGGCGTATTCACTCAAGTTGGTTTTCTTGACGATGCCGTTTTGCGTGGCGAAGAACAGGTGCTGTTTGTCGCTGAACTCCTGGACGCGGATCATCGCGGCGATCTTCTCGCCTTCCCGCAATGCCAGCAGGTTGGCGATGGATTTGCCGCGGGAGGCGCGGCCCGCCTCGGGAATGTCATAGACCTTCTCACAGTAAATCCGCCCGTTGTCGGTGCAGAACATGATGAAGTCGTGCGTGCTGGCCGTGAACAGGTGCTCGACGAAATCCGTGTCGTCCTTGGTATCGGCGCCGCTGACGCCCTTGCCGCCGCGGCGCTGGGCGCGGTAGGCGGAGACGGCGGTGCGCTTGATGTAACCGCCGTGCGTGATGGTGATGATGGCGGCCTCGTTGGCGATGAGGTCCTCGATCCTGATCTCGCCTTCGTCGGGAACAATGTCAGTGCGACGGGGGTCGCCATGCTTCTCGCGGAGTTCCTTCAGCTCCTGTTTGACGATGCCCCAAATCTTCGCCTCGCTGGCGAGGATGCCCTGCAACTCGACGATGCGATCGATGATCGCCTTGTATTCCTTGGCGATCTTGTCGCGCTCGAGACCGGTGAGCTGGTAGAGACGCAGTTCGAGAATGGCGTCCACCTGTGTTTCGCTGAATTCATACCGCCCGCTGACGAGCCGCGCTTCACTGCGGATGTGCATGCCGAAGTGCTGGACCTGTGCCTTGGTCCACGAAAAAGACAGCAGCTTGATCTTCGCCTCCTCGCGGGTGCGGGACTCGCGGATGATGCGAATGAACTCGTCCAGATTGGCCAGTGCGATGAGATAGGCGTCGAGAAGCTCGGCGCGGGCCTCGGCTGCGCGCAACTCGTACTGCGTGCGGCGGACGATGACCTCGCGCCGGTGCTCGGTGTAGCACTGGAGCAGTTGCTTGAGGTTCAGCGTGCGCGGCCGGCCGTGGTCAATGGCCAGCATGTTGATGCCGACGGTCGTTTCGAGCTGGGTGTGTTTGAAGAGATTGCTGAGGATGATCTTCGGGATGGCGCCGCGCTTCAACTCGATGACCAGGCGCACGCCGTCCTTGTTGGTTTCGTTGCGGATGTCGGAGATTCCCTCGATCTTCTTGTCGTTGACCAGCGCGGCGACCTGCGTTTCGACGGTGGACGGCGCCACATTGAACGGCATCTGCGTGATGACGATGTGGTCTTTGCCGCTGTGCTCTTCAATGCCGGCGCGGCCCCGGAGCTTGATCGAGCCCCGGCCGGTCTTGTAAGCCTCGAGAATCGGCGCGCGGCCGCAGATCATGCCGCCGGTGGGGAAGTCGGGGCCTTGGACGAATTTGAAAAGCGATTCCAGCTCGCAATCGGGATGATCAATCAGGTGGATGATCGCGTCGGCGATTTCATTGAGATTGTGCGGCGGGATGCTGGTGGCCATGCCGACGGCGATGCCGGTGGTACCGTTGCAAATAAGGTTCGGGAAACCGGCGGCGAGCACTTTCGGCTCGACCTTGGAGTCATCGTAGTTCGGCTGGAAATCAACCGTGTCTTTGTCGAGATCGGCGAGCATCAGCATCGCCAGCGGCGTCAATCGCGCTTCGGTGTAACGCATGGCTGCGGGATCATCGCCGTCAATCGAGCCGAAGTTGCCCTGGCCATCAATGAGCGGGTAGCGCATCGCGAAGTCTTGCGCCATGTGGTAGAGCGTCGGGTAAATGGCAAGGTCACCGTGGGGGTGATAGTTACCCATCGTTTCACCAACGATCTTGGCGCACTTGCGGGACGGTCGATTGGGCTGGAGGCCAAGCTCCAGCATCGAAAAAAGGATGCGGCGCTGGGATGGCTTCAGCCCGTCGCGGGCGTCCGGCAGGGCGCGCGAAATGATCACGCTCACCGAATAATCGATGAACGACTTCTGCATCTCGTCGGCGATGTTGACGGGACTTAGTTTCTCGTTTTGGACATACATGATGGGCAGGTAGGGCTGGTTGGCGGATAAACCTGTATTCGGGATGCGCAAGGGCGGTAGTGGTTAAACGTCCAGGTTGCGAACATTGAGCGCGTTTTCCTCAATGAAGTGGCGGCGCGGCTCGACCTCGTCACCCATGCAGATGGTAAAAATCTCCTCGGCTTTGGCGAGGTCGGGCATCACGACCTTGACCAGCTTGCGCCGGGCCGGGTCCATGGTGGTTTCCCAAAGTTGCTCCGGGTCCATTTCGCCGAGGCCTTTGTACCGCTGGATGGTCATGCCGCGTTTGCCGTTTTCCTTGACCCGCGGCAGGATTTCGCTGACCGAGAACAGCGGGGTGCGGTTCTCGCCCTCGACAACCTCGAAGAGCGGTTTGGGCTTGGCGTTGGGGTTTTCGTCGCGCGGCGGCGGCAGGTATCGCTCGACATCAATCCCTTTCTTTGCCAGCGCGGCAAGCATCTTGGCGATTTCCACGCCCTCGTACATCTCATAGGTCTTCACAAACGGCTTCGCGGCGGCGGCGGCGGCTTTGCCATTCTCGGTTTCGGGGAGGTCGTCGGTTTCCTCTGTTTCGTGTTCGTCGTTGAACTTCTTCAGCGCCTTGTCGTCGCGGAGAAACTCGACGTGTTCATCGCCGTTGTTCTTGATGCGGGCGACGTATTGCGGCAGCGCGCCGGTCTTCGGATCGCGCGCCTCCAGGTAGGCCTGAAAGTCCACGCGACGGCGCTTGACCGCATCGGCGAGCTTGTCGAGTTCGACGAGTGTTTCCAGCAGGCTCTGGAGTTGCGAGCCGGCCAGTTCTTTCTCGTCCTTGCCGTGGATGAGTTTCACGTCTTCACAGCCGAGTTCGATGAGCATCTTGTCGAGCTTCTCGGTGCTGTCCACGTATTCCTCGCGGTTGCGGCGTTTGACTTTATAGAGCGGCGGCTGCGCGATGAAGACGTGGCCCTTCTCGATGAGCGCCTTCATTTGCCGGTAGAAGAACGTCAACAGCAACGTGCGGATGTGCGAGCCGTCCACGTCGGCATCGGTCATGATGATGATACGGTGGTAGCGCAGCTTGGCGATGTCGAACGCGCCTTCGCCCTCGCCCTCGCCGATGCCGGCGCCAATGGCGGTGATCATCGTCCGGATTTCGTCGTTGGCGAGGACCTTGTCGATGCGCGCCTTCTGGACGTTGATGATCTTGCCTTTCAACGGCAGGATCGCCTGGAACTTGCGGTCGCGGCCCATGCGGGCGGAACCGCCGGCCGAGTCACCCTCGACCAGATAGAGTTCGCACAACGCCGGGTCACGCTCGGAACAGTCGGCGAGCTTGCCCGGCAGACCGCCGCCGGTCATCGCGCTTTTGCGCACGGCGTCGCGGGCCCTGCGCGCAGCGTCGCGGGCGCGCGCGGCGGTGAGGGACTTGTCCACCACCTTGCGCGCGGTCGGCGGATTCTCCTCGAAGAACGTCATCAGCCCTTCGTAAGCCGCGCTGGAGACGATGCCCTCGATCTCGGTATTGACCAGCTTGACCTTGGTCTGCGACTCGAAGCGGGGGTTCGGCAGCCGCACGCTGACCACGGCGGTGAGACCTTCGCGCACATCGTCGCCGGAGATGGGCGGGTCTTTTTCCTTCACCAGTTGGTTGGCGCGCGCGTATTGGTTGATCGCGCGAGTCAGCGCGGTGCGGAAACCGGAGAGGTGCGTGCCGCCGTCGGTGTTGGAAATGGAGTTGGCGTAGCAGAGGATGTTGTCGGCGTAGCCGTCGTTGTATTGCAACACCACGTCCACGAACACATCGTCCTTCTGTCTGGCGATGATGACCGGCTTGGCGTGGACGACTTCCTTGGCGCGGTTGAGTTCCTTGATGAATTCCGGAATGCCGCCTTTGTAGAAAAGCCTCTCGGTCTTGTTGTCGCGCTCGTCGGTGAGGAGGATTACGAGACCGGGGTTCAGGAACGCCAGCTCCCTCATGCGGGCCGCGAGCGTGTCGTATTTGAACGACGTGGTCGCATGGAAAATCTCGGCATCCGGTTTGAACGTGATCTTCGTGCCGGTGTGTTTGGATTTGCCGATGACCTCCAGCGGCGAGACCGTTTTGCCCCGCTCGAACTTCATGTGGTACACCTTGAGGTCGCGGGAAATCTCAACCTCGAACCATTCCGCGAGCGCGTTGACGCACTTGGCGCCGACACCGTGCAGGCCGCCGGAGTATTTATAGGCGCCCTGGCCAAACTTGCCGCCCGCGTGCAGATTCGTCAGCACCAGTTCGACTGCGGGCATCTTCCACTTGGGATGCGTGTCCACCGGAATGCCGCGGCCGTTGTCCTGGACGGTCATCGAGCCGTCGGCGTGGATGGTCGCTTTGATCGTGTCGCAAAAGCCTGCCAGATGTTCGTCAATCGAGTTATCCAGCACTTCCCAGACGCATTGATGCAGGCCGTGCTCATCGGGATCGCCGATATACATGCCGGGCCGCTTCCTGACCGCCTCCAAACCTTCGAGTTTGTCGATTTTCGAGGCGTCGTAAACCTGCGGCGCCGGCGCGCTTTCCTGCAGCCGCGTTGTCATGTCTGATGAGTCGTTAGCCATGTTTCCGTGAGTTCGTTAAACACGATTATCATAAGAATCGCGGCGCTTTTTTGCAATGATAATCTGGAAACGGTCAATATCGTAACGCATTGCAATGCTGATAGATATGATACGATTTTAAGAGACGGCAAAGTATTTTTACCGATGCGAAAAATCGGACGGATGTAGAGTGTAAAGCTTGACTTTCTGCGAAGTGGGGACTACTAAAAACCATCCTGAGTGATTTACTAAAGATTCGTCTTCCGCATGAAACTTTCAATCAAAACGGACTATGCCTGTCGCGCCATTGCGTGGATGGCTCAGCATTACGACGAAGATCAGACAGTGCATGTCCAGGCGCTGGCGGCGGCGCAGGGGATTCCTGAAAATTACCTTGTCCAGATTCTCACCGTGCTGCGAAGCGCCGGCTTCGTGAAAAGCAAACGCGGCAAAGACGGCGGCTACTGCCTGACGCGACCGCCCGGCAAGATTTGTTTTGGCGACGTGGTGCGCGCCGTCCAGGGTCATGTGTTGGACATCCCGAGTCTCGGCGATCCGAACTGCCCCGAAGGCATGAAGGAAGTGTGGCGAAAGATCAAACACTCCGCCGAACAAATCGCGGACAGCGTGACGTTCGAGGACCTCGTGTCCGCTTCGGAGCAGGGCGGGGGAATGTTCTACATCTAGACTCTCGACTCAAACTATCGCGTCCGCTTCACGCCGGCGCGTTCTTGGCGGCCATCGCGGCTTTGGCGAGACCGAGGCCGAATTCCAACATCGGACCGATGGCGCGGTTGCATTCGCCGAGCACATCGTCGAGCGCGCTGACAAAATAGCGGGCGTCTTCCTCCGTGCTCATCAGCGACGGCAGGATTTTGATGATGTCGTGATTGTGGGCGGCGACCTGCGCCAGGACACGATGCTTCTTCAGCAGGTTGCTGACGATGATCTGCGGGAACATGGATTTGTCGGCCGCGTGAATTGTCTTCCACGCCATCTTTGTTTGAAATCCGCGCGGTTCCTGGAACTCGACGCCGATCATCAGGCCCTTGCCCCGCACTTCCTTGATTATATCGTGCTTTTCCTTGAGCTTGTTCAGCTCGGCAAACAGGAACTCCGAGAGCTTCGCGCCGCGCTCCACGAGGTTCTCATCGTCCAGCACGCGCAGCGTCGCCAATCCCGCGGCCATGGCGAGATTGTTGCGGCCAAAGGTCGTCGAATGCACCACGCAGCGGTCGAGGCGCGAGTAAATCTTCTGATGGATTTCGCGCCGCGTGACGAACGCGCCGCACGGCACGTAACCGCCGCTGATCGCCTTTGCCAGCGTGATGATGTCCGGCTCCAGGTTCCAGTGTTGAAAGCCGAACATCTTGCCGGTGCGCCCGAAGCCGGTCTGGACTTCGTCGCTGATGAGCAGCGTGCCGTATTGGCGGCAGAGCGCCTGCGCCTTCGGCAGGAAATCGTCCGTCGGCACGTCCAGCATCTTGCCCTGGCAGGACTCGAAGATAAACGCCGCCACGTCGCGCTTGGCCAGAAGCCGCTCCAGCGCGCCGATGTCGTTCATCTTGATCCTCTCGCTGCCCGGCAGCAGCGGCTCGAACCCTTCGCGGAAGCTGTCGGCGCCGTTGATGCTGAGTGAGCCGAGCGTGAGACCGTGGAAGGCGTTGTCGAAATAAACGATCCGCGGCCGGCCGGTGGCGCCTTTGGCGAACTTCAAAGCGCCTTCCACCGCCTCGGTGCCGCTGTTGCAGAAGAACACGGCGTTCAAGTGCGGCGGGCAGTGTTTGACCAGTTCCTCCGCCAGCACGCCGCTGAGAAACGCGCAGTCCAACTGGACCATGTTCGGCAGGTCGAGGTCGAGCACGTCGCGGATGGCCTGTTGCACGGCGGGATGATTTCGCCCGATGTTGAACACGCCGTAGCCGCTGAGGTAATCGAGATAACGATTGCCTTCCTTGTCCCAGAGGTATTGGCCTTTGGCCTTTGCGTAAACCTTGTCGAGACCAATCGTCCGCAGCACCTTCACGAGCGTCGAGTTCACATAACGTTCGTGCAGGGCGTAGTTTTCGCCCAACCGTTCAGCGACCAGCTTCTTGATGTCTATTGGCATAATTTTTCCCAGAAAACCACATGAACTATGCCGTTTTTTGACGGCAAGACAAGCCCCAAAAAAGCGCGACGAGCCCGTTGAACGGGCAGGAAGCCGCGAGTAGAACGGGCTGCCAAGCTCGTTGCGAACGGATGTGGACATCCGTTCCCCGCAGATTGGGACCGGCAGGATGCCTTGTCTACTTCTTCGCGTGGCTGAGGCGGAAGGCTTCGGTGGTGACGAAATACTTGGCGGTCATGTTGGGGACTTCCCACGCGGGCATTTTGCCCTCGGCCAGGTACTTCAGATATTTCTCCGCCACCTGCGCGAAGTGGGCTTCGTGGCCGACGTGGTATTTCTCCGGGACCACGATCTGCCAGCACTCGCCGGCTTTCTTGACGTCCACGCCGGTCCACTTGATTGCGATCTGCTCGACGGCGGCATGGAGGGTCTTGTCGAATTCATCGGCGGAAGCGCCGGACTTGTTCTCGACGTAGAGCGCGACCTTGTAGTTCTGCTCCTTGCCCTGCCTGATGACGATGTTGGCTTTGCTGCCGCGGACGATCTGATAATGGGTGTCCCCGGTTCCCGGCGGCGCTTGGAAGCCCCAGAGCGCGGCGACCTTGGCGTGGACGCCCTTGATGGTCCAGAGCACGTCGCCGTTCTGGAAGACGTTGAGCGCGCCGTCGGGGCCGACGTCGTTCTTGAGGTAGTCGGGATATACGTCGAGACCGGTGGAGCGCTTGAACTGCTCCGGCGTCATCTTCGTTGGCCAGCGCTTCGCGGCGAGGACCTTGATGTCTTTCTTCCAGTCGAGCGTCTGTTCGGGGAAGCACTGCCACTGGACCAAGTCCACGAGGTGCGTGCCGACGTCGGGGATGGCCTCGCCCTGCTGGCGCGTGTCGTAGAACCATGGCGGGCGCGTGAGCGGCTTGCCGGCGACTTCCTTGAAGAAGTAGTGGACGCTCTCCATCTCGACGGCGGGCTGCTGCGGCGTGCCTTTTTCGAGCGCGCCAAACACCGTGGGCGCGTTGACCAGCTCGCGCAGGAGGATGGCGGTGATTTCGTAGCGCTCGGTCATGATGTCGCGGAGCAGGACTTTCTTCTGCGCGGCGAGATCGAAGGCCTTGCGCAGGAGCGGGAACGCCTGCGGCGTGATGGCCATCGGTTTGTCGGCGAAGACGTTGAAGCCAGCGTCGAGCGATTTGTAGATGTAGTCGGTCTTTTTGCGGTTGTTGCCGGAGATGACGACAACATTGCCGGCGCGCTCCTTGATCATGCGCTCCAGGAAGTCGGGACCGGTATAGACCTTCTCCTGCCAATGAGTCGGGTTCTCGGCGCGGGTGTTGAAGCCCTCGATGCGCTTGAGGTGGAGGCCGACGTCGGGGCCTTCGGGCGCATAGACGTGAACGACCGGGTCCACCTGCGGATACATGAACTTCTGCACCAGCGCGGCATGGAAATGGCCGGGATCGAGCGTGATCCAGCGAAGTTCGCTTTCGGCAGCGGTGGTGGTCATGGAGCAGAGGGCAATGGCGGCGGTGAGGGCGAGTGCGGTTTTCATCAGGCGTTCTTCTTGAGGAATGACATGGCACCGTAAGGGGCACGTTCGGCGCGGGAGAGCAAGGCGTTGGCGGCATCGTCGCCGACAAACTGCTCGGCCTTCGGGTCCCACTGGAGCTTGCGGCCGAGCTTCATCGCGATCCAGCCGACGATGCAAGCGCTGTTGGAGCGGTGCGCCTGCTCCGGCGACGTGGCGCCCGGCTTGCGCGTGATCATGCTGGTGACCCAGTCGAGATGATGGTCGTTCTTCGGGCTCATATGGAAATGAATCTCATTCTTGCCAAGTGGCGTCTTGAGAATGTCCGGGTTGCTGGCGTCGAGCGACTTGCTGAGGGCTTTCTTCGACGCCGGATCGCTGGCGGTGACTTTCTCCGGGCCGCGCGTGACGAAGATCCAGCCGTCGGAGCCTTCGAAGCGGACGCCGGTCGGGAAGGTGTTGTCAATGATCACCGTGGCGCCGTTGGCGTATTGCATCTCGATGTGATACGGCCCGTGGACGTTCCAGAGGCCCTCCTTCGGAAACTCCGCCTTGCCCTCGACGGAGATCGGCCCGGTGAGCTCGGTGCCCATGCCCCAATGCGCGATGTCCACGTGATGCGCGCCCCAGCCGGTGATCATGCCGAGGCAGTAGGAATCAATCCGCAGCCAGCCGGGGCGGTCCGCGTAGCGTTTCTTTGAATTGGCGTTTTGCGAGTGAACCCGGTCCTCGTTGTAGGGGGCGAGCGGCGTCGGGCCGAGCCACATGTCGTAGTTGAGATTGGAGGGAACAGGCATCACGGCCGTGCTGCCGCCGCTGGGATCGGTGGGCAGGCCGACCTTGACGGTGTGGAGCTTGCCGATGCGGCCGTTGCGCGCCATTTCGCACGCGGTGCGGAAATTCGCCGCGGAGCGCTGCTGGCTGCCGATCTGGAACGCGCGCTTGTGTTTGCGGACGATGTCGCTGACGGCGCGGCCCTCGACGAGCGTCATGGCCAGCGGCTTCTGGACGTAGATGTCCTTGCCGGCGAGTACGGCCTCGATGACCGGCTGCGCGTGCCAGTGATCGGGCAGGCTGATGGCGACGGCGTCAATGTCCTTGCGCTGCAACGCCTCGCGGTAATCGCCGTAGGTGGCGACATCGAGCGTGATGTTCTTCTTGGCGTAAGTCTCCTCGACGTATTGCTTGGCATCCTTCACGCGGATGGAATCGAGGTCGCAC
This sequence comes from uncultured bacterium, assembly GCA_903870275.1. Taxonomy (GTDB): domain Bacteria; phylum Verrucomicrobiota; class Verrucomicrobiia; order CAIQCK01; family CAIQCK01; genus CAIQCK01. The sequence continues at coordinate 52,815 of CAIQCK010000030.1, read as the reverse complement.
ACCGCGATCATGCGCGCGGCGTTCTGCTTCAGGATGCCGGGCATATCCATGCTGCGCCCGATGCGGCCGCAGCCGATCTGGAGGATGTTGATCTTCTTGCTCGGCGCGTCGTCGCCCAGGACGCGCGCGGGGATGAGGTTCGGAAACGCCAGTGCGCCGGCGCCGGCCAGCGAGGCTTTCAGGAAATCACGGCGGGATGCTTGCATGATATTGGCTCCGATGACTGCGGTTTACTTCTTGTCGCCCATGGCCCACTGAATGCCGCCTAGGATGTGCTTCAGAAAAACGGGGTCGGCGTAAGCCTCTTTCTTGTGGCCGAGCGCCGTAAACCAGACGCGCCCGCCCTCAAACTCATGGCACCACGCCAGCGGCCGCGTCTTCTCGTCCTGCGGCTTGCGCTTGTCGTCGAGCTTGGTCAGGTCGCCTTCCAGCAGGATGTGCAGGTCCTTTGGCATTTCCTTCAGGAAATAGAACTCATCCTGCCACTCCCACGTTTCACCGAGGTGCGCCGTCGAGGGATGCTTCCTATCCACGACCTTGATTGTGAATGGCTGGAACTTCGGATGATACTCGAACGTGCCGCCCATCAACTGCCACATCCACGGCCAGTTCCGCATCATCGCGCACGCCGAATGGATGCCGGCAATGCCGCCGCCCGCATGGACGTAGTTCTGCAACGCCTTCTTCTGTTCCTCCGTGTCGAAAACCTCGTTGTTCGTGTTGGAGAACACCAGCGCCTTGTATTTCTTCAGGTTCTCGTCGGTGAAGCTCTTCGGATCGTCGGACACGTCCACGGCGAAGCCGTTCTCCTCGCCGAGCTTCTTGATGGCTTCGACGCTGGCGGCGATGTTGTCGTGGACGAAGCCCTTCTTGCCGGCGAGCGTCAGGCCGTTGCGGGTGTAAAGCAGCACGCGTTTTTCCTCCGCGCCCTGGGCTGGCGCGGTGCCGCAGGAGGGGCAAAACATGGCGGCAGTCGCCAGCAGGAGACAGGGCAATACAATGGATCTTTTCATGGCATTCTCAGCACTTTCGTTCGTCCGCGTCGCGCGTTCTCGCCGGTCGGAGCCAGAGTATTCAAAAGCCGCCGCCTTTGTCAAAGCCTTGTCACGCCCGGCCCCGGCGCGCCACAGCGGCATCGCGACCGGCATGGGGTGAAGCGCGACCGCGTGAAACGCGGCAAGGCTCTCCGGGTGCGCGGTTGCCGCCGACCGGGAAGCTGCCCGATAGGCGGCGAAACGGGTCCCTTTCATTTGGCTTCGTTTCGCAAAAACAGGTTGTTGATTCCCACGCCCTTGGAATCGAAAAACCCGGATTTCCGTAGGAAAACGGTGTTTTCATGTTTTTGAAGCCACCTTCATTTGGGTTCGTTTTGAAAAAAGGGCCTATGTGATTTCGGCCTCGCGGCGACCGCCCCAGCATGGGTGCGACAGCTCCAGCGGACCGGCCGGCGCCAGAGGGGTCCCTTTCATTTGGCTTCGTTTCGCAAAAACAGGTTGTTGATTTCCACACTCCCGGAATCGAAAACTCCGGATTTCCATGGGAAAACGGCGTTTTCATGTTTTTGAAGCCACCCTCATATGGGTTCGTTTTGAAAAAAGGACCTATGTGATTTCGGCCTCGCGGCGACCGCCCCAGCATGGGTGCGACACCTCCAGCGGACCGGTCGGCGCCAGATGGCGCCGGCAGCGATTGCGGAACTCCCGGAACCGGCAAAGCGATTCCCTGTAATGCAGCCCGTAGGACCGCTACACCCGACAGCAGGCCGTGTTGGCCGGCGTTCAGGCTGGCTCGGGCCTTGCCCTCCGGCCCGGTGGATTGGAGGGCGTTGCGGCGGTTGGCCTCGGTTTGTTTCAGCGTCAATGTTTTGGCATTCCCTTTCCTCGTGACTGTCTTCTGTTTTTCAATGGCCCCTGCCGCCGCCCTGCATGTTCCCATGCTGGCCGCAAGTTATAGAGAATTTATTACCACGTCAAGTGAAATTCTCTGTTATTTTCAAAAAGGCGGGGGTCGGAGGGCCGGCGGGTTCCAAGGGGGGTGTTCAGGCATTTACGCCGGCGCGTTGAGCGGGCGGACTGGATCTCCGTGTGATTTCGGGTTCAAGCGCTTTCCACACCCGGGTTCGGAACTATTTTTTCTCTCGACTCGGCGCGTCCGTTGTTGTGAAATCCGCGGACAGGGATAACGAACGAGAATCCCAAACAAACGAGGAACGAGAGAATGATGAATAGAAGCTTGAAGTTGGTTGTTGTGAGCGTAGCCGTTGCGGTGTTCGCGCTTGTCGCGGGCAATTCCGTCAATGCCAAGCCCAGCTTTGTGAAGGGCGCCTCCTGCAAGGTTTGCCACGAGGGAAAACCGGCCAAGAAGGACAACGTCAACGCGAAGGCCGCCGAGATGCTCAAGAAGCATAAGGTGGACGAGTGCAAGAACTGCCACAGTTGGGAAGATGGCAAGTTCACCAGCAAGAAGAAGTAATCGTCAGCGCTTTTTCGTTCCCGAATCTTGACGGCGTTCTTCGGCCTGCGGGCCGGACGAATCGTCGGGGCGGCGCGGTGGAAGCGGCCATGACCGGTGGAATTCACCGGTTATCTTGGTCTGCGGGCGCGGCACCATTCGGATTCCTGACGAGGGCCATGCACGGCAAGAGCCGGCGTGGTCCTCGTTGTTTTTCCGCCAGCCTGACCCTCGAACAAATAAGGTGTGCGGAAAGCAGCAGTGTCCTAATTTCAGGATGCAGCCCGTTGGTGTCCCGGCTTCAGAGAGCGTGTGGAAAACGGTTCCGAAGCCGCCAGCTCCGTAGGAGCGTCATGTATATAGCAACGGTTTCGGCAACGGCAGAAGCTCCGTAGGAGCGACAGGTGCAGGGTCCATCGCTTCTGCGGCAGCCCCATGCCGCTCCTACGGAGCTTGGCGTTCTTTTTACATCTCGTTCTATAAACAGGACGCTCCTACGGAGCTAACGAATGGCCAGAGCATTAATCACACAGCTTCTTCAGGCGGTTCATGTGTTTTCGAGCGACGCTTTTGTAGTTACGCGCCTGCGGACCGCCTGAAGCCGGGACTCCGAACGCACCCCACAGCGGGCTTCTTCGCCGCCGTCGCGTTTGCGTTCTGAGTGACTTCCCCGATGTCTTCACAGCCGACCAGCTTCGCTGATCTAGCGACTACGGGTGTTTTGGGCGGAAAATTTGAAGTAATTGCTGAAGACCTCAGTTGGTTGCGTGGGTTGTTTTTGCTCTCGCATCCCCACCCCCAAAGCGTATGCTCCGGCCCAGTTCAAGGAGAGCCATGAGAGGCCGGATGCAACGATGGGTTGGAGGCGTTGACTGCGCGAGCAATGCGGGTAACGTCAAAGGGAGGGAATCATGAAGACGGTCAGTCGAATCTTGCTGCTGGTGGTGGCAGTGGTTGTGCTGCTCGATGCGGGCGGGACGGCGATGGAGGCGGAGAAGTTTTCGCCGAAAGAACTTCAACAGATGGTTGGCAAGAATGCGGAGCAACTACAAGCCGACCACGCCGACACCTTGAGTTCGATCACCAAGGTCAAAAAACACAACGCATCGGGCTTCCTTATGAGCGGCGACAAGTTCGCCGACATTTTCGAGATGAAGCCGTGGCATGTCTGGATGTTCACGAATCAGAAGAAGGAGGCGCGATACATTGTGTTTTCAGGGAAGCGCTTGGTTATGTGTCCCGGCGATTCCGAGGCTTCGATTGTTCTCTTGTCATCCGCTGGTGAAGTCCTCGGAAGGTGGACTTTCTCCACGGGCTCTCGCATTGATCTTAAATCAGCCAGCATCTCGTTCCATGAACGGCTTCAAGCGCAGTGCATCACGATTGAGACGGATCCTGTCAGATCGCAAGTCTGGGACATCGCCAAACAGTATTTCGCAATCGTCAACGATACTTTGTATTTCATTCGCATGGAGAACAGCCTCGGTGTGTTGAAAAGAAACGATTATGAGTTGCCGGGTGACACTTTTGGCGGGAGCCTGCCGGCCAAGACAGTCGCGGAATGGAAATCGCTTTTGGAGTCCCCCAGCATCGTGTTGCGCCTGGCGGCGCTCACCTACGCGGCGGGATCTCATACAGACCCGGATCAACCCGCCATTTGGGGAAACGGTCCTAAGAAAGGTCAGATCTGCGAAGGTCATGAAAGCGCGCAAGATGCAGTGATCGCTCGCGAGTTCCGCCTGTCGGAGTCCACGAAGAAACGTCTTGAGGAATACCGTCATTCAGAGGACATTTGGTTGAAGGAAGCGGCTTATTTGGCCACAGCTCCAGCGCTAAATGGCGCCAATATGATGGGGAAGGTGAAAGACGGGAACATTGTCGAGTTGTTAATCGCCAGCCTGAAGGATGCCAATGCGACGGTGCGCGGGAGCGCCGTCGAGGCGCTGGGCGATTTGGGGAGCGAGCGAGCCATTGAACCGCTGATCGCCTGTTTTACTGATAAGGAGGCGATGGTTGGCATTAAGGCCAAAGAGGTGGTGGGCAAGTTGGGCAACCCGGCCGTCGAGAGGTTGATTGCCTGCTTGAAGGATAATTCCATAGACATCCGCAGCCATGCCGCCTCGGCGTTGAGGAGAATAAAAAATGCACGGGTCGTGGAACGGCTGATTGGCTGCTTGAAAGACCGGGACCCGCGGGTTCGCGCGGGCGCCGCCGCGGCGCTGGGCAAACCGGGAAACGAGCGGGCGGTCAAGCCGTTAATTGCTTGTTTGAAAGACCCCGATTGGATCGTGCGGAGAATGGCCGCCCATGCGCTGGGTTTGGTGAAGGACAAACGTGCCTTGGAGCCGCTGGTGGCTTGCTTGAACGGTTCGGATCGGAACAAGCGCTGCCCCTGGCCGGCGGCCTTGGCGTTGGGCGATTTGGGGGATGTGCGGGCCGTCGAGCCGCTGATCGTCTGCTTGAAGGATGAATCATGGCCGGGGCGTGACGATGTCGTCTGGTCGCTGGGCAAGCTGGGAGACCGTCGGGCCGTCGAGCCGTTGATCGCCTGCTTGAAGGATGAGAATCGGCAGGTTCGCTGGCGGGCGGCCTGGGCGTTGGGCAAGCTGGGGGATGCGAGTGCCTCAACGTCGTCGAGTTCGGTGAACAGTTCGCCGCCGTCAACCAACAGTTCATCGCGCGCGGAAGTCACCGTTATTGGGCCCGACAAGTTTTGTGTCGGTTTTCCCACCAAATTTACGGCGTTGGGCGGCACGCCCCCCTACACTTGGATATCATCCGACCCGGATATAGTAACCATTGACGACCTCACCGGCGAGGCAACTGGCGTGGGCGGCGGGAATGTGACCATTATCGCTACGGACTCATCTGGCAATGCCAGCTCACACTAATTGAGTCCGTCCGGACCTCAAATCTCGCCCGCTTCAACCGAAAACGAAAAAGGGGTCCTATAGATTCCGTTGAAAAACAGAACCGGCAGACGCGATTGTATAGGCCGGTTCTGCGAGCCGGCGTAATCATGATGAAAACCGCCGACTCGCAGAGTCGGCCTACAGCGGAATCTGCATTGCACAGCCTTTTTCAACGGCTTCTCTAAAGGCGGGTCACCAACGTCGGCCAAGAATTCTTCTCAAATTAGGACACTACCCGGAAAGTTTCGTGTTTGTGCCCGCACCGTCGGGCTGATAGGATGCGGGAGGACGTTCGGACAGGCTGTTGGGTGAGGAGCAGGGCTTGACATCGCTTGTGGGAACAAGCTTTGCCGGCTACGAGATCGTTTCCTCCGTTGATTTTGGGTGCCGGGGTGCTAGGCTGTTATAGAAGTTCGAGCACATTATGAAGCGCCAGCGATTTTCCTCCGGCCCGCGCAAACCCACGTTCTTATCCTTCGTTCTTTTCTTGTGTCCTGTCCGATCATGGGCGCGCGGGCTGATCATGGCCGGAATCTGTCTTTTGTCCGCATGGTCGTGTCTCGCGGACACGACCGTGTCGGTGCTGTCTCTTGCGCCCGACCACGCCGATCTGATGATCAATGGCGTGGTTCTACGCCGGATGCACGCCGGCCAGACTTCCCCGGATGGCGTGCACCTGATTTCGGCGACTGCGGATACGGCCGAAATCGAGGTGGATGGCAAACACTTCACGCTGCGAAAGGGACAGGTGGTGGGCGCGTCAGTCTCCATCGAAGCCGACCGCCATGGGCAATACCTCACCACCGCGCAGATCAACGGCGTGCCGACCCGGGCGATGGTGGATACCGGCGCGAGCGATGTCGCTATCAACAGCGCGGATGCGAAACGTATGGGAATTGATTACGCCCGTGGAAAGCGATTCAAACACAGCACCGCCAACGGCGATATTTGGTGCTGGCACGTCACGCTGGCTTCGGTGCAGGTGGGGAACATCATGTTGCACAATGTGCCCGGATCGGTGGTCGAAGGAGGGGCGGAGCGATTGAGGCAACCGCTGATCGGGATGACGTTTCTCAGCCAGTTGGACATGCAGCGCTCCGGCTCGACGATGGTGTTGAGCAAACGGCAGTGAGGATTCGGTGGGGCGGGGGAAATCAGCCGGACGGTTATGGACGCCGTTTGGTTTTCATCCGCCGCCGACTCATTTCACCGGCGCTTATTCCAGCCGCAGGACGGTCCAAAGTTTTATTTCGGGAATCTTGATTTGTGCGCCGTCGCCGTCCGGCTCCACGGCCAACGAGACCGGTTCGCTTCCCGATGCGAAAACCGTGCATTGCGCCGGGCGCTTGTCGCCGAGCAACGATTTGCGAAGGCGCAAGACGAGGTTTTGTTGCGGCAGGGTCCGGTCGGCGGCGAAATCGTAATTGCGGTTCAGCAGATGGACAATGAGCGGCGCGTTCGCGCGGTGCGGAATCCGGCGCGGCAACGCCCAGACGTTCTTCGCGTTTTCGACGGCGAGGCACGACGTGATTCCGTCGAGGATCGCCCCGGCGGTTTTTCCCATCACCGTTTTTTGCCGCGGCACTTGATCAAGGGCCTTTTGCTGGGCCGTGTCCAGCATCGGATCGGCGGCCACGACGATTTTTTCAAACGCCGCCAGTTCGGTCTTGTTGAGCCGCAAGTCGAGCAATTCGTCGCCCGCCGCGACGAGCGCGAATGGGACATTGGCCTCCAGTAGCGCCTCCGCCGCCGCTCGCGGATCCTTTTTATTTTTGCGCCATGCGGCGTCGCTGAAAACGACGCCGACTTGCGCCACCGGCTCATAACCGTCGAACAATGCCGCGTTCTTGCGCACGAACTGGTAGAGATCGGCGTAGTCCTCCGGCTTCGCGTGATACCAGTGCGTGCCTTTGTCCTTCGTATAACACCACTGGTGCTGGCTCGGCGCCATGAAGCAATGGCCGAACGCGTAGGACTCGGCGACCCAGTAGCGGCACAGGTTGACGGCATTCTTCTCGTTGACATAGGCGAAGCTGCTGCCACCGGCGGTGCAGGCGAGGGTGCGGCGGCCCATGTCGGCGCATTTGTAAACAAACGCCGCGGAGGTCGTCAGTGCTTTCGCCGGAACGTCACCCCACTCGTTGCCCGGCGCGCCCATGCCGATCTCGCAGGAGTAGTGGTCCACGTGCGGCCGGACCACGAACGCCTGCGAGCTTGGCGGCGTGCCGTTGACGCTGCGCGCGAGCGGTTTGCCGCGCAGCTTCGCGGCGTAATCCTGAAGGTCGCGCACGACCTTGCCGGCCGCCAGCGCCTGAAAAACCTGGAACTCGTCGTGAAGCGGCAGGGAGTATCGTTTTTTCAAGAACTCCGTGCCGTCCTTCACGTGTTTGGCGAGCAGCCACTTCCCGTAGTCGAAACCGTCCAGCGACTCGATGCCCAGCGCGCGCAGCTTCTCCGGTGCGACGTGCTGTTTCAGGTAGTCGCGAAACATCGGCATGCACGTCTCGCAAAAACAGCCGCCGTTCCACATTGCACCGGTGGTGCCGCCGAAGTCGTCAATGTGATAACCGTCCGGCTCGCCGGCCATCGCGCGCGCGGTCAGGTCGCGCAGGTAGCGCTGGTAGAGCGGGCTGTTGCTGCAGAACCAGAAGTTCCTGCCGGTCTGGCCGTCCACCTTCTGGTCCCAAAGCCACGGCACCATGATTGGCTGGCCGTCCAGGGTGCGGCAGATGGCGTGCTCGTAGTCGGGGCAACTCTTGATCATGCCGGCAAACTCGGTGAGCATGCCGATGCCGGCATTGTATTGAATGCCGAGGTCTTGCGCCAGTTTCACACGCGCGCGGAATTCCGCTTTTGCCTTGTCGTTGTCGCCGTGCGCGTGACCGCCCCAGTCCACCACCGTCGCCGCGTAAGCCTCGTAAGCCGCCTTGTCCGACGCGCCCATGAACACGACATCGGAATGCTTCAGCGGCCGGGCCGGCAGGGTGTCGTCCGCCTGCGCGGCGAGAAGAAGTGCGAGGACTGGAAGAACGCGGAACCATTTCATCGGGTTGCTCCTGTTTGGTTGACGCATGCGCGCTATGTTAATCCTCATCCGGCGGATTTTGCCAGCACGTGTTGGGACGGACGTCGGGGCCGTTCAGCCGCCCGCCTGTTGCCGGGTCACTTCACCGACACTTGTTCCAGCCGCGCGCCGAGCGTGGGTTGCGGCGTGAAGCCGCTCACGTTGGAGCGCAGCACGACGATGTCGTTGGCGAACGCGAGGGGGACGATGGGCAGATGTTCGCGCGCCAGGGCCAGCACGCGGGCGTAAACTTCCGCGCGCTTGGCGGGATTGGGTTGCCCGCGGGCGGCCTTGAGCGCCGCGGCGAGGTTGTCGTCTTCCAGGAAGGAAATGTTGACCGGCAGGTCGCTGTGCGCCGCTGCCGGATCCAGGATGCTGAGGAAGTCATCAGGATCGCCGTTGCCGCTGATTTTGCCGTGCAACGCGAGGTCGTATTCGCCGTTGCGAATGGCGGCGAGGTGCGCGTTCCAGTCGTTCGCGACGATCTGAATTTTCAAGCCGATGGATTCGAGATTGGCCTTGATCAACCCGGCGGCGCGCATCGGGTCGGGCAGATACGGCTGGGGCGCGGTCGCGACGTGAAGTTTCAACGCCGGCAGTTCGACGCGCTCGATGACGTTGGTGGTGATGGTGATCGGCAGACCAAACGCGTCGTTGGTGGAAATCGTGATGGGCTTCACCACGATTTGAAGTTGTGCGATCTGGGTGCGCGCGCGTTCCACGTCGTGCGGCCAGTCTTCGACCTTCGTCGCCGGGGCGCGCAACGCCGGAGGCAGCGGACAAGTCGCCGCGACCGCCTCGCCATGATAGACCGCCTCGATGATGGGCGCCTTCTGAATGGCCATCGCCACGGCCTGACGGAACTCCAGCCGGTTCATCGGCGGTTTGCGACAGTTGAAGGCGAGGCAGGCCAGGTTGATGCCGGGCGTCTCGATCACCCGGAGATTCCGGTCGGTGCGCGCGGCGGCAAGATCGTTCGGGTCGAGGCCGTCCGTCGCATGAGCCTGGCCGGTCTGGAGCTGGTTGAGCCGCGCGCGGCTGTCCGGCACCGTCTTGAACACGATGTGGCCGGGCTTCGGTTTCCGGCCCCAATATTCCGCGTTGGCTTCGAGCACGATCCTGTCGTTCGGCAGCCACTCTTGAAATTTGAACGGTCCCGTGCCGACCGGATGACGCGGCAAGCCTTCGCCGTAGTCGGCGGGCGAGCGCGGGCTGATGAGAGACGCAAACGGCATCGCCAGGTCCGACAACAACGCCGCGCTTGGTTCCTTCAGGCGGATTTCCAGCCGCTGTTCGTCCAGCGCGCGCACGCTCTCGATATTGCGGCAAAACGCGGTCCATCGGGCGAAACCGGCGCTGGCGGAACGGCCCGGCGTATGGGTGTCCGCGGGGCGCTGGAAGTTCCACACGACGGCGGATACGTTCAGCGGTGTGCCGTCGTGGAACTTCACGCCGTCGCGCAACGCGAAGATGCATGTCCGGCCATCGGAACTGAGGGTCCACGTTTCCGCGAGGCACGGCTCGACGTGCGTCGTGCCGCTTTTGAAGCGCACCAGCCCTTCGCAAATATTGACAAGCACCTTCACGCTCCCGGCATCGTCCGCGGCCGCCGGATCAAGCTTTTGCGCGTCGGTGGCGCTCGCATAAACGAACGTGGGGCCGACAGTGTCTTTCTTGGCACAGCTTGTTGCAGTGACGGCGATGACCGCGGCGATGGCGACCGCGCACAGAAGGTGGGTTCGCATAGATTCGGCTACTGTTTTTTTGGAAACAACTGGGTCACTTCGCCGATGGGGCGGCTGTGTTCGATTCCACCCCATCGCTGGACGTCGGCAAAAGACGCCGGATTGTTGCCCAGACCGAGTTGGAGCCGGATTTTTTCGGCAGTTGTTGGAATGAACGGCGTCAGCAGGACTGAAATGAAACGACAGCATTCGGCAAGATTGTAGAGCACGGTGTTTAGCCTCGCCCGTTTTGCTTGGTCCTTTGCCAGTTCCCAAGGCGCACACTCCTGCACGTAGAGATTGCCCCGACGAATCAACAATAGCGAAATGTCGGAAAGAATTTGATGCACTTCCATATTCATCAAATACTTCGGATAATCATTCACCACGGTCATCGCAGCATCTCTCAGTTGATCGTCAACCGGTTCCGGTGCGGTCGGCTGCGGTACGACACCGTCGCAGTAACGGTTGATCATTGAGAGAGTGCGGTTAAGCAGGTTGCCGATACCATTTGCGAGTTCGCTATTGTAGCGAAGTTTGAAATTCGCGTCGCTCCAGTCGCCGTCGGAGCCGACGGGCAGCTCGCGCAATAAATAATAGCGCAGCGCGTCCGCTCCCCAGGCTTCCACCACCGCCACCGGGTCCACGACGTTGCCGACACTCTTGCTCATCTTCTGGCCATCGCGCGTCCACCAGCCGTGCGCGACGATTTGTTTCGGCAGCGGAAGGCCGGCGGCCTTGAGCATGATCGGCCAGTAGCCGGCGTGGAACAGCAGGATTTCCTTGCCGATGAGGTGGATGTCGGCGGGCCAGTTCCGCTCGAACGCCGGCGACCCGTAGCCCGCTGCCGTCACGTAGTTCACCAGGGCGTCGAACCAGACGTAGGTGACGTAGCCCGCGTCGAACGGCAGCGGAATGCCCCACGCCAGCCGCGACACCGGCCGGGAGATGCAGAGATCGCCGAGCGGCTTTTGCAGGAAGCCGAGGATTTCGTTGCGGCGATAGTCGGGGTAAACGAAACCGGGATTGTCGCGGATGTAACCGATGAGCCAGTCCTGGTACTTGCCCATCTTGAAAAAATAATTTTTCTCCTTCAGCCGCGCCACCTCGCCGTATTCCGCCGGGAATTTGCCGTCCGGCCCCATTTCCTTCTCCGTCAGGAACTGCTCGGCCCGCGTCGAATACCAGCCCTCGTATTCGCTGGCGTAAATCTCGCCGGCGTCGTAGAGCTTCTGGAGAATGGACTGCACCACGAGCTTGTGCCGCGGCTGCGTCGTGCGGATGAGGTCGTTGTTGGAGATCAACAGCTTCGGCCAGAGCTGCTCCCAGTGCGGCGCCATCTCGTCGCAAAACTGCTGCGGCGTCACGCCCTTGGCCTGCGCGGCCTGCTGCACTTTCTGGCCGTGCTCGTCGAGGCCGGTCAGGAAAAACACCTCCTCGCCCATCAATCGCCGCGACCGCGCGACCACGTCGGCCACGATCGTGCAGTAGGCGTGGCCGATGTGCGGCCGGTCGTTGACGTAATAAATCGGCGTTGTGATGTAAAATGGCTTGCTCACGTTGATATCTCCGAGTCTGCCAGCTTCGCGGCCTGCCGGTCAACCCGAACCACAAGGCGGTAGTGGGTCATTTCGAGAACAAGCGGCGGTCTGCATCCCGAAAACTCTCGGGGATGACCGCCGTCCGTTCATTCCGAGCAGATTTCGACTGTCAGAGACCGCTGCTACAGCGAACGGATACAGCACCCACCAAGCGCCCAAGCGGCGGGCGCGGCTAGCGAGGCGCCGCCTAATGGAATTTCGGTGTTGTCATTGTCGCGCCACTCCGTTAAAGTGCCACCGAGTTTGGAAATGCGCAGAGCATCAGCAAAGAAGAAAGAATTTTGAACATGCGATCCATTACACAGCGCCCAACATCGCGAGGGTTCACGCTCGTGGAACTGCTCGTCGTCATCACCATCATCGGCATCCTGGCAGCCATGGTGTTTCCCGCGATGAAAACCGCCATTGAAAAAACCAACCGCATGGCGTGCGCGCAAAATCTCAAGCAGGTCTACCTCGCTTGTGAGGCTTATTACAACGACAACGATAACACCTATCCCTATACCAACAACCAGGGCGACAACGCCAACAAACACTTCGGCCTGCTTTTCCCGCGCTGGCTGACGGGCCAGGCGGAAACCATTTTCGTTTGCAAGAGCGCGCAACCCCGCGGCTACAAGGCCGACGGCAGGATTGACACAAATCCCACGGGCATGACGCGCACGGAGACGCTGAAGACGGGCGAGAATTGTTATGCGTATGCGTTCGGTCTCGGAGCAGCGAACACTGTGGATTCGCCCCTGGCCTGCGACCAGCTTGCCAGCACCGGCGTTACCAGTCAGAAGTTTGCCAGGGCCGGTCTTGGCAGCAATCACGGCATTGATGGTGGAAACGTTGTTTACCGCGACGGCCACGCCATCTTTATTCAAGCAGCATCGGATGGTTCGTGGAAGAAGAACATTCCGATGATGAAAGCGGTGGAAAAGGGCAAGGTGGTGGATCCCGCCAACGCCGCCGCACCCCAAGGCGACTCGGCGACGAACTGATCGCGTGTGAGCCAGCCTGCTGACCCTCGTGGCTTGCGCTGGCCGCTCGTTGTTATTGTTTTTGTTCTCCTCGCTGTCGTTTTGCCGCTGCTGGGTTATCCCCTGGCGATCCTCCCGCGTGAATGGGCGACACAGCGGTTTGATTTTCACTTTCCCTGGACCGCGCTGGCGGTCGCCGCGCTGTTGCTTGGCGTCGCTTTCCAACGAACGAACCCACTGCAATTTTCCAGCGACATCAACTGGTTTGCTGTGGCGCCGCTCGCCGTTTTGGTCTCGCAAGTGGTTTCTATGTTGGCGTCGGGACCTTCGGCGGGGCAGCTTGACGCTTTGCTCCGATCCGCCACGGGCATTTTCCTCTGTCTGGCCGCGGCGCAGTTTTTGAGCGCGCGATGGTTGAAGCCAGTGGCCGTCGCATGGGCCTTGGCCGCCGCCGTCGAAGCCGCCGTGATGCTGCTACAGGCCGTCTTGCGCGTGGAACCGGTCGGCATGGCCGGCAACCGCAACTTCGCCGCGTGCTTTCTCGCGATGTCGTTGCCAATCGGCGTCGCCTGCGCGATGTCGTCGGGCAGCGACCGGCGGTTTATCGGGCGTTGGGTGGCGGCGAGCTACGCGAAGTTGCTGCTCGCGGCGATGATGGTTTCCGAATCGCGCGGCGCGGCGCTCGCATTGCTCCTTGTGGCGGCGGGCTGGCAACTGATGCGATGGCACGGGGCGCGGCGGTGGTTGCCGGCGGGCGCGGCGGTTGTCGTGGCCGTTGGTTTGGTCTTGCTGCCACCGGTGCAAGTTGCTGCGAAACATGTCTGGAACACCGACGTGCGGCCGATGATCTGGCTCGGCTCCGCGCGCTCCGTCTCCGACGCGCCGCTGGTCGGGCACGGGCCGGGATCGTTCGCGCGAGTCTATCCCGCACACCGGCCGCCGGAGTATTTTGACCGGCCGAAGTGCGCGCGGGCGACGGATCACGCGCACAATGAGTTTTTGGAAATCGCCGTGGAAACGGGCGCACTGGGCGTGCTGGCTTTTCTGGCGCTGCTCACGGTCACAGCGATGTCCGCGCGCCGGGCAATTGGCCACGGCGATGCGACGCTGCGGCCAGTGGCCATGGGCGTGACGATGGGGTGGGGCGTGCTGGTGTTGCAAAACCTGGTGGACATCAATCTGTTCATGCCGCCGAATGATATGTTGTTTTGGTTGATGACCGGCTGGCTCATGAGTGCAAGCCGCGCCGGCAGCAGCGACGCGGCTGCGGCGCGGGCGGTTTCGGCGCATCCGGTTGAACGGCTGGTGGCCGGCGCGGCGGGCGCGTTGGTGCTGGCGTTTGGCGTGGCGCAGCCGGCCTGTGCGAACTGGCTGTTTCGCGAGGGATCGGTCGCACGGACTGCGGGCGACGAGCGGCGTGCGCTCGGTTGTTTCATGCGCGTCGTCCAATCGGAACCGGACCGCATGGAGGCGTGGCGGCAGGCGGGTCTGGCGGCGCACCACCTCGGCGATCTCAACCTGGCGGTGGCTGCGTTTCGGCGCGCCCATGAGTTGATGCCGGATTACGCCGATTTGAACGGCGAATTGGGATCGCTGCTGGCGATGAAGGGCGACTATGCCGCGGCGGCGCCGCTGCTCACGCGCGCCACCGAACTTTTCCCGCGCGACCCGGCGAATTTCGTCAAACTGGCGCTCGTGCGGCTAAGCCTGAAGGAGCCGGAGGCCGCGCGACGCGCGTTCGAGGAGGCGAAGCGGCTCGATCCGGATCACCCATTGGTCCGCTCGATGGGGAAAAATTTCGGCCCGCCGCCGGGCCACTAGCCGCCGCGTTGGCTCAGCGGATGGGCACGTTCAAGCACCACCGCGTCAATTCCGTTCCAAAGAAAATCCAGACGAACGACGCCGCCACGATGTAAGGCCCGTAGGGAATCGGCCGGCCCCATTGGTGGGCGCGGAACGCGATCAACAGCAGGCCGACGATGGAGCCGAGCAGGCTGGACAGAATGAGCGAGAACAAAACCGACGCCCAGCCGAAGAACGCGCCGATCGCCATCATCAACTTCACGTCGCCCAGTCCCATCGCCTCGCGGGGCAACTCGATCTGGTGCGCGGTGGCTTCCAGCCGCGGCGCATCGCGGAGCGGCCATTGCTGTCCGCCCACGGTCAGTTCGCTTGCGGTGATTCGCACGGTCAGGCCGGCGATGTTCTGGCTGCCCACCTGTCCGCTGTCGGCCTGAAACTCCACCCGGTCGCGCCTGGAGGTCAGCACCTCTTTCACGTCTTCTTCCTCGGCCGGCTCTTCGCCGTCGTCAAGCCGCACGCGGCCTTTGTCCAGAACCAGCGAGACGGCTTTTTCAAATTCGTGGACTTTGCGCCCGAAAAGCAGGTTGCCAAACCACCGCACCGCGTAAAGGCCGCCGCCGCCGGCCGCGAGTCCGACGACCGACTGCCACAGCCCGGTGGTCCAGTCGGACGCGTTCTGCATTTGCTGCGGGAACACGACGCAGAAAATCACGCCGGCCACGGTGCCGCCGAGCGTCACTTCGTCGGGCAGGATGTAGTGCTCCAGGTCCACGAACATTCCCACGAGGAAAAGCGAAACCACCAGCGCGTAGGCGCCGAGCTGGGGCGACAGGCCGAACTTCAGCCAGAGCGCGAGCCACAAGCCGGCGTTGAGCAGCTCGACGATGAAATAAACCGGCGAGATCGCCGCGCCGCAGAACGCGCACCGGCCGCGCAACGCGAGCCAGCTCAGTAGCGGGATGTTGTGATACCAGCGCAGCGGTTTGCCGCATTGCGGGCAGTGGGAGGCGGGACGCACGATGCTCAGGGAGCGCGGCATCCGGTGGATGCAGACGTTCAGAAAACTTCCCACCACCGCGCCGAGAACGAAGACGACGACCGACCAGAAAACCAGCGCGTTGTGCGCGTCGGTGGCCAGGACTGCGGCGGGATCAGCCATAAACCGCCTTGTGCAGCGCGCGGCGCATGACGGCGACCGGCGCGCGGCGGCCGGTCCAGATTTCGAACGAGCGCGCGCCTTGATGGAGCAACATGCTCAGGCCGTTGGCGGTCTGCGCGCCGGCTTTGCGCGCCGCGGCCAGGAAGCGCGTCTCGACCGGCCGGTAAATCGTGTCATAGACGCGCAGCCGCTTGCAGCGGCTCGGAAACTTGGCCAGCGGCGGCGGGTCGCCGGGCCGCAAGCCGAGCGAGGTCGCATTGACGACCAGATCCACTTCGTCGAGATGCCGCGCGATGCTTTTCGCGTCCATCGGCAGGGCCACGGCGAATGTGCGCGGTGTGAGCTTGCGGATGTCGGCGACGACGCTGACGGCTTTGGATTGGGTGCGGTTGACGACGAAGACCGCCGCGGCGCCTTCGAGCGCGCAGTGCAGCGCCAGGGCGCGTCCGGCGCCGCCCGCGCCGAGCATCAGCACGCGCCGGCCGCGCAGCTCCATGCCAAAGTCCTCGCGCAACGCGCGCACGAAACCGTAGCCGTCGGTGCTGTATCCCGTCAGTTGGTGGTTTTCCGCGACGATGGTGTTGACGGAGCCAAGCAGCAACGCCTGCTTGTCCACCTCCTCCACCATTTTCACTGCGAGCAGTTTGTGCGGCACGGTCAGGTTCACACCGACGAAGCCAAGATCGCAGATGCCGCGCAACGCGCCGCGCAGGTCGTCGGGAGGCACATCGAAGGCCAGATAGCGCCAGTTCAGACCGAGATGGTCGAACGCGGCGTTGTGCATCGCGGGCGAGGCGGTGTGCGCGATCGGATGCCCGAACACGCCCACGATGCGGGTTGAACCGTCAATCAACATAGGCGGGATGATGGGAACATGTCTCGGTCTTGTCA
Organism: uncultured bacterium; assembly: GCA_903870275.1. GTDB lineage: Bacteria > Verrucomicrobiota > Verrucomicrobiia > CAIQCK01 > CAIQCK01 > CAIQCK01. Next base: position 36,245 of record CAIQCK010000030.1, on the reverse strand, counting down.
ACGATGATGAACGCCTCCGCCACCGTGTCCGCCAGCAGCCGGCCGCGCGGCGTCAGCCGCAGCCGGTTGCCGTCCCAGGCGACCAGTTCATGGCCGGCGAGGTCGCGCAACGCGTCGGGCCAGAGCCGGTCCAGCCGGAATCCGGTCTGCCGTTCAAACGCCGTTGCCTCGATGCCTTCGTTCATTCGCAGCGCAAACGCCGCCAGCTCGCCGGCACGCGCCCGCGGCGACAGTCGCTCGGTCTGAACAGCAGGTGATTCGCCGCGCTCGATGCGCGCGATATACGCGTCAATGTCCGGCACGTTGCGGTAACGCCAGCCGTCCACAAATCCGCACGCGCTCGGCCCGACGCCCACATACTCGCCGCCGCGCCAGGCGTTCAGGTTGTGGCGGCACTCGCGGCCAGGCCGGGCGATGTTGGAAATCTCGTATTGGCGGAAGCCAGCCTCCGCCGTCAGCTCCAGCATCCGCTCATACATCGCGGTTGGGACCGGTTCATCGAGCCGCGCGACGCCGCCCGCCCCAAGCCGGCGGAACAACGGCGTGTCGTCTTCATAGGTCAGCTCGTAGGTGGAAAGATGCTGCGGCTCCAGAGCGATGGCCTGCCGCAGCGTTTGTTCCCACTGCGCCTGCGTCTGGCCGGGAATGGCGAAGATGAAATCGAGGTTGAGGTTGTCAAACCCCGCCGCGCGCAAGAGGACGATGCTTTCGAGCGCCATCGCCGCCGTATGGACGCGGCCGAGCTGCTGGAGCAGTTCGTCATCGAACGACTGCACGCCCATCGAGGCGCGGTTGACTCCGAACGAGCGCAACAACCGCGCCTTGTCCGCCGAGACCGTGGCCGGGTTCATCTCCACAGTCCACTCGAGTTCGTGACGCGTGATTTGTGAATCGAGACTCGGAATGCGAGCGCGCAGATGCGTCAGAAGCTTCTCAAACTGCGCGAGGGTCAAAATGCTCGGCGTGCCGCCACCAAAGAAAATCGTCTCCGGCTCCAATCGCGCCGCCACCTTTTCGATCTCGCGGGCGAGCGCCGCGAGGAAACGTTCGACACGTTCGCTTTGCGCCGGTTCCGAGTAGAACGCGCAGTAGTCGCACTTCGCCGCGCAGAAGGGGATGTGGACGTAGAGATGGCGGACGGCGTGGGGTGGGGGATTCACGCGAGAAGGCGGCGGGCGGCCTGCTCGTCGCGTTGGATCTGGGCGCGGAGTTCGTCGAGCGAGGCGAATTTCTTCTCGTCGCGCAGGCGGGCGATGAAAAAGACCTCGATGTCGGTATCATACAAGTCGCCGGAGAAATCCAGCACGTGCAGCTCGGTCACCGGTTCGCTCGCGGCTTTCTTCACCGTGGGACGGAAGCCGATGTTGACGAGGCCGGGCCGCAATTGGCCGGCGATGCGGGCGCGCGCGGCGTAAACGCCGTGCGACGGCAATACTTCGTTGTGACGGTTCAGATTGGCGGTCGGGAAACCGATGGTGCGGCCGAGCGCGTCGCCGGGCACGACGGTGCCGAGGATGGAAAACGGGCGGCCGAGCATTTGCACCGCCTTTTCCAGATCGCCGGCGGCGACGGCCTTCCGCACGGCCGTGCTGGATATGGTTTCGCCGCCGAGGGTCTGCGACGGCAGTTCGTGCAATCGGAATCCGCGTTGGGCGCCGATCTCGCGGATCAGCGCGGCGTCGCCCCGGCGGTCTTTGCCGAAGCGGAAGCGCGAGCCGACGCAGATCGTCTGCAGGCCCGGCGTGCGGTCGGCGACCATTTTCACAAACGCTTCGGCGCTCGTGTTGGCAAATTCACGGTTGAACTCGATCACGAGACAGGCCTCAACGCCGAGCTGGCGGAGCAGTTCCAGCTTGTGCGGTGTGGAGGTGAGCAGCAACGGCGCGCGGGCCGGCGCGAGCGCGCGCATCGGATGGGGGTCGAACGTCAGCACGGCGGCCGTGGCGCCGGCCGCGCGCGCGTCTTCCATCGCGGTTTGGATGACCCGTTGATGTCCGAGGTGGACTCCGTCGAAGACGCCGATGGCCAGGCAGAATTTTTCGCCCAGGAGGTGCAACCGTTCAAAATCGCGGACGACTTCCATCGGAGCCACTAGGGTTTCATCAGACGCGCCGCTTCCAGGATGGGCATGATCCACTGCGGCAGGGCCGCTTTCGGCTGCGCCAGAATTTGCTCGAGTGTGTGCGCGTCCTCCAGTTTGAACTTGCCCGCGGCGGTCCGCCGCAACCCGGCGAGGTGCGCGCCGCAACCCAACGCGATGCCGATATCGGCGGCGAGCGTCCGGACATAGGTGCCCTTGGAGCACACCATCCGGAAATTCACGCGCGGCAATTCCATCGCCAACATCCGCAGATCGTAGATGTGCACCAGCCGCGGCTCGCGCTCCACCACGATGCCCTTGCGCGCCAACTTGTAGAGCGGACGGCCCTGATACTTGACGGCGCTGATCATGGGCGGCGTTTGGTAGATGTCGCCTTTGAATTTGTCCAGCACAGCCACCAGCTCGGCCTCCGTCAGCGGCGGCACGGGTTTGGTTTCAACCGTTTCGCCATCGGCATCCTCGGTATTGGTGGTGACGCCGAGCAGGATCGTGCCCTCATAGCTCTTGTCGTCACTGGTGAGTTTCTCGCTCAACCGCGTCGCGCGGCCAAGGACGAGCACCAGCAGGCCCGTTGCCATCGGGTCGAGCGTGCCGCAGTGGCCGACCTTTTTGAGGCCGAAGTGGGCGCGCACCTTGGCCACCACGTCGTGCGAGGTCCAGCCGCTCGGCTTGTCCACCAACAGGATGCCGTCGTAGGGGGTGAATTCGATCATCGTCGGTTCTTTCCGGTCCATCGCCACCGCGTCAGGCCGCGGCGTAACCCGCAGAGCGCATCGCGTCCTCCACGGCTTTCAACACGGCGGTTTCCACCACGGCAGGTCCGCCGGGAATGTGCGCGCCGGCCGCCGCCATGTGGCCGCCGCCTCCAAACTGGCCGGCAATTTTGTCCACGCTGACCTTGTTTGATTTCGAACGCAGGCTGATACGGACAATGCCATTGTCGTCCTGCTCGAAAACAATCGCCACCACCACTGAGTCAATCGCGCGGATGTAGTCAATCAACCCTTCGGTATCCTCGGCCAGCGCGCCGCTTTGCCGGTACATCTCCTTGGTGAGCCAGACGCGGCCGATGCGGTTGCCGTCAGTGAGTTTCAAGTCCGCCAGCGCCAGTTGCAGCAACCGGACGCGGGCGAGAGGATAGCTTTCGAAACAACGCCGCGACAGCTCGGCGACGTTGGCACCCGCCTCCACCAGTTCGGCGGCGAGGCGCAACGTCCGCGGCGTCGTGTTGGAATACCGGAACGAACCCGTGTCCGTGGACAGGGCGACAAACAGGCAGGAGGCGATGGCCGGCGTGATGGGCCATTGGTTGGCGTGCAGGAGTTCGTAGAGCATTTCACCCGTGGCCGCGGCTTGGGTTTCGATCCAGTTGATTTTGCCGTAGCGGGTGTTGCTGATGTGGTGGTCGATATTGACCCCAATACTTCCCGATACTAGGCGATCGCAAATTCCGCCAAGCCGGTCCCGGGTGGCGGTGTCCACCGCGATGGCGAGATCAAACGCACGGGCTTGCGCCGGAGGCCGTTGCACGAGGTCGGCGTGCGGGAGGAAGGAATATTTGTGCGGCATGCCGTCCGGGTTCCAGACCTCGACGGTCTTGCCAAGACCTTGGAGCGTTAGACCGAGCGCGAGCTGGCAGGCCAGCACGTCGCCGTCGGGCCGGACGTGGCCGGCGACAAGAAACGTCTGGTGCTGGCGGATGACCCCGCCGATTTGAGCCGCCGTTGGATTGGAGTCCTCGGATTTCACGTCACGCTTCGCCCGGCGGTTTTTCGTGTTCGATCTCGCCAAGGATACGCTCAATACGGTCGGCGCGCTCAAAGGTCTCGTCAATGTAAAAGGACAGATGTGGAATATACTTCAACACGATCGACCGGCCAAGCACGCGCTGAATGTGGCCGCGGTGACGCTCCAGCAATGCCAGCGCGGCAGCCTGTTTGTCCGCGTCGCCGATGACGCTGATGTAAACACGCGCGGTCTTGAGGTCGCTGGCGACTTCGCAGCCGGTGACGGTGAGCATGCCGACGCTCTCGCTGGCGACGTCGCGGCGGATGATTTCGCTGACCTCCTGCTTGACCAACTCGGAAACTCGCTGCATGCGGTGGGAGGACATGGTGTGTGATTCGTAATTCGCTAATCCGCGATTTGCAACTCGTGAAACGGACGGCGAATCACGAGTCGCGAGCCGCGCATCACAGTTTCTGCGCCACTTTTTCGACGGTGTAGGCTTCGACGATGTCGCCCGGTTGAAAATCCTGGAAGTTGTCGAGCCGGATGCCGCAGTCGAGGCCGGCGCGCACTTCCTTGACATCCTCCTGAAACCGCTTGAGCGTCGAGACGAAACCTTCGTATTGAACGGCCCGGCGGCGGAGGACGCGGACGCGCGCACCGTGGGCGATGCGGCCGTCGGTGACCATCGAGCCGGCCACCATGCCCTTGGACACTTCGAAGACTTTTCTGACCTCGGCGTGGCCGGTGATGACTTCGCGCGCGAGCGGCGCCAACAGGCCGGCCATCGTTTCCTTCACCTGGTCAATCAACTCGTAAATAATCGAATAGAGTTTGATCTCGACGCCTTCGTGCTTGGCAAGGTCGCTGGCTTTCGGGGCGAGCCGGACGTGAAAACCGATGATGACCGCCTCGCTGGCGGAGGCCAGCAGCACGTCGTTTTCGCTGACGGCGCCGATGGCGGTATGGATGATATCCAGACTGACCTTCTCGCTCTCAATGCCATTGAGCGCGCCGGCGATGGCTTCGAGCGAGCCTTGCGCATCTGCCTTGAGCACAACCTTCAGCACTATGTTCGTCTCAGCCGCAAACTGTTCCAGCAGAGCTTCGCGGGTGGCCACGCGCGCTTCGCCGGCCGAAGCGGCGCGAACCTCTTGGGCGCGTTGCTCGGCCAGGTCGCGGGCTTCCTTTTCGCTGGGCATGACGGTCAACTCTGCGCCCGGTTCGGGCACGCCGTTGAGGCCGAGGATGCGCGCGGGCGTGGCGGGGAGCGCTTCCTTCAACTTGCCACCCTTGTCGTCATACATGGCGCGAACCTTGCCCCAGAAGGGTCCGCAGATGACCGGATCGCCCTGTTTGAGCGCGCCGGAGCGCACGAGAACGGTGGCCGTCGAGCCCGCGCCGGGGTCGAGCTGCGCTTCGATGATGGTGCCGACGGCTTTGCGCTTGGGGTTGGCTTTCAGTTCCATCAACTCGGCTTGCAACAAAATGTTTTCGAGCAGTTTCTCGATGCCGGTTTTCTTGATGGCGCTGACTTCGCAGCAGATGACGTCGCCGCCAAAATCCTCCGCGTTCAGCCCTTGTTGTTGGAGTTGGGTCTTGACCTTGAGCGCGTTCGCGCCGGGCACGTCCATCTTGTTGATGGCGACGATGATCGGCACTTTGGCGGCTTTGGCGTGGTTGATGGACTCGATGGTCTGCGGCATGATGCCGTCGTCGGCCGCGACCACCAGCACGGCGATGTCGGTGACGTTGGCGCCGCGGGCGCGCATTTTGGTGAACGCTTCGTGGCCGGGCGTGTCGAGGAACGTGATTTGTTCCAACTGGCCAGCTTTTTCCTTGTGCGGTGAAGGAATCAGGACGGTGTAGGCGCCGATGTGCTGCGTGATGCCGCCTGCCTCTCCCGCCGCAACGTTGGCTTTGCGGATGCTGTCCAGCAGCGACGTCTTACCGTGGTCCACGTGACCCATGATGGTCACAACCGGCGGCCGCGACTTGAGATCCTCCGCTTTGTCCTTCTGCGACACTTGCGGTTTGGCCACGGGCGCGGGTTTGTGCACTTCGGCGCGTTCGTGAACACGCTTCTCCAGCTCAAAGAAATACCCGCGCTTGCCGCAGAGCCGTTTGGCAATGTCTTCTTCGACGGCGTCGTTGGCTTTTGCAAACACGCCCATCCCCATGAGGTCGGAGATGACTTGGAACGCTTTTAGTTTCAGCTTGGTCGCGAGGTCTTTGACGATGACCGGCGGACGCATCTGGATGATGCGATCGGGCGGGATCGTGGCGCGCAACAGCGACGACGGCATCGCCGGTTTGTCGAACACCTGCGTGCCGGGCTTCGGCGGCGCTGGCGGCCCCGGCGGTGTTGGAGCAGCAGCCTTGGGCGGGGCAACGGGCGCGGGGGCGGTGCTCGGCGCGGGACGCACCGGGTGTGCGGCCGGTGGCGCGGGCATTGGCGTGGCCGGCTTTGCGGCAGCGGTTGGCGCGACTGGCGGTGCTGGCTTGTGAGCGACCGGGGCCGGCTTTGCCGCGGGCGTCGGCGCAGCCGCCGGCGCGACAGGAACAGGCTGGGCTTGGGCCGGGGGCGTAGGCGGAGCCGCCAGCGCGACAGGAACGGGCTGGGCTTGGGCCGGGGGTGTTGGCGCAGGCTCTACCGATGGTGGTGGCGGAGCCGGCGCAGGTGCCGGTGCGGGCGGGACGATTTCTTTCAGGCCGAGTTCCTGGATGAGAAACTCAACGGTAATCTTGTCAATTGTCGCGGAGGGCTGCTTGATCTGCTTGTAGCCCAAGGCATGCAGTTTCTCGATGAGAACCGCGTTCTCCACTCCATACTTTTTGGAGATGTCGTAAACTCGAAAACCCATAAAAATTCTTTTCCACAACGCGCCCTGGCTTGCAGGACAGCGTCACCTGCATCCGTCGGGACTTCATGTCTCGACGGGCGGCTTTGACAACACCGCCTTTTCCAGCGCGGCTGCCGCCGCTTCGTGAATCGTTTTTGCTCTTGCCTCGTCGTCGTCCAACAGGGCCGCGAGGTCGGCGACGTCCGCCGCGAGCACGTCGGCCAGACTCAACATACCGCCATGCACCAGCTTGTCGGCGTATTCCGGCCCGATGCCGGACACCGCGGCGAGCGCGTCCACGGCGAATTTGACTTTGCCCTCGAAAGTTTCCTGCACCGTCTCGAGTTTTTGGATGTCAATCTTCCAACCAGTGAGCTTGCTGGCCAGCCGCACGTTTTGGCCGCGCTTGCCGATGGTCAGCGACAACTGCTCCTCGTCCACCAGCACCTTGACGGAATGGGTCGCCTCATCCACCTCGATATTGCGCAACTTGGCCGGCGAGAGCGCCGCGGCGACAAAGGTTTTCGGGTCTTTGTCCCAGCGGATGATGTCTATCTTCTCGTTGTTCAGTTCGCGGACGATGTTCTTGATGCGCACGCCCTTCATGCCGACGCAGGCGCCGACCGGTTCCACCTTTTCGTTGGTGGATACCACCGCCAGCTTCGTGCGGTAGCCCGCCTCGCGCGCGATGGCCTGGATCTTGACCGTGCCGACTTTGATCTCGTTGACTTCGAGTTCCAGCAGGCGTTTGACGAAATCGGGATGCGAGCGGCTCAGGATCAACTCCGGGCCGTGCGGCGTCGTTTGTATTTCCAGCAGCAGCGCGCGGATGCGGTCGCCGGCCATGTATTCCTCGGTCGGGACGCGCTCTTGATGCGGCATCAACGCCTCGGCTTTGCCCACGTCCACAATTACGTCGCTGCGTTCAAACCGCCGGACCGTGCCGCTGAGAATGTCGCCGACGCGATCCTTGAACTCGTCGTGAATCCGTTCCTTCTCGTAAGCGCGGATGCGTTGCATCATCGCCTGCTTGGCCGTCTGCGCCGCGATGCGCCCGAAGCCGGCGGGCGCCACCTCGACCTCGAGTTCGTCGCCGAGCTTCACGTCGTGTTTCACCATCGCCGCGCGGTTCAGGGAAATCTCGTCATGGGGCAGATTCACTTGCTCCACCACCTGCAACGTCGCCAGCGTCCGCAGCGCGCCGCTCTTGCGGTCAATCACCACCCGCAAGCCGCGAGCCGGCCCGATGCTTTTTTGGGCGGCCGAAAGCACGGCATTCTCGATCGCTTCGATCAGCGTCTTCGAGTCAATGCCTTTCTCTCGCTCAAAATATTCGAGCGCCGCCAGTAAATCGCCGTTCATATTCGCTTGTTCGTGTCCGGTCGCCGCCAGTCTAGACACAAAAGAGTGGGACGCGCCCACTCTTTGGCTCGGCCGACGGCTTCCAAACATGAACAGACTACCGGTGCAAGCAAACCCGGTCAAGCCGTTTTTCCCGTTTTTCCTGAAATCGGAATGGTTTAGCGAGATTCCAGCCACGCGGCGTCCTGAGCCGGCGGCATGAGGACAAGACCGGGCTTCACCGGCCGGGAACCCTTCGGGGTGCAACACATGGGCAAGCAATGGCCGAAGGGCGGTTATTAGGTGAACCTCAAGGATACGGTATTGGGCTGCTGGATCAAGGGGGGCACGAACCAAAGGATCTTGCTTTCGACGACACCGAGGCCGCCAGCCAACCACACGGACGCCTGTTATCCGACCCAGAAGTGCCGATGAACCGAACGCGCAAGCCGCGCATCCTTTTCAAGTTGTGATCAGGACTGCATTTGCTTAGAATCAAGCCCGTGAAAGGGCAGGCCAGCGAATTAATCCAAGCATTTGTTGGCGAGTATCGCCAGTTGGTTGCCGAGACGCAGGCCATCCTCGATGGTTTGACGCGATCTGGCGACGCGCCTTGTCACCTGGATGTGGACGCTCTCATGCGATTGCGGCGGATGATTCATGCCTTGCGGGACGGCAGTTCGTTTCTTGGCTTTCCACGACTGGCCGCCATCGCCCGCGTGATGGCGGAGGTGCTGCATGTTCACGAAGCGCCGATGACGGCGCGGGTCCTTACCGTAGCGCAGGGACAGTTGCTGATGAGAGGGTGTCAACTTGCCGACCATATCGTCGAGAGCGTTGAAGCACAGCAACGGGAGCCTTCGATGGAAGCGGAACTGGCTGGTTTCGCCAAGATGGCGACGGACTTGGGTTTTTTGTGGGAAGTGCAGCCGTTTGCGGGGGCGTCCTCAGACGTGCCGGCGGAAAGTGACGCGGCGCCGCCTGAAATGTCCGATGACGAAAAGGTGGAGCGGTTGCTGACGGAGGAGGTTGCGCCTGCTTCGCCTGAGCCGGCGTCGCTGGCGGTTGACACGCCGCCGGGAGCTGCCGTGTCGGACATGGCCCACCTCTTCGTGCAGGATGCCGAGGAAATTTTGGACCAGGCGGAACAGAACTTGCTGCATTTGGAAGCGGAGCCAGAGAGGCTTCATGATTTGCTCCGGCAGTTCCACACGCTCAAGGGCAACAGCGGACTGATGGGCTATGCCCAGATGCAACGCATCAGTCATGGTTTGGAGGACGTGTTGCAACACGCTCGTGACCAGCAAACCGCGCTGGGGCCGGACACGGTGGGGTTGTTTTTAAAAGCGGTGGATGCGCTTCGCCGGTGCGTGACCGCGCTGGGCAAGAGCGGCGTGTGCTTCGTGCCAGACTACGAAGACTGGCTTCAACGGGTGGAAGCCTGGGCGGGTGTTTCAACGGCCATATCGCAACCATCGCCGGTTGTGGAGGCGCAGTCCGTCGCCGCCGAAGCGCAGGCTCCCGCGGAATCTCGCGAGCCGGCGGAGCCGCTTGGACCGGCGGCGGCGACGCGCGAGGGCATACGCGTCAGCGTGGAACGGCTGGACCAATTGAGCGATCTCTCGGGCGAACTGATCGTGGCCACCGCGGTTGTGACGCACCTGAGCGAATGCCGGCGGGGCATGGATGCCGAGCGGTTCGAGCGGGCGTTCCGGCAACTCGATCAGCTTGCCTCGGCCATGCAGAGCTTGTCCATGACCATGCGCATGGTGCCGATCGAGCGGGCATTTCGCCGGCTGCAGCGACTGGTGCGGGACCTGTCCGAAAGAACCGGCAAGCCGATCGAGTTGCAGCTCATCGGCGGCGAGACCGAGGCGGACCGGCGCGTGATTGAGTTGATCACGGACCCGTTGATTCACATGGTTCGCAACGCCGTGGACCACGGCATTGAGTCCCTGGAGGAGAGGCGCCGGCTGGGCAAGCCGGAAACCGGCACCATCCGGATCGAAGCCCTCCAGCGTTCCGGCGAGGTTTGGATCCTGATCAACGATGACGGGCGTGGCCTGCAACGCCGGAAGATTCTGGAGCAGGCCCGTGCGCGCGGCATGATCCGCGAACCGTCCGCATTGCAGGACGAAGAAATTTTCAATTTGATTTTCGAGCCGGGCTTCTCGACCGCCGACACCGTCACGGAGGTTTCCGGACGCGGCGTGGGTCTCGACGTGGTCCGAAAAAACGTGGAGCAGTTGCGCGGCCGGGTCGCGGTCCAGAGCGTTGAAGGCATCGGCGCCACGATCACGGTGAGGATTCCGCTCACGCTGGCGGTCATCAACAGCATGATCGTGCGTGTCGGCGCGGAGCAGTTCGCGCTGCCCATGCACGCCATCCGGGAGTTGTTGCAGCCAACGCAGGCCGATGTGCATCGCACGGCAAACCAGGGTGAAATGATCTACTTGCGTGGCGAGACGATTCCGCTTTTCCGGCTGGCGGATTTGCTTACAATAGAGGGCGCGGTAGGGTGTGCCGGCGAAGGCATGGTCATGGTGGTCGAGGACGGCGAACGTCGCATCGCGTTATGGATGGATGAGATGATTGATCAGCAGCGCGTCGTCGTGAAGAGCCTGGGCGACAGCCTGGGGCGCATCACCGGCGTCTCCGGCGCCAGCGTTTTTGCCGACGGCCGGGTGCACCTCATCCTGGACGTGCCGGGATTGATTCGCATTGCTCAGGAGCGCGCGAGATGAAAGGAATGGCAACGGCTTTGACAGAGACTCAGGGAACGACAGTTTGGAGACGACCGGGAAAGTATCTGGTATTCCGGCTCGGCGGAGAGGACTATGGTTTTCCGGTTCTCAAGGTTCAGGAGATCATTCAGTGGATGGAAGTGACGCGCGTGCCGCGCATGCCGGATTTCGTCCGCGGCGTCATCAACTTGCGCGGAAAGATCGTTCCGGTGATTGACTTGCACGCCCGGTTCGGTTTGCCGCCGGCATCGGTGACGGCGCGCACGTGCGTCATCGTGTTGCAGGTGCAGAGGGAAACGGGGCTGTTAGTGACTGGAGTCGTTGTGGACGAGGTGACGGAGGTGGCGGAGATGCCCGCCGAGAACATCCAGCCCCCGCCGGAATTCGGCGCGCGGGTGAGTACGGCGTTCATCGCCGGCGTCGGCCGGGCCGGCGGGCAGGTGATCCTGTTGTTGAATGTGGAGAAGATTTTGGATCACCGGGAGTGGACGAGCGTGGAAAAAGTCCTGGGAGAAAAGGAGCAAGCTCATGAGTAAGCAATTCCGTCTATCGGTCAAAATCGCATTCGGTTTTTTTGTCCTGATCGCCATTCTGGTGGGCATGGGCATGTTTACGGTGGAGAGGCTTCGCGGCATCCAGAGGTGGTCTGTGGACGAGTCCGAGCAGGCGGTGCCATTGCTAAAAGACTCGATGAAGATTGAGCGGCTGTCATTGGCGACCATGGCCGACGACCTGCGTTATCAACTCACGGGCGACAGCCGGCAGGTGGCGTTGATCGCCACCAACATGACGGCGGTCAAGGTCGCCATTGACGACACGCTCCGGCTGGCCACGCAATACAGCTTATACAACAAACAACAATTGGCCCGGCTGGCCGGGGGGGCCGCCGAGGATTACCGCGAGCAGCTCGAACTCATAGCCGATCAAATTGAAAAAATCGCCGGAATACGCAAACAAATGGTAGAAAGCGAGGAACGTTTTCAAAGCGCCTGCCGTGCGTTAAGCGCCGCCCAATCGCGCACATCCCTCAAGTCCTTTGAAGAAATGCTGGCCCACACGCTGACAGCGGCGTCCACCAATGCGCCGGCGAGCAAAGACAACATCATGGCGGAATTGCAGTCTCATTTGAAAAAGGGAGTCGGTTTTCGCGAGCTCATGGACCTGAGCCGCGAAGCCCACGTGATCATGCAGCAGGCGGATATTCAGCGCGATCCAACCCTGGCCACGGCGGCATTGACGAATCTTACCACCATCAACACCCGGCTGGATGAGTTGAAGAGCACGCTGGAGGTGGAGAACCTTCAGACGTTTGAAGAATGCCGTAAAGCCGCCAAGGATTATCGCGCGACGATGGAGAGCCTCGTCGCCGCGTGGAAGACCCAACAGAGCCTCCGGGCGAAATGCGAGGAAGCCTCCAGCCAAATGATGCGCGAGGCGCGCGAGATTGCCGACCATGGCATCGTGCAGGTTAACGATTCGAGTCAGAACGTGGTCAAGGCTGTGGGCGAAGCTTTTTTTTCGATCGGCTTCGGCACGGCGGCGGCGGTGGCCGCCGGCTTGCTGTTCTCCTTCATCTTGTCCCGCTCCATCACCAAACCCATCAACCAGATCATCACCAGTCTCTCCGTCAGCGCGGAGCAGGTGGCCAGCGTGTCCAATCAGGTGACCAGTTCCAGCCAGCAACTTGCGCAAGGCTCCAGCGAACAAGCATCCAATCTGGAGGAAACCTCTGCCTCGCTGGAGCAGATGGCTTCCATGACCCGCCAGAACGCGGATAATGCCACCCAGACCGACAAGTTGATGGGTGAAACCAAAAGCATGGTGCTGGACGGCGTGAACTCCATGAAAAGCGTGTCGGCGGCCATTGACGCCATCCGCCACTCCGCGCACGAAACCAACAAGATCGTCAAGACGATTGACGAGATTGCGTTTCAAATCAACCTGCTCGCGCTCAACGCGGCCGTGGAAGCGGCCCGTGCCGGCGACGCGGGCCGGGGGTTCGCCGTGGTGGCCGAAGAAGTGCGCAACCTCGCGCGGCGCAGCGCCGAGGCGGCCAAGAACACGGCGAGTCTGATTGAAGGTTCCCAGAAAGACGCCGAGAGTGGTGTCCAGGCCAGCGCCCGGATGGCGGACTCGCTCGACAAAATCCGGGAAAGCTCGCTCAAAGTGGCGACGTTGGTGGCGGAAATCACCGCCGCCTCCCGCCAGCAGGCGCAGGGCATCGAGCAAGTGAATGTGGCCGTGGCCGAAATGGACAAAGTGGTTCAGCACAACGCGGCCAACGCGGAAGAATCAGCGAGCGCGGCGCAAGAGCTTTCGGCTCAGGCTCAAGAATTGAACATGTTGGTGGTGGAACTGACTGAATTAGTCCGGGGCCGCGAAGCCGCAGCCCACACCAACCCCCGTCTCCGGCCCAATGGGGGCGGGACGGTTGCGTCTGTTCACCTCTCCGATCCGATGCACGCTCCGCTCTCCTCACCAGGCGCCGGCGGCGAACGCAAACATACGACGCCGGAAAAAGCGATCCCGCTGGACGATCATGAACTCAAGCAGTTCTGAGCCGTGCGGGTGTCCATGACAACGCGTTCCATGGGTGGTCCAGTCGAGACGAGGATTGATCCGGCGACGTTCCGGCGCATCACGGAAATCGTTTACCGGAAAGCCGGCATCGTGCTGGACAAGAGAAAGGAGGCGCTGGTCAGCGCCCGCATCAGCAAACGGATGCGCCAGCTGGGCATTGTCCGTTTTCGCGACTACCTGCGGTTTCTGGAGGAGTCGCCCGAAGACGAAGAGCCGGTGGAGATGCTCAACGCCATTTCCACGAACGTCACGCATTTCTTTCGCGAGCCAAAACATTTCGTACATTTGGCAGGCTGGCTCGCCCGGTGGCAAGCCGAGGGACAAACCCGATTCCGCCTTTGGTGCGCGGCGTGTTCGAGCGGCGAGGAACCTTACAGCATGGCCATGATGATCCGAGAGCATCTTTCGGAGGCATGCGACGTGCGCCTTCTGGCCACCGACCTGTCCACCCACGCGCTGAAAGCGGCCCGTGAGGGCGTTTATACGGCGGAGCAGATGGAAAAAGTATCGGGCTTTTTGGCCCGCCGCTATTTTTGCCGCAAGAACACGGCGGCGGGTTCCTTTTACCAAGTCATTCCCGCGATGGCCCGAATGATCACGTTTGCACGTTTGAATCTGGCGCAAATGCCTTACCCGATGCGCGGTCCGTTCGATATCATTTTTTGCCGCAACGTGATGATTTATTTCGACAACCATGTGCGCGCGCGGTTGCTGGACGAATGCTGGCGCTTGCTCCGGCCCAAAGGCTATTTGGTCGTGGGCCATGCGGAAAGTCTGTCGGGGCAGCTCAGCCAGTTCAAAAGCGTGGCCGCCTCCATTTATACCAAACCTTGATTCCTATGATGGCGATTGCTTGGGTCGAAAAACAGTCGGATGAAAATGGCGCTCCCGAATCCGCCATGGACGCGTGGTCTTATCATGGCGTCTAAATCCCCGAATAAAACCGTCACGGTGGGCATTGGAGAGATGGCGGTCTCCGCATCTCCGGACGAGGTGCTGGTCACTTACGCCCTGGGTTCCTGTCTGGCGGTCACCTTTTACGATCCTGTTCTGCGCATCGGGGGCATGGCCCATTGCATGTTGCCTTTATCGCGGATTGACACCGACAAGGCCAGGGAGAACCCTTTCATGTTTGTGGACGCCGGCGTCCCCGCGCTGCTTACGGAAATGTTCCGCCGTGGCTGTCGCAAAAAGGATTTGATCACGCGCGTGGCGGGAGCGGCGCGCACCCTGGATAACGCCAACCTTTTTCGCATTGGCGAACGCAACTGCGCGGTTTTTCGAAAAATCATGTGGAAAAACGGCATGTTGATCCACGCGGAAGACATCGGAGGCGACAGGGCGCGGACGCTGAGCCTGGTGATCGCGACAGGACAATTGATGGTGCGGTGCCACGGGATGGAACACGAAATTTAGAAAGGGAACTGTCATGGCCTACAACATCTTGATTGCGGACGACTCCTTGACGGCGCGAACCTTCATCGCACGCACATTGGAAATCGCCGGCGTGCCCGTGAACCAGGTCTATCAGGCGCGCAACGGGCAGGAGGCGTTGGACCTCCTTCAACGGGAGTGGGTGGACATGGTTTTTGTGGACATCAACATGCCGGTCATGAACGGCATGGAGCTGGTGCGGCACATGCGAACGATGGACCTGCTCAAATCCATTCCGGTCATCGTCGTTTCCACGGACTGCAGCACGCGACGGATGGCCGACATGAAAGAAGCCGGCGTGCAGGCTTATCTCACCAAACCCATCACCCCGGAGGAGCTGAAGTCCATCGTCGAGCAATTCCTCAAGAACGCGTGAATCAAAAAAAGAAGCCATGGGATATGAGCGCGGATAATATCAACACACTGGTACAGGTAACGATCCAAGTTCTTGAGCGTTTCGCCTTCCTGCTGGGCGATCCGCCAGAGTCTGGAGACCACCCGCCGGCCTTTCCAAGTCCGTCATGGATTGT
The DNA here is from genome assembly GCA_903870275.1 of uncultured bacterium. GTDB lineage: Bacteria > Verrucomicrobiota > Verrucomicrobiia > CAIQCK01 > CAIQCK01 > CAIQCK01. The sequence goes on along the minus strand of CAIQCK010000030.1, from coordinate 20,944 downwards.
CACCATCGCCTTCACCGGGGCGCGCGCCGGAGCCATCGGCATGGTGGTGCCGCCGTCTTTGGCGGCGCAAGCGGCGGCCAATCTCCATGGCATGGAACCGTCGCAAGCCAGCGAAGAGCAGGCCGTGGACGCCGTCAAGGAACTGCTGAATATCGTATGCGGCAACTACCTCCATGAGATCGAGGGCAACAAGCCTCTTTTCGATCTCTCCTCGCCGGCGCAACAAACGGTGGCGTGGGAACGAGCGGCGCAATACGTTCAAGGCAAAACGCAGGCTACGCTGGTGGTGGAAGGCAGTCCGCTGTTACTGTTCATCGAGAAGTAAACGTCATGGAAAAAATCAAGGTGCTGTTGGTGGACGATTCGGCCGTTGCGCGCGAAGTGCTGACCGCGGAGTTGAGCCGCGATCCGCAGATTGAAGTCATCGGCACGGCGATGGACGCCTACACGGCGCGCGACAAGATTTTCCGGATGGCGCCGGATGTGGTTCTTCTGGACGTGGAGATGCCGCGCATGGACGGGCTGACGTTTTTGCGCAAGCTGATGCACTATCACCCCGTGTCCGTTATCATCGTCTCGTCGTTTGCGCCGCCGGGCGGCAATCTGGCCTTGGACGCCGTCGCCGCCGGCGCGGTGGACGTGATGTGCAAGCCAGGGCCGGGACTGGCGCTCTGTGAGATGACCGAAATGCTCGTCGCCAAGATCAAGGCTGCCGCCGAAGTCACCTTTGAGCGATCCCCGGCCGTGGCCTCCGGGCGGGACGCCGCTGTCGCCCGGCCCCTGAAGCTTTCCAGCCCGCCGCGCCGCCTTGTGGCCATCGGCGCTTCCACGGGCGGCACACAAGCCATCGAAACCATTTTGCAGCAGTTTCCCAAAAACGGCCCGGCCACCCTGATCGTGCAGCACATGCCGGCTTACTTCACCGCGTCCTTTGCGCAACGACTGCACCGGTCCTGCCTCATGGATGTCAAGGAAGCTGCTGACGGCGACATCGTGCGGCCCGGTTTGGCGCTGGTCGCGCCCGGCAATGTCCACATGCTGTTGCATCAGCACGCCGGACAACTCCAGGTGCATATCAAAGACGGGCCGATGGTTCATCATCAACGGCCCAGCATCGAAGTGCTTTTTCAATCCATGGTGAAATGTCCCGGCGTCCAGATAGTCGCCGCCTTGTTGACCGGCATGGGAAGCGATGGCGCGCGGGGACTTCTGGCGTTGCGCGAACAGGGTGCCTACACGATCGCGCAAGATCAGACCACGTCAGTCGTGTTCGGAATGCCTGCCGCGGCCATCCGGATCGGCGCCGCCTGCGAAGTGGTCCCGCTGCCTCGCATGGCCGAGTCCTTGCTGGCTCACGCCTGCAACCCCACGCTGGCGGCAAAGTAGCCGGCCGTCGCGCCTTGGCGGGAATCAACGCGCCGCAAGTTGCCGCAGGACGGAACTGATTTCCTCGCTTCGGAGCGGTTTGGTCACGACGGCGTTGAAACCGGCCTTCAGATATTCCCGGCGCTCTTTATCGCCGTTGTGGGCCGTCACGGCCACAATCGGGATGGGCGCGGAGCCGTGCGCGCGCTCGTGTTCCCGGATGGCGGCAACGGTTTGACGGCCGTCCATCACGGGCATTTCGATGTCCAGGACGATGACGTCGAAACGTTCTGGCCCCTGCTGCGCAGTGAAGGCATTCAGCGCTTCACGGCCATTGGAGACGCTCGTCAACTGATGCCGCATGTTCTTCAGCATCACCTCCAGCACCTTCCTGTTCACCGCGTCATCGTCCGCCACCAGGATGCGCAGGGGTTTCACGAGCGGCGGTGGCGTGGTGCCGCCGGCCGCCGGCGGAGCGGCGGTGGCGGCCAGCGGCAGTGTGATTGTGAAAACCGTTCCCTGTCCCTCGCGGCTGCGCACCGCCAGTTGACCGCCGTGCGCCTCGATCAGTTCGCGCGTGATGATCAGTCCCAGGCCGGTACCGGGTTCGCCATGCGTTCCTTCGCGCGACACTTTGGAGTAACGGCTGAACAGCTTCGACATCATGGAAGGAGGGATGCCGATGCCGGTGTCCTCGCATTCGACCATCAGGTGGCGTTTGCCGTCGTCCAGACTGGCGTGCAGAGAGACGGCGCCGCCTTCCGGCGTGAACTTGATGGCGTTGGAAATAAGATTGGTGTAGATGCGCGACAGAGCGGTGTGATTGCCGAGGACGGAAGCGCCGGCGGCTTCCGCCTTCTCCGTCGAGGAGAGCGTGATGCGTTTGGCATCCGCGGACGGTTGGAAGTTGCCGAGGCACTGGCGCAGAATCAACAGGGGATTCAGTGGCTCAAACTCCATGCTCTCTTTTTGGGCCTGGGCGCGGCCCAGGTCAAGGATGTCGTTGACCAACTCCAGGAGATATTTGCCAGCATCGAGAATGCGCTGGAGCATGTCTTGTTTGGTCGGACTGATTTCCGGGTCGTTCAACAAGATCTGGGTGAAGCCAAGGATCCCGCTCAATGGCGAGCGCAGGTCGTGGGAGCAAACGGCAAGAAATTCGTCCTTCAGTTTGTCGAGTTCCTTCATGCGCAACAGATTGACCCGCAGATTCCGGTCCAACTGCTGGCGCTTGAGGTGCACGTTCAGGCGGGCGATCAATTCCTCCTTGATGAAAGGCTTTTCCAGAAAATCCGTTGCGCCGACGCGGAATAGCCGGATCTTTACCTCCGGTTCGGAGGTGGCGCTCAGCAAAATGACGGGCAAGTCCCTCAACCCCAGTTCGTGGCGCAGGCGCAGGCAAAGCTCATCGCCATTCATTCGCGGCGTGTGCATGTCCGTCAGCACGAGATCCACCGATGCAGCCCTTCGGCGCAGCAATTCCAGAGCGTCGCTGGCGTCGCTGACATCCAACACCTCCACGCCCAGTTGACGCACGCAGGACACGATCATCTGGCGGGCTACCACATTGTCTTCCACCACGAGCACCGTCATGCCCGCGAACGCGGTGGCCGGCGAGAGGATCAACCTCGCCGTCAACACCAACTGGTCCTGCACTTCGTCTTTCCTGACAAAGTCCGCCGCGCCGAGTTCAAAGCCCCGCCGGCGGTTGGGATAGGTGTCGTTGCTGGTCACCAGGATGACGGGCACGCGTTCATTGCCGACGGCCTTGAGCGACCCCGCCTGGCCGGGCGCGCGGATGGCCTCCAGCACTTGGAAGCCGTTCATGGCTGGCATTTCCAAATCCAAGGTGATTAGCCGGATGCCCGGCGTGCTCAAGAGTTGGATAGCTTGAGAGCCGCTGGACGCTTCCAGGGTCTTGAAACCGGCCTCCTGCAGTAGTTGGATGATGACTCGCCGGCTGAATGCGTTGTCGTCCACAACGAGAACCAGAGGCGCAAGGGTTGGTCCGGGCTTGACCGGTGTTGACTGGCCGCTGTCGTCAGACTGTCGTGCCTGGCTCATAAGATCGGAAAAACTAGGGATAGGATTGCCAACCGTCAAACCTTGATTTCCGGCTTGCACGATCCGGCGCGCCCGAAAGGGCAAACGCCTGGTCACGTCATTCTTTCGTGTAGCCGTTTAACTCGACCTTGACTCGTTCGAACTCCTGCTCGATCTGTGCCACCAAGCCGGCGACGGCGTCCAGACTGCCGGACTCCGCAAGCTGCTCCACTTTCTGGCACAATTCCGCCAAAACGAATGCGCCGACGTTCAGACTGCTGCCTTTGATGGCGTGGGCTGCCTGCCTCAATCCGCCGGCGTGCTTGGCGGCGGCCGCCGTCCGCAGGGTGGCCAGCCGTTGTGCCGTGTCGTCTCGAAACGTGCCAAGAATGTCTTTCAAAAAGCTCAAACTGTCGCCATCCGCAAGCCCGCGCAGCCGGTCAATGGCCTCGGCATCCACCGCAGGCACGGTCGCCGGTGGTGTTGCCGGTGTGGTTGAGGAGGCGGCGGGTGGCGGCGTGGGTTTGCCCCGATCCGGCTCCGCTGCCGGTCGCGCCCACCGTTGAAGCATCTCGACCATCTGATCCACCTCGATGGGCTTGGCGATGTAGTCATCCATGCCTGCGGCCAGGCAATCTTCGCGGTCGCCGGCCATGGCGTTGGCGGTCATGGCAATGATGGGCACTTTCCGGTTGGGGCCTTTTTGACGGCGGATTTCCCGGGTGGCTTCGTATCCATTCATTTCCGGCATCTGGCAGTCCATGAACACCAGATCGTAGGACAGCAGCCGCAGCAACCGCACGGCTTCGGCGCCGGTGGCGGCCACGTCCACCCGGCAGCCAAACTTTTCCAACAACCGCACGGCCACTTTCTGGTTGGCCACATTGTCTTCGGCCACCAACACGCGGGCGCGGATGACGGGCAGGGCCGGTTTAGGTTCGGTCGCGGCATGGCCTCCGCCGCCGTGTGACGTCGTCCACGCTTCAGCGACGGTTCGTATGAGTTGGGACGCATACACGGCCTTGCTCAAGCACGCGACGAAACCCGCCTCGCGCAACTCCACCGTCAGATGGCGTTGTCCCAACGAGGAGAGCATGACCAGCACGGTATTGCGCAACGCGGCGTCCGCCTTCACCTCGTGGCCGAACGTCAAGCCGTCCATCCTGGGCATTTGGTGATCCACCACCGCAATTTGGAAGGGGTTTGCCGCCGCCGCGGCCTCTCGCATCATTTGCAATCCCTCGGGGGCCGACGACGCCTGGCTGATCCGCGCGTCGCAACTGCCCAGTTGTTCCTCCACGATGCGCCGATTCACTTCGTTGTCGTCCACCACCAGCACGCGCAGGTTCTTGAGCACGTGGCTTGGCGAGACGACCGTGTCCGGTTTGTGGTCCACCGGCAACCGCAAGGTGAACCAGAACGTGGAGCCGGCGCCAAGGTGGCTTTCAACGTGGATGGTTCCGCCCATCAACTCCACGAGTTGCTTGGAGATCGCCAGACCCAATCCGGTGCCGCCATGACGCCGCGTGGCGGAGGCGTCCACCTGGGAAAACCGTTGGAACAGATCGCCGATCTTTTCCGTCGGAATTCCAATGCCGGTGTCCTGAACCGAGAATCGCAGCGACGCTCTCTTGTCGGCCAGTTCCACGCACTCCACCGTGACCAGCACGTGCCCGTTGTCGGTAAACTTGATGGCGTTGCCGACCAGATTGGTGAGCACCTGGCGAATGCGGCCGGGGTCACCCACGACGCGGTTGGGCGTCTGCGGCATGTAACGCACGATCAATTCGATCCCCTTGTCATCGGCGTCCATCAGGAGCAGATCGGTGACCTCCTCGACGGCCTGCCGCAGGTTGAAGCCCGTCGGCTCGATGGACATTTTTCCGGACTCGATCTTGGAGAAATCGAGAATATCGTTGATGATCGTCAGCAAGGCGTTGCCGCAGTTGCGCACAATCTTCGCGTATTCCCGCTGCTCCGGTGTCAGTTCCGTGTCGAGCAGCAATCCGGTCATGCCGATGACGCCGTTCATCGGGGTGCGGATTTCGTGGCTCATGCTCGCCAGAAACTCGCTCTTGGCTTTCGTGGCCGCCTCGGCCGCTTCCTTGGCGCGCAGCAATTCCTCCTCGGCTTGTTTGCGCTTGGTGACATCCTGGATGACGGCGATGAAATGCGTGACGGAGTTCTCGCTGTTGCGCACGGGCGTGACGGTCATTTCTTCCGTGTAAACCACGCCGTCCTTCCGCTGGCTGGTGATCTCTTCGCGCCAGCTCTTGCCGCTGAGCACCGCGGCCAGCATTTGCTCGTAGGTTTCGATGTTCTGAGAACTGGACATGACCAAATGCAGACTCTGGCCCACGGCTTCCCTTGCGGAATAGCCCGTCAGCTTTGTGAAACTGGGATTCACCCACACGATTCTGCCGCGGTTGTCCGTGATCAACATGCCGTTGACCGTTGCTTTCAGCGCGCTGTCCCGCAATTGCAGTTGTTCTTCCGACTGCCGGACCTCGGTCACATCGGTCACCGTCGCCAGAAGCACCTTGTGCCCTCCCAATTCGATCGCCGTCAGCGACACTTCCGCGAGGAAATCCTCCCCATCCCGCCGCCGGCACACCCAGTCAAACCGGCTGGCTCCTTTCTCGGTCGCCTCGGCGATCTTTTGGTCCGCCCACGTTTGGGAATACATGCCGGAAGGCTGTCGCGGCGGCGATATCTGGGCCGGATGCATCCCGATGAACTCGCTCTTGTCCTTGGCGTGAAACATCCTCAGCGTGGTGGTGTTGCAATCCAGAATCCTCAGGCCGTCGAGCGTCAGAAGCGCGTCAGCGGAATTTTCGAACAACGTGCGATAGCGTTTTTCACTTTCTTGCAGGGCGGCGGCTGTTCGTTTGTGTTGGGCGATCTCGGCCACCAATTCAGCCGTTCGCCCGGCCACCAATCGCTCGGTCTGCGCCGTATGCCTGATGATCCAGAGCAGGTGACCCACCAGCATGATCGTGGCCATCAACCCGCACGCCATCAGCATCAACGAATCCTCCGGCGCGTGGGCCAGCAAGAACGCCTGCGTCGGCGTGCAAACGACGGTCCATGTCCGGTCGGCCAGTGGAAAGGACATGGAGCCGTGTTTGGCGATGAGATGCGACCACTTCGTGTCCGGGGGAGTGGCGTCCACCAGCGTGTGGAGCGGCGACCGATAGCTATACAGGCACTGGCGGTCACCGCCGGTCTCGTCATAAATGAAAATATCCAGGCCGGACATTTTCACCTGCTGCATCGTGTTTTCCATCGCCTCGCCGATGTCAAACACACAGGCCACGAAGCCCAACACATTTCCGCGCCCCGTCTCCGTTTTGCTGCGATGCTCCCCGGCCTGGTACACGGGCTGCAGCACCAGGCAGAACAAACGCGGGACGGCAGCGTGCGCCGCCGACCTCTCTGCCGTTTCGCCTGGCGAAAACAAGCCCGGCTTGTCAATGACGGCAACCATCTGGTTCTTGTCACCCGCCCGGCGCAAGACGCCCTGGAGGAATGCATTGGCGCCGAAGTCCACGCCCAGCATCGTTTCGTTGCGGTCCGATGGTTCCGCGAACAACACCGGAAAAGATTCCGCGGACCGTCCGGCGGCCACCGGTTTGCCTTGTGCGTCACGTTCGACAATCCGAAAACCTGCAAGCCCGCTGGCTTGCGCCGTTGCCTCAAAGGTTTCCCGTTGTTCGAGCGTCACCCGCGGAAGCCACGCCATCATCACCAGATCAGTGTCGCGCTCCAGCGCGGGCCGGATAAACTGCCGGAATTCGTTGCGATCCACACGCTTGGTCACCTGGCAGAACCTGCTGAGCATATCGAGCACGGCGACGTGATCCTGGACGGTCCGTTTTACCGCCAGCATCCGGTCGTTGCTGGCGACTTCATAATCAATGCGAACCGTTTCGCGCTCCCATTGTTTCGCCACGAAAATCACGGCCACCGACGCGCCGATGCCGATCGCGAGCGTTACAATCAACGCCAGTCTCCGTTGATACGACCAACGGGGCTTCACGGTTACAGTGTTTGTCTCTTCCGGATTGTTCATGCGTCTGATCATGCGGGCCTGCCACGGCAGCCTGAGACTGTTGGAATTCTATAGCACTCTTTCCTTAACGGTTGCCATCTTTTCCTGCGGACGTGCGCGGCGGCTTGCGGGAATTTGCCGGGCGGTGCCGCGTGAGTGGGCGACCGGCCGTTGATGCCGGTGCGAACCGTCGAACGGACGGATGAGTTCGAGCCATTCCGGCCGGCCTTGCTGTCGGGAGTGTCTTCGCTGGCGGACGCGGTGGGTTGCAGGGATGCGGAGGCACACGCTCGTTTCTATGCTGTTCAAGATGGCTGCCACAGGATATAAAAATCGTGCGCTGTGTTTTTTAAACGTGCCATTGCAGTCGATTCGAAGTAGCCTGAAGAAAAGAGAGTCAGCCTTATGAATATCCAATCACAGGGAAATGCGCTCATCGTGAGCGGCGTTACTGAACTCAACGCGACAAACGCCGGCAGTTTCCGCGATCAAATCCGGGCGGCGCTTGCCGACGGACGGAATAATATAGACATTGATCTGTCGCGGGTGCAGTTCGTGGACAGTGCGGGGTTGGGGGCGCTCGTGGCTTTGCGCAAAACGGCCGCCGAGCGCAACGGCAAGGTTCGGTTAATCAACCCCGCTGCGCACGTACAGCAGGTTCTGGAACTCACCCGGTTGCATCGGGTTTTTGAGATTGTGCCCGGGTAACGGGTTTCAATGGCGGCATGGAAGCATGAGAATACAAACACAAGGCGACACGCTGATCGTCACCGACTTCACCGAGTTGACCGCGGATGGGGGGATTCGGGCGCGGGATTCCATCCGCCAGTCGCTGACGGATGCCCACACGACTCTTGACATGGACCTGTCTCAAGTGAAGTTTTTGGACAGCCACGGGATTAGCGTGTTGATCTCCCTTCACAAGACGATGTGTCAGCGCGGCGGCAAGGTGCGGTTGCTTCATCCCAAGCCCGCCGTGTTCCAGATTCTACAGTTGTTAAGCCTCGGCGAAGTGTTTGACATCATCAATCCCTGATTCCTGTGGTTACACCCCAGATCAATTTGGTTGGAACCCGCTTCTTGTCGCTGACCTTCGCGTGCGACCTGCGCGAATCCCGCGAAGTGTCGCGGTGCGTCCGCCAGTTTTTGGCGGAAGCGCAATTGCCGGAAAGTGATTTGCACGCGTGGGAGCTGATGGTCACCGAAGCCGCCAACAACGCGGCGGATTATGCGACGGAAGCGGGGCGCGGATTGCCGAACCGGTTGGAGGTGTTTTGCCGCGACGACGAGGTGGAGATTCGCCTGACCGACCACACGGCCGGCTTCGAGATGCCGGAGCGGGCGCTGTTGCCACCTGTGGACAGGGAGAAAGGGCGCGGCCTTTTCCTTATCCAGTCCCTTGCCAGCGGAGTGGAATACTTGCGCGGGCGGAAGGAAAACTGCATGGTCATCCGCCGGCAGCGGCCTGTTTTGACCGTGAGCGCGCTGTCGGCCACGGCGTCCACAGTTGCCATGGAACGCCGCCTGTTGGAGGACGAACAAACCCTGCAAGCGATGACCGAGGAACTCGCGTCGTGCTACGAGAGCCTCTCGGCGGTGTTTCGTTTCAGTTCCGCGTTAAATCGGTTTCAGCAAACGGAGGAATTCGCCGCCACTTGGATGCGTGAGTTGCTGATGATCGTCGAAGCCGACTGGTATCTGTTGCAGGTGGCGGACCCTGAAGGCAGGGAGCTTCACGTCGCCGTCACGTCTTTGCCGGCGGACCCCGACTACGTGCTTTCGTTGTCGCCGGCCCCGCCCGCGGCCGAATCCGTGGAGCTGCGCGCCGCCCGGACACGGCAGGATGTTTGGTTTGACGCTGCTTCGCCTCTGCTGCCGGGCGATCCGTTGTTTCCATTCATCCAGCATTCCAACGGTCTGGCGCACCCGATCTTCGCGGAGGAGTCGCTCATCGGCGTCCTGTCCGTCGGACGGCTGTCCACCGACGCATCGTTCAAGGCGGGTCAGGTCAACGTCATCCAGACCTTCGCCGATTTTCTGGGCGTCCAGATCAGCAACGCGCGGTTTCGCACGGAACATCTGAAGGCGCAGTTGATGACGCGCGAGTTGGAAATTGCCTCCAGCCTCCAGCGGTCGTTGCTGCCGGAAAGGCTGCCGCAGATGCCGGGATTGGAAGTGGCCGGGTATTATCAGAGCGCGCGGCTGGTGGGCGGGGATTTTTACGATGCCATTGCCACAAACGGGCACGGGCTGTTGCTGGTGATGGCGGACGTGATGGGCAAGGGCGTGCCGGCCGCCATGGTCGCGACCATCTTCCGCAGCCATCTGCATGCGCGGCCCGACCTGGTGGAGCGGCCAGGCGAATTTTTGACCTGGCTCAACCACAGCCTCTTTCCCGATCTGGATCGGATGGAAATGTTCATCACGGCGCAACTGGTGTTTGTGGATGCAGCGGCGCGCCGGATCCGCGTGGCTGGCGCGGGCCACTGCCCGTTGCTGATGGCCACGACCGGCAGCACTCCTGTCGAAGTGGGCAACACGGGTTTTCCGCTGGGCATCATGCGCGACGCGGTGTTCTCCGAGGAGGTTTCCGACCTGAGGCCGGCCACGCGGCTGTTGTTGTTTACCGACGGCGTGACCGACACGGCCAATTCCAACCGTGAACATTTTGGGCTGGATAGATTGAAAGAGCGATGGCGGCTCATTGCCGACCGACGGCAAAACGCGTCGCAAGCCGTGCAAGACCTGGCCTCGGTGCTGCAAACATTTCAGGGAAAGGAGCCGGCCACCGACGACCAGACGTTTCTGGTTCTCGTCAACGAATAATCCCGAGCCATCGGCGCCACTTGTTTATGCCACAAAAAATTCTCATCGTGGATGATGAAGCCTTCATGCTTCGCGTCACGGAACTCAGTCTGAAAAAGGGCGGCTACGGCTTGATCTTCGGCCGCAACGGTCGCGAAGCGGTAAAACTGGCGGGTGGCGAGCAGCCGGCTCTGATCATCATGGACGTGCAAATGCCGGAGATGGACGGCCTCGCCGCCTTGCGCCAGCTCAAACAGAATCCCGCCACCGTCTCCATCCCCGTGATTATGTTGACGGCGCGCGGCCACGTGCTCACCCGACAGGAGGCCGAAGGCTCTGGCGCGGCATTGTTCCTGACCAAACCGTGCAGCCCCATGCAGCTGCTGAAAGAAGTGCAACGCATTCTCGGTGGGGCGGAGTCCATCTCCGATCCGCCCCCCCGTTCTGATGGAGCCGCCTCTTCATGAGCGATACTCATCCGCCATCTCAACGCAAACTCAAACCGGGAACGCCCGTCGTCCTTTTCGGCGTGCCGTTTGACGTGGTCACGATTTCGCAGACCATCGCGTTCGTCGGACAGATGATCGCGTCGAAGCGGCCGCATCAATTGGTGATGGCGGATGTGGGGTTTGTAGTGCGGGCGTTGAAGGACGTGGAGGTGCATCGCATTCTCATTGAAGCCCATCTTATCTTGTGCGATGGCATGCCGTTGTTACTGGCCTCGCAGCGGCTGGGCAACCCGTTGCCGGAACTTGTCGCTGGTTTCGACCTGGTGCCGGCGCTGCTCTCCGCCGCCGAAAAAAACGGCTGGCGCGTGTTTTTCCTTGGCGGCAAAGAAGAGATCGTTCGTCGCGCGTTGGACAATCTTCGCGCGCAGCATCCCCGCCTCACAGTGGCCGGTCACTTGTCGCCGCCGTCGGCGCCGTTGGCAGAGATGGACAACGCCGGCATCTGCCGGGCCATTCGGGAGGCGAAGCCGGACATCCTTCTGATTTCGCTGGGATGCCCCAAGCAGGAGATGTGGCTCAACATGCACTGCCGCGCGCTCGGCGTGCCGGTCTCCATCGGCATCGGCCATACGATTGATTTTCTGGCCGGCGCGATTCCGCGGGCGCCGATGTGGTTGCAGCGTTTTGGTTTGGAACGCGCTTTTTGGTTGATGCGCGAGCCGCGCCGGTTGTTCTGGCGTTATATGACCGATCTTTGGTTCTTCACCTGGCACTTTGTGGTGCAATGGTGGGAGTTTCATGTCCATCGCCGCCGCGTGGCCCGATACCGCCGGCTGACGGTGGTGGCGGAGAAAACAGAATCGGGTTTTGAACTGGTGATGCTCCCGCCGCGCTTCGACGCGGCCGTGGTGCGGGACCACGAGTGGTTGTGGAAATGCCTCATCGTGTCTCCATCGCACCTGGTGTTCGACATGACGCACGTGCAGTTTATTGACAGCACCGGTGTGGGATTGCTGGTCCGGCTGCACAAGAACCTCGCCGCTTCGAACTGCCAGTTCGTGCTGGCAAAACTCTCTCCCATCGCGTTGCAATCCCTCGAACGACTGCACATGCAGGAATTGCTGACCATCGCGGTGGATCTCAACGCGGCGAAAGCCGTTATTGCGGCGCGGACGGGCGAAGTACATGCCGCGGTGGCCTTGGACCTCTCGGCGGCGCCAAAGCCGCTGGCGTGGCATGGAGAGATCACCGCGGCCAATCTCGAAGCGCTCAGGCACCTCTCCGAAAGCTATTTGGAAAGCTGCGCCGCCGAGTTGAAGAATGTTGTCATTGACCTGAGTGACGTCACCTTCATCAGCAGCGCGGGCGTGGGGTTGATGGGACGTCTGAAAAAGCACGGTCGTTTGCGGGGCGTGGAGGTTCTGTTTGTCAACCCGCAGTCCGACGTCTTGAAGGTCATCCGGACGTTCCGTCTGGAGCAATATCTTTTCGGCGGGAGCAAACTGGAGTCGCCATGAGACTGGCGGCTCGCGCGACGGCAGATTGCAGTTGCATCGGCTGGCACATTCCATAATCAATACAGCGACATGGCCACGGTTCTGCACCCTGAAGACTTCGCCTGCGACGCCGAGACGCGCCTGAAACGGCTCGGCACGGTCTGCCGCGCGTTCCCCATCCAGCACGTCGCGGACCTGTCACATGACAGCGCGGAGCTGGTTTATTTGCTTCCCGATGAAATCATGGCGGCAGGCTCGTGGGCGAAACTGCGCGTGCGGCTCGCCCAAGCCAACCGCTTGTTCATCGGCTGTGTTCAGACCGCTTCAACCCGCGGGGTAGTCCGGTTTCTCCGCGACGGGGCGTATAACGTGCTCGCCTTGGACGACACCGACGAGAGGTGGCAGGCCGTGATCGCGAGCGCGGTGGAGAACCAGAAACTCTGGCTCCAGCTCTACGGCGGCAAACCGCTCAGCGCGAACGACGTGCTGACCGGGCGCTCCGAAGCCGTGCGCGAGATGCGCCAGAGAATAGACCGGGTCGGCCCCACCGACGTGTGCGTGCTGATCCAGGGCGAATCGGGCGTTGGCAAGGAGCGCGTGGCGGCGGCGCTCCACAAAGCCGGCCGCGGCGGTCACTACGTGGCGCTGAACTGCGCGGCGATCCCGAAGGATTTGTTGGAGGCGGAACTCTTCGGGGTTGAAAAGGGCGCTTACACCGGCGCGTTGAAGGCGCGCGCGGGATTGGTCGAGCAGGCCGATGGCGGCACGCTGTTCCTCGACGAGGTGGGAGAGATGGAACTCTCGCTGCAACCGAAGCTGTTGCGGTTTATCGAAACGCGCCGGGCGCGTCGCGTCGGCGGCGAACGCGAGTACAGCGTCAGGCTCCGTCTCGTTTCCGCCACGAACCGGCATTTGGAGACCGATGTCGCGCGTGGCCGGTTCCGCGCCGACCTCTACTACCGGCTGGCGGAACTCGTTCTTGAAGTACCGCCCTTGCGCACGCGGCCGGAAGACATTCCGGAGCTGGCACTGGCATTCCTGCACCAGGCCAACGAGCGGTTTGGCAAGAATTTCGAGACGCTGGAGCCGGGTCTGATCGGGCGTTTCCAGCAATACGCCTGGCCCGGCAACGTGCGGGAACTCAAGAGCGCCATTGACCGGCTGGCGCTGATGTTCGACGGGCCCATGCTGCGCGCGTCGTGGTGGGAGGCGCCCGTGGCCGTCGAACCGTTTGCGCCCCAGACCGCGCCAACGGGGGATGCGGTGTCGCGCGCGGCGACGACCGTCCCGCCAGCTTCCGCGGAGTTGCTGCCCAATGCCCGCCAAAAGATCGCGCTTGCCAAGAAACTGCTGGCCGAGAACGGCAATGACTATAGCCTGGTCTGCGCCCAGTTGGGCGTCAATCCTTCCACGCTGTATCGCTGGCGCAAAGCCGGCAAGCTCGACTAGGAGCCCGCGACGCCGGCCGCAAAGAAACCGGGCTTGCGGTTTCCGGCCCACTTCTGTTGTGACGGACGGCAAGGTCGTTCGTCGCCAGAGAAGCTGCAGGACCTTTCCCAAAAGGAAAAAACCACGGACGCAGACTCATTGCTGTGCGCGCCCTTTGGACAGACATCGCATGGGGACCGCGGCCCTGCCGCCGGAGTTGCGGGTGCGGCGGGAAGGGGAAACGGTCGTCGCTGGAGGCGCGGAACCGTCGCCGGACCGTGGGGTCCCTTGCAACTAATTTTCCGTTGCGGTATAAAATTGAGGGTGAAGAAAGCTCTAAACATTTAGCTTTGGGAGAGCCTGCCGTGGCGCCGGTTACAGAGGAAAACTCCGAAAAAGTTGTCTGCAGTTTGTCTACGCCCAACGGGGGATCGCGAAGAAAACGCTGGCGTCGGATGGCGCTGGCCGAGCTTGCCCGCACGGGCAATGTGACCGCGGCCGCCCAGAAGGCCGGCGTGACGCGGGATGCGATTTACAAGGCGGCCCGCAGGTCTCCCCGATTCAAGCGGGCCATGGACGACGCCCTGGAGGCCAGCAAGGACGTCATCGACTTGGAAATTTATCGCCGCGCCGTTGAAGGTGTGGAGAAGCCGAGGTATTACAAAGGTCAGATTTGCGGAATGGTCCGCGAATACTCCGACAGGCTCCTGACCCTGATGGCCAAGGCGCGGGATCCCCGATACCGGGACCCGGCCAAGGCCGAGACCTCCGGGGCCGGACCCACGGTGATCGTCCAGTGCCCCTTTGATTCCGAATTCGTGACGGGACAGGCGCCGCCCGAGCCGTCCCAGAAAGGATGAGATGACCCTGACAACCGCCGACTCAATTATCATCAAGCTTCCCAAATTCCGCGGCAAGGTGCTGGAGTTTCTTGGCTGTCACGACCATGAGGCGATCTTGTGCGGGGGGCAACGACATCGGCAAGACCTGGGCGGGGTGCGTGAAGTCGTTTCTGCTGTGCACGGATCCCCGGCGGCCCGGTGTCCACGGAGCCATGGTGCGCAAGGTCTTCGGTTCCATTGAAAACTCCTGCGCCCGCGCCTTCAACGCGATCGCCGCTGGCTTCCCCCTGCGCACCATCGGCGGGGCCACGACCGAGAAGTGGATCTTTTCCAACGGCAGCGAGCTGGTCGCGCTCGGCATGGACAAGGCCGACAAGCTGCTCTCCAGCGAGTGGGATTACATCCAGGTGGTGCAGGCGGAGCAACTGACCGAGGCCGACTGGGTGGCCCTGGCGTCCCGGTGCACGGGCCGCGGGGCGGTCGTGGCCCACCCGCAAGTCTTCGGCGACTGCAAACCGGACTGTGCGGATCATTGGATCCCCCGGCGGGCGAGGGAGGGCCGGCTGACCCTCATCAACGCCACGGTCAGGGACAATCCCGCCCTCTATGACGATCAAGGCAACATCACCGAGAAAGGCAAACGCCGCATTGGTTTCTTGGATTCCACCCTGAGCGGCGTGAACCGGAAACGCTACTTGGAGGGTTTGTGGGTCACCTCGGAGAACGCGGTGTTCGACTTGTTTGATCCGAAGCCGGAGGGGCCCCATGTGCGCACGCGTTCCGCCTCCGAGTTCCGGCGGTGGTTTCTGGCCATGGACGAGGGCTATACCAATCCCCAGGTGAACCTGCTCGTCGGCGCGGACGGCGACGGCCGCTGGCACGTGCCGCGGGAATACTACGAGCGCGGCAAACTGGAGAGCGAGATCGTGGCCCAGGCCAGGGCTTGGTACCAGGAAATGCACTGCGAGCGGGTCGCCGTCGACGCGGCGGCGGCCGGCTTGATCGCCGCGCTCCAGGCGGCGGGCTTGGAAGCGGAGGGGGGTAAGGGGGATCTGGTGGATGGCATCCGCAAATTGCAGGACCGGCTCAAGGTGCAGGGGGACGGCAGGGCCAGGTTGACCCTGGACCCCGGGTGTGTGAACACGATCAAGGAATTTCAATCCTACCAATGGCAGCCCGGGAAGGATGTGCCGCATGATCGCGACAATCATTCCCTCGGCGCGCTCCGCTACCTTTCGGATGTGCTTGGCGTCGATGAGTCCCGGACGAGCCTTATGGCGGAGATGAAAAAACAGGAAGTCGACAAGGTTGAATTTTACCGGAGGTTGGCGGAGAGGCGTCGCAGGCAAAGAGGACGGTAACGCGGGTCGTGGAGGCGGGCCCGTCATGGGGGAAGCCTTCGCCGGAAGGGGAGATCGAAGGCCGCCTGGGAGCTCTGGGAAAAGGAAGACCATGGCGCTCGCTCGCGGCTGTACGGTTGCCGCCACCTGGGTTCAAGGAGGCGGAGGTTCGCCACGGGCACCCCTATGCGCGGAAGCCGTGCGGTTTGCCCAGGAACCGGACACGGATCCCTTTGTCGTGACCCCTGCATGGCCACACGGGCCTGGCGCACGCCTGCGCTGCCCCTGAGCGGCAAGAAGTCGCGGCTGACGCGAAAGAACTTTTTGGATTATTCCGGCCGGGAACGCCTGCAGATCAACGGTCGCATTCTGGGAGGGCGTCACGGCCCGGTTCCAAAACGGCGTTTCCCACATGGGCCGATTTGCTTGGGAGAAGTTTCCTCTCCGCCGACGCGAAGTAGCGATATGCATCCGGGATCAAGGAGAGACGGGAACGTTTGGGTCTCTGAACGGATGGGGCCTCGGTCTGCAAGCAAGGCGCCAGGAGGACGGTCGCCGGAGGTCTCGCTAATCTCGCGGCAAAACGCGCGCGTCCCACCTCAGGACACTAACGAAAATTTTGAACAAAGTGGAGCGACGGAATACACCTCATATTCACAGAATTTCCATGTCTCACACAAATGCCCGCACGTGGCACTTTTCGACAGATGTTTGCATAGGGCGATACGCCATTTCCGGCCAGCAGAGGATCAGGAGCGGATCAGATGCCAGATCGTCACTGCAATACAGGCAGGGCAACTGAGCGCTAGCGCCAGATAGAGACATCTTCTAACGGCGTGCCACAACGACCGACCACCATGTCGATGACTGTGACGAGGTTTTTTCCAAACATGCCTTTCCTGTCGCAAAACCGCAGCAGCCCACAACACGGTACACACCAGCGGCATTCCCATGGCCGTGATGCCGATGCCGAACTGCAGGGGATCTGAACCGTCGTTGGCGAACATGGATTGCATCACAGAGGAAATTTTTGGAGACACCAGCAAAGGCACCAACGCGGACAACAGCCGAGTCAAACTTTGCTTCGTTTCCTGACTGATGTGAGTGTGGTCGACAGTCTTCTTGGTGACCTTTATATCATCCATTCTGTTGCTTTCCTTTGCTTCGTCCCTGATCTGGGCTGGTTAAGAAATGAAAACGCCTCAGCATCACGAACATAAAAAACCTAATGCTTCAACCGTGAAAAGCTCAAGTTAAAACTGTTTCGTGCGTTGACCCGGTTGACCCCAGCCGGCGCGCCACCGTGCCGCTGACGCTTCACGAAGCCGGTTCAATCTGGTCACGGTTGACCACAATGCGGGCATGGTAAGCCAGCGTGGTCAGCAGAAGGGCCACGCGTTGCTGGTCGTTTATGTCGCGTTCGACAACCGCCCTGAGACCGCGAAGCGCGCCGTCCGTGATCTCCACCGTGTCGCTCGGCTTTGGGTTGGGGTGAATGGTCACCACGTCCACGGCTTCGCCGGCCCACTCCTTGAGGCGATCATTGACCGCCAGCTCGTCGACAGGGGGGGCGTCAAAACTGACGATGCCGATCACCTCGCGCGCGTAGCGCACAGTCCGGTAATGATCCACCAACTCGAACCGACAAAAAAATACCGAGGGAACAAGGGGCCGACTACCCACCGTTTGACCCGGCGGATGGTTTTCCGTCGTTGCAGCCGTGGATAGTAAACTTCCAGGCCCGGCGTCTTGTGGAAATAAATCTCGGCCGTCGCTTCCTTCTTCGGTTTCGTATGAACGCAATACCAAATCCATTTACAAACGCCCGTGGTGCCAGCGGTACGACAGAATTCCGATCCACTCGTGAATTAACGCGTCCCAACTGCAGAAGACCCCCGCTGACGGAAGATTCCAGAGAATCTTGTCGAGCCACTCGGCCGGTGGTGTGCCTGAGCCGGAGACATCGCAAGGGTAGGCCGTTGCCGACAGCCCGCAGCGTTCAAAGCACCATACGGCGCGGCGGAGGTGCAGGGCGGAGGTGACCACGAGCAGCCGCTTGCGTGGAAAAAGATCGGGGTGCTTTTGGACCAGCGCCGCTGTCAGGCTGGCATTCTCCCAAGTGGTTCGGGATGAAGGTTCAACGAGAATCGCCGAATCAGGAATGCCCATCGTCAGCAGGACCCGACGCCCCAGATCGGCCTCTGACAACGGATCGCCGCCGCCCGTGAGCAGGATCCGGGGGGCGGCTCCCTTCTGCCAAAGCCGCATGCCCTGATAAAGTCGGTCCGAATTGTTCAGGTGCAAGTCATTGCCGGCGAGATCCGTGCTGTAAACCGTGCCGCCGCCAAGAACGATGACGGCGTCGTAGTCGTTGGTTTTTACTACCTTGGGGCGATCACAGATTTCCCAAGCCCGGTACGCCGCGTTGGACAGCCACGGGCTGCCCAGCAGGATCAGGCCCAGCAGGAGGCCCCCGATCAGGCCGCGCATCCGGCCCCGGCTTTTCCAGACGGCAATGACCATGCCCAGCAGCAGCCAGTTGAAAGGTTGCAGAAACGGCTCCAGCAGCTTGCTCATCAGGTAGAACATGGCGCTATTATCCGCAATGGATGTCAGGAAAGCAATATTGCGGCGGCACTCCAGTTTCTTCTGGCCTGTGGCAGCCGTGGCATTGTGGACGGTTGTCGTTGAACGCCCTCAGTGGAACCGGATGTGCGCGGAAGGGGAGGATGGCTGCTCGCTCGCCCGTGTGAGCAGCAAGCTTGACCTTGTGCACGGCTTCTGTATT
The DNA here is from genome assembly GCA_903870275.1 of uncultured bacterium. GTDB lineage: Bacteria > Verrucomicrobiota > Verrucomicrobiia > CAIQCK01 > CAIQCK01 > CAIQCK01. The sequence continues at coordinate 2,337 of CAIQCK010000030.1, read as the reverse complement.
TTATGCATAAGAGAATGGTGTGTGTTCGGAGGACCATCTGTTATGCCAATTTACGAGTTCGCCTGCCCCAAGTGCCGGGTGGTGTTCAACTTTTTTTCGAAGCGTGTCCAGCCAAAGCGTTTGCCGATGTGTCCCAAGTGTGGCAATAAGAAGATGGTCAAACGCATGAGCCGGTTCGGCATGCCGCGTGGCTTGAAGGAGCCTGCCGCGAAAAGCGGGACCGAAGACCAAGGCGGGCCGCCCATGCCGGATTTGGATGATCCCCGCGTCATGCGGTCCATGAGCGAACTGGAACGCGACATGGAGCATCTCGATGAGAACAACCCCAGGCACATGGCCCACATGATGCGCAAGATGAAGGACCTGTTGCCCGCCGGCGCCATGCCCAAGGAACTTGACACCGCCATCAAACGTCTTGAAAAGGGCGAGGATCCCGAAAAGATCGAGGAGGACATGGGCGATGTGCTCGGCGATTTGATGGGGCCCGAGGGTGGTGCAGAAGGCGGCGGTTGTGGCGGCTATAAACAAGACCGCGGTTTATATGATTTATGATTACTGACGCGAGGAGATCGCGGCATGGAGGACTTGCTTGTCGGGGGAAATGCTGAAAAATCAGGCAGGAAATAGCGATCCGGATGTGTGGCGGCATTCGTTGCGCGCACAGTAAAAGATGAAGCATGAAAACGAATATGAAGCAAACATCGAAAAAGCGGGCCCTCATCACTGGTATTACGGGCCAAGACGGATCATATTTGGCTGAATTCCTGGCGAGCAAAGGATATGCAGTATTTGGCATGATTCGACGCGCTAGCAATGACCCGTTGGTTCGGGTGAGCGATCTTGTGCGCAGCAAAAAAGTGACCATTCTCTACGGTAATCTCCGTGATATCGGATCTATTGATCGAGTGATCGTCGAAACTTGTCCAGACGAAATATACAACCTTGCCGCACAATCGGATGTTGGTATTTCGTTTAAATGCCCCGAAGAGACTACAGAGGTCAATTACTACGGCGTCGGCCGATTGGTAAACGCGGCCATGAAAGCAAATCCAAAGGTTCGCATTTACCAAGCATCGACGAGTGAAATGTTCGGCAAGACTAAGCCACCGCAGAACGAACGGTCGCCGTTTGCGCCCGTCAGCCCATATGGCGAAGCGAAGCTGAAGGCACATCAGGATTTCGTTGTTCGCTACCGGGACGCGCACGGTTTGTTCATTTGCTCAGGCATCCTTTTCAACCATGAATCACCACTGCGTGGGGAGCATTTCGTCACCCGCAAAATCACACTCTCGATGGCTCGGATCAGACTCGGTTTGCAGGAATCGTTCGAACTCGGCAATCTCGATGCCAAACGCGATTGGGGCTACGCCAAGGACTACGTGGAAATGATGTGGCTCATGCTCCAGCAGAACAAACCCCAAGATTTCGTCATCGCGACTGGCGAGAGTCACACGGTCAGAGTTTTTTTTCTCGAAGCAGCGAATGCGCTCGGCATGCATGTTTCGTTCAAAGGACAAGGGTTAAAGGAAGTAGCGGTTGACGAAGACACCGGGCGGATCATTCTACGCATCAACAAAAATTTTTATCGGCCGCTTGAAGTTGACTATCTGCTCGGGGACAGTGCAAAGGCGAGACGGGCGCTTGGTTGGAAACCAAAAACGAAATTCACTGATTTGGTCAAGATCATGGCCGATGCCGATTTGAACCAGGTGAGAAGAAAGCTGACATAGTCCTGCGCATAGGACTGAGTTTCTTGTGGGTGACGAGTGATATTACTCGCTCTTTCATCGCTTAGTGTATTAGCCGAAGGAGGAGCTCAGCGAATCGTTCAGCGCGGCAGATGTTCATCTTGTGACGTTAAAATGCGGGGGTAGCTGGCGTCCATTTTCTGCAGCAGCTTTTCGCGGCGGGCGATGTCCTGAGGCAGCTTTTGCGGGTCCTGGTCCCGGCGGTCGGCCGCCTCGGCTTGTTGGAGCAGTTGCGCCACGTCCTGTTGCAATAGGGTGTGCAGTTCCTGGGCGCGCTCGCAGGTGACGTTCTTGTCCTTGGGGGCGTTGGCGCGCAGGTGGGTACCGTCGAGGCTGACGATGCCGAGCTTGAGCAGCTTCAGTTCGCGGGCCAGCGCCTCACCGCGGAGCGTAACCGCCCGCAGGGCGGGGCAGAACTTCCGCCGCCAGGATCGGTTTCAATCGTCGCTCCAATTCCGTTTTCAACACAAAGGGATCCAAGCTCTCGTAGCGATCCCGCAGTTGCCGCCGCGCTTTCTGACCGAGCACACCTCTGTCCAGCAGCCGCTCGTAGGCCGTGCGCGCCGGCTCGTATCGTTTCTTCCACTGG